>CAIOKE010000170.1 GCA_903858815.1 uncultured Planctomycetaceae bacterium | reverse complement strand
CCCGCCGAGCCGAACTCAACCGTAGCCCGGGCATTCCTGCCCGGCCACCTTTTTACCCACACAAAGCCGGTAGCCAACGCCGCGCAGGCGAGCCGTCAGTGATAGCTGACGGGTGTTTTCCTGCGAGGGCACCGAGCTGGTGCTCGGTGGTCCCAGGAAAGCACCCCCTTTGGCAGGGCGAGGCTCCCGCCGAGCCGAACGAACCGCCTGCCAGACCGGGCACGCGGCTCAGCAGGAGCTTCGCCCTCCCAAACACAGCCCTCCCAAACACAGCCCTCCCGGGGGGCCAACAACCGCTACCTGGGGGCTCCGGATTTTTGCGAGCGATGCCTCGACTGCTCGCATGATTCCGCGTTGAACCGGAAAACGCAAAGAGCCGGGCAATTGCCCGGCTCCTGCTGTTTCAACGACCTGACAGAAACTTATCAGGGCCCAACCTGATAGCACATCAGCTTGTTCTGTTCACGCAGATACAGGTGGCCGTTCACGACGACGGGATGAGCCCAGCTGGCACCTTCCTGGTAATCCGGCTTGAAGCTGCCCTTCAACCGATATTCGGCGGAGTTGGCTTCGATCAGTGCCACGACCCCGTTCTGATAACGGAAGATCAGGTGCCCATCGATGAACAGAATCGCAGCCGATCCACTGCCGGGACCTCGCAACCGTCCACCCCAGACAATTTCGCCGGACTTCAGATTCACGCAGGTCGGAAAGCCTTCGTTCTGCTGATGTCCCGCGAAGATATGGCCTTCGTGCAGAATCATACCACCGTGGTGATTATTGAAGGTCTGGCCTTCAAGGAAGTACTTCTCTTCCGCCACGATCGCATCACCATCCCGCTTCAGTTCCACCAGTGCCGCACCGGTCTTGTAGCTGGTTGAAGCAAAAACAAAGTTGCCGTCTGCGATGGGTGTGGGAATATTGGCCACGCCATTGGCAACGCGGTTGTAGGTCCACAGCTGTTTGCCGGTCTTTGCATCGATCCCAATCAGGCCACGTCCTGTCAGCTGCACATACTGGGAAATTCCGAGGGCTTCCGAGGTGATGATGGACGAATACCCAGCGCCATCTTTGCCTGCGTCACCCGTGAAGCTGCTGCTGCACTTCCAGATTTCTTCACCGGTCTGACGATTGAGGCAAACGACCAGTGCGTCGGGGCCGCCCGGAGTACACAGCACTCGATCCCCATCCACAAGTGGTGATTCGGAAAAGCCCCAGCCGGACATCAGCTTGCCGTTCCAGTCGCTGAACTTGCGTTGCCAGACGATGCTGCCACCATCTGTTTTGAGGCAGGCGATGGAGCCATCGGAGGTGATGACATAGAGCAGTTCACCGACGACGGTGGGGGTGCAGCGTGACCCTTCGTAGGAATGTTTGGGATTGGCTTCAGTGACAGGCTGTTTCCAGAGGATGCTGCCGTCTTTGGCACTGGCTGCGATCACAGCCTGCCCGTTATCCAGATTTCCGACGGTGTACAGGACATCGCGGACGACCGCCACACTGGCATAACCTCCGCCGAAACCTTCCACGGTCCAGAGCAGTTTGGGGGGATTGGCTTCCCAGTCGTGTGATGCCAGTTTTTCTGCGGACTGTCCATTTCTGAGTGGACCGCGCCACTGGGGCCAGTCACCGGCGTGAAGTTCACAGCAGCAGAAAACTGCAAGAAAAGCGGGAATCAGCAGCGTACGCAGCATGGGAATACTCTTTGAAAGTGCGGGGAGAGGTCCGGTGAGGACCTGGGAGATACGGCGGGGTATGGACGTCGATTTTCTGAAATCTGTCCATACATTCAAAGGAAACCATACCTTTTCGTGATCAGTCTGCAAAATGATTCCGGGATCCGTGGGGCTGTCAGCATTGCGTGTGAGTGTTTATGATAAACTGAGTAAATTCGCCCACGCGACTCTGGTTCCGCATTTTCCCGAACGGTTTGGCCATGCAGCAGATCCTTGATTTTCTTCAATCCCGCCAGGATTCCGCTCTGAACGAGCTTTGTCAGTTTCTGCGGATTCCCAGTGTCAGTGCCGACAGCGCGTATGCTCCACAGATGCGGGCGTGTGCAGACTGGGTTCAGCAGGCGATGACAGACGCTGGTCTGCAGTCCACCATTTATCCTACTCCGGGGCACCCGATCGTGTATGGCGAGCGGCTGGTGGACCCGGCTTTGCCGACGGTACTGATTTACGGCCACTACGATGTGCAGCCGCCGGATCCGCTGAATCTGTGGACGACACCGGCGTTTGAGCCAACGATTCGTGACGGTCGCCTGTATGCTCGCGGCGCCACGGACGACAAGGGGCAGCTGTTTACTCATCTGAAATCGATTCAGGCGTGGATGCATGTCAACGGCGGGCTGCCGCTGAACGTCAAGGTTCTGATTGAGGGCGAAGAAGAGTGTGGCGGGATCAATCTCGACGACTTCCTGAAGACTCATCAGGATCTGTTGCGGGCGGATGTTGCGGTTGTCAGTGACACCAGTCAGTATGGTGATGGGATTCCGGCCATCACCTGTGGTCTGCGGGGTATTGTTGCGGCGGAAGTCCGTCTGCGGGGACCGTCGAAGGACCTGCACAGTGGCGTTTACGGGGGCAGTATTGCCAATCCGGTCAACGCCCTGACTCGCATGTGCGGTGCCCTGATCGGTCCGAATGGTCGGGTGCAGATTCCGGGCTTCTATGACGATGTGGTGGATCTGACAGTGGAAGAGCGAGCGGGCTATGCGGCGCTGCCTTTCACAGAGGCCGATTTCCTGAAGGAAGTGGGCAGTGGTGCGGTATTTGGCGAGCAGGGCTGGTCAACGCTTGAGCGACGTACGGCTCGACCAACGTGTGACATCAACGGAATCCTGGGTGGCTACACGGGTGAAGGCCCGAAAACGATTATTCCATCGCGGGCGATGGCAAAGATTACCTGTCGTCTGGTGCCTCGCATGACGCCGCAGAAGGTGCTGGACGGTCTGGAGTCCTTTCTGCGATCGCATTGTCCTGCGGGGATTGAGTTTGAGTTTCGTCGTTTTCATGGCTGTGAAGCGTTTGTCTTTGACCCGACCAGTGACTGGCTGGCGGCGGCGAAGCGTGCCGTTGAGGCGGCTTTTGGTCAGCCCCCGGTCCTGTTTCGTGAAGGCGGTTCCATTCCGGTGGTCCTCAGCTTCAAACAGATTCTGGGAATCGATACTCTGCTGCTGGGCTGGGGTCGGAATTCGGACAATCTGCACAGTCCTGACGAGCATATTCATCTGCAGGATTTCCATCGGGGGACTCAGGCCAGTGCCTGTCTCTGGAAAGAGCTGGCGGCGGTCCGTCTGAATCGCTGACAGCCCTGAGATCCTGTTTTTTTCTGCAACTTTTCGATACTGATGTTGGTGGAGTGAGCCCATGCTGGATCTGCAGTTCATCTGCGATCATCGCGACGAAGTGATAGAGAACTGTGCAAAACGCGGTGTACAGGCCGATGTGGATGCGGTGATCCGCCTGCGGGACCAGCGTAACTCGCTGATTGTCCGAGGCGATGACATTCGTCGGCAGCAGAAGGACCTCTCTGCTCGCATTCCGAAGGCCGATGCGTCACAGCGACCGGCTCTGATTGAGCAGGGCAAGGTGCTGCGTGACGAAGTTGCGGCAGTTGACGAGCAGATGCGTGTTGTGGAGGAGCAGTTGAAGTCCGAGCAGGCTCGGATTCCGAATCTGACGCACCCCGAGGCGCCGATTGGTGGCGAAGCAGATGCTCGCGAAATCCGGGTCTGGGGCCGTCGTCCGGAGTTTTCATTCCCGGTGAAGGATCATGTGGAGCTGGCAGCCGGCCTTGATCTGATTGACTTCGAAGCCGGGGCGCGAGTGGCCGGATCGGGCTTCTATTTTCTTAAGAACGACGCTGTCCTGCTGGAAATGGCACTTGTGCAGTTTGCCCTGACGAAGCTGCGGGGCGAGGGATTCACGCTGTTCACCACTCCGGACCTCGCACGCGACTCGGTCCTTGAAGGCATCGGATTTAACCCTCGCGGTGATGAAACTCAGATCTATTCCATTGCCAACACGGATCTCAGCCTTGTCGCCACCGCCGAGATTACTCTGGGCGGTATTCAGAAGGATCAGACGCTGGATCAGTCTGTGTTGCCGCTGAAGTATGCCGGGTTGTCGCACTGTTTCCGTACGGAAGCGGGTGCGGCCGGACGGGCAACGCGGGGGATTTACCGAGTGCATCAGTTCACGAAGGTGGAGATGTTCGGTTACGCCGGCCCGGACGTGCAGGAATCAGACGCACTGCACAAAGAGATTCTGCGGATCGAAGAAGAGATCTTCCAGGCGCTGGGGATTCCGTACCGAGTGATCGATACAGCGTCCGGTGATCTTGGTGGACCGGCTTATCGCAAGTTTGATATTGAAGCGTGGATGCCGGGTCGGGGCGAGTACGGTGAGGTGACCAGTGCATCGAACTGTACCGACTACCAGTCGCGCCGTCTGAATATTCGCTGTCGCAGTCAGGAGCGGAAGGGCACACAGTATGTGCATACGCTGAACGGGACTGCCATTTCCTGTGCTCGCGCAATCATCGCGGTACTGGAAAACTACCAGCAGGAAGACGGTAGTGTGGTCGTTCCTGAGGTACTGCGTCCGTGGGTGGGTCGTGATGTTCTGACTCGCCGCTGAGTTCTGTTTGTGTCGGTGTCGATGAACCGGAGTTTTCCATGACCGGTGGCACACAGCAGACTCTGCCCACAGCCGGATCTGACCAGCCTGTTGGTCGGCGGCGAACGCTGGGTCTGCTGGCTGCTGGAATTGGTTGCGGCACTGCGACTGGGTTTGCATTCGCCGCCGAGGCCGAAGACTGGATCTGGCTGGGAAATCGGGACCTGAAAGTCGGACTGCTGCGCAGCTCGGGTGGAGCGATTGGCTGGCTCAGTGCAGCGGGAGCCAGTCGCAGTCTGGTGAATTCGTTTGATCGTGGTCGACTGGTACAGCAGTCGTGGTATGGACGGGAGGATGGTTCGAACTGGAACGGGCGTCCGTGGCGCTGGAACCCGGTTCAGGGTGGCGACTGGAAGGGGCGTTCGGCCACGATCCTGAAGCAGAGCGTTACAGAATCCACAGCGACCATTGAGACGCAACCGGTTCACTGGGCGGCCGGTTCGGATATCACTGACGCACTCATGACTCAGCAGATCTCACTGCAGGGGCCTCTTGTGCGGATTGACTATCGATTCCAGTACAGGGGCGAGGTTGAGCATCCAGCCTGTCATCAGGAGCTGCCGGCGGTTTTTACGGACCCTGAGTATTCACAGTTGGCGGTCTGCACAAGTGACCGACCGTGGACAGGGGCCCCACTGCACTATCGCACTCCGGGCTGGCCCAACGAATACGTGCCGATGACGGAACACTGGGCAGCTTTGTTGAATCGCGATGGGCAGGGGCTGGGCTGCTGTGTGCCGCGTGCTTCCCAGCTGACGTGTTATCGAGCGGGGCAGGGCAGTGCGAAGGACGGTGCCTGTTCTTACTTTGCCCCGATCGACACGATTGCAGTTACAGCCGGTTTTGACATGCAGTGGACAGTCTGGCTGACGCTCGGGGATGTCACTCAGATTCGTCAGCGTTTTGCAGCACTGCAGCCGTCGCCGGGCAGATGAACCGGCAGATTCTGCCGAAACCTCCGGACCAGCAGCATTTCCCGCAGTCTTCGCAGTCTTCGCAACGCGATCTTTCCTGCGATCTGTCGCCCGAATTTTCATTCAAATCTGTTTTGCCATTGTCTTCGGCAAATCTGATGAAAGTATGCGAAGTGTACGGCTGCGTCTGTCAGGGATGGACTGTCGACAGCTGGTCAGAGGCACATAACAGCGTGCGCATCCAGTCGCGGGACTGGGATTCGGGCAGGTAGCCCAGGTCGGTGAGCCGTGCGGTTGCTGCAGGTGCTTCGGTCAGTGGTTCGCTACCATGAAATCCGCGTTTGTTTTTTTGATCGCAGTGCTTCTGGGTGAGGCTTTTGCTGCCCCGGCGTGTCTGGCGCAGCTGCTCGGCGATTCCCGTGAGGACGCAAGCAGTCGTGAGATGGATATCGTTCGTCGCAAGACCGCAGTGACTCTGAATTACTGCCGTGCCGCTCTGCATCGCATTCGCCGAACGGGCACCAAGCAGGTGCTTTACGAAGAGCAGCAGCGGATTCTGAATAACATCGACCTGAACCAGATTGATGACCCCGAAGTGATCGCACTGTATCGATCCATACTGGATGAGATCGGGATGGTGGAAATCAGTGACCGTGAGCGGACGGTGATTACGGAGGGGTTCCGTCGAGGTGTGCAGCGGAAGATGGGTACCGATCTGTTTGTGATGGGGGCTCAGGCTGCGACGGGACAGGTTGGATCTGTGATTCAGACTGGTGCATCCAGCTGGTGGGACTATCGCAACAATCAGCTGAGGCGGGATTCGGATCTGTGGGCGGTGGAAAAAACACAGTTTCAGTCACTGATGACGCGGTCGTCATCATTTCTGGACAGTTTCTGGAAGCTGAGTCGCAAGAACAATATTCCGGACCGCTGGCTGCTCCGCGATCAGGATCTGGATCAGCTGACAGAAGCAATGGCGGTGGAAAAGCCTGAGGTGCGGCTGCGGTCACTGAAGCGACTGGAGCGGTTTATGGAGTGCTATCCGCCTTACTGGTACTACGTGGCGAGGACGCAGCAGCAGATGGGTGATGGCGAAGGAGCGGCCGAAACATTTCGGAGACTGACCGAGATCGGGCGCGGCCATTTTCGGCAGGACGACATGCTGGCCAGCAGCATGGCCAATCTGTCGCTGATTCAGGAAAGCCGTCGTGACCCGGAGGCCCCGGAGACCGCGCAGCTGGCGTTTGAGTATTCCACGAGGAACTGGGAGGCCAATCTGGTGTGCGCGTGGATTCTGGGACGCCACAAGCGATATACGGCGGCCGAAGAGCTGATTCTGTGCAACGTGGACGAACAGCTGGAAACGGATCAGAGTTCCGTGGCACTGGCCTCGTTGTATTATCATGCGGGTGACCGAAAGCGGCTGAGTGGCCTGCTGGAAGAGCCTGAGATGGTGCAGCGGATACCAATTCCGGCCCTGTTGCTGTGTGCGCGGCTGCTGGGTGCCGACGAGTTACCCGCGAGTGCATCGCAGCAGCTGGCATCGACACTGACGGCTGTACCGCGAGTCATTGGGCGTACCAGCTCGATCTCTGTTGCTGCAGCTCCAGGCTGGAAACTGAATGATGCTGAAGCCTCAATCTCCGATGGGCTTCGCACATTCGAATACTCGGGGCACAGAGACCTGCAGGATCGTGTGGAGGTCAGTTTTTCGCCGAGTCTGAATTCACCGCCGACGGGTGACCCGGGAAGTTCACTGAAGCTTGTCCTGCACTATCCTCAGACACCTGAGGTGCAGATCACGCTGCGGGAAGATCCGCAGGCAGCTGAAGAGGGGCCCGCGCGAGGTCGACAAGGGGGACTGTTACCAGCCTTCGTACCATCGTTGCAGCGACAGTCAACCGCGCAGGAAAACGCTGTTCGGATCTACCGGATCAGTGAAATTGAAGTGGCTGGTACACGGTTGTCTCTGCGCCCCGGCGCAGGGCGAGGCGAACGGATACGAGCCGAGCGGCCGGAAGTTTCCGGGCTCGATGATGATACACGACCACGTCTTCGTGAGATCCGCTGAAGCGCGCGAAACGAGGCCGGCTGAGCTTTGCGCTGCCACCGGCCTGCCAATTCGCTGCACTTCTGTCAGATCACGCCACCGTGAACGCGGTACGGAGTTGCCAGGTCTGGCTGATCAAGACCCCAGATCCGCTCCCAGATTTCCGGGATATGGCGCAGACTTTCAGACTGATAGATCAGCTGTCGTGCACGCACGTCCGGATTGGGACTCCAGATCGGCATCATGCAGCCCATAGAAGCACAGGCCAGCAGCAGCCCCGCCATCAGTCGAATACGCATCTTCATCGCTTCGTCCTTCCGTGGACACATCTACCGCCACTTAAACAGGCGGCCGCCACACTTACAGGAAGTGGTCTGAGATGTTCGAAGGCTGTCGGCCGAAGCCCGACATCGCGATGAAATCAGAATCCAGGGCGAGCTGTTGTGGAACCAGAGGCAGCCGCAGCAGCCCTTTCATGTTCCTGACGCTCAAGTTCAAGCACACGAGCTTCCATTTCCTTGCCCGGCTTGAACGTTACCACGAACTTCGCCGGAACTTCCACCTGTCCTCCGGTGCGAGGATTGCGAGCCTTGCGAGCCGCCCGCATCCGCACCTCGAACACACCGAAGTTTCTCAGTTCAATCCGACGGTCTGTGACCAGCGTTTCAATAATCGAGTCGAACGTCTTCTGAACGATTTCTTTCGTCGTCAGCTGCGTAAGACCCAACTCATCGGAAATCGCCTTCACGATCTCTTTTTTGGTCACGATCTGAGCTCCTGGACAGTAAACAAGCCCCGGAACGGGGTAATTTCACGTCACAAGCTTAGGCTGTGTCTGGATTTACTGTCAAGACCCCAAACAGCCTGGTGAACAAAAATCACCGGCATTCTGAGACTCACAGCAGTCCCGAACCAAACCACAGATCGCACTTGATCCTGATTTCATCACGACTTGCCAAAGAACACACGAAACCCCGAGAAAACGGGATCTCTTCTGTGGTTATCGGCCCGCAACATTCAGATCGATAAGGAAATTCGACAAATTCCACAAAACCAGCCCAAACCTCCCGGCCTGCGCAGCCAAAAAGAACGCCCGAACCGCCATTTGGGAAGCGGTGCGGCTCGGCAGGAGTCTCGCCCTCCACTGGCTACCCCCCAACAGCGGTCGGGCGAGGCACCGAAAAACGCGGATTCACAGACGACCGTGTACTGATGTTGCCTCAAACATGCAGATTTGGCAACATCTCGCCAGAACTGGCCGATACACGGGGTTTTCAGTCCTGAAAGGCGATTGGCAAGGCTTTTTCTGTTGTCATCCTGCAGAGCCTTTTCCAGGATTCCGGTCTCCCCTCGGTGAACATCACCAAACAACATGACCCACAACTTTGAATCTTTCAGGGAAGATACATGATTGCGGAAGAACTGGAACGCCTGCAGGCATTGAAAACTGCTGGTGCACTCACGGCCGAACAGTTTGAGCGAGCCAAGGAACAGATCCTGAACGCCGTCACTGGCGCAGATGGCGAAAGAATCTGCGGCTTAGGTGTCAACGCGTGGTGTGCACTGATGCACCTTTCCCAGCTACTCTGGTGGACCGGCGCCGGAATCGTGGCACCGGTCGCCATGTGGGTCATCGGTCGTCAGCATTCCCGCCTTGTCGATCTGCAGGGGCGGATTATTATCAACTGGATGCTAAGCAGCCTGATTTACGGACTCATCTCAGGTATGCTGACGTTTGTTGCCGTTGGCTTGCCAATGCTGGCTGTGCTGGGGGTAATGACGATGGTCCTGCCCCTGATGGGTGCGCTCAGGGCTGCTGAAGGCTATCCGTGGAGATACTGGTTGTCCCTGGAGTTCCTCGCAACCGAGGAAGAACTTCCCAATGAAATGCCATACTGACAACTCGGCCGCCTCAGCCCGCAGAACGTTACTTTCATCGGTTTTTGGCCTGCTGATTGCCGCCTGTCTGATGCCCGGTTGTGATACGGCAGACCCCACGATGCTGCCCCCGCCTCCGCATCCCAAGCTACCGGATCCGGATTCCGTCGATGCCATGATGAACACGCCGTTCATCGTGCCCCCAGTGCTGGACCCTGTGGTCTACCTGGCGAAGGAAGTCGATATCCCGCCGAATGAACAGGTTGTGGGTGTTGTCATCGGAGAAACAGTGCGGGCCTATCTGATCAGCGCCCTGAAGCACATGCAGTCGCACGTTGTCAATGAAAATCGCGGTGATTTTCCAGTCTGTGTCACCTACTGTGACCGCACGGACTGTGTTCGCGTCATGGGAACTGACAAAGGGCAGACGCTGACTGTACAGACCGGCGGTTTTCAGAATGGGGAAATGCTGCTGCGACTGGACGACACCATGTACCCCCAGAACTCCGCTGAAGTCCCCCTGCGCGACGTTGAGTACACTCGCACAACATGGGGTGAATGGCTGGAAGCTCATCCATCGACAACCGTTTACCTGGGCTATCGTCGGGACGACCTGCTGAAACGCTGACCAACTGCAACTATGGTTGCACATAAAATGCTGTGAGCCGTGTTGCCATCCGTGGTCCGTGGTCCGTGGTCCGTGGTCAGGAAGTTGCACTCGGGAGGGCGAGGCTCCTGCCGAGCCGAAGTCAGTGTTCAGTTGTGGTTATTCACCGACAACCGCAGCCTGAGTCTTCCTGACGCGAGGGACAAAAGTCGGTTGAGGCTGTCAAATTGACTCCAGCTCATTGAAAAACATTGTGTTTTTGCAGTACGGGGTCGAGCAGGAATGCTCGGGCTAAATTTTTTGCTCGACACCGTCACCGAGCTGGTGCTCAGTGGCCGCAGCATGGGCTTCAGCCCGTGTCGTCCAGCGCGTTCAAATCCCCCCCCGCCATACAGGCGAACCGCTGGCGACAGCTGACGGGTGTTGCCGATTGCGTCTGAGCGTTCATGTTTTTCCCTGCACAGAAGCAGTCTCCTGTGCGTTTTTCGCCAACCCGGCCAAACTGCAACCTGCAGGTGCGCGCAGGATTCTTCATTGATCCGCGAATATTGGTCACAAAACACGGCAGCCAAGGCCACAGAAACTGAAGCAGACTCAGACCTTCACCCGGAGACGAACAAGCCCATGTGATAGGGACCACGGAATCGTTCGCCTGAAGCGACTACTGCCCTTTTTCTGCTGGCTGCTGACGCTTCTTCTGGCCCAGCAGCTCATAGTATCGCTGCACAGCCGCGTCAAACTCTTCCGGAACAGCATCGCGATCAATCGGCACCATGGCGCGATCTGACTGCATCTGCAGCAGCTCTTCACCAATTCGCTGCTCCAGTTGCTGCAGTTCGCCAAGCAGCTGAGACTTCACCAGATCCCACTGTGGCTCGGTGCCATGACGGCGAAACTCAGCCCGCATCGCTCGCGCTCGATCACGAACCTGCGACACTCGACTACGCAGCTCCTGATCATCCAGGATCTCTTCCACTTCCCGCAACCGGTCGGACCACTCGGTGAAGTCCTCTCCGGTCAAAGGTCGTCCCGGACGGTTGTTTCCGTCAGCCCTGCCGTCTGCACTTTCACGACCTCCATCCAGTAAGGAAGATCGCTGTCGCTGACCACCACGTTGGCCCTCACCACCCGGCTGCTCACCCGGCGGACGTTCACCACGTTGGCCCTCACCACCCGGTTGCTCACCCGGCGGACGTTCACCACCCTCGCCCTCGCCACCAGGCTGCTCACCCGGCGGACGTTCTCCACCCTCACCCTCACCACCCGGCTGCTCACCCGGCGGACGTTCACCACCCTCGCCCTCGCCACCAGGCTGCTCACCCGGCGGACGTTCACCACGCTCGCCCTCACCACCCGGCTGCTCACCCGGCGGACGTTCACCACGCTCGCCCTCGCCAGCAGGCTGCTCACCCGGCCGGCGTTCACCACCCTCGACCTCACCAGCAGGCTGCTCACCAGGCGGGCGTTCACCACGCTGGCCCTCGCCAGCAGGCTGCTCACCTCGCTGGCCGGCCCGTTCTTCTGCCTCCGTCCCCTGAGCTGCTCGCAGCTCTTCGGACAACTGCTGAGAAGCCCGCTGCAATTCAGCCTGAGCCCGCCGCAGGGATTCCTCTTCGCTGCCCAACACCGCGTCGGCAGCGTTTTCAATGCCATCACGCAGTCGTTCGAGACCCCGGCTGGCGATCTGTTCAGCTTCCTGAGTCTGCTGCCACAAGCCTCGTTCTGCCAGCATTTCAGCGGCCTCAAGGGCCTCTTCGGGCTTCAAGTCCTTCACGTCACGCAGGGTTTCGTACAGACGATCAGACAGGAGTGGTTCCGTCTCTTCAGCCTGCTCAATCAGCTGTTTCGACTGATCCATCACGCGATTCAGACGATCCCGCTGTTCCTGCACCGCCTGTTCGACCTGCTCGCGGTTGCGTTCGGACCTGAGTGACGGGCGCTGAGCCTGCTGTGCCGGTTCGGCTGATTCCGGTTCCGGCGACGCTGACTTTGGCGGCGCTGACTGTCCGGACAGCTGTTGAGCCAGCTGCTGCTGTTTATCGGTCAATTCCCGTGCCTGATCGCGCAGCTCCCGCACCGCCTCATCGAACTGCGAAGACGTCTGATTCCGAAACTCATCCTTCAATTCGTCAAACTGTCGTTCGGCTCTGGTGCCCTCAGCAATGGCTTCCGCCATGCGACCCTCGTCCATCGCACTGCTGGCTCGCTGCATATTGCTGCGAGCTTCCTGCATCTGCTGCTGCATCTGCTGCTGCTGGGGCTGTTGTGATTCGGCCGCCTGCTGCATCCGCTCAGACAGTTCGTCAGCATCCCGGAGCATTTCACGCTGTTCGTCGCGTAACCGTTTCAGCTCCCGCTCTATTTCTTCTCGTTCGGCATCGGTCTGGGCTGTTCGCAGCTCACTTTCCAGCTGCTTCAGACGTTCATTGACCATCTGCTGTCGTTGTGCCAGTTCTTTCAGTCTGTTCAGCACCTGCAGCTGCTCTCGCTGTTCCTGTGACTGCTGCTGCTCTTCCTGTTGCTGAGCCTGTTGCTGTGATTCGTAGCGATTGCGGTTGTTGTCAAGTTCCAGTTGCTGCAGTTGCTGCTGCGAAGCCGAGTTCTGCTGCCCCTGGCTCTGGCTTTGTTGTCCCTGTTGCTGCTGTTGCTGCTGCTGTCGCACCTGAAATTCGGCCGCCCGCATCCGCAGTAATGTCTGAGTGACTTTCTTTTCCAGTGGCAGTGCGAGTGCCACCTGTTCAACGGTCGGCTCGGTGGTGGCCTTGCTGAGCGCATCAGCTGCTGCCGTCATTTCCTGCACCGCCTGTTCGGCCAGTGCCGAGATCTGCGGCTGCTGCGGTCCCTGCGACAGTGACTGCTGCAGCACATCAATCGCCTGTTTCTGCGACTGGACGAGTGTTTCGAGATCTTTGGAAAGCGTGCCGGCTGACTGCAGCTGTGCAAACTGGCGAATCAGGTTCCAGGTGGCCGAAATAATCTGCTTCTGCAGTTCCAGAGCATTATCAACCTGACTGCCCTGCTGCCCCTGTCCCTGCTGGCCACCCTGCTGTTGTTGCTGCTGCTGTTGCTGTCCTCCCTGCTGATCTTCACGAAAGATTTCTTCAAAGCGACGGACTTCTGCGAACAACAGATCACTCCACACCCGACGCAGTGACCCATCCGCAGCTTGATCTTCGACCCAGAATGTGTAGGTCACCATGTCGTCCGGGGCGGCCTGCAGCGATTCCAGATCGATCAGTTGTCGCAGCTGTGCAGCCGTCACTTGTGCTCCGTCGGTCGTCGGCTGCAGCAGCGACACCTCACGGCTTTCACCACCCGCAAGAGAATATTCAAGACCTGCGTTGACCAGTCCGAAATCGTCGGTCGCGGCGGCCTCGACAAAAAACTCCTGCAGTGGTGAAACATTCACATCCCGAGCAGGAAAGGTGGGTTTGATTGTGGCCGGCTTATTGGCCACGACTCGCAGCGAAAACTGCTGTTCATCAGCCGGCGTACGTCCCTGAGCATCCTGCAGATGGACGGTCCAGGTGGTACTGGCAAGTGCTGTCAGCTGTGTCTGGACCACCAGACCATCCGGGCTGGCTGCCGTCAAAGGTATGGCCGGCCCTTCAGCAGGTCGCAATTCGGCCTGCACGACCGGCTTGTTCAATCGCATCTGTAATCTGACCTGTGAACCTTCTGTCACAGTCAGGCGGACAACGTCTTCGACAGTCTCTGCTGCCCGACCGGACCAGGCAGGCGGTGTCACCTCTGCGTCTATCTGCTCAAGCTTCGGACGGACGAAAACCGTGACCTGAAAGTCCCGCGATTGCTGCGGCGCACCGGCAGCCGACAGCTGCTGCTGATACAGCACTCGATACACACCGCTGCTGCTGACGTCTTCCATTCGCGCAGCAAACACGCCGGCATCCACGGTCTCGCTGAGTGAGATCTGGCGTTTTGCGGAATCCGCACCGACAAATTCGAGCACTGCTTTTTCCGGCGCTGTACCCGAGAACCGCGCGACCACTGTGAGCGCCGAACCCTGCTCAACCTCAGTGTCACCAGGTTCCACAACCAGCTGTGGCTGACCGGTTTCAGAGTTCGGGCCCGCACCCTTCTCTGTGGACTGACCCTGCGATCCAGCAGGCAGCAAACGACGGCCATAATGACTGGCTGCCGTTACGCTGGAAACCAACAGCAGAAAAGACAGCAGACTGAGCACCGACCACTTCAGAATCTGCCCGGCCGGCACCACCTTCGACCAGTCACGCTGACGCACCAGATCATCTGCATCCTGAACCGTCATCTGAGCCAGTACGGTTTGAGGCGGGGGATATTGAGACAGCATCTGCACAGCAGTGAGTACAACATCGTGCAGCCCCTGATCACGCTGCTCAACCAGTCGCGCCGCTTCCGATAACGACGGTTGCCGAACAAGGATTCGCGCCAGCAGGACGCCCAGCACTGTGGCCCCCAGCAGCACCGGAACTTCGGGACGCCACGAACCGATCTGCACCGGTAACAGCAGAACCAGCACAGCCGCAGGTATCAGCAACACCAACCAGACGCGAGTCTGATGTCGCAGAATTCTGACCCGCGACAGCCGGGAAACCACCATGGACAGCTTCTGCTGCAATCCCAGTCCGACCATCTGCCTGCCCCCGAGATCCACTTCGCAGGAAACCATCCACAGCTGCACTGTCAGCTGCGCTGTATTCTCCCCGGAATTCCTGCAGAAAAGCAAGACAATCCGGGGGGTTCCGTTGCGAGTTTCGGTGGGTGGGGGAACGAAAAGGGGAGGCTGAACTGTGTCAACCTCACCCAATCAGCATCTCAGACGGCCTGTGGCCCGACCAGTTCCTGCAGCTATGGCAGGGGTGGCTCCGGCAATGCCGGTTCCGCAGCTGCCGGCTCCTCAACAGCCGGCCCGACCACTGCGGGCTCTTCAACTGCCGGCTCTTCAACCGTCGGCTCCTGAACGATGGGTTCTTCCACCACTGGGTCCAGCGGTACCGGAGGCTTCACAGCACCCGGTGGTACACCAACATCGATGACCGGTTCTCCGTCAACTGGTTTCATCAGGCGACCGGCGGGTTCAGGAACGCTGCCCTGAGTCTGGTTCAGTCGTTCCAGTGGGAAGCCTGTTCGCAGCGCGTCTTCGAAACTGCCGAACGGTTCGCCACCATCGCGCCCGACAGCCGGCAGCAGATACAGGAGATCCCGCACGTAGCCATCCACAACACCCGATGTTCCCTGCGGCAGCACCAGCTCCGGATGATCGAACGGCGCCTTGCGGTACTTCACTCGAGGATCCGTGAGGTGCAGCATGAACTCAACCACAGCGCCGATCTTTTCTGCATTCCCCTGCAGTTCCGGGATGCCACCGACATCCGGATCAAGGTCCTGCCGATTCGTCCCGCGGAAGTCGCCACCACGAGTGTAGAACTGGACGACTTCTTCGAGCGACTTCATGCCACCGTTGTGCATGTAGGGCCCGGTCAGCTCGATATTCCGCAGAGTGGACGACTTGAAGGCCCCGTCAACGGCCACGCGATTTCCGGGACGCACCAGCGTACGCGGATCGGGATTTCGCCCCTGCTGCTCCTGCCGGCTGTAGGACAGCGGCCCGAACAGCGGATGGCTGGCCCCGACGCCAATATCTTCTGCCGTCGGACGCACTCCGATATTATAGAAACCGCCGTCGTAGAATGCTGTGCCAACGGCCATGGGCATGAATTCCACAAGGTGCTCAGCATTGTTGCCACGCAGCTCCTGCACCAGTGCACCCGCAAACTGGGGACCACCGTGGCAGTTGATGCACTTGCCCTCGTTCAGGAAGATTCGCAAACCCTCTTTGGCCCTCGGGGTCAACGCATTCAGGTCACCTTTGGCAAAGCTGTCATAAGGGGCCTGATCTGATACCAGAGTTGCCTGGTACAGCATCAGTGATAACCCCCAGAACAGTGAGAAGTTGGCTTCCATGTGAGTATAACCATCACTGGTCACCTCGTGAGACGACCACCAGACCGGCTGGAATGCTTCGCGAATCAGTCGCGCGTACCCGGCCTTGTCCTGATCCAGGCCACGTCCGCACGAATCCACCCACAGGCCAAGGACACTGTCTGTGGCATCCACTTTCTGCAGAGCCAGCGGACGCAGCGACAACATTTTGCGGCCAACTTCCGGAAAGCTGCGAGCAATCCATGACATTTCCACAGAACTGTTCACCGGACCAACAGCCTGCGATGCCAGTGAAGCGTTACTGAGCAGAATGCGGACCGGCTGCATTTTCCCAGCCGCATCCGCCTTCAGAACCCGAGCGTCCGGATCCAGATCTCCAAACGGATTCACACCGTTGAAATAATGGTTGGCTCGGCCATCCCAGAACGTGCGATCAAAGAACACGGCATTGATGGACGTCGGAGCATTGCGACCTGTCACCTGCCGCACATTGACCCCATTCACATTGAACACGTCGTCGGGCACGGGCTGGCTGGCGTCGACCGCACTGCCTGGCACGATACCCCGGAAAAGTGTCTTTCGCACTCCGGCCGAGCCGTGCACTTCCATAGTCGACGCCAGCACTGGATTTCCGCGATCCGCAAAGCCAGGTTCGTCACCAGGAACCAAAGGGTTGGCAAACCGGTGGAAAGGATAGTCGGCAGCTGTCATCTGCACGTTCACGCCGCGAAATCCAGCCAGCGCCTTCGCAGCCAGAGTTTCACCCAGCGCGGTCTGATGGCCAAACTGGCTGCCGGGGGCACCGGGGTCCAGCGTATGCTTCGTGCGAATGTCTGCACCCGCATGCCAGTGACAGCTGGCACAGGCCGTCCGCCCGTCAGAGCCCACCTGCATGTCCCAGAACAACGCCTTACCCAGCAAAATCGCTTTGCTGCGATCGGCTACATACTGGTCCAGATCCGGAGGCAGAGGAATGGGTTCGGCATCCAGTGGTCCCGGAGCCTTCGCAGGAGCCAGGACTTCGATTCCTGAAATCAAAGCTCCATCCGGAAGACCCGGATTCTCTGAAGAAAATCGCAGCCCCGTCGCAGCGGCTGTTGCAGTGAACACCGCTTCCATAATCTGCCACTGCGGATTCTGAGCAGACCAGTCCGCCGGGCGCTGCAGCTCGTAGAGTTGTCGCTGAGTGCCGAACAGTACTGAGACGCGTCGCGGAACGTCCGGATTCGTGCGCCAGTTGCCGGACATCAGAAAACGAACGGTGTATTCGGTACCACGCTGCAGCGTCAACGTTTGAAACAGAGACCCTGAACGAGTGCCATTCAGATCCACCGCATTCTGTTCAACATGAGGCATGGCGAACTGCCCCACGTGCAGCCCCACGTTGCCGAGGTCCACATTCCACGGACCAAGAGTCTGCCGAGCGGACACGAGGTACTCACCCGCTGCAAAGCCCGGCGCGGCAAATGAACCGTCAGCTGCCAGCTGCTGTGCCACCAGGGAATCTGCTGTGCCTAACACAGCCAGTGTCAGCAGAACACAGGCCGCTGCTGGCCTGATGAAACGCATAAGGCCCGCAGGCCGCTTCCAACTTTGCATACACCCGTCCCCCACTCAAAGCACAAACCGTCATGAAGCATCAGGAGCCGGGCCACCCGAAGTGGTGTCCACTTTGCCTGAAGGCAAGTGGGCAGACATTCCGAGTTGCCGCGCACGGGGGAGCTATTAAGCAAGGAACATGCCCACTGCTCGCAGATTTCTGAAAGCTGCAAAAACACATCAAGCGTTTCAGAAAATCAACACATGAACACTCTGGAAAAACAGCACGACTGCTGTTGGCGGAAGAACCGATTCGGCTCAGCAGGCACGACCGGCATTCCCAGCACGCTGAACAGGACTTCCTTATCCTGAAATCAATGGCGGTGTATACATGAGCTTTACAATTTGGTTTAACAGTCGGTTAAACAGCGAAAAGCTGCGGGATTTTCCACCCGATGCATTTTTACAATTCCTTCACACACCGCCGTGCCGCGCTCACAGCTCATTCGCGTGCCAGTTCATTCCGCGACGTTTTCAGGTCTGACCACGTCGTTTGGGGTTCAGCAGGCGGCGGAGGATGCTGCGTTGAGTCCTGAAGATTCGCAGACCTCGATTCCAACGCAGCAGATCGGCAATGAGTGCGTCGGTCGATTCATATCGATCGGCCGGATCCCTCTGCAGGCAATTCAGGATGATGGTTTCCAGCCCGACGGGAAATTCGGGGCACAATTCTCGCGGACGCAGCGGAGTCTGAGTCAGGATCTGCTGTCGCAGCTGCTGCCGATCGTCATGTGAGAAGGGTGAGCACTGCAGGCTGAGCTCGTAAAGGGTGGCGCCGAGCGAGTAGCAGTCGGCGGCGGCGGAGTTCTGGCCGGCAAATCGTTCGGGTGCCATATATTTGAGCGTTCCGCCGCCCTCGTGGTCCCCGACGGCGCCTGTCAGAATTGGTGGGCGCTGCGAATTCCCGAATGATCCGGGCGTGTGATTGACCGTCCGCTCGGCGATCTCGGGCAGTTGTCGTGACAATCCAAAGTCCGTGACCCACACGCGACAGCCTGCCCCCAGCAGCAGATTTGCGGGCTTGACATCGTTGTGGCAGACGCCGGCCTGATGAGCAGTCCGCAGGGCCTGTGCGGCCTGCAGAGCGATGCCGACGAAGGCCGACCAGTCCGTGGAGCCCAGCAGGTTGTTGGTGACATCGCCGGCATGTTCTGCGACCTGGGACTCTGGTGTCACGACCCCGGCCGACTCTGCCAGCTGCCGCAGATCGACCTGCCCGTGTGCTCCCAGAAGCTGAATAATTCGATCCAGTCCGATGCCGGGAATGAGCTGCATCGCGATGTAGCTGTAGCCGTCTTCCTGCCCGTATTTGTACACGGGAACAATTCCGGGGTGGTGTATTTCGCTGGCGGTGCGGGCTTCGGATTCAAAGCGAGCGACCCATTCGGGGACGACAGAAGCGCGCCACGGCAGCACCTTCAGGGCGACGAGGTGTCCGCAGCTTTGATCGCGGGCCCGAAACACAACGCCCATGCCGCCGCGACCGATTTCCCTGAGCAATTCGAACGGCCCCAGCCGCGAGAAGGGAAAGCTGCCGGGCATATTGCGGCGAATGGACCGGGATTCTCGGTCAAGGCGAGCGGTTTCCAGCATGGCCAGAACGGGGAAGACTTCGCGGATTTTGTCGGCGTGGGGGGGAAATCGGCGAGCGTAGCGTTCGACCGAGGGTTTACCGCCGCGACGCAGCTCTTCCACAAACTGCGACACCAGCAGCTCGAAGGGGGCTCGAGCCCGCTGAGCCGATTCATCATCGGTGGCGGGCAGGCCCAGCAGCTGAAAACCGGTCTCATCATTCGGGGGTCCGGACGACACGTCGTGAATTCCTGGCGAGCGGACAGTGGGGCTACGGGCGGGCGTCGTGGGATAACAGGCGTCAAATTTCCGGGGTTTCCCGAAACCAATTCTAATACCGGGGGGCGTGCGAGATTGTGAAAATCGGTCGAAATCCGCGCAGATGATGCCTGTTTCCCTGTCATTTCTGCAGTCCGGCGCCCCCAAACCTGAGACAGCTTGCAGTTTCAATCCTGCGCTGATACCGTGGCGACCGACATTTCTGCCGCTCGCGGCAGCCGTTGATTGTGCGCGCAGCCTGCGCGCAGGCAGATGCTGCCATTTTCGTGGCCTGTTTTCTTCACAAGGTTCTTTCAATGAAGTACGTGTACACGTTTGGTGATGGTCGCGCTGAAGGCGATGCAACACAGAAGCCGTTGCTGGGTGGCAAGGGTGCGAATCTGGCGGAAATGAGCCGCATTGGACTGCCGGTACCGGCGGGTTTCACGATCACCACGGAAGTCTGCACCTACTTTTACGCAAATCAGAAGCAGTATCCACCGGAACTGCAGGCCCAGGTACTGGCGGCAATTGCCAATGCCGAAACCATTATGGGCTCAAAGTTCGGCGACGAAGCCAACCCGCTGCTGCTCAGCTGCCGCTCAGGTTCCCGTGAATCCATGCCCGGCATGATGGACACCGTGCTGAACATCGGGATCAATGAAAAGGTCGTCCACGCACTGATTCGTCAGTCTGGTAACGAGCATTTCGCGTGGGACAGCTATCGCCGCCTGATTCAGATGTACGGCGACGTGGTACTTGGCCTGAAGCCGGAAACCAAGAATGACCCGGATCACTTCGAAGAGATCCTGGAACATGCTCGCCACAAAGCGGGCGTCGATCATGAGAAGGACCTGACGGTTGACGCTCTGAAGCAGATCGTCACGGAATTCAAGGCCGTGATCCGCAAGCACAAGGGCATTGATTTCCCGGAAAACCCGATGGAGCAGCTGTGGGGTTGTATCGGCGCCGTGTTCGGCAGCTGGATGAACGACCGTGCTCTGGTTTATCGTCGCCAGTACGGTATTCCTCACGACTGGGGTACAGCGGTTAACGTGCAGGCCATGGTGTTCGGTAACCTCGGTGACGACTGTGCGACCGGTGTGGGCCTGACTCGCAACTGTTCGGTCGGTCTGCCGGGATTCTGCGGCGACTACCTGATCAACGCTCAGGGCGAAGACGTCGTCGCAGGAACTCGTACCCCCAAGCGCATCGAAGAATCGCTCAGTGCAGACGCACCGGCTGCCTACAAGCAGCTGGACGACATCGGTCGGATCCTTGAAAAGCACTACAAGGAAGTGCAGGACATCGAGTTCACCGTTCAGCGTGGCAAGGTCTGGATGCTGCAGACTCGCAACGCCAAGCGAACGGGGTTCGCAGCGGTTCGCATCGCTGTTGACCTCGTCAACGAAGGCCTGATCGACGCTAAAACGGCTCTGGAAAAACGCCGTATCCCGGCTGACGACCTGAATCAGCTGCTGCAGCCGATTTTCAACCCGGCTGCCAAGGCTGCTGCAGTCAAGGCTGACCAGCTGCTGGCCAAAGGCATCAACGCCGGTCCTGGTGCTGCCACCGGTCAGATCGTGTTCCACGCATCTGATGCTGAAGAACGCTGGAATGCCGACAACAACCTGCAGCTGGTGCTGGTCCGTAAGGAAACCAGCCCGGAAGACCTCCGCGGAATGAAGGTTGCCAAGGGTATTCTGACGGCATTCGGTGGCGCATCATCGCACGCTGCTCTGGTCAGTCGCCAGATGGGCAAGACCTGCGTGTGCGGTTGTGACAAGCTGAACATCGACTACGAAGCCGGTACCGTCACCGTCGGTGGTAAAGTGCTGCGAGAAGGCGACTGGATTTCTGTGGACGGTTTCACCGGCGAAGTCTTCGCCGGCAAGATCGAAACCAGCCCGTCCGAAGTGATGGACGTGCTGATGGGTAAGCTGGCTCCGGAGAAGTCCGAAATCTACGGCCGGTATGCTCAGCTGATGGCGTGGGCCGACCAGTACAGAACTCTCAAGGTTCGTGCCAACACCGAGTCCGCCGACGCCGAAGCGTCCGTGAAGCTGGGTGCCGAAGGTGTGGGTCTGTGCCGCACGGAACACATGTTCTTCGATCATCTCGACGAAATGCGCGAAATGATCTTCTCCACCACCAAAGTGGACCGCGAGAAGGCTCTGGCCAAGCTGCTGAACTTCCAGCGTGATGACTTCACTCACCTGTTCCGCACCATGGGCAGCCGTCCGGTGACGATCCGTCTGCTGGACCCGCCGCTGCATGAGTTCCTGTCTGAGCACCACCTGCACGAAGATCCGACGCTGGGTGGAAAACTGGCAAAGACCTTCGGCGTCAGCGAAGAACAGGTGCATCGTCGAGTGGACGAGCTGAAGGAATCCAACCCGATGCTCGGTCACCGCGGTTGTCGCCTTGGTATCGTCTATCCGGAAATCACCGCTATGCAGGCTCGAGCCATCATGGAAGCTGCCTGTGCTGTGAAGAAGGCCGGGATCGACTGCCATCCGGAAATCATGATCCCGCTGGCTGGTTACAAAACGGAAGTCGACAACCAGACAAAGATCATCCGTGATACCGCTGAGACCGTCTGCCAGGAACAGGGCGTGAAGGTGGACTACATGGTCGGCACAATGATTGAAGTGCCGCGAGCAGCCATGACGTCGGGTGAAATCGCGAAGACTGCAGAGTTCTTCAGCTTCGGCACAAATGACCTGACTCAGACCTGCCTCGGCATCAGCCGCGATGACTACAAGTCGTTCATCGGTTACTACACCGAAAACGACATCGTGCCGGCTGACCCGTTCCAGACCATCGATCAGACCGGCGTCGGCCGATTGATGAAAACATCCGTGCAGGACGGCCGAGCAACTCGAGCTGACCTGAAGATCGGCATCTGCGGCGAGCATGGTGGTGATCCGAAGTCGGTGTACTTCTGTCATGAAATCGGACTGAACTACGTCAGCTGTTCTCCACGACGTATTCCGATCGCACGACTGGCAGCTGCTCAGGCCGCCGTGGAAGCATCGAAGGGCAAGTGATTGCCAACCCCCGGCAGTCACCTGCCGGACCAGGAAACAGAAAGCCGCTGGTAGCCACCAGCGGCTTTTTTTTCGAACCACCGAGCAGCAGTTCGGTGACGATGCCGAGGCGCCTGTTTGT
>CAIOKE010000169.1 GCA_903858815.1 uncultured Planctomycetaceae bacterium | reverse complement strand
GTCTTGATCGAAGCAGCAGGTGAAAGTGATTGCTGAGTATTGCCGAACTCAGAAGGTCGATGGCAAAGTACTTTGCCAGTTGCACGAGGAGATCATCGAGCCACTGTTTTCGATGGTCAAAGTTTCGTCCGGTGACGTCATCGTTACCGAAAAGGAAGCAGCGTCGCACAGTGCGATTCATGACATGCACGATAGCAATTTCATCTGCGGCAAAGACCTCAACTCGAGCCAATCGGGCCATGGGGCACCTCGCGATCATGGAAGCGAATCTTCAAGCATTCATCGCAATGGTACCTTGGTGTGGGGCGTATTTCCACATGTAGGTAATTTGTAATTCAGCCTATGCGCTTAGGTTGGGACGGTCATGGCGAGTAGTCGAATTCTTTGGTTTTGTTGTCAAAACTCCGCGCGACTGTTATCGCTGGTGCAGAACTGTCCGTAGCCAAATGTCCCCTCGTTACCAAAGTTCATCAATGCGATGTGATACCGCCTCAAATACTTTCATACGCTGTTTCCTCCCCATGACAGTCCGTTCCCTAACCGATTGTGATTTGATGTCCGTGCACAAAATTCAATCGTAGTGGTGCGCCCCCTCGGGTAGCTCAATGTGGATAATTGCCCGCCGGTCAACTCCCGAGTGTTACATCGCTGTTTTCTGGTAAGGTGCTGTGTCCCCGCGATTCTGCGTTCGTCAGCAAGTGTGTTCCCGGGGGTGGGGTGCGAGGCCTTGAAACGGTGTGTCCCTACGGCATGTCCCTACGGCACTACGACATACGAAGCCCTGTGTCCCCACGACTTGCTCACGACTTGCTGTGTCCCCACGACTTGTGGTTCCAGTTACGGTCGTGACTGCTACTGGTTTCTCAATTCTCGCGTCAATATCGCAAGTTTTTGTGAGCCCCGGAGAGGTTTATTCCCTCGGTGTTTTCATGACTCTTCTCTAGTGGAAGGCTGCAGTGTCCCCGTAACTTGTGTGTCCCCGTCACCTCCGTCACCTCTGTGTGTGTCCCCGTCACCCCTGTGTGTCCCCGTCACCTCCGCCTTTCCGTGACCTTGCATCCCTCAGCGTGCTGTGTCCCCGGGACTTCGGGACTTCAGGTGGCGGAGGTTGAGGCTGGAATCGGGGCTGAAACGTCCGATTTGTTGTTTTCTTCTTGCTTCTGCGTCCTGCGCATGGTTGGAATGGTGGTCCGGCAACATCTCGGGGCGAATTCTCCACAACTCGGCGGATTCAGAGGTTGTGGTGAATTCTGCACTCAGCGGTACGGTGTGGCCTCGTTCTTTGCTTCCTTGGGTTGTTCGCTCCTGCTGGGCGGTTGGTATCAGTCCTATGCGATCCCTGAATTACTCACTGTTAACTGCTCTGGTACATCTCGTGTGGCTTACTCCATGCAGTCACGCAGGCGTGCTTGGATTCGATATTCAACTCACATTCAGCGGTCTGACGACTTCGCAGCAGGCTGTGTTTCAGGCTGCTGCGCAGACGTGGGAATCACGATTGATTGGCTACCAGGACACAGTCGCTTCAAACATCGTGCAGATCAACGCCACGGGGGTCACGATAGATGGTGCTGGCGGCATCCTTGGAAGTGCCGGCCCCACGGTTGGAAAAGTGGGTACTGAATTGCGCTACCTGTATGCTGCTCAGGGTAGCATGCAGTTCGATTCCGCTGATCTCGCAGGTCTGCAGTCCAGCGGGCTGCTTTATGACGTGATTCTGCACGAGATGGCTCATGTGCTTGGCATTGGAACACTGTGGAGCAGCAGTGCAGTCGGCGTTCCTGGATTTCAGGAACTGTATGTTTCCGGGACCGGCCAGTACACCGGCGCAAATGCTCTGGCTGCATGGCGAGCAGAATTCAATCAGCCATCGGCCACTTTCGTTCCTGTCGAGTTGGGTGGTGGGTCAGGGACAGCTAACGCGCACTGGAATGAAGTGAACGGCGGGGGAAGCAATACGGGCTTTGTCAGCAATATTACTGGTCGTGATTTTCGCTTTGAGTTGATGACCGGTTGGCTGGATGGTCCCACCTACATCAGTTCTGTGACAATGGGCAGTTTTCAGGACCTTGGGTACATGGTCAGCGTTCCAGAACCTGCTTCCATGGTGATGGCTGCCGCATCAGTTGCAGTGTGCATCGCGGTCATTCGTCGATCTCGCCGATTACCTCGCAAACCACCGGTCTGATGTTCTGCGGTCAGGTCATCGCAAACAGAAATCCACGATGGGCAGAATACTTTGACTCTGATCGAGAGCCAATAGGCCAAATATTTGTGCTCGTCGCATCTCTTCCGGTACCCTGTGGTGCCAGCACGCAGACTGCTGGCGAGAGTACGACACGGAAGAATCATGAGCTTACTGAGCCTCAGTAGCGTCAACTGCAGGTTTCAGTTGGTGATGCCCCGCCTCAAATCACAGCGTGTATTTGTCTGACTGATGGACGGCAGATTTTATTCTCCGCATGCCCATTCCCTGCGACTTCAGTTCACTCGGATTGCCGGCTGAGATACAACCTGCTGGTGAGCAGTTTTCGTTGTGAATTGAAGGCTAATTGCTGGGCTTGCCAGCGCAGTGTCGTGGGAGTCTCTTTCAGTGCACCATTGCATTCTTCTTGCCCTGCACCTCGCTGGGTTGTTGTTGGGGTTTCCAGTCGAACCTTTGCAGGCTGGCACGGGCTGCAGTCCTGCAAATGCTCGTAGTGCACCACGTCCCTGCAACATTCTGTTTGCTATTGCCGATGACTGGGGGCGCCATGCGGGAGCTTATGGCACTCGCTGGATTAAGACACCCGCTTTTGATCGGGTTGCTGCTGAAGGCACATTGTTCAGTCATGCTTTTACGCCCATGGCCAAGTGTGCTCCGTCGCGAGCGATCGTGTTGACCGGACGCAGTTTCTGGCAACTGGAGCAGGCCGGGAATCATATGTCGTATTTTCCGGCGAAGTTCGCCGTATGGCCCGAGGTTCTGACCGGTGCAGGCTGGCACATGGGGTTTACTGGTAAGGGGTGGGGGCCGGGAGTTGCCATGAATACCCTCCAAAAGCCTCGCGAAATGACGGGCAAGGCCTGGCAGAAACGGAAGTTATCACCTCCGACATCACAGATGTCAGGCACGGATTACGCTGCCAACTTTCGTGATTTTCTTGATGCGGCCCCGTCTGAGACACCGTGGTGTTTCTGGTATGGCTGTCTGGAGCCACATCGCGACTATCAGTTCGGTTCGGGGTTGCAGCAGTCAGACCGGGTACTGGCCGACATTGATCATGTGCCTGAGTACTGGCCGGACGACGAAACTGTCAGGACGGATCTGCTTGACTATGCTCTGGAGGTCGAGCATGCCGACCGTCATCTGGGACTGATGCTGCAGGAGTTGGAACAGCGTGACCTGCTGGAGCAAACTCTGGTGATTGTCACCAGTGATCACGGCATGCCGTTTCCGCGAGCCAAAGGATACGCCTATGACGCTTCATGTCGAGTACCACTGGCTATTCGCTGTCCGCAGGGCCCTGCTGAAACTCGCGGTCGCACGGTTGATGACTTCGTCAGCTTTCCGGACCTCGCCCCCACAATTCTGGACTATGCAGGAATTCCACCGCAGCGTTCCGGGATGGCAGAAATGTATGGAGCATCGCTGCGGCCGTTGCTGGAAAGTTCGGTCAGTGGTCAGATTCAGCCCACAAGAACTCAGGTGATTGTCGGGAAGGAACGCACAGATGTTGGTCGACCGGGTGATGTGGGCTATCCGATTCGTGGTCTGCGAACTCGACAGTATCTTTATCTGTGCAATTACGAACCATCCCGCTGGCCCGCCGGGAATCCGGAAACCGGTTATCTGGATACGGATGGCAGTCCCACGAAGACTCGGATTCTTGACTTGGGACGCGGCGATCGGCTGGATCTGTACTGGAGGTTGAATTTTGGCATGCGGCCTGCTGAGGAACTTTATGATCTGAAGGCGGATCCGGACTGCGTTCGGAATCTGATATCCGACCAGCCACGGGTTGCTGCTGAACTGAGAAGAGTGCTTGAAGCTGAACTGCTGCGGAGCGGGGATCCTCGAATGAATGGTCAGGGGGCAATATTTGACGCTTATCCGGTTACGAATGGCAGCGGTTTTTACGAGGCCTTTAAAGCGGGGCGTCGTCCGCCTGCCGGTTGGGTGAATCCGGGTGATTTTGAAAAGGAACCAGTGCAGCCATGAGCATCCTTCACCGTCATTCTGTTGCGGTAATTCTCCTGTGGTTGTTCACCCGCATTGTTCTGCAGTCTGTTTCAGCAGATGATCGTCCGAATCTGATCCTGATGATGGGTGATGATCATGGCTGGGAGGAAACGGGCTTTCATGGTCATCCTCACGTGCGAACTCCCGTGCTGGATGAAATGGCTCGCACTGGCCTGCGTCTTGATCAGTTTTATGCGGCTCATCCGAACTGTTCGCCGACCCGGGCCAGTTTTCTGACGGGCCGTCATCCGAATCGCATGGGTACGTTTGCGCCAGGCTGGTCATTTCGGCCGGAAGAGATCACGCTGGCGGCGATTCTGCGGCAGTCTGGCTATCGATGTGCACATTATGGCAAATGGCATACGGGTCCAGTGCGCAAGGATTCGCCTGTCAGTCCGGGATCCATGGGATTTGATGAATGGGTCTCGCACGACAATTTCTTTGAGCTGAACCCAGTTCTGTCGAGGAACGGTGCAGACCCGCAGCGCATTGAGGGGGAGAGTTCGGCGATTCTTGTGGATGAGGCTGTCAGATTTCTGGAGCGTTGTCAGGAGCAGGGGCAACCATTTCTGATTGTGCTGTGGTTTGGTTCTCCACATGAACCGTACAGCGGGTTGCCGGAAGATCTGGAGCTGTATGCAGATCTGCCTGCCCGATACACGAAACCGGTCACAGTCACGTCCAATGAAACGGGGCAGCAGGTTCAGGTTTCACAGGGGCAGGTCCTGCAGGCTCGATATGCCGAAATTACTGCGATGGATCGGGCGATTGGGCGACTCCGCAGGCGGTTGGCTGACATCGGACTGCGTGACAACACATTGTTGTTTTACTGTGGTGACAACGGCACATCAGCTGATGCTGCACTTGGGGCACCACATCGGGGTACCAAGGGCACAATGTATCAGGGGGGATTACTGGTTCCGGGGCTGATTGAATGGCCACGACGAATTGTGCGGCCACGAGTTTCAACTGTTCCCGCTTCTACGAGCGATCTATTGCCAACTGTCTGCCATCTGGCAGGTATCGACCCGCCGCAACGCCCGCTGGATGGGCAGGACCTCAGTGAACTGCTGGCGGGCCGTGAACTGATCCGTGATCAGCCATTGTTCTTCTGGGAATATACCTCGGCCGGTCGGAACCGCGGAGATCCATGGATTGATCCGCGGTTGCAGGCCGGCACAACTCCCCTTGTGAAAAAGATGGGTGGCAAAGCCACTCGTGATTTCACCAACTTTCACTATGACACGTGGGATGAGCAGTCTTGTCGAGGACCGCGCGCAGTGGTGGATGGCGAGTGGAAGCTGGTGCTGGCCGGGCGTCAGGCAGAACTGTTCAATCTGCGCGCGGATCCTGCTGAACTGCGCGACCTTGCACAGACAGAATCGGCCACCGTGCAGCGTCTGACTGAACAGCTGCTGCAATGGCAGACTGGTGTATTGAACAGCCTGACGGGGGCGGACTACAGGCCGAGGTGAATGAATCAGCCGGCGAGAAATTTCTCGATAGCGTTCAGGCCTGCGACCAGCGATTCCATGGATGCGGCGAAACTGAGTCGAACGTAGCCTGGGGTTCCGAACGCATCTCCGGCAACCAGAGCGACGTGTGCTCGATCAAGCAGTGCTGTGCAGAAATCGGTGGCGTTGGACACCGGTGCACCGCCACCGATCGGACGGCCGAAGTAGCTGGAAACATTGAAAAACACGTAGAAAGCCCCACCGGGCTCAGCAAAGCTGAGACCGGGGATTGCTCGCAGTCGTCCGCAGACGTAGTCTCGACGTTTAACGAATTCGCTGCACATTTCCGCGACACATTCCTGAGGGCCGGTCAGTGCGGCCAGTGCAGCGTACTGCGAAACGCTGCAGGGATTTGACGTCTGTTGACTTTGCAGCTTGTTAATCGCGGCGCTGACGTTGTCCGGAGCCAGTGTCCAGCCGATTCGCCAGCCGGTCATGGCATATGCCTTACTGACGCCGTTCACGATGATCGTTCGTTTTTTGACTTCTTCACCGAGAGCCGCGAAGGATCGGAATTCGTGACCCGGGTAGATCAGTTTGTCATAGATTTCATCAGACAGAACGATGATGTTCTTTTCTACAGCGACTTCTGCCAGAGCCTGCAGGGCCGCAACCGGGTAGACACCACCCGTTGGATTGCTGGGGCTGTTGAGCATCAGCAGTCGGGTTCTGGGAGTGATTGCGTTGCGGAACTGGGTGGCCGACAGGCAGAATCCGTCTGCCTCCTGAGTCTCAACAAGTACTGGCTTTGCTCCGACCAGTTCGACGAGCGCTGAATAGCTGACCCAGTAGGGAGTCGGAATGATGACTTCGTCGCCAGGTTCGCAACAGGCTACGAGGACATTGTGAAGACAGTGTTTTGCACCGTTGGACACAGTCACTTCGGAGGGTTTCCACGAAACCCCGTGGTCGCGCAGAAACGCGTCGCAGATCGCCTTTTTCAGTTCGGGAATACCTGTGGCTGCGGTGTAGCGAGTGAAGCCGGCGTCCATCGCGTTGCGAGCAGCCTCGCGAATATGGGCTGGGGTAATGAAATCCGGTTCACCAACTGTGAACTCAAGGACTTCAATACCTTTCGATCGCAACTCGCGAGCCCGCGCGGCGGCGGCCAGAGTCTCTGATGGCTTGAGCTGATTAACGAGGGCAGACGTATGCATGGCGTAAGCTGAAGGCGGCCTGGGTTGAAATAGCAGTCTGCTGCCGGACACACCGAACCAGTCGTCACTGAGCTGCGACACAGACTACCAGCCCAAACCCATGCAGCACAATGCCGCGACTGCTGCATGGGAACCGGGCCGAGCAGATGCTAACAATGGTCGCGGGGCAGACCGTAGCCAGCAGGCCCGGAGTTATCGTTTTTCCGCGGAATGGAAGCCACTATTCTTCGTCGGCAAGGTTGAAATACACCCATCGCAGCGGGGCCAGCAGCAATTTCAAAGGGCCGAACGGTCGGTAATGCGCGATAAAGCAGTGCTGGCAGTAATACTGGCGGATGCTGAGAAGCAGGAGAAACCGATCCAGTGTACCCATTTTCATGGGGGCAAGCACCTTCATGCAGAAGTGACAGCGATAGTTCATCGCGCGCCACCATGCCGAGGGAACCGTGGATTTGCTCTGCGACCTGCCACTGGAAGATCGCGAGGAACGTTGATCGGACATATCTGTTCCTGGCCTGCCTGCCACCGCCGACTGCGCCGAATTTCTGTCAACAATTGAAACGCTTGAATTTTTGCTTCCCACTGTCAGTGGGACCATCGTTGTTGAACACTGCTGACTGGCGAAAATCTGCTTCTGTCTTTCCGGGCGGATCGACGGACGCTGGGTGCCATTGTTTGCAGGGTGTGACACTGTCACCGCTGCGAGTCTAGTCGAAGATGACGCTTCAGCAAGCACGAATGCTGCAGTTTGACCTGGGGGTAGGGAATCCGCTGCCTGTGGGGAAGGAAAATTCGGTGTAACTGGCAGCACGAATTCCTGAGCCTGAGTGAGCGTCTGTTTCCGCGTAACCGCGTGCTTACCCGTATCGAGTCGACGAATGTTCTGGTTATCCATTTGAATGTCCCGGCTCCACAAGGGGGGATTGACGCATGTGAAACGGAACGGATGGTCAGTCGAAACGCTGCAAATCACTGAGTTCCAGCAGCTTTTTGCTGCGATAATTGATTCGTGCAGACGTGCAGACGTTCGTGAGAAAACTCCGGATTGCAGCAGTATCCGCCAACACCAGCGATGGAGATGGATGGGTTCTGCGGACTTTACCGCACGTCTGATGCACTCTAGACTGGTCGGGGACACACCGTTGAGAACGGCTTAAACGGGGCCCGAAAATCAGTGGCTCATGGTCAGCACTAGTGAAATTTTTTTTCACTCGCGTGTATCCGTGGGGACTTCAGTCGTGGCGATGTTGGTCCGCACAGTTTCCCACAAACTTCCGGCATTCAGATTCAAGGGGTTAGGAAATGACGATTCGCAGGTATTCTTTTGTGCTGAGTCTGGTGTCGAGTATTCTGTTTGCTGGAGGCCTGCTGGCTCAGGAGGTCAAGCCATCTCGTGTCCTGATGCTGACTCAGAGTGCAGGTTTTATGCATGGCAGCGTGAATCGAAAGTCCGAGAAGCTGGCCGTTTCAGAGGTGGCGATGATCCAATTGGGTGAGAAAACGGGCTTGTTTCGCGTCGATTGCACGCAGGACGCCGCATCCGACTTTACGAAGGCTAATCTGCAGAACTACGATATCGTGATGTTTTACACAACCGGTGCTTTGCCGATCGCAGAAGCTGATCGCCAGTACTTTTTCAATGAATGGCTGAAGGCCAAAGGCCATGGGTTCCTCGGCTTCCACTCGGCCGCCGACACGTACGGAGACTACCAGCCGTATTGGGACATGGTGGGTGGGACTTTCAATGGGCATCCGTGGAACGCTGGGAATGAGGTGACGATCACTGTGCATGAACCGAAGAATCCGCTGATGCAGTCGTTCGGTGCAGAGTTTGTGATTCGCGACGAGATTTATCAGTACAAGAACTGGCAGCCAGAGAAGGTTCGAGTTCTGATGAGTCTGAACATGGCCAAGTGCCGACCATCGATGCCCTATCATGTGCCGGTAGCGTGGGTCAAGGAGTACGGAGCTGGGCGGGTGTATTTCAACAATCTGGGGCACAATGAAAGCTCGTGGGCGGATGAACGATATTTGAAGTCAATCACAGAGGCCGTCCGCTGGATTCGTGGGGACATTCAACTGGACGCGAAGCCGAATCCAGACTTGTCTGCTCAGCAGGAGCAGACAGCGAAAACTGCGGCTGAGGCTGTGAATAAATAGCTCTGATTGTTTCTGACGCACATTTTCAGGAGTCGTTGTCTGTGCAGCAGAAAACGACTCCTTTGTTTTGCGTCGCCAACGGTTTCTGTAGTTTCTATCTGTTGAGCTCCGGGTGGAGAAACTGCGATGGCGATCGTGTTCTGACTCAGCCTTTGCTGAGTCGCGTTGGTCTTCGTGGTTATTGAGAAGCAACGCACAGTGTCAATTGCGATGACCAACTGCCGGAACATGTCTGTCAATTTGCCCAGCAGTTTCCGGCAGAATCCGCCGCTGGCAATGATGTTTTGCATCTGCCTGGCAGGCGGGTCCTGCCGACTCGTCTGAAACCCTGCGCAAATCTGCTGCTGTTTCTGGTGACGTCAAGTTGCCTGAGGGATTAGAGGTAATGGGGGGCTGTTCCTCCCTTGCTCCACGAATCCGCGCATACATATGGTACAGGTTGTGGCAGACCACCTGGGGGGGATGGTCTGCCCAGACGCTTTGCGTTGATAGTTTGTGTCGCGGATGATGTGCTGCCATGACCCCCACCCTGCAACTGGCTGGGCCTGCTGCTGGTCACCACAAGATGGTGAGCGGGGTAAGTGCGTCTGTGCGGAGACAACTGCGGTGGATGCTGCTGTTCAGCATATTTTTGTGTTCAAGGTCTTCGGCTGGGGCGCAGGAATCGATCACTCCGCCGCTGCAGGTACCTCCGGAACCGCCATCGGTCGCCAGCGATGCAGAAGCCGGGCCTGACGTGCTGCAAATGCCATTTGAGCCCCGGACTCCGGCAGATGTTTTTGCTGAGCCCGCACCTCGGCAGGAGACTGCCGTTTCTCCCGCGGATATGCCTCGTGGTTACACTGGAGCAACCGGAATTCGCCCCAGTGAGCAGCAGCAGACTCTGGATTTTGTGCCTGTGGAAGATCGCTGGCGGATTGGTTTTCCGGAGAGAGATCGTTATCCGGACGGCAATCCACCGGTAGACGATCGTTTCGGAGAACTGGGGCACTGGTGGGATCCGTACAATCAGAATGTTCTGAAGGGCGATTATCCGATCATTGGACAGCACACATTTCTGAATGTGAGTGCCACGAATTTTATGCTGCATGAATTCCGCAAAACACCGACTGGAACCTCACCATTTGAGAGTACAGCAGGAGCGGGCCATGAAGAGTTTTTTGGGGATCCCGACCAGTACTTTTTCATTAACAATCTGAAACTGCAGTTGAGTCTGTTTCACGGGGACGCTGGTTTTCGCCCATTTGACTGGCAGCTTCGGGTGGCTCCAGTGTTCAATCTGAATTACCTTGACGTGGAGGAACTGGCAGTTGTGACTCCCAATGTTCGCAGCGGAACGACGCGAGCTCGTGGGTATGCGGCGATGGAGGAGTGGTTTGTCGAGGCGCGTCTGGCGGACCTGAGCCCCAGCTATGACTTTCTGTCGGTTCGTGCCGGATCACAGCCGTTTGTGAGTGACTTTCGAGGGTTTGTATTTGCGGATACCAATCGTGCTGTGCGGCTATTCGGAACGCGACTGTCAAACCGGGATCAGTTCAATCTGATCTGGTTTGATCAGACAGAAAAGGACACGAACAGTACGCTCAATACGTTCGACGACCGCCATCAGAATACGCTGATCGCCAACTATTTTCGGCAGGATTTCATTTTCCCCGGCTATACTGCGATGATCAGTCTGCACCATAACAATGATCAGCCCAGTGTGGAGTATGATCGTAACAATGTGCTGGTGCGGCCTGATCCGGCCGGGGTTTACCGCCCGCACGAGGTTGATGCATGGTATCTGGGATTTGCCGGCGATGGGCATATCGGCCGATTCAATGTGAGCCACGCGTACTATCATGTCACCGGAACCGACAGTTTCAATCCGATTCAGGGGGAACGTTCGCAGATCAGTGCTGACATGGCGGCGCTTGAGTTGTCGATTGATCGTGACTGGGTGCGTTTTCGGACTTCAGGTTTCTGGGCTTCGGGGGATGATGATCCGAACGATGGACAGGCGGAGGGGTTCGATTCGGTTCTGGACAATCCGAATTTTGCCGGCGGCCAGTTCAGTTTCTGGCAGCGTCAGCAGATTCGCTTATTCGGAGTCAATCTGAAGCAGCGTGAGAGTCTTGTGCCGAACCTTCGCAGCAGCAAGTTTCAGGGGCAAAGCAATTTTGTGAACCCTGGTCTGCGTCTGCTGAACGGTGGCATGGATTTTGAAATCACACCGAGGGTTCGGGCAGTCACCAATATCAACTTTCTGTGGTTTGATCAGACGGCCATTCTGGAGCGATTTGCGTATCAGAGTGGCATTTCACGCAGTATCGGAACTGATCTCAGCGTGGGGCTCGAGTATCGTCCCCTGCTGAGTGACAACATTCTGATTGCCGGTGGTGTGTCTGCACTGCTTCCCGGTCGCGGTTTCGATGATCTTTATGGTGTTACAGATCCGCTGTCAGCGGCTGCCGGTGCGGCCGGACGAGCGGAAAACCTTTACGGAATGTTCATGGATCTGGTTCTGACATGGTAGTCACGTTCGCGTGTTCCTGCGTGTCCATGGATGGACGTTTTCGATGATCATGAGACTACGAACTCTTGTTGTCGTGCTGCTGAACGCTGCTTTGCTGGGCTGCGGACTGTTTCTGCTGCGTGAGACGCGTCAGGATGAATGGTATCTGGCAGCGGGCGAGTTGCCTGAGAAGCCCGGAAGTTCGGAGGGGACAACAGGGCGTGCCTCGCTGAGCGCTGAGGAATCACGGGGCAGGGATATTTCTGGTCGTGCACAACTGAAAAGCTCGGGGAATTCGCCACCTGCGGGCAGAATTACCATGCCTGCGGCGAGTCTGGCGACGCGGACGCCAGCCGAGGCTGCGGCACTCAGCGCAGGCTGTATCACGTGTCATCGGGATGCTCATGATCCTCACTACAGCAGTGCAGTAAATCTGGGATGCTCGGATTGTCATGGAGGCAATCCCCTGGCTCGTACCAAGGACGCAGCACATGTGCAGCCACGATTCCCCGATGTATTTCGCACGTCCGGCAATCCGGTTCGTTCTTATACGGTACTGAATCATGAGGATCCGGAATTCATCAGGTTTGTGAATCCGGGAGATCTGCGAGTGGCACATCAGAGCTGCGGAACATCGGGTTGTCATGGGACCGAGACGCTGCAGGTCAAAAAGAGCATGATGACTCATGGCTGCATGCTGTGGGGGGCGGCGCTGTACAATAACGGGGCAGTTTCTGAAAAATGGGCTCGCTATGGTGAAAGCTACAGTATGCATGGCGTGCCGCAGCGGCTGCAGACTGTGCCTGCGCCTACTCCGGACGAAACGGCTCGCAAAGGTGTGCTGCCCTATCTTGAACCCCTGCCACGTTTTGAAATCACGCAGCCTGGAAACATTCTGAGGATCTTTGAGCGAGGCGGGAGGTTTGTCACGGACATTGGAATTCCTGAGCGACTTGAGGAATCCGGACGACCGCGGACCCGTCTGAGCAATCGGGGGCTGGGCACCGGCACTCGCACCGACCCGGTCTTCATCGGATTGCAGAAAACGCGTCTGCTGGATCCGACATTGAATTTTCTGGGAACGAATGATCATGCTGGTGACTTTCGTTCGAGTGGCTGCACAGCCTGTCACATCGTCTATGCGAATGATCGGTCGCCGGTACATTCGGGTCCCTTTGCGAAGTATGGTAATCGTGGTTTTGCAGCAGCCCAGCCGGATGAGTTTGTGGGGCGACCGGATCCGACGATCCCGAAAAATGAACCGGGGCATCCGATTGCTCATCGATTCACCACTGGAGTTCCGACCAGTCAGTGCATCGTCTGTCACATGCATCCGGGAACCACTGTGATGAACAGTTATCTGGGCTTCATGTGGTGGGACATGGAGACGGATGCTGGTTTCATGTACCCGAAACAGGAACGTGAGCCGACTTCTGAACAGTTCATGCAATCCACGATGTCGGATCCTCACGAGGCTTCGGCCCGGGGCAACTGGTCGGACCCTGAGTTTCTGGCTGAATCCAGCCGATTGAATCCGCAGCTGGAATATACTCAGTTTGCTGATTTTCATGGCCATGGCTGGATGTTTCAGGCGGTGTTCCGCAGGGATCGTCATGGTATGCCTGTGGATGCGTTTGGTGATCCGGTTGTCGAGCCGGATGCTGCGCTGCGTCAGCGAGCAGTGAAGCGAGCTGAGCAGGCGAAGGAACTGCGACGAGATATCGACTGGACGGGCCCCGAGGCACTGGAACGGGTCCGTCAGGCAGACGAAGCGCTGTTGCGACAGCATGCCGGAGTGCCGGTGCATCTGCTGGACATTCACCTTGAGAAGGGCATGCATTGTGTCGACTGCCACTTTGTGCAGGACATGCATGGGAACGGAAAATTGTACGGGGAAGTTCGAGCGGCGATTGAGATCCGTTGTGAGGACTGCCATGGCACAGCCACTGCTCGTGCCGGAATCTCGATTGATGGCCGTCGTGAATTGCGGACGGGCGGGCCTGCAGCAGAAGAGCGGGACGGTCAGACCGTTGGCAGAAGTCTGTCTGCGATGCGCACGCCTTTTGGCCGTCGCCGGTTTGAATTCATCAATGGACGGGTGGTACAGAACTCAATGGTTGAGCCGGGCGTAAGCTGGCCCGTGACACAGGTTGCCGACACGCTGGATCCTGATCAGCCTGAGTATAATGCGGCAGCAGCACTGGCCAAGACCGTACGGCTGGATGATGCCGGGAAGTTCCAGTGGGGGGCGATTTCTGCGGATGATCGCTGCGGTCATAACACGGGCACGATGTCGTGCATTGCCTGTCACACATCATGGAACCCAAGTTGCTACGGCTGTCATCTGCCGCAGAAGGCCACCCGCAGGACACCGAGCCTGCACAACGAGGGGGATATTACTCGCAATCAGGTGGCCTACAATTTTCAGACGCTGCGGGATGACGTATTTATGCTGGCGAAGGATGGCAATGTGACAGGCAATCGAATTGGCCCGTCGCGATCATCATGCGCAATTCATGTGACTTCGTACAATATGAATCGGGAAGCCATTTACACTCAGCAGCAGACCATCTCGGCAGATGGGCTCAGTGGCATCGCCTTTTCAACCAACGTACCGCATACGGTTCGTGGAAAAGGGGAAACGAAGTCGTGCACAGACTGTCACTTGTCAGACGCAGGTGACAACAACGCACTTCTTGCTCAGTTGCTGATGCACGGCACGAACTATTTCAACTTCATTGGGAGAAACTGCTGGGTTGGTGCGGGCGATCACGGTTTGTTTGCTGTCCAGGTGACGGAGCGGGATGAGCCACAGTCGGTCATTGGCAGTACGATGCATCGAGCTGTCTATCCGCAGCGATGGAAGCAGCATCGGGAGCACGAGGGGGTGCTGCAGCACGCGCATGAGCATCCGGGTGTGGATATCGGAGATCAGCTGTTGCGACCCGGCAGGAAGCCGGAAATCCTGAGTCTTCAGGTGCGTGGTGAATATGCCTATGCGGCCTGTGGTGCGGGTGGGGTGCGAGTTTTTGATGTGGCGTTTATCGAGCATAAGGGATTTTCTGAACGCATAGTTACTGCGCCAGTGTCTCCTGCCGGACAGAAGTTTTACGTGCCTTCAAGGTTTGCGACTGATGTGGCCGCACCGACAACCATCGCTCCTGATCCGACCCGAGCGAGGCAACCGGAGAATGGCGAGCCACCCGTGCATCTGCTGTATGGGTTCCTGTATGCCACCGATCTTTATGATGGGTTGATCATGATCGGAGCCGGGACACTGCTGGACGGTAATCCGCTCAACAACTTTCTGAAGAAGGATGTTGTGTTCAATCCGGATGGGCTACTGACCGGGGCTACGTCGATCACGATCATCGGAACAAATGCGTGGATCTGCTGTCGCGCCGGGCTGGTGATCGTATCGCTGGAGAATCCATTGAAGCCGCGAGTGGTGCGGGTTCTGGGGGCGGATGTGCTGCAGAAGCCTCGAGCGGTTGAGGCGCAGTTCCGGTATGCGTTTGTACTGGACGAGCGTGGGCTGCAGGTTCTGGACATGACACAACCCGATCAGCCGGTGCTTGCTGCTTCTCTGTCGCTGGCGGATGCTCGCAGCCTCTATGTCGCTCGCAGCTATGCCTATGTTGCGGCCGGGAAAAATGGTCTGACAATTGTGGATGTGGAGACTCCGACAAAGCCGCGAGTCGATCAGGTATACACGGCCGGCGGTCTGATCAATGACGCTCGCGATGTACGGCTTGGCATTACGTATACCAGCCAGTTTGCGTATGTGGCGGATGGGCATAATGGTCTGCGGGTAATACAGCTGACGTCTCCGGAGACGCCGGGTAACGCGGGCTTCAATGTCCGTCCTCAGCCCATGCTGGTGGCGACATGGCCTGCACCTGAGGGCGGTGAGATCCTGTGTGTGTCGGAAGGTGTGGATCGAGATCGTGCAATTGACGAGGCTGGTAATCAACTGGCAGTCTTCGGACGCGTGGGGGCTCGTCCTCTGAATCTCGCTGAGCAACAGCGACTGTACCTTCAGAAATCAGGAAGTCCGTGGACGGTAGTGGATCCGCAGCGTGACTGGACGATTACTAACCCGCGACAACGAGAATCAGCACTGCGTTCGCAGCTGCAATTGTTCTATGGGCCTTCTGAACAGCCTGACCGCGGTCCTTCGCCTTCCGAGACGGATCGTTCGGCCCGTCTGGTAATACCGCTGGACAGCAGCATTCGCTGAACAGTGTATCATTCCGGCACACCGATTGCATCCCGTGAAGTGACTCAGAAAAAACGCCGTGTTTCGCATCAATGTCTGCCACGGCGTTGTCTTACTGCAACATTTTCCGTTCTGCTGATGCCTTGTGGCAACATCTGGCAGCAGCGAGACAATAAGGTTGAAGACAACTCTGAGTGACTTGTCAGCGGTTCGACAGATGTCGATCAGGCAACGGGACAGATCACAATGGCTGGTGAATGCATTTTGCATGTGGGGATGCCTCGGACTGGCGCCTCTTCGATACAGGAGTCTCTGTATTACGGACTCGACAATCCGGAGACCCTGTACTTCAGCTTTGCGGAAACAAAGGCGACAGCGACAATCAATGCATTATTCGCCGCGGATCCATCGGACGATCCGCGTGTGCGGATGCTGGGGTGGTCCCCGGAACGATTTGCCGAGTTTCAGCGGACAGCAGAGCAGAAACTGTGGCAGGCTCTGTCTGTGGCGACTTCGACACACAGCAGCCTGTATCTGTCCGCAGAAAACTGCTGGATGATGCCGGAAGCGGAGTTGCTGGCGGTGCGGAAATTCATCAATGCAGCGAAACTGGCGATCAGGGTTGTCGCCTATCTGCGTCCGCGGCATGACTGGCTGGAGAGTCGTTTTCAGGATCACATAGTTCGTGGCGGACGTAGTTTTCGGATCACACCGCAGAATGTGGCAGTGCTGGATTATGCTGAGCGGATCAGAGTGCTGGAGCGAGTTTTTGGGGGGGCTCGCGTGGAACTGTTTCCCTACGCCCCTCACCTGTTCCCTGATGGCTGTGTTGTACGTCATTTCAGAAAGAATTATCACCTGGACCTTGAAACAGAGAAGATCCGCAGGTCACCGGGAAGCCTGAGCCTGCCGGCCTTCCGACTGTTGTATGCCTATCGTCAGTTCATTCCGCAGCGACGAGGGTCTCACGCTGCGCTGCGACAGAATGCATTGCTGGTGAAGCAACTTTCCAGTTTGGCAGGTCCCCCATTGCGGTTACACGCGGATCTGGTCAGTCCGGTGCTTGAGCCGTTGCAGGGACAGCGTTCTGTTATCTCTCAGCGACTGCGACTGGAATTTCCGGAAACCTGGCACAACCGCTCTGACGAGCAGGCAATTCGGAGTGAGCAGGACCTGTTGACTTTCTGTGATCAGTCTTTGGAGTGGCTGTGTACCGTCAGTCGCACACCTCGGATCCGCCGCGGGACACCTGAGCAGACGGCCCAACAGGTCGCAGAACGTGTTGAGAAACTCCGGTCGTCGATACCGATGTCTCTGACAATTCAGTGGAATCTGGATGCCACAAAACGATTTTTTCGTCGGGTCGCTCAGAACATCTGAACGCCGGCTCGACGTGCACTGGACCCACAGCATCCCTTGCAGCAGTGATGATGCCATTGATTCAGTTGTCGGTGGGCAATGCCTGATCAGCTCGCGCACGTACCGTGCGACGATCCAATTGCAGCAGTTTCGCAGCACGTTCAAAGCTTGCAGTGCGTCGATAGGCGTAACGACAGTAGTGAGCCAGTACCTCATCAGCAGTCATGGACAGTGCGGTCATTCCCTGAAATACCGGCAGCAGCTCTGCGGGGAACTGTCCGTCGAGTTCTGCATTTTGCTGCTGTGCCGGGACATAACTGCCCGAGATCAGTACGTTCCTGACGCACTGCTCAAGCTCACGGATATTGCCGGGCCAGTGATAGTCTGAAGGCAGCGAGCGCTGGATCCACGTCAGGACTTCCGTGGCCAGTGCGTCCTGTTCATCCGGGCAGATTCGTCCGGCAATCTGCTGGACGAGGTCACTGAGCATATCGGGGTTATCCGCCGTCTGAGCGGCCAGCGAAGGAGTCTCAATAATATCGGCACACAGGCGATAGTACAGATCTTCGCGAAATCGCCCGGATTCAATTTCCCTGCGGAGATCGCGATTTGTGGCAGCGATGATTCGTCCCTCAAACTGTCGGATTTTTGTTTCTCCGAGGCGTTGAAACTGGCGATTCTGCAGGACTCGTAACAGCTTAACCTGCGTCGCCGGATCCAGTTCTCCAATTTCATCCAGCAGTACGGCCCCCCAGGGGCCACAGGCTTCCAGCCAGCCTTCGCGCGCTGTTGCGGCATCGGTGTACGCACCCTTTGCGTGTCCAAACAGTTCGGATTCCACGAGGCCGGTGGAGAACGCCGACACGTTCACTGCAAACCAGACTTCTTCGGGCTGTACCGCAAATCGTCGGGATTCCGGGTCAAAGGGAACGCGCCGGGACAGCCCGACAGCCTGCGCGACAAGATCCTTGCCACTGCCACTGGGACCAGTGATCAGCGTTGTTGCGTTTTGCCAGGACTTCATTAATGAGCGTCGATAGCGGCGCATGTCGTGGGTGAAGATGGATTGCCAGACACGAGCTCGCAGCCGAGCTGCCGGTGCCGAACGACCGATCACACAGTCAAAGATGTTGAAGAATGCACGCAGGACCTGATGGAACAACTCAAACAGTTCAAGCTTCTGCGAGGCAGACGGCAGCAGCAGATCAGGGAGCTGCATGCGTCTGTCAAATTCCGCAGAAAAGTGATTCCACACCTTTCGATCTGCGGTCTGTTTATCCAGCCCCCCGGCTCGACATTTGAGCCGCTCGTCGAAGACCTCATAGAACAGCACATAGACTGTCAGTTCGTCATACAGCCGCACCAGCTCGGCATCCCGACGTCGACTGTCCTGCAGTTGTCTGCGCATCCGCTCGGCTGTCTCACGTGCCCGTTCAAGTATGCGGATTAAATTAGGGCGTCTCTGAGAGACCTGAGTTGGCGTCAGGCTCCAGTAACTGTCGGGCTCTGGTTCAAACGCAGTTCCCAGCACCAGCTGTTCGCGTTCGAGGCGTTCCGGGAGAAATGGGTTGGTGTAGTTCAGGTCCGAAATCGCCTGTGCCAGTTGCAGATCTTCCGCGGAAACCTGTCCCACTGCACATTCTCCTTTGCGGGCTGGTCATTCTTCAGACTGCTGACGTACGGCAGCGGCTGCTGCAACCGCAAGGACGTCACACCGCTCATTCTCTGGATGCCCCGCATGACCGCGCACCAGAGTAAATCGCACCTCATGTTTCGCCAGCAGCTGGTCCAACTGCTGCCAATGCTGCTGATTAGCGATTGGGACCCACTGGCGACCATCCTTCCGACGCCAGCCGTTACGCTTCCAGCCTGGCAGCCATTCCGACGACCCTTTGGCCACATACGAGCTGTCGGTCACAACCTCGACACGGGATCGAGCACGCAGTCTGTTCAGACCCTCGATGACAGCCTGCAGTTCCATCCTGTTGTTTGTTGTCAGCAGTTCTCCGCCGCTGAATTCAGATTCCTTCCCGGATGCAGGATGACGCAGGATGCAGCCCCAACCACCCGGGCCGGGATTTCCACTGCAGGCACCATCCGTGAACAGTTGCACGAAAGGAAGCTGTACTGTGCCCTCAGACACTGTCATAGATTATTTTTCACGATAGACAATGCGACCACGCTTCAGGTCGTAAGGAGAAACTTCCACGACCACGCGGTCGCCTGGTACAATACGGATGAAGTGCTTCCGCATCTTGCCGGCCACATGCGCCATCACCTGATGGCCGTTCTCAAGTTCGACGCGGAACTGAGTGTTTGCCAGAGCTTCAATGACACTGCCTTCGACCTGAATCGCTTCTTCCTTCGACATTCCGTAGACTTCTTTCGGCCGTATTCTGAGCGGTAAAAAGGGATCTGAGCAGACGCAGAGACGGAATAGTGACGAAATCTGGCCCGAAACTCAAGCAGGATCCGACTTTCCGAATCGCAGAAATCCCGCATTGAAATCCTGTTCGACCAGCTGCAAGGCCTGGGTTGGCGAATGAGAAGAGGCGAGTTGCGGGCCGGTGCTGAAAGTCTGTTAAGCGTGCTGGAAACTGCTGCAGTGGCTTAAAATCGGGGATTTTTCCAAAGTCATGTGCGGGGAAAGCTGGTCGCGGTGACGTCTGGCTTCAATGGCACAACCACAGGCAGAACGTGATTCCTGCCATAAAGTCCGGCCGTTCCCGGTGGGGATCGTCAAAAAACGAGCCTCTGCGTTTTGGGGAAATCATTAACGAGATGCCCGGCTGGCAAGGCCCCCGACGACATCCAGCACCTGAATGGTCTGCTGCCCACCCTCTCGCTGCTCCCAGATAAGGATCGCTCGCTCGCCCTGTTTCCCCGCTGTCAGCACTGGAAATCCCGTTTCCCGCGCTACCAGTTCAGGGCCGGACGAGCCCGGTTTCTGCAGCATGAGATCGCGAGTTTTTCCGGCTGTCCAGGCAATGGCCGGGCCACCCGACGTTGCTGCAATCCATGGCTGGTCACCGGGCCCCAATAACTGCTCAGCATCACCTGTTGTGCCCTGATAAATGTTTCCCTCACGTCGCCAAACAGCGACCGGTGTTTTACCGGCGGCTGCGGCCAGCATACCGCCATCCATCGGACAGGCGTTCAGTTTCCAGTGACCACGGCCCGCCGGGACGGCCGCTTCAAAGTTGCGGCCACCATCTGTTGAACTCATCACAAACATATCTCGATTGCCGTCCAGCGAGTTTCGAAACAACACATGCACACTGCGCCCGTCCATGGTGATTGAAGGATGACAGCACTCGCAGACACTCTTCTGCGGATTCGTGTACAGGATGCGATTCGGGCTCCAGGTCAATCCGCCGTCAATTGAGCTTGAACCACAGATCTCAGTTCGGTTGTTTCGCAGGTCCAGCCAGATCGTCCACACCACTTCGTGCGGTTTTCCAGGATCCGGTTGTCCGCCAGCCATTGCATGCAGTCCCTCTCGCGCAGACGCTTCCACATCATTTACACGGACGGGACCTGCCCAGGTTTCACCACCGTCCTGCGAAGTCCATGACAGGATATCCCCGTCACGCCCCTTGCCCTGAGGCCCCCCGATGGCTGTGATGATCAACCGGTTTTTCAGGGCCACAATTCGCGGGCCACGACGCATTCCCAGCGACATGTTGGGCACAGCAAAGGCCTTCGTCGGCGTTGTATAGCCAGTGCCGTCATTCCGAGAGCGACAGTACCAGACTTCGTTGCTCTTGCCAAAAACCACGTGCACAGAACCGGCAGGATCTATGGCGGACTGTGGCTGCTGGGGAGCGGTACTGCCCTGCCCTTTCGCAAGAATCCGGGGGCTGGCAGGATGTGGATTTCCCGCGATCGCCCAAATGCTGAAAGGCGGGATCTGGAGCAGGATCGTCACGAGCAGGGGCAGGAAGCGGGCTGCGGGCGGCTTATGACCAGTGTTTGTCATCGGATGCAACCTCTGCCTGAGTCTACGGGATCTGGCAGGAACTGGAGGAATGGGGGGCTGGGGTGTCCGGTGGGATATTTTCCGGCGATACCAGTTATTCAAATGAGTTCAGATTCAGCAACTGTAGCTGATTTGATGGCTCAAATGAAAGTCGGTCGATGTCGATGTGGCCAGTAAGTCTGGGTTAATTACTGGAGGAAAATGCCCCGAGGATCGGCATCCTGCGCCGTGCCTCTGGTGTCTGCGTCCTTTTTCAGAACAATCCTCAGGAGTTGGTGTATGGGCAGGATCGCATGGAACTCTGTTTGTTACCCGATCGGACTATTGCTGCTGTTGGGTTCCTGTCAGGCAGTCTTTGGACAACAGGAAGGCGACGATTTGGGAGGCAGGGTGGCATTTGCCGAGGAAGCCACAGCCGCAATTGTGGATGTGGAGCCACAACTGACTGATACGGACCAGCGTCTGGGTGAACTGGAAAAGATGGTGCAGGATCTGCAGGCGAAAGCAGCGAAAAAGACGCTTCCTTCGGTGACCATTAACGGTGTTTTTCAGGCGGATGCGGGCTGGATCCAGCAGGATGCAGCCAGTCGCCGGAAATATGGTGACATTCAGGATGGCGCTGATTTCCGGCGTGCTCGTCTGTCGGCCAAAGGCAGCGTCACTGAGACGACAAACTACTTTTTCCAGATGGACTTCGGCTTTTTCGGCCGACCGACTTTCACGGACGTGTGGGTCGAGCAGACTCAGGTGCCAGTGTTGGGCAACGTCCGCATTGGCCAGTGGAAACAGCCATTCAGCCTGGAGGTTGTCAGTAGTTTCCGTTACACGACCTTTATGGAGCGCAGTTCTCTGTTCCAGCCGTTTACGCCGTTTCGGCATATGGGGATCGGCTTCTACGACCATACGGAAGAACTGGACGCGACGTGGGCCGCCTCAGTGTTTCGCTCGGGGCAGGACCAGTTTGGTGGTACGCTGACGGATGATGGTGGATGGGGCACAGCGGAAAGACTGACGATACTTCCCATGTGGCTGGAAGGCGGCAATCGCTATCTGCATATCGGAGCCGGTCACTTTTTTAATGCTCCAGGTGACGAGACGATCAATTTTCGCACGATTCCTGAGTTCTACATTGGTGCAAACGGGCCGGGTGCAGTGGGATCCAGTGGACAGGCTGTTCCTGGGGGAGCAAATGGTACTCCCTTCTTTGTGGCGACTGGCAATCTGAACGTGTCCTCGTATCACGTGGTTGGTTCGGAACTGCTGTGGGTCGATGGTCCGATCAGTCTGCAGTCTGAGGCGATGGTAACGATGTGCGATTTTCAGGGTCAGTCGTGTGCGTTGCCGGGCGTGTATGCGCAAGCGGGGTGGTTTCTGACGGGCGAACATCGCCCTTACGACCGCAAACAGGGGGCAATTGACAGAGTGATTCCGAAGGAGAATTTTGTTTACAACGCTGCCGGAGGTTCGGGCGCCTGGGAAGTTGCCACTCGGTTTTCGTGGCTGGATCTCAGCGATCACGACATCAAAGGAGGCCAGCTGACGGACTGGACGGCGGGGGTGAACTGGTACTGGAATCCGTACACCAAACTGGTCTTCAACTATGTGCATTCCATGGCGAATGTGCCGGGAAGTCCTCAGAGTCAGACGGACATGTTTGGTCTGCGGGCGCAGGTGGATTTCTGAGGTCGGCGTGCTGCAGATAATCCGCGAGTGTCGTCGTCAAACTCACCAGGTGACCTGTACCTGGCATCGCACCAGCTGGCCTTCGAACTGCTGGTAGGAACGAGAATTCGCGGAAGTCAGCGCTGTTGTGCTGGTACGGTCCGTGAGTGTGTACATCGTCACCAGTTCGAGGCTTTTGGAAAACTGCCATTCCAGTCCCAGTTCCCATTCCTCAATGTTGACGAAAGGAGCGTTTCTTTCGGTCTTGTAGCCACCTTCAAAGTAGTTCCATCGAGCAAACGGCAGAAGCTCGCCCTTTTTGAGCTTGCGGCGTCCCATGATCATCGCGTAGCCACCGGTGAGTGATTCCACACCAATCGCCGTCTGGCTGGCATTGAGCGCCGGGCCATATCCAACATTCCATTCAGCCTGGAACCCGATTGGTTCCGGGTAGGCAACAAAGGTCCATGCCAGTCGCTCATCTCTGAGTCCGGTTTCTCCAGTCTCTACAGATCCAGATGGGCGAACGGCGGGCCCTGCCCCCAGAGGACTGATTGGGCTTCCCAGCACGCCGTACTGGCCGGTGTAGCCCTGCATGCCGATTTCGGCATGTCGACCTTCCCCATATTCGAAGGGGACAGTGAGACGTGCCACAAGGCACAGATTGTCGTTCTGCTCTCGCAGTGATCCTCCCTGACCGTTGCAGAAACCGATGCCAAACATTCCGTAGTTCCCGGAACCCTTCAGGCCTTCGTCATTCACGTACTTGAAAAACTCCTGCACTTCAAGCGGCGTCCAGTAGAAGAACACACCCAGATCGCGTTCGTTTTTAAAGCTGCTGTTCAGTGCATCATTGCGGTCGAGGGGCAGACGATTGGAGCTGGACTGCAGATTTTCCCAGCCATAAGGGACTTTCGACTGTCCAATTCGAAACCTCAGTTCCTTCTGATCATCGAGGTGCACATCGGCATACATGTCACGGATCTGACCATACTGGTTGCCGTCAGGGCTTCCGGGGACAGCCGCAGCGAAATCCGGCTGAAAATACAGCGAGACATGCTCAGAAACATCCCCCTGAATGATCATACGAACTCGTCGCAGCAGGAACGACTGTCGATCACCGATTGAGCTGTCGCCGACTGTCTGTGCTGCGGCTGCCCCATCGCTGTCGAGCACATCATTGAATCGCAGCTGTGCATAGCCCCGGATTGTGTACTTCTCGAACCACTTCTTCTCCTTTTTGGGTTCGGCTGTCGCTGCGGCTGACTGCGGTGCTGGCTCAGTTCTGAGCGAGGTCAGTTCTGCACCGGGATCGTTGCAGGCCGGCAATCCGGAATCATCAATTGCCGGCTCCGGGATCTCCAGAACCGGGTCTGCCGCATTCAGTCGCTGGTGCAATTGCCGATTTTCATCCTCAACCCGCAGCAGTCGCTGTTCAAGCTCAGCCAGTGCCGCACCGAAACGGTCCTCAATCACTGACTCTGTGAGTGTTGGCTGCAGGCCGGACACTGCGCGATCTTCTGCGGCAGCACCTGCAATTATCCCGATGCAGGCAACAAGATTTACAGCACCATTGATGTAGGAATTCAAGTGCCACCAATCTGCAGGTTTGGTGCCGGCGGAATGCTCGTAAAGCGATGATTCATCCGAGCGGCCAACGCATAAGAAATTGTTAACTTGTCTGGCACAATCGTCAAAGTCTGCCTGATTGTTGCAGTCGTAATTGTTAAGAATGGTCTTATGTACGTTGCATCGCCACAAAACGCAGAAAACCGGCAGTATCTGCCGGTTTTCGCAGGGTTCAGTCTTCTGCACCAGAGACGATCCGGGCGTGAGTTCCTGTTCAGAAATCCCATGCCAGTCTCATACCCACCCCATCGTAGGTGCTGCCGTCCGGAGTGGCGATCGAATCGCGGATTGTGTGGGTATAGTTGGTTTGGATCTTCATATTGGGGTTGAGGAACCAGTTCAGTCCCAGAGTGATGTCCTGCAGGCGACCGCCATTCAGGCCGGAATCCACCAGACACAGCTGGTTGTAGCGGGCACCCAGCTGAAGTCCGCCCATGCCACCGCCTTCGCCGAAGTTTTCATCCGGAGACACACGCCCAAACACTCCCTGCTTCTTTTCATACTCGCGGTGCTCGCCCGTCAGGAAGTACAGGGCCTCGGCGTACCATCCATAGAAGTAGACAGTACCAAGGTTTGCAGCGGCCGGAGCTGTGGTTCCGTTGCCAACAGCATCATGATTCCACGTGCCTGTATATTCCGCCTGAAACAGCAGCGAATCCATCTGGTGCACGAATTCCAGCCCCGCGTACTCCACATCGCTGGCCAGAAACTGGCCCGTGGTGGCCAGGGTTGGATTGACGCCACCCAGTCCGTTTCGCAGGGAACCTCGAGCCCTGTATTGAGTCTGACCGTTGTTGGGATCACGCAGACTGCCGGATGCACCGATATGTGTCAGGTAACGCCCCTCATCTTCGTACCACAACAGGGCCGTTACCCGACTGGTCCACGCGTACTCGCCTTCACCAACTCCATAGCCAAACACATTGGTGTTGTTCTTGAAGAATCCCGTCGACCAGGTGCCCAGTTCGTCAGCCCACGTGTCGTAGATCACGACCCCGGGAGTAAATCCGTTGTTGTAGGCGCCGTAAAAAATGTCCTGATTGTACGAGCGTTCCATGAAGTCCAGGTAGCGGCTGCTGGTCAGATGCTCGAAGCCAATCGGTTCTTTCACGTCACCGACACGGACATTTCCGACCACAGGAACTTCGCGGAACGTCACCCACAGGTCTGTCGGAGCCGGGACTCCGATGACAGTTGACTCGGTCGGCGGACTGGGAAGATTGTCGTTTACCGAATTCACGAAGTCGAATTCAGCACACCAGTCGATCGTTTCATACATCGTCCCGTCGGCCCGCAGACGAGCACGCCGGAAACCGACTGCATCCTGATCAGTAAATGGTCCGGTTCCCGCAAAGGCCTGTGGGCTGTCCGACAGGAAGATCGTATCGAACTGAACGCGACCACCGACGTGATACTTGAATCGTTTGTCTTTGGATGTGGCCTCGAATCCGTTGTTCCACTTTGCCGAAAAGGCCTTCGGGTCTTCGGCACCGGCCGCCTTCTGCTCTTCTGTCAGAACTCGCGATGACGAAATCTCAGTCGCCAGCAGCTCATCACGATCACGCAGTTCACTGAGTTCCTGCCGCAACTGGGCGTTCTGTGACTCAATCGCCTCCAGACGCGACTGAAGACTGCCCGGGTCCTCGGCCAGCAACGATCCCGCGATGCCGCACTGCGCGGAGCAGCAGGCGAGGAGGGCCAGCAGACGGTTGCGAACCTGAGTACCAGATGGGCTGGAAATGCAGCGACTGGAGCTGAAGGTGAGCATTCGATGAACCTTTGGTGAATTCGTTGTGAACGGCAGGCGCTAAAATCGTCACAACGTCAAAGGTTTTTCCGATGTGAATTGTTAAGAATGCGGGTTGTATCGGCTGCAGCAATCGTAAGGAGGGTGAGGCCGTGCAGTTCCGGCGGGATCTGCCGAATTACGCCGTTGATCGCGCTGAAATCCCTTGACTTGATCAGCGACCGATGCTCTGCCCGGACGAACGTCGGGATTTCTGAGCCTTCAGCTCGAAGTGCGCGTCACCGAGGATATCCGTCAGTCCCTGCAGAAACTCGGGGCCCACGGTGACCCGACAATCATTCCCCGTGGTCAGTACAAACCGCAGTCGATTCGTGCGAATGGGAGTACCACTCTGATCCTTCAGGGCATCCGTGCCGGAATCCACCAGCAGAACAACGTCTGTGGATCCGGGATACCGCTGCAGCAGTCCGCGAACTCGCTGCATGTCATCCACGGTATGGATCCCTGTTTCAAACCGAATTGCGACCTGCGAGGTGAATTCACGATCGGCCTGATCCAGAGTCAGGATTCGGTTGACCACTACATTGGGTTCGCGACCACGCCGGTCGACCTTGCCCGCCACGATCACTACATTCTCTGCTCGAATGACCTCTTCATATCGAGCGTAGTCTTCGGGCCACGCGATGCAGCGAATGATGCCAGTCGGATCTTCCAGATCGAAATTGGCATATTTTGAGTGCCCGTTGCGACTGGTCTTTTTTGCGGTGGCCAGTTTGATGGCCGAGATCATGCCACCAATCACGACCTGCGTACCATCCTCCATATCCGCCAGCTCGTTATTTCGATTCGTGGAGTACTTCTCGACCCGGCGAGCATGTTGTGTCAGTGGATGGGAGGTCAGATAGAAGCCGATGGTTTCCTTTTCGAACTGCAGCTTTTGCGCGTGATTCCAGTCCGCGATATCCGGGAGTGCGGCCACAGCATTCGGGGTATCTTCAGCAGCGTTGTCGTCGTCACCGCCGAACAGGCTTTTCTGCCCACGGGCCTTGTCTTTCTGCCTCGCTGTGGCCGCCTGTACGGCACGTTCCACGACAGCCATCTGCTGAGCACGCGTGCCCGGCAGGCAATCCAGGACTCCCGCTTTGATCAGTGTTTCCAGCACACCCTTTGTCAGGACCTTCGGATCCACTCGTTCCGTCAATTCAAAAATGTCACGGAACGGTCCCTTATTCTGTCGTTCTTCGACAATGGCCCGAACAGCGTTCTCGCCCACACCCTTGATCGCCCCCAGACCGAACGTCAGGCGACCATCCGCCATCCCGAAGTCGACTTCTGACCGATTGACGTCAGGTGGCAGAATCTCAATTTTCATGCGCCGCGCGTCGTCAACGTGCTCGCTGATCCGCTCGGTACTTTCCATTTCACAGCTGAGCAGTGCAGCCATGAATTCCACGGGATAGTGCGCCTTCAGCCAGGCTGTTTCATAGGCAATCAGACCGTAAGCGGTGGAATGGGATTTGTTGAAGCCGTACCCGGCGAAAGCCACGATCAGGTTCCACAGTTCCTGGGCCACCTGCTGCGAAATTCCATTACTCACCGCCCCTGAGATGTAGTCAGAGTGGAAGCTGGTGATTACCTTTTCCTGCTTCTTGCTGATCGCCTTGATGCACTTGTACGCTTTGCTCAGCTCGATGTTGCCGACGCGGTTCAGAATTCGCATCACCTGTTCCTGGTAGACCATCACTCCGTAGGTCTCTTCCAGAACGGCATCGACGGTCGGGTGAACTTTTCGCGGTGGCTTGCGGCCATGCTTGACGTCCACGTATTCCATCACCATCCCGCCTTCCAGCGGGCCCGGTCGGTACAGGGCCGACGTGGCAATGATATCGGCGAAGCAGTCGGGCCGCATTTTTGTCAGCAGGTCCCGCATCCCACCGGACTCCAGCTGAAACACGCCCTTCGTTTCACCACGTTGCAGCAGCGCGAACGTGCGTGCGTCTGTCAGATTGTTCTTCACCTGCTCAAGGTCAAAGTCCGGATGCGAACGTTTGACGTTCTGCACCGTCTTATCGAGGATTGTGAGGTTGCGCAGTCCGAGAAAGTCCATCTTCAGCAGTCCGACTTTTTCAACCGTCGGACCATCCCACTGCGTGATGATGTCTTCCTTACCGGTGATCGTCTGCAGCGGCAGTACCGTATCCAGCGGTACGTCAGCAATCACCACACCGGCTGCATGAGTTCCTGCGCTGCGAGCCAGACCTTCCACAGCCATGGCGAAATCCAGCAGCTTGCGAGCCACCGGGTCGTTGGTCCACGCGGCCTTCAGGTCGGCACTTTCTTCAAGAGCGTCCTTCAGGCGAATATTCAGTGTGTCCGGGACCATGCCCGCCAGCTCGTTGACTCGCGGCAACGGCACATTCAGGGCCCGCCCGACGTCCCGGATCGCATTCTTGGCCTTCAATGTGCCATACGTGCCGATCTGCGCAACATTGCGCTCGCCGTACTTCTGCTTGGTGTAGTCAATCACCATCTGTCGTCGATCACGACAGAAGTCAATATCGATATCAGGAGGCTCAGTTCGACTGGGGTCGAGGAATCGTTCGAACAGCAGATCGTACTTCAGCGGACAAACATCACCCAGTCTCAGCAGATAGGCGACAATTGCACCACAGGCTGAACCTCTGGCTCCGCAGGGAATGCCATTTCGCCGGGCAAATTCGACGAAGTCCCAGACAATCAGGAAGTAACTGGCATAGCCCTTCGACTCGATCACACTGAGTTCATAGTCCAGTCGTTTCCAGTGCGATTCCGTCAGTTCGTCTCCGTAACGCTCGTACATGCGTTCCTTGCAGAGATCCCGCAGGTACTGAATGTCCGTGCGACCTTCCGGGGGGCGATAGACCGGATACAGCTTGCGTTCCCCCAGCTGCATATCAATGCGATCGGCAATCTCCTGAGACCGTTTGACGGCATCTTCAAGGCCAGTGAAGCGGGAATACATTTCTTCCGGCGGGCAGACATGCAGGCCGTCATGCTCCATCTTCATCCGTTTTTCGTCATCAACGGTTGTGCGGGTATTCACACAGAGCATCACGTCCTGAACTTTGGCGTCAGCCTGAGTCAGGTAGTGGGCGTCGTTGGTGGCTACCAGAGGCAGCCCCATGCGGGCCGCAAGATCGACCGTCATTTCCTTGCACTGTCGCTGAATCTCAAATCCTGAATTCTGGATCTCCAGATAGAAGCGATCACCAAACACTCGCACATACCACTCAACCAGCCGTTTTGCTTCATCCTGGTTGTCTGCCAGCAGCAGCCGAGACAGCTCGGATGATGCGCAGCCCGACAGACAGATAATGCCTTCATTGCATTCTTCCAGCAGCGCGCGGTCAATTCTTGGCTTGTAGTAAAAGCCTTCCAGATAAGCTGACGACGACATGCGGATCAGATTGTCGAAGCCGCGACGATTCATGGCCAGCAGGGTCAGATGAGTAGCAGCTTCCTTCTGTCGAGTGGCACTGCGATCGGTGCGGACCCCCGGAGCAACGTAGGCTTCGTAGCCGACGATCGGTTTGATGCCGCCCGCCTTGCACGCATTGTAGAATTCGATGGCACCGTACAGATTGCCGTGGTCAGTGATAGCCACAGCATTCATGCCGTGGGACTTCACGTGCGAGACAAGGTCTGGAATGCGGTTGACGCCGTCCAGCAGGCTGTAGTGCGTGTGACAATGCAGATGCACAAAAGGCCGCGCAGAAGCAACAGGCGCCGCCGGCGCAGGGACAGGGTCCGCCATGAATCTGAATCCCGTGAGCAGAGTTTTCCGTTGCGCAGTGCAACGGCTGGGCAGCATAGCAGATCCTGGCCCGGTTCGACAGTCTGGCCATCCCTGAATACGAAGGAAAACAGTGCGATGGATTTGCCATCGCACTTCTTTTCTGCGAATCTTTCCGGCAGCAAATCACCGACCGTCATTCGCTTCGTTCGGAATTCCTGATCCAATGAAAAAGTCTCCGTATTTCACTGCAGCCGTCTCGCTGCTGGTCATCCTTTCCCGACTGTCCAGCCTGCGCGCTTTTCAGGAACCGCCTGCCAAACCCGCAAGTCCACCCTCCATCGCGGAAATGCAGGCCGCTGCCATCGAAGCCGGCGCGGCTGACTTCGGCCACTGGGGTACTGATCCCGCCCGCTACACAGGCTGGACATCCCATTCCAATCGACTGATTCCCGTCTACACCTATGGAACAAAGGGGGCCGGCGAGGGCGTGGATCTGCAGACGTGGTTCGGGGATCGCAGTCCCTACCGTTCGGCCGCGGCATTGCAGAAGATCTACGGTTACCTGCCCGAGCAAACCGTCAATCCGCAGGCTGTCTGGATGGATCAGACCAATCTGTTTGATATTCAGAAGGCCGCTGCCGCTGCGGGGAAGAAACATATTTTTCTGGTGGTCTTTGACGGGATGGATTGGCAGACCACCTATGCTGCAGCACTCTGGAATCGCAAAGCAGTGACCTATCGCGAGGGGCGCGGAGATGGGACGCACTTTCAACGCTATGATGCCGCCGGCACGTCTCAGTTCGGCTTTATGGTGACCAGCCCTCACAATGAGGGCACCGATGTTGATGTGGATCTGCAGAAGGTGCAGAACCCTGGCGGTAAGATGCAAGGCGGATATGCCGCCGAGGCTGCTGGCAATTCCCCGTGGGACACTCCACCGGATCCGGGTTACCTGATTGGCAAAGGTCGCACTGACGGCCCGCGTCACGCCTACACCGACTCGTCTTCGTCCGCCAGCAGCATGACGGCCGGCATCAAGACCTTTAATGGTGCCATCAATGTCGATGCCGGTGGGCAGCCTGTTGCGACCATCGCACACCAGCTGCAGGAACAGGGCTGGCTGGTCGGGGCCGTCTCGTCGGTGCCCATCAGTCATGCCACTCCCGCCGCCGCATATGCACATAATGTTGCTCGTGATGACTATCAGGACCTGACCCGCGATCTGCTTGGTCTGCCATCCATCGCACATCCGCAGCAGCCATTGCCAGGACTGGATGTCATTATCGGAGGTGGCTTTGGTACGACAGCCAAACAGGCTGATGGAGTCAAAAAGCAGGGGCAGAACTTTGTCGCCGGCAATGTCTATCTGACAGAGCAGGATCTGCAGGCGGCAGATGTCCGATCGGGTGGTCGTTACTCAACTGCCGTGCGCACCGCGGGAGCTGATGGGACGGATGTCCTGAATGCCGCCGCGCGCTCGGCCGCTGCCGGTAAAACTCGCCTGCTGGGATTTTTCGGTCAGGGCAGCAACAACGGACATCTGCCGTTTGCCACCGCCGATGGTGACTACGTTCCGTCACCAGGTGTTGGTAAGAAGGCCGAAACATATGCTGCCGCAGATCTGCAGGAGAATCCGACGCTGGCTGAAATGACCACCGCCGCCATTCAGGTTCTAAGCCGGGAAAAAGGACGCTTCTGGCTGATGGTGGAACCTGGTGACGTCGACTGGGCCAATCACGATGATAACCTCGATAATTCCATCGGTGCTGTGAACAGCGGTGATGCCGCGGTCAAAGTCATTACGGACTGGGTCGAACAGCACAGCAACTGGAATGAATCACTGTTGATTGTCACGGCCGACCATGGGCACATGCTGAATCTGACGAAGCCCGAAGCGATTGCCGCTGCGGCCGGCACACCCATCGCTCGGCTCGCTGATCCTCCGGGAATTCACAACCTGCTGCAGGTTTCGCAGGGTGTCTACAGTGGCAGTGAGCCCGAGGGCGAGCCGGCGTTCCGCAGTCTGCAGGCGCTGGGCGTGAAAATGATTGTCAGCGTGGATGGAGCAGAGCCGGATGTGGCTCAGGCGGCTGCCTTCGGACTGCGATACGTGCATATTCCCATTGGTTATGACGGCATTGATTCGGCCGCAGGGCTGGCACTGGCCCGGGCCGCTCGGGAAGCCGAGGGCAAGATGTATGTGCACTGCCATCATGGTCGACATCGCGGACCAGCAGCCGCTGCTGTTGCCTGTATGGCGACCGGGGCAATGACTGCCGAACAGGCTGGTGGTCTGCTGGCTCTCGCCGGAACCAGCCCCGACTATGCCGGCTTGTGGCGCGATGTCGCTGCATGGCAGCGTCCCGCAGCTGATGCGGTTCTGCCCGAGCTGCGAGCCAGCGCCGGAACAGCGTCGCTCGCCGCTGCTATGGCACGTCTCGATCGACATTTCGACGCCATCAGGGTGACTCGGAAAAATGATTGGAAGACCGCCGGCGGAAATGGCACGGCAGGGGCTGTTCAGGCTGCTGTGTTGGTCACAGAAGAGCTGCGGGAAAGTCAGCGACTGGCTGCCGTAGACTATGACGCCCGCTTTCGCACTCTGCTGCAGCAGTCGGAGCATCAGGCCGCAGCCCTGGCTGAATCGCTGAAGCAGGACCGCCGCGACGCAGCATCACAGCTGTTGACAAATCTGGAAAAAACCTGCGCGGAATGTCATCGGGAATATCGCAACTGAAGACGACTGGGCCATGTGTGCTGCAGAATACTCAGTCTGAAAAGTTCGGGCCGGTGAACGGTGGCGGGATCGAAAGGCAGGCTGGTCCGGGGCCAGCACATTGTCCGGGCCACTGTGACTGCGTGAATGTCGTTCCTGAGCGGATGCTGCGGCAGGCATGAGGGAGTGTCGGAATGAGCGATGGCAGGCGGTTTGTGGCACGGTGTGTTTTCAGGCTGTGGGCGAGGGCGGTGCTGCCGTTGCTGTCGGCCACAGCGGGGCCAGCGTGCGGACAGGATGTCGCATGGCTGACTGAGGTGACTCGATCGCCCGCGCGACCTGTTCTGGAACAGGCCGGAACGATTGCTCCGCTGCTGGCTGCGGACGGGAGTGGCACAGCCGATCTGTCTCAATGGCAGGTCCAGAGACAACTGGTGCGGCAGCAGTGGCTGCAGTTTCTGGGGCCGATGCCTGAGCCACCGGCGCTGGACGTAAAAATCGTGACCAGCGAGCAGGTGGGAACTGTTGTGCGGCAGCTTGTGGAGTACACGGGGGAGCCCGGTTTGCGAGTTCAGGGGTATCTGCTGATTCCGCATGAAACGGTTCCCCTGCCCTCCGGCGCGGCGTACGCAGGCAAACGCCCGGCAGTAGTGGCATTGCATCAGACGACCAGCGTGTCGATCGATGAGATAGCCGGGGTGAGTGGTCCGGATGCCATGCAGATCGGGCTGAAGCTGGCACGGCGGGGATTCATCGTGTTTTGTCCGCGTTGTTTTCTGTGGCAGGATGTCAGTAATCTGAATGAGGCAGTGCAGCGTCATCGCAGTCGGCACCCGCAGACGCTGGGGATGGCCAGGATGCTGTATGACGCATCGCGGGCGGTGGATTTACTGAGTGACATGCAGCAGGTTGACAATCAGCAGATCAGTGCGATCGGGCATTCGCTGGGTGGCAAGGAGGTCCTGTATCTGGCGGCATTCGATGAGCGGGTACGGGCGGCGGTGTCATGCGAGGGTGGGTTGGGGTTTCGTTCAACCAACTGGGATGCAGCATGGTATCTGGGCCCGGCGATTCGAGATCCGCAGTTTCCGCTGAATCATCATCAGCTGCTGGCGCTGGCAGCCCCTCGCCCCTTGCTGGTGGTGGGTGGTGAAAGTGGCCCGGGAGCGGCCGATGGTGACCGTTCGTGGGTTCTGATCAATGCCGCGCTGCCCGTCTGGAAATTGTATCCGGGCCCGATTCGGCTGGGGTTGCTGAATCATGGCGAGGGGCATGTGATTCCGGATGCGGTCTTTGAGAAGATGGCGCAGTGGTTGACGGTATATGCCGGCCGGTGAAGCAGCCGCAATGCAGCTTGTCGGTTGTTATTTCCTGTTCAGCGGTGGTGCCTGACTGAGGATGTCGATGACGGCATTTTTCAGGGCAGGCGTGGTGGAAACGCCGTCCCCGCCGAAGATGGTTTCCTGTCCCTGCCAGTCGGTGCAGCAGCCACCGGCTTCGCGCAGGATGGGGATCAGCGCGGCGATATCCCACGCGGACATCAGCGGGTCGATGGCGATTTCAGCGCGGCCGGTGGCGACCAGCGCGTGTCCGTAGCAGTCACCCCAACCGCGTGAAATGCGTACCTGATCCATAACCTGCACAATGGCATCGAAGCGACCGGTTTGTCGCCAGTGGGTCGGTTCGGTGAACATCAGGCGGGCGTGGCTGAGATCTGCTGTGGGGGGGACGAATGTGCGACGTTCGGGCAGATCGCGAATTTTCCACCAGCAGCCGTGCCCGCTGGCCGCATAGACCACCTCATCCATGGCCGGGAAGCGACAGACACCGGCCACCATCTGGCCGTCATGTTCGATACCAATCAGGGTGCCGAAAAGCGGGACACCGTGGACGAATGCTTTGGTTCCATCGATGGGGTCCACGATCCAGCGATAGCCGTTATGGGAGGGTGTGTCGGGGAATTCTTCACCCAGCACACCATCGTCCGGAAAGCGTTGTTGCAGTTGTTGTCGAATCAGGAGTTCTGCGCCGCGGTCGGCAACGGTGACGGGTGACTGATCGGCTTTGGATTCCACCAGCAGGCCATCGGTGCGGTAGTGCTGCAGGATCAGTTGTCCGGCGGTGGAGGCCATTTCAAGAGCGTAGTTAAGGCGGTCAAGCAGTTGTGACATGGGCATACCGGCGCGTGGAGGTTTGGAGGGCAGAGGGCTGGTAAAGCGGAGCGGAATTGGGGGTCGGCTGTATGTGTAATCTCGCTGAAATTTCGGAGTGAAGTCGGGTAAGGACGGGAAAATCTGAGTGGATTCCTCGAAACCGGGAAGACTGAGCGGGTGAAAAACCGACAAAAGCCCGTCAGAATCCGAGTTTTCGAGCGAAGAATCGTGTTTCCCGGATGCGTTTTTGCCGCTTTGGGTTTGAACAACGGTGCTGAAGATGCAACAATGCTCGATTCCTTGGTGACCGCTAATCTTGTGTACAGTGGTGCGGTAAAAATCCTTTTTGCTTTGAAGTGATCTGGTGTGCCATGTTGAAGGACCGAACTCGAATTGAGCGTCAGTTGGCATTGTCTCAGCAGAAGTTGTCAGCCTATGAGACGCAGCTTTCTGGTCAGGGTGTGACGGGTAAGGCCAAGGGGCGTAATGCAACGTGGCGACACCTGAATGGTGATTACCGTCAGCTGAAGCGTCGTTTGCTGGCTGTCGCCGCATTGGAAGCTCGCGAAGCAGCGGCGGTCCAGCGGAAGGCAGAACTGGCGGCAGCTGGCGAATCAGCGGAAGGTTGATTGCTTCGGCTGTTGCGTGTGTACCTTGAAGCAGTGCGTCGGCGTGGTGCGTTGTCATCCCCGACTGAAGTCATCAGGCATGTTCTGAGTGACGACAGCGTTGCTGGTGGTATTCGGAGAGGTGGCAGAGTGGCCGATTGTGCAGCACTGGAAATGCTGTGTCCGGGAAACCGGACCGAGGGTTCGAATCCCTCCCTCTCCGTTTTGCCGAATGGGCTTTGACGCCCATTCGGCAAAGAGTTTAGATGCGAGAAAGTGGAAAGTAGAATTTCACGACTGGCGGGCTGCTGATGCGCCTTGGTCCTGATTTCTTTCCGGTACTTTCGACGCTCTGCGAAGCTTGTACTTGCGATGCGATGCGATGCGTGTCGCCTGTGTTGCGTCGCCCAGTCTGGTGGCGATCCACGTCTGAGCATACGTCTGGATTCGGGGCGTGTGCGTGATCTCCCGCAGCCAGACGATGATATCTATCACTCCATCCATTTTTTGATGGGTTTTCAGGGGGGGAAATCACGTGACCCCTGGAGTTCGCTCTTTGCGTTGTGAGCTGCAATGGTGCGGTGTTCAGGTTTCATCCAGCTGGGTATGCACCGGGGTTCTCTGCCCTGTGCGAACTTTTCCTGATGGCGCATGTCCTGAGTGCGTGTGTGCTGGCAGGCCTCATTCACTCCACAGGCTCGTACAGTGGACCTCATCAATCTCTCCGCCGAACCGATTGGCAGGCTGCATTCCTGGATTCCTCATGACCTGGAGGCTGAGCGAATCGTGTTTCTTCCGGATGCTTGTCCGGGAAAATCGCCACTACCCACCGGGACTGCGGTGCTCACACGGCAGGACAACTGGCGTAAGTTCGCCGTTTCGGATTGTGGATGTGGGATGCGGTTGCTGAGATCAGATTTATCGCCTCGTGAACTGACCCCTGCCCGTTGGGATCGTGTTGCTGACCTGCTTCGGCGCAACAAAGGTGGTCTGGGCGACCTCGGCGGTGGAAACCATTTCCTCGACGCACTTGAACCGTATGACGACTGTCCGCTGCATTTCCTCATTCACACCGGATCTCGCAATGAATCGGGACACGTTGACGCCTTCATTGACTCGCCCACTCGATTCGACAGTGAATTCGACCGAGTCGTCAGGTGGGCGGCTGACAACAGAGCTGCGATACATGACTCCCTGAACGAGGTGTTTGGTGATGTCGAACTTGTCCTTGATCTTCCGCACAACACGTATGAAATCCTTGAGGATGGTGCCGCTGTGATTCGGAAGGGCTCGGTTCGTGTCGCGCCGGGTGACTTGTCGATCCTGCCATCGCATATGTCCGGCGACATCGTATTGGTGCGTGCCAGTGATCGCGTTGAAGACATACTCAACTCAATCAGTCATGGTACTGGCCGCAAAATGTCTCGTAGTGATTGCAAACCGTTGGCAGATAATTTCGATTTCACTGCGATGCGACGGCGCATCATGATCCCATCGGGTGTCGAAGACAGCTCACTCCGTACAGATGGGCCCTTCGCCTACCGAGACCTGGACGAGTGCCTGTCGTTAATTGGCGATTACGCAGAGCCTGTCTCTCGCTACAGCGTGATCGGCTACATGGGGCACCTGTAAAAAAAACACTCGCAGATGAAACGAATGATACTGCCTGTTTTCGCCGGTACGGTGGCTGCTTGTGCGATGGGGTAGTGGCTTCTATACTGCGAAAAGCGTGCTCGGTCCGTTCCTGTCACCAAAGAGGTCGGGGATCGTGTTTCGGGCCGAAGATGTCGCGGGGCATGAGTTGCTGTTCGAGTGGTTTTGTCAGCTTGTTTTTATTGAGGGATTGAGCAAGGCTGGACTTACGGGACAGGCGAGGGGGTGTGGCCCCGGGTTCCATCCTGAAAAGACGTGTCGTGCGCCGTCCTGGCGTGGAGCTGTCGTTCCGGAAAAGGTCCTTTCTCAGAACTCTTTCCTTGCAGTCTGGAAGCCCCTGAGTCCCTGCAGAACCGAGGGTTTCTCGTGTCTGTGGTAGTTTGTGTGATGCTCGCATCTGTTGCAGGAGTTGTGTCATGTCTGCGTTCGGGGGGGATGCTGGTGGCAGTGACAATCCGTTTGATGTGCCTTTCGAGGTGCAGGCAACGTCTGAACTGCAGGCGGGTGTGCAGTTGCCACTTGCCGGTCGCGGTCGGCGACTGGTGGGATCGTTGATCGACACATTTTTGGGACTGGTGGCAGTGATCCCTGGGTTCATTCTGATGGGCTTCGGGATCTTCTCCGCAGCCGCAGCAGGTGCGGGTGGTATTCCCATGGCACCTGATGCGGTACAGTCGGGGCCAGCAGAAGAATTTGGCGTTGAGGGAACTGAGCTGTCGCCTTTCGACGGTATGGAAGTTCCGGGTTCAGATGTTGGAGGCGAGCCTGGGCTGACGGGAACGCCGGGTGGAATTGGTGGTCCGGGAGGTGCGGCTGTGCCACCGATGCTGATCGGTTCTGTGCTGGGCGGTTTCGCGTTGATTGGGTTGTCGGTTCTGGTGATTTTCGGTCTGCAGATTTACCTGCTGGTGACTCGCAGTCAGACCGTGGGCAAGATTCTGACACGAACTTTGATTGTTGATTATCGGACGGGTCAGCGCGCCGGAGCGGTCTCATGCGTGCTGTTGAGATTCTTTGTGCATGGTGTTATCACTGCGATACCCAACATCGGCGGGCTGTATGGCCTCGTGGATGCGCTTTTCATTTTTCGGCAGGATCGTCGTTGTCTGCACGATCTGATTGCGTCGACTGCTGTGGTTGAGCTGCCGCGGAATTGAAGTGCTGTTATTGTCGGCGTCGGGCCGGGGCATGCATGCGAGCGGATCGCATTTCGCGCCGGTCTGCTTCTTCTTTCAGTCGCTGTCGTTTGTCGTGCTGTTTGCGACCTTTGCACAGGCCCAGCCGAATTTTGACAAAGCCACGCTGGAAGAATACCTGCAGTGGCACGAGAGTCAGTCCGTCATTTTCAGCGGCTTCGGCGAACTTGCGAATCTCTCGTCGATTCAGCAGTAGTTTGCGTTTTCGCTGACGCTCGTGATTGTAGATGCTGGCCTGCGCGTATTCAGCGATATCGCATCCGCACAACCAGACTTCTTCATGGTCGACGCGAGCATAGCTTTCGTCGAGCGTGATCTTGTGATTGCGGATGCTTTTGACTTCGCTGCCCGTCAGCACGATACCGCAGTCAAGTTCGTCGAGGACGTCGAATTCGTGACGTGCGCGACGATTGGTGCAGACGATCTGGCGTTCGTCGGCATCGTCTGCGGATTTTTTGCTGTGTCGTGAACCAGCCATACGGTTCGATCTGTGGGGGTGCAGTTTGCATTCGCTCTGCGAAAGAGTCATATTCTTGCAGCGTGACGATTCACGTCCAGCGTAATTCAGAATTTTCGCCGGAGACAGCCGTTGCTGGCTTTGGGGGCAAATTTTTCGGATCAACGAAAAATCCTGTGCACGCCGGCAGGTTGCAGTTTGATGGGGTTGGCGAAAAACGCACTGGGAGCAGCTTCCGTATCAGGAAAAACATAATCGCTCAGACGCATACGACAACCTCTGGCAGCTTACGCTGACGGTTCGCCTGTCGGGGGCTTGAACGCAGCGGACGACATGGGCTTACGCCCCTGCCAGGACCACCGATCACCAGTTCGGTGACGATGCCGAGAGGCCCTTTGCTGAGTGGTTATCAGCCCCGGGAATAGGTGAGCGAAGGGCAAACGTGCGCCGTGTCGCGGCCTTGTGTGGGCAAAAGGTGGCTGGGCAGGAATGCCTGGGCTACGGTTGCGGGCGAACAGCGACAACTGAATACTGACAATTGACCTCGGCTCGGCAGGAGCCTCGCCCTGCCAAAGGGAACCATGCGTGCACTGATCACTGATGACTGACAAAGGGCACAGCAACACTGCGCACAGTATTTTACCCAGCGTTTTTTTCTGAGGTAGTCGCCAGCTGTTGGTCAGTGTCCACAGGGGCCCGCTGCAGTTGGCACTTGTGACGGTGATATTGACTGTCGAGACCCACGACACGACCTCAGTTTTCAGATCAGCGGATGCTGATCGTCAAGTTCGCCATCGGGTTCAGGGAGTCGGGGCGGCACATTGGTCAGTGGCATGGCCGGACGTACGGGGGCGATCGGAGCGACGATCTTTCTGCGTTCCAGTCGCAGTACCAGCACCAGTTTTCGGGTCAGTTCAAGGCAGGTGAGCGTCAGCAGAGCGAGTGGTCCCCAGAAGGCGAAGTCACGATTCTGCGTCCAGAGAAGTAGCCACGGCGGACTCCAGACCACCGCTGCCATACTGGCGACCATAGCCGATGTGCGAACAAGAAACCCTTTGCGATGGCGTCTGAGTGAGTGCCGGATAATGGCGGTCTGTGAAGCCTCGGATGCAATCTTTCGCAGTTCATTCAGGTGCTGATTCAGTGCCACGTTGGTGTTGGTGCGACGGGTACTTCGTACCATTTCATCGGCCAGGGACCTTGGTGCAACCTCGGCGGCAGCGGGTGCGGATTGTGCAGCCGCAGCTGCGGGCTGGCTGCCCGCCGCCACCGCAGCGGCTTCGGCTTCGGCCGCAACCTCAAACGCAGCTCGTTCGTCACCGATAACGAACGCACCTCGATTGTATTCATCGATGTAGGACTTTGCGGGGCGCATTGGGGAGATCGGTTCGCTTTTTTCCGGCTGCGTTCCGGAACGAGTGCTGGGACGTCGTGGCGATGCTGTGGATTTGGGTGCTGGCATTTCCGGGGCCTCGTCTTCTGTCCTGCGGCGGTCAAACAGCAGTTTTTCAATATGTGCGCGGACTTCCGGGGATGATTCCTGCAGCATTCTGGCAGTCTGATCATCAAGGACCGGAACAATGTTGCTGGACGACAGGTTTTCTGTCTCGTCAGATGCCCTCGAGGTTGCGATGTTCAATGCTGCGTCAAATCTATCGGGATGTGAAAGCTGCAGGAGAGCAAACAGTTCGTTGTGCAGAACTCCAGGAGGCAGGATATGCAGCAACGACTGATTGTGAGCCTGCAGTGATTCACTTCCCGCAGCTTCCAATACGGTTTCAGCCGCGATGAGTTGCTCAGGAACCTGTGCCGGCTGTTCCATGTGCTGGCTGACCGACACCGTGGCTTCCTGCACCGTGGCTTCCTGTACCGCAGCTTCCTGCACCGGGGCGGGCTCTGTCATTTCTGCTGTGTCAACAGACTGTGCAGCATGTGTCGGCTGACTGACGTCCGGCGAAGTGACAACGGGATCCGAGCGTCGTTCGTTCAGCAGATTCAGAAGCTGCCGGTGCAGTTCCTGAATCAGAGTGTCGCGTTCGGCCACTGAGCCTACGGCGGAACTGAGCTGCAGCTGCAGATCCTGCATCTGCCGATCACGCTGGCACAGCGCATCCTGTGCAGCCAGTAGTGAGTTCTGTGTGGAATGATACTTTTCGCAGGTCGTCAGCGCTGCTGTCAGCTGTTGTGTGATCAGCTGCTGCTGGACCCGCGCGGCTTCCAGTTCGGCTTCCAGTTCGGCCTGTCGTGCAGAGTGTTCAGGATGCTCAGGGAAGTCGGCAGTTGCTTTGTGCGAAATCTCAGTGAGTTTTTGATTCAGTGAGTTTTCCAGTGCCTCAAGTTCGCGAGTTTTCAGGCGCAGAGCTGATTTTTGTTGTCGCAGCTCGACAGCAGCCGCGTCCATTTCCACTCGCTGCTGCAGCAGTCTTGCGGCCTGCTGGCGACGCCAGCGACAGACATCCGCCACTCGGCCTGCCAGTTCCGTTTCACGAGCGGCAAGCTCAGCGGCGCGAGCCTCAAGATCGCTCCACTGCTGAATCTGAGCATTGTCCAGCGTGGCATTGGTCAGTGCGGCAGCGTGGACTTTCCGACTGCGTTCGGCCAGTGCCGCTTCACGAACCTCAAGAGCCTGCAGACGACCCGCCAGCTGATCCCGATCGGAGGCGGCGATTGCCTGTGCCTGCTGTAGCTGGATTGACTGCTCTTCAAGGGCGGCGGCCTGCTGGGCCAGCTGCTGATCCCGGTGGTCCTTCTGCAATTCAAGCTGGGCCAGCTGCTGCACGACCTGTTGCTGCTGTGCTGCCAGCTGCAGTCGCTGCTGTTCGGCCTGCTGCTGCTGTTGTGCAAATGTGTCACGCTGCTGATCAAGTTGCTGGCGCTGTTCGGCCAGTCGTGCTTCAGCCTCGGAAATTGCTGCCTGCTGACGAGCTGCCTGCTGTGTCAGACTATCACGCAACTGCTGCAACTGGGCTGCCTGCGCATCCAGTTCCTGTCGCTCCCGCTGAAGTTTCTGCTGCAGAGCGAGGGCTTCGTTCTGAATCGCACTGGCTTCTGCCAAACGACTGTCGGCCAGCCGTTGCCGCTGTTCAAGCAGCAGTCGGTCTGAGCTTTGGCGACTGACCAGCTGCTGTTCAAGCTGCAGATCGGCACGCGCCTGCTCTAGTTCTTCCAGTAGTTCTGCCAGCCGAGTTTCGTCGGACTGCAGGCGACTTTCACGCAGGGCAACTTCCGACTCACGTTCACGCAGTTGGCGAACCCTGATCGCATCGCTCTGCACGTCGGGCTGTTCGGTGCGGTTAGAAGCCGCCGCTGATGCCGATCGTGGGGAACGTGGAAAGACCTGATGAAATCTGCGGTCTGATCCACCGGTGAAGATCACTGCAGGCGAACTGATGCCCAGCAGAATCGGACGCCGAATGATTCCATCGTCATCTGAAACCTGAGGACGCAGTGGATCGCCCGATTGAATTCGTACTGTCAGGCTGCCCAGACTGACAACGTCTTCAGGCTCAAGCGGAAGATCATGGAAGACCGGAACTTCGTTGACCCAGACCTGCCCCGCCATCCGGAAAACCGTCAGACGACCTTCCCGGAATTCGAAACGGCAGTGCTGATCGCGAAGTCCTGAATGCTGAATGCAGATTTGAGCATCTGCTGCTGAACCACAAACAAAAGTTCCATCACCTGCAATCTGCCATGGGCCAACACGCTGGTCGTACAGAGGCACCAGCAGCGGTGCTGCTTTGCTGGTGAATCTGCTCGCTGATGCTGTAAGCAGCGATGGCATGGACATCCCGAATGCACCCTGTTCGTATTGAAACACCGTGGCCAGCCGGACGACCGGGTGTTTCTGCTGATTTCGATGTGTCTGTTTTGTGTATCTTTCGCAGCTACCCAACTCCGCGAATATAGCAATCTTTCCCCGGACTCATCCTGCGTGATTAAGAAAGCCCTGAGAGCGAGTGTTGAAATTCCGCAACAGGCCGTCAAAAGTCGGTCTTTGCAGGTTGCAGCGGTTCTGCACGTGAACGTTCTCCAGCAGACTATGAGGTTCAGTCGGGGGTTTTGGAGGAATGTGTTGTCTGCGTGGAGTGGGTTATTTGTTCCGGTTGGCGGGGCTCTGCGGGCTGCAGCGTTTTCACTGCCATTTCCGTCCGCGTTCTCCGATATGACTGCAGGGAATGCGCGGCCGTCTGCGCTCTCTGTGATCATCCTTGAGTTCGGGGTTGCCAACCATGTTTTTCAGAACCCTGCCAATGCTGGCTCTGGCCGGAATGCTCTCGGGCTGCATGACCAATGGCCTGTTTGAGCGGGATGATCCCACCAGTCGCCACAAGCCCGGATCTGATTCGTGGTGGGCTGAAAAGGCGACCCTGCCGCCTGGCGTGCGGCAGTCACGATGGAAGGGCAAAGTGTGGCCCGCTGCGCCGCGGTCCACGGCTCCCAAACAGCAATTGACTCACGTCTACCACTCGCAGCACTACTGGCCGCACCCGTACACAGCACAGGACAGTCTGGCTGTGCATCGTATGGTCGATACGCAGACTGCACTGGGCTGGCAGGACCAGACGACTTTGTATGATCGGCATTTTGATGCCACGACTCAGACGCTGAATACGGCCGGTCGCATTCATCTTGAGTACATCCTGTTTACTGTTCCACCCCAGCGGCGGAATGTTTACGTGCAGGCGACACACAGTCCGGATGGCGATGAAATCCGTCGTGTGTCGGTGGCTGAGTCCATGGAAGCGCTGCGTCCCGGTCAGGCTCCGGAAGAGATTATGCTGCGGTCCTGTGAGGAGATTGGTCGACCAGCGGCTGAAGTTGCAGAGATCGCCGAACAGTACATCAACTCCACGCCTTCTCCACGCCTGTCGAATACTGGCGGTGGTAGTACCTTTGGTGGCAGTGGCGGCGGCATGGGTGGCGGTATGGGGGGCGGCAGTCGCGGTGGTTCCCAGGGCGGAGTCGGAAGGACCGGGTATACGGTTGCTCCGGGAATTCCTGCTGGCAGCGGAGCCAGTGGACCCTGAGAAACCCGCAGCAGATTTCGGCGTACACTGCCGCAGCTCTGAGAGTTTCGGCAGCTGCTGCCGATATGCGGGCGTTGAGACAGCCAGCGTCCCTCGGCCGGGGCTGACTTTTCCTGTTGTATGGTCGCCGTCGAATTCGATGAAGTCGAAGGTGGTGCAGTACCACCGCGCCATCAACTCCGCCTGCGGAGTCTCAGAGGATGTCATCAACCATGCTGTCTGTTCCCCGTCCACTGCCGGTTCTCCTGCTGATCTGTCTGCAGGTGGGCTGTGCAATGGTCGCCGAAGACGGGAAGGCATCCCGATTCAGCCTGCCGTTTGCTCGCCGTAATGCAACTGAGCCGGTGAGCCCTGAGTTTCGTGAAGCCCGGCGGATATTCGGGAAGAACACCGAGAAGAACCTGCTTGCCTGGGCCCTGTACCAGGAGGATCAGGAACAGTACGCTGAGGCGATGAAGACCTATCGCGATCTGTCTATCGGCTATCCGGAGAGTATCCAGCCGCAGCTGGGGATTGCTCGTGTCGAAGCCGCAACAGGGCGTACCGAGCAGGCTTTGAGTGTGCTGCAGAAAGCTGCTGTAGCGCATCCGCAGAATGTGGACGTACAACTGCAGTTGATGAGCCTGTATGCATCTGCGGAAGACTGGGCACAGTGCCTCGGAACGTGTGAGAAGGTGTGTCAGTTGGCGCCCAACGACCAGAATGCCCGCTATCAGGTGGGGATATCCATGGTGCGAGCCGGGCGGATTCAGGATGCATTGCCGCATCTGACGTTTTCTGTTGGTCGTCCGGCTGCGTGTTACAACGTGGCCTGGATTCTGCATGAGCAATCGCGGAATGCGGACGCCATACAGTGGCTGCAGCAGGCGTTAAGTGAACATCCGGATCGGCAGACAGCCGAACGTTCGCGAGCCCTGCTGGCGGAGTTGTCAGGCAACGCTCGCGAGCCTCGCGGTGGACGTTCCGAGGTGGCCGTATCCCGCGAGTCTTCGTCCGGTGTCGTGCAGGCATCTGCCGCAGCTGATCAGGGACGTGTCATTCGAGCGGGTGGCCCTGTCGAGGCTCCTGCATGGAACGGGCCAGCGACGGGAACTGTGCGTCCGGCTCGACATTCAGGTCCGGCTGCTCCTGCAGCACCTCGACTGCAGCCTTGAGATCTTCGGCTGCTGGTGGCTGCGGTGGTGGAGCGAAAGGCCAGAGTATCGGGATCAGCAGCACGCTGACAATCATCATCAGCAGGTTGAGTGGCAGTCCTGAGCGTACAAAGTCACTGAAGCGGTAGCCCCCGGGCCCAAAGACCATCATGTGTGTCTGGTACCCCACCGGCGATGCGAAGGCGAATGACGAGGCCAGTGCGACGGCCATCACAAAGGGCCGCGGGTGACTATGCGACAATTCGGCAGCCTGCAGGCAGAATGGAAATGCAATTGCGGCAGCCCCGTTGTTTGTGATCAGTTCATTCAGAACCATTGTGGCACAGTAAATGGCTGCCAGAGCAGCGATCGGGCCGAACGGCTGAGTCAGGTGAATCAACTGTGCCGCGAGGTATTCTGCGGCACCGGATTTGTCGAGTGCAGTACCGAGGCCGAAGGACGCGCCGATGGCAATCAGAACGGGCCATTCAACAGCCTGTCGACCGTCTGCTGTTGACATACAGCGAGTCAGAATCATCAGTCCACCGGCCAGGAACGCTGCAAGGGTTGCTCGATCCCCAGGCAGCAGCACCATGGCTGCAAGCAATGCCAGAAAGATGACAACGGCGATCCACCAGCGTTCCTGCCGCGCCACCTGGAAGCCATCGACATCACTGACGAGGTAGAAGTCTGGATTGTTGCGATGTGCCTGAGTAAAGTTGGCACCGGTCTGCAGCAGCAGGGTATCACCGGCTTCAAGACAGACATCACCGATCTTTGTGGTGACACGTTCGCCATTTCGATGAATGGCCACAATTGCCGCGTTGTAATGAGAACGGAACTGCGAGGCTTTGACGGTCTGGCCAATCAATGGTGATGACCGACTGACGACCGCTTCACACATGCGGCGCTGCCGCGCGACCGCAGAGCCTGAATCCTCACCTGCCGCAACGGGTTCCAGCCCTGGAATATTCTTCAGGTCCACAATGGTGTCGACGATTCCGGTGAAGACCAGACGATCGTCCTGTTCGAGAACAGTATCCGGACTGACGGGCGCGATGATGGACCCGCGACGGTCAACCTCAGCCAGAAACAGACCGGGCAGACCGCGCAGGCCGGCGGCCTCGATGGTCTGGCCGATCAGACGACAACCGGCGGACACCTTCATTTCGACAAGGTATTCACGCATCGATTCGCCGAATTGAGCCAGCAGTTCTTTACGAGCGGGCAACAGCAGGCGTCCGAATGTCAGCAGATAGATCGCCCCCACGATGGCACAGGGCAGACCAGCCCGACCGATTTCGAAGAAATGCATTTCTTCAAGGCCCGGTAAACCGGATTTCTTCATCAAACCATCAACAACCAGATTGGTGCTGGTTCCGATCCGCGAACAACAGCCACCCAGAATTGTGGCAAATGAGAGGGGAATCAGCAGTTTCGACGGCGGCACATGATTCTTGCGGCACCATTTCAGAACAACAGGAATCAGCATCGCAACGATCGGCGTGTTGTTCATGAATGCGGAGACGGCAATCGCAAAGCAGATCAGCATAGCCAATCCCGTCAGCTCTGTACGTACGGGGCCCAGGATACGGGCTCCGACATAGTCCACGACGCCCGTCTCTTTCAGTCCTGAGGTAACGACGAACAACGCGGCGACCATCAGGAGGGACGGGCTGATAAAGCCTTCGAAGGCGGACTTGAAGTCCACAACCCCTGCCAGAGTCAGTACAATCAGCGATCCCATGAACACCAGATCAGCCGGGCGATCAAACGCCAGTGCGATCAGGGTCGCGACGGTTACTGCAATTGTCAGCCACGCCTGCCATTCCATGTGTTTTACCGCAGCAGTCACGATTCCGGAACTGCCATATTCCTTCAATTCAGAGGACTTTCTGCGACTGACTGAAATGTCTGTCGGCAGAGTAAGAAGGTTAGTGGGATGGCGCGGGTGTTGCAACTGCATGACCGGAGACGCGGGTGACGCAATGCAGCCGCGGGAATCTCCACGGCGTCACCCGGAGTGAAATGCCGTGGGAAGTCGGTTTCGTTATGCTTCATTTCCCACGGTGCGTATTCATAGTCCCTCGGATCGTCTGTGCTGGCTGCTCAGTTGCCGATTGCTTCCGTTGTCACACCTTTCCAAAGTCCTGCCAATATGACTGGTCCTCTGCTTACATATCATCCGGATGCCGCATTAAGGCTGCTGCGTCCCGGCCGACTTGCTGGACTGCAGGCTGCTCTTGAGGCGGCTCGTGATGAAACTCTGAATGATGTGGACCAGTGGCAGAGTGGTCAGCCACTGCCGGCCGAGCGACAGCCGCTGGACGCCGGGTTTATTCAGTGGCCAGAGGAGCTGCTGGCAGACCTGCAGGGAAATCGGGCCAGCAGTCTGGTCGCTCGCCTTGAAGACAGTGGCAAACGGCTGCAGCAGCTGGCTGATTCGCTGGTGGTGCTGGGGATTGGTGGTTCCTACATGGGCATGCGAGCGATGTTCGAAGCCCTTCGCCCTGCCTGCTGGAATGAACTGTGTCGCACTTCCCGCCAGGGAGCTCCGCGGCTGTATTTCGACGGTTGGAATGTGGACTCGGACCGCCAGCAGGAATTGCTGTCACTGCTGGATCAGCGGGCTGCCGCAAATCCCAACGCTGTGGACGGTCGCACGGCTGTCATCAGCATCAGCAAATCCGGGGGAACTCTGGAACCGGCAGTGGCCTTTCGCGCGTTTCGGGATTTTGTGGAGCAACGTTTTTCGGGTCTGGAGCGGGACCTGATCGTTCCGGTGACAGGGGAATCCGGTCGGCTTCGCAGTCTGGCTGCGGCAGCGGGATACCGTGATGTGTTCTCGATCCCTGATGGTATTGGCGGACGGTTCTCTGTCCTGACGGCGGTGGGTTTGCTGCCGGCCGCCGCTGCGGGTCTGAACATTCGAGCATTGCTGCAGGGGGCGGCGGACCTCACGGATCATTTCCGACGGGCCCCGTTTGATCAGAATGTTGTGCTGCAGTTCGTTGCCGTGTGCCATGCCTTCGAAGTTGATCATGGGCTGAACTGCCGAGTCCTGTCGACGTGGGGCAGTCGTCTTGAAGCCGTGGGGCTGTGGTACGATCAGCTGCTCAGCGAAAGCCTTGGAAAACACGAACGCGGTGCCACTCCCCTGACTGTGGTGAATACTCGTGACCTGCACAGTCGCGGGCAGCAGCATCAGGAAGGCCGACGGGATAAACTGATTACAAATCTGTTGCCAGGTCCACCCGTGCTGGCGCCGCTTGCTGTGGCTGCCCATCGGCTGGATGAAGATCGTTTGAACCAATTAGCGGGAACTACTCTGCCCCGGATCCTTGATGCCGCCATTGCGGGAACCAATCAGGCTTATGCCGATGTCGGGCGACCCACTGCCGACCTGCGGTTGCCCGGTCTGACCGAACATGCTCTGGGCCAGCTGTTCCAGATGCTGATGCTGGCCACAGTGGTCGAGGGGCGACTGGTAGGTACGAATCCCTACGGTCAGCCGGGTGTGGAAGCTTATAAACGCAACATGCAGGCCAATCTTGGAATTCAATAGTCCCACACTTCTGCCGCGGAGATCTGCACAATGAAACTGACATTTTTCGGACACAGTGCGTTTGCTCTGGAAGTTGGTGGTCAGCGAATCCTGATTGATCCGTTTCTGACCGGCAATCCCCTGAACACGATTGCGGCTGATCAGGTGCAGTGCGATTACATTGTGGTGTCACATGGACACGGAGACCACGTGGGTGATACCGTGCAGATTGCTCAACGCACCAACGCGCTGGTGATTTCCAACCATGAAATCTGTCAGTGGCTGCAGAAACAGGGAGTTCCTCGGACGCATGATATGCATCTTGGAGGCAGCTTTCGTTTTGACTTCGGAACATTGAAACTGACGATTGCGCACCATGGCTCTGTGCTTCCTGACGGGACCTATGGAGGCAATCCGGCGGGGCTGCTGTTCAAAACGGCGGAAGGCAATGTCTATCATGCGGGCGACACGGCGCTGTTCTCGGATATGTCACTGATTGGTGCGGCCGGTCTAAGGGCTGCTATTTTGCCGGTGGGTGATAATTACACGATGGGTCCGGAAGATTCGCTGGCTGCCATTCGCCTGCTGCAGCCGCAGTTGGCAATTCCCTGTCATTATTCGACGTTCCCGGTGATCGAGCAGGATATCACGTTGTGGGCCCAGCAGGTTCGTCAGAACACCAGTGCTGCGCCGCTGGTCATGGCCCCCGGCAGCACAGTGGAATTGTGAGCACCGGGCGATAAGGTTTTGGAAATCGTGCGCGCGGTGGGATTGTGGCGTGCGAGTGTTGGTGATTTTTCGCCACGAGATGCCTGCGGAAAGCCGTGGTCAGTGAAGTTCCCCCTGGGAGGGCGGGGCTCCCGCCGAGCCGCAAGTACGTAGATGCCGTCACCGAGCTGGTGCTCGGTGGTCCCAGGGGCAGGATCGGGCAAGCCGTCAGCGTAAGCTGACGGGTGCTGTCGCTGTGCTGACTACCCAACGGCAACCTGGCTGAGAGCCTGTTCCAGTGGCAACGGCGCATCTTCGGCTGGCTGTTCGGGGATCAGCAAGTGCAGCATCCGCTGGTGCAATTCGGGCAGGCCTTCACCGGTCAGAGCCGAAACGACAACTCTGGCAGTGAAGGGGGCAACAACTGCCTGAGACGACATCTTCGCTCGCTCGTCACCCGTCAGCAGGTCTGCCTTGTTCTGCACCAGCAGCACGGGACATCGGGCTGCGGCCAATGCCTGCAGCAGCACCGTCGGCACGGGCTGCAGTCCGGCTACACAGCAGATCAGATCGACCGTGTTTGCTGCCGACAGCGAACGACGAATCCCGTCCGCCTCAATTTCTGAATCCGTTGCACTGCGAATACCGGCTGAGTCGTGGAACTGCAGCACCCAACCTGCAAGGCATGTTTCTGCTTCGAGCAGATCACGAGTCGTTCCCGGAGTCTCAGAGACGATAGCCCGCTGTCGACCACACAGCAGATTCAGCAATGACGATTTGCCGGCATTCGGCTCACCCGTCAGCAGAATGCGAAATCCATGCAGCAAAGCTCGGGTTAACGGCAACCAGCGATTCAGATGCTGAAGAGCGGCTGCGTCATCCTGTTGCACCTGCTGCATCCATGGTCGCTGTCTGCCATCCGCCTGCCGCAGCACAATGTCAGCCGCCTGCCGTGTGCGGCATAACTGCAGTGCCGTGCTGATCACGGCTGCTTCGCGGTCTGCTGCGGTGCTGCCTGCTGACACTGCCGCAGGCGAATAGCCCCCAACTGGCTGGCGGTTGATTCCTGCGTGCTGCAGATCGGCCAGAATGCGTTCCACTGCAACCTGGCCCCCATGGCATTGAATTTCCCATGTCTGTGAGCCTGTCCGGACTATGACAAGATCTTCACCGTTCCAGCGACCATACAGAATCCGGCCTGTGACAGCATCGAAGGGACTCAGTTGATCCGGTCGGGTGAACGGCTGAAAGGCATTCGCATGCAAACCTGGCTCAAGCTGAACCTGAATCACGGCGACGGCCCCCGGGCCGGGAGCCGTCAGCAGACGAGCCATAGCGGAAGTGGTCTTCACCGTGGAATTTCCTCGTGGCAAAGTTCCGTCATCTGCGGCATTGTCTGCATAAAAAACGGGCGGGCAACGCTTGTTACAAACGAATTGGCTGGCGGCTGAAGCTGAGTTTCAGTGGGCCTGCAGCGATCCGGACACTGGAATCCTATGAATTTCGCCCAAAAACCTCCTGCTGAAACTCAAGTTCCGCATCGTTCACCCGCCAATTCTCAGTTTCGCTCCAGCAATCTCTCTGCAGATGCCGATCTTTCGATTACGAGCGACTGCGTCGTACGTGCTGCCTTTGTGCGCACTGCGAAACAGCCTGCTCAATGTGGGTTTCGGCAGAATCTGCTGCAGGGTTCCTGTTGAGCATTCCCCGAATTGCAGTTTCCTGACCAGGGATGGTCATGGGTCGGTCATCAGAAAACGGAACAACTCGACCACTGCCGGCACGACTCGCCGGTTGGGTGGCGGCCGTTGCCTGCGCTCGCCCAAGGCTGATGCTGTGGCTGGGCCTGCTGGCAGCCTGTGCGTCTGTGGGCTATTCCGTCACGCATCTGGAAATCCAGACAAGTCGCTCACAGCTGACGGATCGTGAAGCCCGTTTCAGCCGCAGCTGGCAGCAGTATTCCGATACTTTCGGCAGCGCCGCCGACCTGATGGTGGTGGTGCAGACGGAAGCACCGAATGTGCGTCTGATTCGCAGCGTCATTGACGAACTCGGCGAGAAGCTGAAGCGAGAACCAGAGCACTTTGAAAATGTGCTGTCACGTGTCGACCTGACGGCCATGCGCCGCAAGGCCCTGCAGTTCCTGACTGACGATGAAATTCGCAAGACGGCTGCTCGACTGCAGACCTACGACCGAGTAGTGCGGCAGCAGAACTGGGATCTGATTCGTTCTGAAAGTCTTGCAGCGACTCTGCTGGGCCAGATTCGGCGTGGTCAGGCTGATGGGATGGTACCCGAGGCCACATGGATATCTGCCGAACGGTTTGCTGACAGCCTGTCTTCTTACATGCACAATGCTGTGGCCAGTGGTCGGGCAGAACAGAATACGTTCAAGCCGCCATTGCCCGAACTGATGACCATCGCATCGGATCAGAAACTGTCTGATGGTGCGCTCTCGTGGATGATTAACACCGAAGGCACTGTGGGTGTGCTGCTGGTGTGCCTGTCGCAGCCACAGCAGCAGGTTGCGAAGGCTCAGGAGTCGTCTCTTGATCGCCTGCGGACACTGGCTCGGGAAGCAGAAACCGCCGGGCGAACGGATGCGGCCGCACTGAAAGTTTCGCTGACCGGCATGCCGGCTCTTGAGCACGACGAGCTGCGATCAACGTCGATTGATATTCGCAATGCTGCTCTGGCAGCAGCCCTGCTGGTGGGGGGCGTTCTGTTTGCCGTGTTCCGCGGGATGCGGCACCCGATGCTGGCGTTGATGACCCTGCTGGTTTCGCTGTGCTGGACTTTCGGCGCTGCTACGGCCGTAGTTGGGTCGGTCAATATTGTCAGTATCTGTTTTGCGATCTTCCTGATCGGGCTCAGTATTGACTTCTCTGTCTCGTATATTCATCGCTATCTGGCATTGCGGCAGGAACTGTATGAGCTGCCGCAGGCTCTGCGAGAAGCTGCTGAAACCACGGGCGGCGGGATTCTGATTTCAGCTGCCACAGCTGCCCTCGCTTTTGCCACCGCTCTGTTGACCGGATTTCCGGGCGTTGCTGAACTGGGTTTGATCTCTGCGATGGGTGTTGTGCTGTGTGCAGCGTCTGTCTTCTGGTTCCTGCCCGCGCTGATTGCAATTTCCGACGCGGATGTTGACGTTGAACAGCTGCCCCAACCTCTGCCTGCAGCCAAACTGTCCGGCTGGCTGACTGCATGGCCCGTACCGGCCACCGCCGCAGCCGCTGTCCTTGTCCTCGCGTTTTCCTCGCAGGCCTTCCGCTGGTCAGATGGACGCCTGCAGTCCCGCGTGGGTTACAATCCGAATCTGCTGGAACTGCAGGATCAGCGGGCCGAGTCGGTGGAGGCCGAGCGAGCTCTTGACGCAGCCGGTTCGGAAACCGTCCTGCACGCCGTCTCGATCGCCCGCTCCTGGGAAGAAGCGATGCAGCTGCGGACGAAGTTCCTGAAGCTGTCAACGGTAGGACGAGTCAGCGATGCTGCCAGCAAACTGCCGGAGCAGCCCAACAGCAGCACCGTGCAGATGCTGCAGAGTCTGCAGCAGCAGGCTGCCAGTCTTTCAGCCAGTGTGCCTGCACTCCGCGAAGGCAGCTATCTTGAAACCGGTCGACAGGCCGACGAGTTGTATGCTGTACTGAAGAAATCAGATCACCCGCGAGCCAAAGCAGCGGCTGCCAGCCTTGATCAGTTCCTGAATGAGCTGTCGGCCACACCAGCGCGGGAATCCGCCGCCATATTGACCGCCTGGAACACGATGACCGTACGCTGGCTGCTGGGGGAATACCAGGAAATTGCCGCCGCCGATCGCTTCGACCCAGTGGACCTCCGCGACCTGCCGCGCGAGCTGAAGTCGCGATTTCTGAAGATCGATGGTGATGGAAAACAGCAGTGGGCACTGCGGATCTATCCGCGTGAGAACATCTGGAACGGACCCGAGCTGGATCGCTTTGTTCGTGAATTGCGGACAGTGGATGCCGGAGTTACCGGAGCGCCGATTCAGGTGTATGAATCCGCTGGACGCATGGATGTCACATGGGCCTCGATCGGACTCTATGCCCTGTCTGTGATCTTCATGATCCTGTTGTTCAACTACCTGCGACCCGGACAGAAGCTTCTGACCATCGTACCGCCGATCGGTGTGGCTGCCTTCATCGGATATACTCTGTACCAGCGGAATGGGTCCGTGGACCCCTCGCTGGCCGTGATGATCTGTGTCGGACTGGCAGCGTTCATCGCTGCGGTCCTGGATTTCCGCAACCTGCGAGATACAGTGCTGACACTGCTGCCGGCTCTTGCTGGTGGCACTGTGCTGCTGGGCATGCTGCAGCTGCTGGGGCTGCAGCTGAATCCGATGAGTCTGATGGCACTGCCGCTGGTGTTTGCCATCGGAGTCGATAACGGGATTTACCTGGTCGCCGACTGCCGTCGACAGATTGCTGCCGGCAAAGAAGGTTACCTGCCATCCACGGATACGCTCAGCAGTGTGATCGTGACTTCACTGACGTCGATCGCGGGCTTCTCCGGATTGCTGGTTTCCGCCCATGCTGGTCTCTTCAGTATCGGTCTGCTGCTGGCCATCGGGGTTGCCTGCTGCCTTGTCGTCTCGTTGTTGCTGATGCCGCCTGTTCTGACGCTGGTGGCCAGACATCAGCCTGCTCAGATGGAGCCGGTGAAGGTGATTCGCGAAAAATCGACAGACGCTGATGACAGTGCCGCACGCGATGCAGCTGCGAAGAACTCTGCCCAGAAGGGCAAAAAGGCGGCGTAATTCCGCCTGTCACCCGCGATTTGACTCCCGGATTTGTGTGGCTTTTTCGCCACATACCCGCAAAATCGGGCGACTGACTTTCGAGGTTCAGGATCCAGCCGGATTTTTGTTGACAGGGCCACCAGTCCCTGATCAACGAGTCGACTGCCAGCGGCGTTTCAACTGATCGGCCAGCACGGCACCTGCCAGTACCGCCCCCAGCACAATATTCTGACTGGAAGACTCAATCCCCAGCAGATTCATGCCATTGCGTATCACAGCGATGATGAAGGCACCGATCAACGTTCCCAGCATACGACCTTCGCCACCCATCAGCGAAGTACCGCCAACGACGACCGCCGCAATGACCTCCAGCTCGTACATGTCACCATACTTGGGGTCACCGCAATTCAGACGCGATGACAGCAGCAGTCCGCCCAGTCCGGCAAGAGCACCGCTCAGGGTAAAGACCAGGAATTTCATCTGCTGCAATCGAATCCCGCAAAGTCTGGCTGCCTCCGGATTGCCACCGATCGCGTACAGTTTGCGACCGAACGCGGTGCGACTCATCATGAAGTGTGCCGCAGGATACAGCACGATCATGATCCATACGGGATTTGGCAGACCGGCCAGACTGCCACCGCCAAGTGTGCGAAAAGCGGGCGGCAGCCAGACATCACCAATCGATTCCTGATTGGACAGTCGCTGCGCCAGTCCTCGAGCAACCAGCATCATGGCCAGGGTTACGATGAACGACGGCAGGCGGGCCACCGTCAGCAGTACTCCGTTCACTGCCCCGGCTGCAGCAGAAACCAGCAGAGCCAGCAGACAGGCGATTGTCAAAGCTCCAGCACCGGCACTGGAACCGCCGGCGAAGTAGCGGAGATAACCGGCCACCGTGACTGAGGACAGTGCGACAATCGAACCGACGCTGAGATCAATCTCGCGCAGGATGATGACCATCGTCATGCCCACGGCGATGATCGCATAAATAGCCGTCTGGTTGGCAACACCCAGCAGGTTGCCGGCCTTCAGAAAATTGGGCCACCAGCGCACCTGCGGTACAAAAAATCGAATCTGTCCGTCCTGTCGCACACTGTCAAGGACTGTCCACTCCTGCGATTTGCCGGTGACGGCCAACGCATTGATGGCCACGCCAGACTGGGCCGCACGCTGCAGCATCTGTCGAGCCTGAGCGGGGGTGCCGGAGACCGCGCCGGCAATCCGACCACCTGCCTGCTCGATCCGGGCCTTGACACCTTCCAGATATTGTCGATCTGCGGCACCCGCAGGCACTGCAATTGCCACGACTGCCTGCTGACCATAAGCCGCCAGAATCTGATCGGCCGTCGCTGCTCCAGCCTCACGCCCCGTCAGATTCTGAGGCTCCAGAGTCAGAATACTAACCACCAGTATCAACAACAGCAGCACCAGCACCATGCCGTAATCGCTGAACAGTCGTCTGAGTAGTGAATCACTGTGCGTTTGCATAAACGGCAGAAAATCCTCGTCTGGTTGCATGACACCACCAGCTGAGACTCTAGCCAAAAGCAACGTTTCAGGAAACCGGCTGGGGAAGAAACATCGGGAATCACACTGTCCGCAAGGAAAAACGGCTATGCACGGAAAGGCTGCCCTGCATGTGTCCCTGCGACCGCTGACAGCGGTATCCGACGATCACGGCTTCTGACTGATTCTCGTCGATTCAGTCGAAGCTGGCAGGCCCAGCTCTGCCACACGCTGCTCGGCAATCGCAGTCAAGCGGGCTGCCGTGGGAGCCGCCACTGTGCCTCCATAGTGGATGCCCGGAGCTGTCGGTTCATCAACCATCACCAGCACAACAACCCGCGGTGCTTCCGCTGGTGCACCACAGACGAACGAAACGACCCACGCCCGATCCGAATAGGTTCCGGTTTCTGGATCCAGCTTTTGTGCTGTTCCCGTCTTGCCAAACAGCGAAATCCCGGGCAGACGCGCTGCCTTTGCCGTACCGCGTTCCACGACCTGCCGCATTGGTTCACGCACCAGCCACTCTGCTGTCTCGCGACTCAACAGCAGGCTGTCGACGGCTTCACCGGCCGCGACCGTTGCTGTGTCGGCAGTCGCCAGTTCCGGCTGCAGTGAACGTCGCAGCAGCGTTGGTCTGCGCAGCTGACCACCGTTGGCCAGAGCAGCGTGCGCGGTCAGCAGCTGCAGGGGAGTAACCGCCAGTTCCTGCCCCATGGGGATCGAGCCTAGTGAATAGATGGTCCAGTCGGCACGCGGATGCACAATCCCCGGTAATTCCCCGGGCAGCTCGATTCCTGTCAGACGGCCGAATCCAAAACTTCTGACCCCTTCATACAACTGGTCCAGCCCCAGCTTCTCGCCGATCTTTGCCATGCCGATATTGCTGGATTTCACCAGCACATCCGTCACACTCAGGCGTCCATAAGAATGGTGATCGTGCAGGACACGTGGTCCCATCCGATAGACTCCGTAACTGCAGTCAATCTGCTCGTCACGCTGCAGGCAACCGCGTTCCAGTGCCCAGCCAGTGATCATCGGTTTGAATGTTGAGCCCGGTTCGAAGACAGCGGATACCGCCAGATTCTTCCATGCCCGCTCGTCAACGGACTCCAGCCGTTCGGGATGGAATGCTGGGCGGGATGCCATCGACAGCACTTCACCACTCCACGGCTCCATTACGATTGCACAGGCACCCTTTGGACGCCATTCCTGAACCAGTTCATCCAGCAGCTGCTCGGTGCGAATCTGCAGTGGCAGATCAATGGAACTGACGACCGATCGCCCTGCCCTTGCCGGACGCGACTGCTGCTGATCCACATCCATCAGCACACCACGAGCATCCCGCGCGAACACACGCACCCCATCCACACCTCGCAGTGCCTGATCCAGAGACTCCTCAAGTCCACCCTGACCGCGGTTATCAATGTCACGCAGCCCGATCACGTGAGCCGCATAGCCATCGTGCAGATAACGTCGCAGAAATTCCGTTCGCAGACCCCACGATCCCGCCGGCAGGTCCAGATTACGAATCTGTTCTGCCTGCTGCTCGTTCAGTCTGCGGCGAATCCACAGGAACTGTTTTTCACGAGATTGCAGCAGGCTGTTATAAAGCTCGTCCGTATTCAGATTCAGAATGCTGCTCACCTGCCACGCAAATCGCAGTGGATCAGAAATCTTCGCCGGCACAGCGAACAGACTTTCGCATTCAATCGTCATCGCCAGTGCCTGCCCACTGCGGTCCAGAATGTCGCCTGGTCGTGCCGGCAGCACCTCCCGATGCACACTCTGACGAGCCACTCGAACCTGCAGCTGTGCATGCTGAGTTGCCTGGAGCTGGATCAGTCGACCGACCAGAATGATCCAGCCTGTCAGCATCACAAAGCGAACCAGGACCGCACGCCACCTGTATGAGCTGCGGGGTGTCGCTGCGGCTTGTGCTGGCTGGTCCACGTCGTTCATCTGCGCGGCCTTTCAGCAGCAGCGCCTCGGCGTCCGCCGTTCGCCGCCGGTTCGGCCAGCGTGGGGTTCTGCATGCCGGACGTCTGCAGTGCGTCCATAGTCAGTCGCTCGGCCTGCAGCCGACGTCGCACCAGCCAGCCACGCAGTATTTCTTCATGATAGTGCTGAACGCTGATGGAACGACGCAGCTCCAGCGTCTGCTTCTCCAGCCAGATTCCGGCCATCGAAACCAGCAGTGCCAGTATCAATCCGGCTGCAAAGCGGAAATACACGGCTCAGCGTCCGCAGAGTGTTGCGGTCCGTCGTCCTGATTGACTGGCTGTCCTTCGCCCGCCCGCGCGAAACAACGCTGCGCACCGTTGCGCTTCGGCAGACTGCATCCTACGGCATAATCAAAACTTCTGTGGCATCATCAGGAAGAGCCAGAATGGTGCCGGGTTTCAGCCTGTTAGGATCATTCACTACGGCACGATTCATCTCGTACAGTTCGATCCAGCGAGAAGCTCGCCCAAGATGCTTCTTCGATATATCCGACAAAGTTTCGCGTTCCCCTACCCGATAAGCCGCACTCCCGTCCTCCAGCAGCAGAAACCCGGGTGGCTCGGCAATTCGCGGCAATGAGTCGACAAACAGTTGCGGATACTTTTCTTCCAGGATGCGGCGATCGGGAGTCAGCACAATCATCCCCGGACGCATCCGGCGTGGGTCCGGGATACGATGCTGATTAAAGACGGCCAGTGCTGAAAAGTATCGCGTGGTGCCGTAAACACGCTTTGACAGCCTGGTGTAATTTTCACCCTCCTGCACAACCACCGTGGGAACGTCTGCGGCATCGCTGGCCGGATTGGCCTGCGGCGAGTTCTGATAATTGAATGCCGCCAGATCAAATTTTCCGTCAGACCCGGTTCCCGAGGCACTTCTGAGGGCCTGGCGAGACGGCCGGGCTGCCGGGCGGGCGACGGCATCAAAACCGGCTGATCCGGAAAAGCCGCCGGAGTTCCCGGAGGTCCTCGGAGTGGCAGCTGGCCGCTCGGGAACATCACCGAAGACCGGCTCAGATGCCGGGGCCCTCGGGGCAGGTTCGTCTGGAGTGAATGTTGAAAAGCCGTTCGATTCCTGAGGCTCTGCCAGCGCCAGCAGCATTGGTTCCTCCGTTGACGCCTGTTCCTCGGTCGGCAGCGGTGATTCGGTTGCCGAGGTCTCTGCTGGGAATGATCCCGGAGCTGCCGGTTCGCCACTGCCTTGAGGGGCTGTGGTGGACTCCGTCCCCGTGAATTCCACGGTGTTCGCAGCAATGGCGACGCTGTCACCGTTAGTGTCAATTGGTTCGCGAGCAGGCTCAGTGGCGACAAATTGTCCAGCATCTGTTTCAGGAAAACTCGGGATCGCAGAATCTTCGGATGTCGCTGGTGTGACGCTCTCAGCCGCAGGCAGGACAGGTTCCGGATTCGCCGCCTCAGTGATGGCAAAAGCTGGCGGTTCGGCTGCTGCTGTTGGTGCTGGCTGCGAAATCTCAAAGGACGGTTCAGCGTCTGGGGCAGTCACTTCTGACAGCGCCAGCGTGGGTTCGTCGGCAGGAAGATTCTGAGCACCAGCGTCTGACGACAGCGGTTCGGCCGGAGTGCTTTCAGCAAATCCCGGTTCAGCAGCGTCATTGGCAGCCAGCGTGGGTTCAACCGACGGCTCTGACAGGTTCATGAAGGGCGACTGATCGGATGCCGAGGCCAGTCCGAGCAGTGGGTCCGCAGCGTCTGCTGCTGTCGCATCGGCATTCGGTTGTGCAGCGGGCTCGGCAGCAGCCGGTCCGGCAATGGCAGCCTGTGTCAGCGAACGCTGGTGCAGATCGACCTTGTGATACACAAGGAACCCGAAGGCAAACACCAGCACCGTCACAACCATGATGCCCAGTCGTGCTTCATGACTGAGTTTTTTCGGGGTGATCGGGGCGGTTACGGCTGAGGCTGCCACCGGGCTGCTCGGAGTCTGGCTGAGCGACTGCGCGGGTTCAGCCGCACTTCCGCCGGTTGCGCTTCGATCGGTGTTTTTGTCAGTACCTGCCATCCCTGGTTTCCTTTGAACGCATTCTTCACGATTCGATCTTCCAGCGAGTGGAAGGAAATGACGACCGCGATTCCATCCGTATTCAGAATCTGCGGAAGCACCTGCGTCAGCATTCGATTCGCGTGATCCAGTTCCTCATTGACCGTGATTCGCAGCGCCTGAAAGACTCGAGTGAGAGCCGTTCGACCACCGTCTGAGCGAAGGTCGCCACAGACAGCAGCGACACACGCCTGCAGGTCAGCTGCGGTGGTTACCGCGTTGCCCGCATGCAGTCTGCGGTGCACCTCAGCGGCAATTCGCCGAGCTGCCGGTTCTTCACCCCACGTTTCCAGGACAGTCTGCAGTTCATCCTGAGATGACTGCTGCAGAAACTGTGCTGCCGAACGTCCCTCATGCGGATGAAACCGCATATCCAGAGGTCCGCCCGCATCAAATCCAAAGCCTCGATTACGATCGGCCAGCTGGTCCGAAGACAACCCCAGATCCAGCAGTACGCGATCAACCCTGTTCCGTCCAAACCTGCTGAGAATTTCAGCTGCCTCGAGATAGCTGCCGCGTGTAAGCAGGCAGTTGTCGCCAGACAGCTTTTCCCTGGCAAACCCCAGCATCATCGGGTCACGGTCCACCCCAATCAACCACCCTGTCGGCCCGATGGCCTTCAGGATCAGGCTGCTGTGACCAGCGGCACCCACAGTTCCGTCCAGCACTGTCAGCCCCGGAGACAACTGCAGCCACTGCAGCACTTCTCGAGGCATAACGGGGATATGGACAGGACGAATGTCCGCTGGCATGGGGAAGACGATCGACGAAAAAATGACTGAGTGCTGCGGAAACCGCAGCGGTGGCAGTCTAGGTCCGTGGCCGGATTGCGCGAAGATCAGTTCCCGCTGAGCCGCAGAATCTTGAGGCGAATCGAGTATTTCATCGCATTTCCCAGGCAGACAATTTTCGTGCGGCTCAAGTTTCGCTGGGATTTCGGCAGATTCTGCCGAACGTCTTCGCGGGATTGAAATCCCACCTCGGGAAGGCGAGGCTCCTGTTTGGGCGGCGCAGGCTCGCTTTGGGAGGGCGAGGCTCCCGCCGTGCCGCAAGCACGTTTATCACCGTCACCGAGCTGGTGCTCGGTGGTCCCGGGAACGGTCGGTGAAGGCCCCCTTGGGAGGGCGAGTACGGCGCGCAGCAGCAGCTGTACATCGACCCCGACACGTGCATCGACTGCGGCCTCT
>CAIOKE010000168.1 GCA_903858815.1 uncultured Planctomycetaceae bacterium | reverse complement strand
TCACGTGCCCCGCCACCCGCCACCCGCCACCCGCCACCCGACACCCGACACCCGACACCCGACACCCGACACCCGACACCCGACACCCGACACCCGACACCCGACACCCGACACCCCCCCCTCACGTTCCCTCAGTGGCCGGCTTGCGCTGCTCATGCAACGTTTTCAGACGCTCCAGACGCTCGTAGGACTGGATCAACCGGCTGGGGCCGGATTCGCTCAGCGGAGCAGACTCGCGACGCGCAGTGTTCCGCGCCTCACGCTCACGCACCTGCTGCTCAAACGCCGTCAGATCTCCCGCCAGGCGACCCGTTGTGCTGTCGCCCGAACTGCCCGCTGTCGCCAGCAGATCCAGCAGATCAGATTCCGACTGAGCCTGCTCGCGACGCATCTTCAGCAACTCAAAATCCGTCTGCACCTGCTGCAAACGAGCATCCATGTCGGACACCGCAGACTGACTCTCCTGCACGGAATGTTCCAGTCGAGCCAATGCCTCGGAACGCACCTTCAGCTGCACCTCATCCCGATCCTGCTCGCTCAACAACCGATCCACCTCCGCACCCAGTTCATCCGGCTGCCAGCTGTTGCCGGCAAATTGCACAGGCTGCGATCGATCGCCGGCAGCTGCCTCCATCGCCGGCCACGCATCCGCCAGAATCGTCTGACGACGCTCAATCGCCGCTTTCAATCGCGATACTTCCTCCTGCAAATCGCGGATCTGCCCGGTCGCCAGACTGAGACTGACACGACGGTCAATCAGTTCGCCACGCGCATCTTCCAGCTGATTCTGAACTTTCTGATCCCGCACGGCATCCGGCAAACTGGTCTCCAGCTCACCTACCGTGGTGTCAGCCGTCGCCCGCGCGTAACCAAACAAGTCACCCAGTGGCCGACTGGACACAACGACCAAAATCATTAAGCCACCCGCCACCATGCCTGCACCCATCACAACTCGCTTCATCACACACCTGCCATTTCATAAGTTTCACCGGACAAACGGGGCGACTGTGCCCTGCCTCTACAGATCTCACGCAGACCCCGTCGGTTTCCGGAAAAAATTCCGCAGAATTTTTTTGCAATTGCAGAAACACAGGGTTCCGAGGGCGAGGGCGGTGCCGAGGGCTATGTTGTCTATGGCCGTTGGCCAATTGGGGGCGTGCGGGGCGGCGCCGTGTTCCCTTGGCGTCGCCCACGGCTACGTTGACTATGGCCGTTGGCCAATTGGGGGGGACGGACCCACAGAGGGACCCACAGGTGCCCCCAAAACGTCCGCAGGCGGTCGCAGAACGCAGTACCCCAAACGAAGAAACCCGCGAAAAAACCAGTGTTTTTCGCGGGTCTGCGGATTCTTTCGCAGGCTTGCCACCTGCACTAATGGGCCCAACAGGACTCGAACCTGTGACCTTTCGGATGTGAACCGAACGCTCTAACCAACTGAGCCATGGGCCCCAACGCCCAAGCATCCTAACGACTTCCGCGCAACGGCTCAACTTTCCAACTTGCCGGCGACTGATTTTACCACAGATCATCCGCACACCGCCGATGATGCCTTTCGGGAACTTTTCTGCCGATTTTGATGAAAAGCAGATGCTTCGGTATTTTATTGTTGACTCGGACTGCTCAATTCCCACCTGAAAACAGCCGGGTTCTCTTGACATCCCGACCGATTTCCGAGTGGAATTGACGCCAGAAGACCGGAGTGTGGTCCGGTCGTTGTGTGATTCCTGTTACGGGGGTTGGGTCAATGCAGCGTTTTCTGATGTTCGCCGTGATTCTGGGACTGGCTGTCGCCGTTCCAGGCATCGCCGATGAGAAGAAGGGTGAAGGCAAGAAGGGCCAGAAGGAATTCAAGGCCACCTGCCCGGTGTCTGGTAAGGACGCCGTTCGTGAGCAGTCCGTTGCTTACAAGGAAAAGAAGGTTTATTTCTGCTGCGGTAACTGCAAGGCCGCTTACGAAAAGGAACCAACCAAGTTCACCAACAAGGCCAACTGGCAGCTCGCTCAGACTCGTCAGTACGTCCAGACCAAGTGCCCGCTGTCAGGTGGCGCACTCAACAAGGAACAGACCACAGAAATCGGCGGCGTAAAGGTCGCTTTCTGCTGTGGTGACTGCAAGGGCAAGGCCGCTGCAGCAACCGGCGACGCTCAGGTCGCTCTGGCATTCTCTGACGAAGCCTTCGCCAAGTCCTTCGAACCACGCCAGAACCAGAACAAGAAGAAGAAGGCCGAGTGATTCAGCGTGTCAGCTGATTTGCTGTCCTTGAAACGTTATCCGAAAACCCTCTGGCTGTTACAGGCCAGAGGGTTTTTGCGTTTGGTCGCAGACGCTGACTCGCCCACGCAGCACAAGACACACCCGCAGGTTGCCATCCACGGCCCGCCAACACAACAGGCAATATGGGAACAACAGGAAATCCACGCAGCACACACAGAACCCATACCACCGCTGTTCCGGCAGTAACCGCCGATCCAACCACCAACGGACGCCGAAACGGCGGTCCCACCGGTCAGTTCTGCCACGACATCTGTGAAATGCTGTTGACCGAAATCACAGAATCCACGAAATTCGAAAATACCTCTCAAGTTCAGAACACCGCCGACTCAACGGCACACCTGTGGTCTGAACGTCCTCTCCTTGTGCTCCCACCTGGTTCTCTCCCTTCTCAGCAGGTGCTGTCGTGAAACGCATTCTCGCCGTGTTTCTGGTCGCTGCCACCTTTGGCACGCTGCCACACTGGTGCTCAGCACAGTACATGTATCCGCAGAACATGGCCCCCGCTCGTGGCTGGTATGCCCCCGGCGCGCAGCCCATGTATCGGCCTCAGCTGACTTCCATGACGGTGTTCCAGGATGGCGGAGTCCCGATTCCGGCGGATCCGGGTAACCCGGTTGCCAGCCCGGCAACGACCGTCACGCCGGCTCCGCAGGCTGATCCTGCCATGTCCAGCCCCAGCACCTCCGCAGACTCAACGGTCGTCATGCCGTTCACCGAAAGCACGGGCGATGCCTGCTGCGGTGCTCCCGCCGTCACACCCATGTTCCAGCAGGGACAGACATGGAACGCCTTCTCACCACCACTGAATGGCGACCCGTTCCTGAATCCCGCACCGATGCAGTCACCTGCTCAGCCCACCGTACCACCCGGAACCTACAGCTATGGTGCCAACGCTCCGGCCCCCTATCGCTTCGGCTGGCAGAACTCCATCGACCTGTCATGGATGCCTTCTGCCGAACTGTCCTCATCAACCGCCGGAGAACTGGGGATCTTCGGAGTGAACTATGAAATGGCCCACACGGTCCAGTTGCCTACCAGCTGGGTATTCCGCTGGACGAACCAGTTCAACTATCGCAATCTGACAGGTGGCGGTTCACTCGACCTGCCTTCCAGTTTGTTTCGCGTGGGCGTCGACCTTGAATGGGAAACTCCGGCTTCCGCCCCTGTCGGTATCAGTCTTGGCATCAATCCTTCGCTCAATACCGACTTCGCCGGTAATGTCTGGGGTGATGGATTCCAGCTCGACGGCCGCGGCATGCTGCTGTTCCGCATGGACCAGTACTGGATGCTGGGACTGGGTGCATTGTACTGGGATCGAGTGGACGATCGCGTCCTGCCTTATGGTGGATTGATCTATCGGGATGATTACTGGGAATGGCAGCTGACGTACCCGGAAGCACAGGTCAGCCTGTTCCTTGGCAACGAAGCCTACTGGTCCAAATGGATTTACTTCCGCGCGGAATACCATGTGGAAGCTTATGGCATCGAACGTACCGTGGCCGGTAAGGCCGAAGAGAACCAGATTGAAATTTCCGACTACCGCCTGATCGGTGGCTTCCGGATGGACACAGGTCTGTACAGCTGGTTCTTCGAAGGTGGCTATGTGCTGGACCGCAATCTGGTGTTTGCGACCGGGCAGGCGGATATGAGCATTGGCGATGCGTTTATCGGACAGATCGGTCTGCGTTACTGAACCTGCCAGACTCTGCCTGTCCCTGATCCTTCATCACGAATCTTCCACGCTGCCCGGCATCCACCTGGCAGCGTCTTTTTACACACCCGTACAGGCCCAGTCAGCATGTCCAGCATCCTTGCCGTAATCCTCGCTGCAGGCAAAAGCACGCGGATGAAATCTGAGATTCCAAAGGTGCTGCATCCGATCTGCGGGCGGCCCATGATCGAATATGTGCTCGATTCCGCTCGCGCCGCTGGTGCTGATCGACTGGTGGTGATTGTCGGACATCGTGCCGACCTTGTGCGAGCCACCCTGCAGCATCATCCCGATGTCGTCTTTGCCGAACAGACCGAACAGAAAGGAACTGGACACGCCGTGATGATGGCCGCTGACTCTTTGGCCAGTCATTCCGGTTCCACCCTGATTCTGGCCGGAGATACTCCGCTGCTGCAGGGCAGTTCACTGAGCTCTCTGCTGGAAACTCGCGAACGAACGCAGGCGGCCTGCGTCATCGGTACCGCCAGAACCGCCAACAATGACGGACTGGGACGAATTGTTCGCAGTCCTGATGGCCGCTTCGAACGCATCGTGGAACAGAAGGATGCCACCCCCGAACAGCGACTGATCACCGAAATCAATACCGGCTGTTATGCCTTCAGTACGCCACTGCTGCTGCAGTCCCTGCAACAGCTGCAACCCAATAATGTCCAGTCAGAATACTATCTCACGGACTGTCCACGCATCCTGATGGATACCGGACACACCGTGGAAGCCTGCTGCAGCCTGACGCTGGAAGAGGCACTGGGAGTCAACACTCGAGTCCAGCTGGCAGAGGCCAGAGCCAGTATCCAGAAATCCATCCTGCAGGATCTGATGCTGCAGGGAGTCACCATTGAAGATCCGGCACAGACCGCGATTGACTTCGGAGTTCGTATTGGACGGGATACTTCCATTCGGCCTTTCACCGTCATCGAACGTGACACAGTCATTGACGACCAGTGCACCGTTGGACCGCTGCAGCACATCCCCGCCGGCAGCCAGATTCGCAAACCCGGTTAGCCCACGGGAAACCACCGCTCAATCTGAAGATCCAGTCAAGTCGCTGACACCCGCAGACTCCCGTCCGCGGCTGACCCCCGGGCCCCCCGAGCACCAGCTCGGGTACCACAACCCAGTCATCTTCGGCTCGGCAGCAGCCTCGCCCTCCCAGGGCGACCCCTGGGACCCCCGAGCACCAGCTCGGGAACCACAAACCAGTCACCTGCGGCTCGGCAGGAGCCTCGCCCTCCGAGGGCGACTCCCGGGCCCCCCGAGCACCAGCTCGGGAACCACAACCCAGTCATCCTGCGGCTCGGCAGGAACCTCGCCCTCCGAGGGCGACTCCTGGGCCCCCCGAGCACCAGCTCGGGAACCACAAACCAGTCACCTTCGGCTCCGCAGGAGCCTTGCCCTCCCGGGGCGACTCCCGGGCCCCCCGAGCACCAGCTCGGGTACCACAACCCAGTCATCCTGCGGCTCCGCAGGAACCTCGCCCTCCCGGGGCCGACTCCTGGGACCCCCGAGCACCAGCTCGGGAACCACAAACCAGTCACCTTCTACTCGGCAGCAGCCTCGCCCTCCCAGGGGGACCCCTTCGCCCCACTGAACACGGCTCGTCCCAGGACACACCAACCACTCACCCCATTCGTGTCATTCGTGGCTGAAAATCCCCCCCCGTGCCCCGCTGCATTCTTCCGGTTTTCCGTGTCCTTCCGTGGTTCAAATGCCCTCAGCCACACGGATGTTTTCCGCGTCTTTCCGCGTCCTTCCGCGGCAAAAGACCATCACCCAACCATCACCCAACCATCACTCCACCGCTCGACTCAACACACACCAACACACCACCCCATTCGTGTCATTCGTGGTTCAAAATCCCCACCATGTTCCCCTGCATTCTTCCGTGTTTTCCGTGTCCTTCCGTGGTTCAAATGCCCTCAGCCACACGGATGTTTTCCGCGTCTTTCCGCGTCCTTCCGCGGCAAAAGACCATCACCCAACCATCAC
>CAIOKE010000167.1 GCA_903858815.1 uncultured Planctomycetaceae bacterium | reverse complement strand
GGGCATAGCAGTGGTGAAGTGCTGCTGGTGCCTGATAAGGCGACCGGGCTGGGTGATCTGGAGCTGACCTGGTACCCATCGGCGAACTGAACTGAACTGAACTGATGCAAATCCTTTTTCTTCCACACAATCACGGAGAACGCGCAATGTCTGGTACTGAACGAGTGAATGGCACACTGCTGTCGGCTAATCGAATTTCCCAGGCGGGCAGTAGTCGAACTTTTCTGCCTGATCGGGTGGATGCGGCGGAAATGGCGGACGGCAACGCCCGCGTTGTGACGCGTTCCCTGGTGATTGGGCTGGGCGGGACTGGTGTCAAAGTTGTCAGTCAGCTTAAGCAGATGTGCAAGTCTCAGAAAACCGCGAACTTCAGTTCCTTGTTGGGAATTGATACTGATCGCAATGCACAGCAGGGTGTGGACGGTGGTCTTTCGCTGGAAGACAGTGAGTTTCTGCATCTGTCCTGCGAATTGGCTCTAAACATCATTCAGCACCCGGAACAGCATCAGGAGCTGGAAGAGAGGTACGACCTTAAGGAAAGAGACGTGCGGGCCTTTAGCGAAAAGCTGGTGGCTGCCTCCCCTACTCAGGGCAGCCAGGTGCGGACCTTTGGCAACATGGCCCTGCAGGCCAACTGGGCGCGGGTGAGGGAGACCCTGCGTCGGAAGCTGACCGAGCTTACGGGTGTCTGGAAAGACGTTGAAGTTCAGATGCAGCACAAGCAGCAGCTGTTGATCAATCAGGAAACGAAGATCTATGTGGTCTGCTCGATGGCCGGCGGGACGGGTTCCAGCATGTGTCTGGAGACTCTTGCGATGCTGCGTGAGATGGCACGTGACTACCGCTGTCAGATTGCCGTTTTTCTGGTGACTTCGGCAACCTACAGCGGAGTGTTGCAGGGACAGAGTGATCAGGTGATGCGTGTGGAGGCAAATTGCTACGCGATGGCAATGGAGCTGCTGGCAGCCAGTCGTGGACAGCTCGTGGATGGCAATGACAACCTGCAGCTGGGTCCGGACGCGCGACAGGCAATCGAGCTTGTCGGCAATCTGTGGGACGAGATCTACGTGCTGCAGTCTGCTGATGCATCTGGTCGCCAGTACGAGAATCCTCAGGCAGTGAGCGATCGTTGTGCCTTGCTGCTTGCGGGGTTGATTGGTACTGAGATCGCCTCGTCCATTTCGCGTTACATTGCCAATCAGCGTACCTCAATGCAGAATCTGCCCGACAGAGCGACCGGGCTGGTGCGGGAAATGGGGACGATCGGAGCAACAGCGGTGTCGCTGAATACTGGGCGGACCAGTGAAGTGCTCACGGATCTCTGCCTTGGCGGGGTGATGCAGTCCGCGGTTTTGGGTGAGAACAAGGGAACAGCTGTGGAGACCACAGCGCGAACGGTTTGTCGGGAGCCAGGTGAGGGAGCGACTCCGATCAGCGCCGCGGCGTTGACGGACAGTCTGCAGAAGACGGCTCCGGATGCCGTGCGAAAATCGGAAACTCTGCTGCGATCCAAACCCGGTACCAGCCGGACCCACGATTCGGCAGCGAATCTGGTTCGAAAAACTGGAGATATGCTGCGAAACCACGAGAACGCCGCGCTGCCTCAGCTTCGCGATACGTGTGCTCGCGACGGTGCGAATGTCGGAAGAATCTGGAAGGCGGCCGTTGGGAAAAAGGGCCAGGCCGTTCTGACTGCTTCCGGACTTCGCAGTGCGCAGCTGTATTTCCAGCAGGTGCTGGGAGAAGTGGAGAAGCAGGCGGCAGCAGCTGAAGGCCGAAAGAAGCAGGAACTGACCGCGGCAAAAAAGACCAAAGATCAGATCTCTGCCCTGCAGCAGCAGCTTGGGCGCCGGCTTCGCTGGTGGCCTGCTGATCGTCCCCGCAAGGATGCCCTTGTGGCCGCCGTTGCCGACTATCTGCGAGCCAGCTGCGCGGCGGAGTGCAGTCATGCCGCGGCGGAAACACTCAGAACCCTCGCTGATGTGCTCCGCGGCTATATCGCAGGTGTCGAGAAGCGAGTCGAGACTTCACGGAACCGGCTCAGGCAACTCCAGCAAACTGCAGTTCACACTTCAACGCTGACAGCCGGTTCAGAAGGCGAAATTGATATTACCACGCCGCATGTGGTGAATCAGTTGTTCAGTAAACTTTGCCCCGAAACGACTGAGCTGATTGACCTGTTAAAAGAAGAATTCGGCGTCAGTG
>CAIOKE010000166.1 GCA_903858815.1 uncultured Planctomycetaceae bacterium | reverse complement strand
GTGCATTGTTCCCTGGGCGTTGCCCATGGCTTTGTTGACTATGGCCGTTGGCCAATTGTGGGGTAGGGGGGAGTTTGTTCCCGGGCTGAAGCCCAGGCTACGCTGGGTATGGCCGTTGGCCAATTGTGGGCGGCGCCCCAGACCCAGGGCTGCGCCCTGGGCTATCGGCAAACGACCATTCATATCTGAATCGGAAAAACACGCACGGCACAGACCAAATACACGCCGCAACGGACTCGAGGCCGGACGGGGTTCGTGGGTAATGACAAGGTTGCAGCCCTTGTCGCCCTCGGCGTTCAATCCACCCCGCGGCGAGCCGTTAGCGGAAGCCAACGGGTGGTGTCGTGTTGCCGTTACCGAGCTGGTGCTCGGTGGTCCCAGCACCCAGCCCTCAGTGTAAGCTGACCGGGAATTGGGGCGAGATCGTCCCGGGCTAAAGCCCAGTCTACGGTTTTGTCCTGGATTGGGATTGTTCGCGGTGCGGGTGTGAACCGCTCGATGTGTCTTTCTGGGATGCAGCGGCGGAAGGGTGCAACAGAAAAACCCGGAGTCTTCTGAGTGACCTGAGGACGGCGGTCAGTCGCCATGCTCAGTTCACTCAGAAAACCCCGGGGCCAATGTGCTGAAGTCATTCTCAATTCCCTGAAAAGATTTCCGTTTCAGTCATCAGTCAGCCGCGAACAGTCCCTGTTCGCTTGATTGCTGACTAAGGTCGCATCGTTCCATCGCCTCAGTGAACCACAGTCCGACCGGAGTCCGGATCGGCGATATTGTTCAAAGCGGCAGATCGTGGCTTTGCCGGGTCTGCTGATTTGACTCGGCTGGCAGCTCGAGCCATTGACAGCAGCTCAGGACTTGTGGCCAGCCGTTCTGCCTCCCGCAGCATCCGGTCCCCGTTAGCCACTCCGTCCCGATCCACCACTTCAACATCCGGGGTCACGCCTTCACCAGCCATACGTCGACCATTGGGGGAATAGAACAGCGCTGTGGTAATCCGCAGATCACCAGAAATCGCATTCAGTGGGAAGTGTGTCTGTACTGAACCTTTACCGTACGATTTCACCCCCACCACAACTCCGCGGCGATTCTCCTGAATTGCCGCTGCGAAGATTTCACTGGCCGACGCACTGTCGCCGTCGATCAGCACCACCAGCGGCATCGACCACGTGCGGGCGAATGTCGCCTTTTCCACCATCGTGTCGGAAGCCAGACGACCACGAGTGGACACGATCGTACCCACGGGCAGAAAACGATCGGCAACTTCCACACAGGTCGTCAGCAGCCCGCCGGGGTTACCCCGCAGGTCCAGCACCAGAGACTTCATACCCTTCGCATACAAAGCCTCCAGTGCCGCATCCAGTTCAGCCGTTGAGCTGGCAGAAAAGCGACTCAGGCTGAGGTAAGCCGTCCCGCTGGAATTCAGCATACGAGTGTCATTGACCGTCCAGATCCGCACTTTGCGTCGCACAACCGTGAAGGACCGTTTCGTACCATCTTCGCGAGTCACACTCAGCATCAGACGACTGGCCACGGGCCCGGTCATCAGATCTGAACTTTCTGCCAGTTTCAGTCCTGCAATGTTTCGGCCATCGATGGCAGTTACCACATCACCAGCCCGCAGGCCAGCTTCCGCAGCCGGACTGCCTTTGAGCGGCTTCACGATCACCAGACCGTCAGCGTGCTCGCGAACTTCCACACCAATCCCCACAATCTCCTCATCCAGAGCGGCAGTACGCCAGCCAGTCGCTTCCGCTCCACGCACCATCCCGGGATCAGCAGGATCCAGCCCGGAGAATCTGTCCAGCGTATCCACACTGGCCAGGGCAAACTCCCACGCCACCACACTGGGCGTCAGCCCGGAAACTCGCTCCGCTTCCTTCATCACCGAATTCATGACGGCCATCGCATCACTGCGACTGCGAACCGTCATCCGACCGGCGAGGCGACTGAGCGATTCCCGAAATGCATCCGTCCGAAAACTGTCACTGGAAATTCGCAGACCTTTTAGGAAGGCTTCGTTATCCAGCGCGAGGCCAAGATTTCGCAAAGCTCGTCGCACTCGCACATCATAACTGGTGGGCTCCAGAGAACGCTCGTCAATCCGACTGGAGACCTCCGCATACAGTTCAGCGGCCTGCCGCCCTGACATCGCTCGCACGGCTCGCACTGTCGCCGGATTGCTGTACCGACTGGTCAGCACCAACCGAATCTGTTCGCTTTCATTATCCACTACGGAATCGGGTGTTGCTGCGGGAATGAACGGATCAAGGCCATCATCAGGCCGGTTGTCGGGGCGCCCACGACTGAGTCCATCCGGACTGGATCGGCGGCGCGAAGGAAACGCCGGAAAATCCAGTTTCCCGGTCAAAGACGATTCCGAGCGTGCCGCGGGGGCCGACGGCACCGCTGAGAAGTCGTCAGCCATCGCCGGACCAGCGTCCAGCATCAGCACAGCCACCACACTTAAACTGAAACCGATTGCACGTTTCATAACTGTAACTCCCTTTCTGAAAAACACTCCTGTGTCCATCCACCCATAACTCTGTCACCGTTCAGGCCGATACCCGAAATGCCTCGGGCGCAGCCGCGACTGCCGTGGTTCCTGACAAGCTGCCAGTGCCTGCAGAGCTGCCATCAGCTAAACGCTGCAGTTCGCCGCGCAGAACCAGCAGTTCCGGAGGAGCCTCGATGCCAAGGCTGACCTGCTGCCGACCCACGCGGTTGACGCGGATCACAATGTTGTCACCGATTCGAATCGTCTCCATCGCACGTCGTGTGAGCATCAACATGACTTCTGCCTCCTGCTGAATAATTCTTCCTGTGCTGCATTGCCGAATTCCCATCGAACCGGCTATTGACATCACATTGAAACAATGAATGCGAGAACTGTGCCAATCGCGCAGCAATTCGATGCAGGATGTCTCATTTCGACGCAACAACATACCCACAAACACCTTGCGACATATGGCAAGATCTGCCGATTTGTAACATTTACCATTTCGGGGGGTCTGTAGTGTGTAAGAATTGCATTTCCACAGAGGCCCCACTCGGACGTGTTGTCAATTTGACAATTCCCTGTCCTCCGGACGACTTCGACTGAAGTTTTTGGCAAGGGTTCGCCACTGGTGAGCGTCGCTGTGTTGTAAAACGATGGTATCGTGAGGATGATGCAATGCCGTATGTCCCTGCCCCCTCTCGCTGACGTACTCCTGCCCGCAAGGAAACCGTCCGATGCCACGATTGCTGCTGTCAGAACTGCGACACCTTTACACGACTGCACTGCTGGGCCTTTCGCTTGCCGCAGGTCTGCCCACGTCAGTGGTTGCTCAGGAGCCCACGAAGACACGATTTGTGGATTGCTCGCTGCTGGTTGCGGCGGAGTACCCCGCGACATGGCCGACACATCCGTTTCCGCGATTCCAGTTGATACATGAACGAACCATCGGCCCGGTCAGTCCACTGAACATTGATGTGCTGCTGATGGATGGCAACACCGGGACGCAAATGGACGTGCCTCCGCATTCCGTGGTCCGACCAGAGCTGAAGCGGGAAAAATCGGGTCCATTCGGGCTGGCCTGGACCGATCGAATTGAAGCGTGGCAATTCGGTGGTGAGGCCTGTGTGGTGGACTGTCGACGACTGCTGGATCAGGCGGCTGACGGAGTCAGTCCGCTGGTTCAGCCGGCCGACATTGAAGCGTTTGAGCAGCAGTATCGGCGCGTAGGTTTTGGCGACGTGGTGCTGTTTCGCAGTGACTATTCTGATCGTTATTACCGCCCATTTCCTGAGGGCAGTCGCTACATAGCGGATGTCGTGGACAGACTGGCGCCCGGTTATCCTGATCCCGGACCTGAGGCGATGGAGTTTCTGGGTCAGCGTGGAGTAATGACCGCTGGCACGGACAGTGCCAGCATGGGTCCGCTGCCCAACCTTGCCGAGCCCACGCATTATGCTGGTCTGAAGTATGGGATGATCTGGACCGAGGGTGCCACGCAGTTGTCGCAGCTGCCGGCGACCGGAGCCTTCTACGTGATGCTGTCACCGCGCCATGCCAACGGCATGTATTCTGAAACTCGGGCGTTTGCCATCACGGGAGGCAAGTTGCCGCAGCGTCTGATCGCAGCGGCTCGCAACAAGCGTGCAGCAGATCTTTCACCCGTACTGGAAATGAAAAACCCGGTCACCAATCCGGGGCGTTTCACGGGGCAGCATCGTCAGGTCTATGTGAAAGTCGATTTTCTGTACTCACCGGATCTTGATCTGTGGCATCATACGCATCTGATGGACGCCACTGCAGGGACGCACCTGATTACTCCTTCGTTCGCTCTGCCGGCTCCTGGGACAACGGTCGAGTATTCTCCGGAGGTGCGCGGCTGGCTGCAGGACTATGAAGCAACCTACGGGGCTCGAGGATTCAGCGATCGCACGACAGAAAAGGTCCCACTGGACTGGACGTGTGGTGACACTCGCATCGTTGACGTTCGGTCGCTGGCTGGTTCACTGCCGGCATCTGATCAACCGCGTTCTCCGGAAATTACGGTGGCCCATCTGCAGGCCGATGAGGCGAAGCACGGGAAATTCGAGGCAGGTCAGATCGTGGTGTTCCGCACGGGGCATATTGACCGTCATTTTCGACCGGCTCCGGACGACAAGGGACTGTGGGCAGATCCGTTGGCGGGGCGCAGCGAAGGCTGGGCAGCGCCTGGTCCGGCTGCGATCCAGTACCTGCACAGCAGGGGCATCCGCTGCGTGGCCACAGATGCTCCGGATATTGCCGGAGTTGACGCGAAGCGCGGTCTGATGACGTATTGGGCGCTGGGCAGCGCCGATATGGTGGCGGTTGAGTTCCTGCATAACCTTGAGGCCATTCAGGCTGACAGTTACTTCCTGTTTGCTCCCATTCGCATTCGCGGTTGTCATAGTGGCCCGGGCCGCGCCATTGCCATGTGGTAGTAGCCACACGTCGCAGCGTGAGTACCAGATTCCAGTGGTCAGTGGTCAGCCAAAATGTAGACCGGGCATTCCTGCCCGGCCGCCTTCTGCCCACACCAACCCATCTCGCAGCGCACGTTTGCCCGTCGCTCAGCCATGCCGTGGGCTGAAAATCACTCAGCAAAGCGGAGCCTCGGCATCGTCACCGAGCTGGTGCTCGGTCGTCCCAGGGGAAGTGCCCCTTGGGGCGCGACTGGACCGGTTTGAGAAGGCACGGCTCAGCAGGAGCTTCGCCCTCCCAGGACCGGAATTACCAACGGCGTCCCGTACCGACTGCTGTCATTGCCCGAAACCGGCTGCCGCCAATGCCGCCATGACTCGGTCGATCGTCGGATCCATCATCGAGACAGGCACGCCAGTGGGGCCACGCTGAGCAGCCGGTACTTCCGTCGCTGGCGGTACTGCGACATCCGGCTGCTGTGACGGCACATCGGCCGGAACTTCCGAGGGCTGTGCCGGCGGCTGAACCGGACGCACAGACCGACGTCGAACCGTGCCGGGCAACACCTGCAACTGGTCTACGGATTCTGTCGGCTGCACTTCTATCTCAGCCGAACCCGCCAACTCTGGCAGTTCGATCGCTGCGACTGTCGGTTCCTCTGAACCCTGCTGAACTGCTGGTCCTGACACAAGGTTCCCGCGACCTGCAGTCGTCACAATCGCTGACGCGATGGCTGAAACGCGAGACAACGTGTCTTCACCCACAACCACCGGCAACAACTGAGCAATCAGCTGGGCCTGCGGAGTTTCCATCCGACCGGCACGGAGATCAGCCACACGATCAGCGGTCGTGGCGAGCCCTGCTGTTTCGATCTGCAACACCCCACCGCCGTTTGTCGCAAACGGCCCACTCATTGCAAGCACCGGACCATCAAAGTCTGCTGTCGATCTTACTGAGCCGGCCAGAATCGGTGGCGCCACCGGGCCATCAGCAACCTCTGTCAGCATCTCGCCAAATTCGAAATTCGTGTTTCCCAGTTCCCATGCGCCCGAATCGACCGGCCCACGGGCATACATCATCACCGGATAGTCAACAAACAAGGCCGTGTCGGTCGTGCTGAATGACAAATCCTGCCCGTCCCGGTCTGCCGTCGGCAACGCAACCTGGCAGCTGACCCCGGTCAGTTCCGTCAGTCGAGCTGCCAGCTGCAGCACGTCGTAGCCTGTCGCTGGTGCCAGTTCCAGCAGACGTGTCCACTGATCCACAGAAGTACTGCTGACGATCTTCACATCCAGTCCCGCCGTCCACTGCGGATCCGCCAGCAACTGATCCAGTTGCTCAATGCCGTCTCCCGTCACTGCCAGCGAAACCGGGGACTGATATCGCAACCCCGTCTGCACATCCAGCAGCACACCAGCAGACGTCAGAACGCCCTCAGCATCCCATTGTGGTGCTTCAACCACCTCAAATGTCCCGTTGAATCCGCCGCTGGCCTGAACCTGCACCGTCGATCGTTCCCAAACCGGCCAAACCGGATCTGACCATGTTGACTGGTAGATGACTGTGACCTGGGATTCCGGAGTCTGAATCAGCACTGGCGGTGCGTCCTGCCCATCCACTGGCTGCAGAACAATTTGCGCCTGAACGGAAGCTTCTGAGACCCACGCCGCAGTGAGATTAAACAACTCAACAGCATAGCCCTGAGGTATCGCAACCTGCCACGCACCCGTCTCATCAACGCTGTATTCAGTCAGCCCATAACCCTGCAGCAGCTCAGACAGATCGTGATCTGCAGTCAGAGTTACGGATTTGGGCTGCCAGTACTGGATTCCACTTGAACGATCACTGAGGATCGCGGGGGCAACAAGGTTGCCGTCCTGGTCATACTGAGCATCACTGGCCAGTTCAAACTGAGCATTCACCTCGCCAGAGACCTGTGCCACAGGAACGATCAGCTCAAACCGCTGTGCCAATCGCCCGGCAATCCCTGAAGATCCCACGACAGATGTCGCCGGCAGCAACTGAGGTTCCTGCCACTGATAGGGCTTGACTTCTGACTGCGGATCAAACGGTTCGCAGATTACTAACTGCGGAGTTTCCTGGGGCAGGCCGTTCGGTTCACCCTCGAGGCCGCAGCTGGTGATCAAAGTCCATTCATTCTCTGACGCCAGTTCGGGTTCATTCTCAGCCACCAGCACAGGCAATTCCCCCTCGAATGCCGGTGGGAATTCCACAATGGGGTCGGTGACCAGTTCGACCTGACTTTCATTGTCCTGCGGCAGTTCCACCGCAATCATTGCCTGATCGTCACAGGCAGGTTCAGGGGCCAGCTCGTCGGCAAGCTCAGCAGCGATATCCGCACTCAGCAGCACCCGAACTTCCACGGCGTCCGCAGTACTGCCCAAAACGGTGGAACGGTGGGCACGCTGAGTTTTGCGACGACGCATGAGGCTGGCTTCCGATGTTAAGACCACTGAACCGAGCAAACTGAGTGACATTTTCGCCAACCAGTTCTGCGAATTTCCCCATAAAATACACGACAGATGGCTGCCGAATCCAGAGGATCCGGACGCCTGGCAGGAGAATTCACCACGTTTCCACACGTAAAAATGGTGAACTTGCACAAACCAAGGCAACCAGAGCCCTGATCGAGAGACTTGTGTCGTCGGATTCTGCCGGAAAAGCTATAACGCCCTGCAGATGATCGACACCCCGTTCTTCCGGAATCCTGTGATGTCAGACGAACGACAGATTTCTCGGCGTGAAACATTGCTGCTGACGGCAATCTCTGCCTCGGCACTGGCCCGCAGGGCGGCAGCCGACACGGATCCGGCATGCGCTGTGCTTCCGGCATCCGCCACGGTGACAAACGCAGTCCCAATGGAAAATGTCAGCCCGCAGGTTCAGGTGAGTGGTGTTCGCAGGGCCTTCTGGAACGGGGAACACAATGCGTTCACAGATCTGTGCTGGTTCAACGAACGCATTTACCTGACGTTTCGCAGCTGTCCGGATGGTCATATGGTCCATCCCACCTCCTGCATCATCATTCTGAGCAGCGAGGATCAGGGGATCAGCTGGCAGGAGGTGCATCGATTCAGCGTGCCGATGCGAGACACTCGTGATCCGCATTTTCTGGTCTTCCGCAAGCGATTATTCGTCTACACGGGTACGTGGTACAGTGGAAAAACCACACTGCCTCGTGCTGACTACGACCTGAATCTGCACCTCGGCTACGCGGCATGGACGGATGATGGGCAGACATGGCACAGCCCAGTGCTGCTGGAGGGCACTTTGGGGCATTACATCTGGCGAGCAGCCGTGGCGGGCGAAAAGGCATGGCTCTGTGGTCGCCGCAAGCCTGGTTTCGAAGTTCTGGCGAAGGGTGAACCGCGTGAAACCGAGTCCCTGATTCTGGCGAGCGACGACGGACTGATCTGGCGTCATGGCGGTCAGTTTCAGTCGGCTGAGGGTGATGAGACGGCCTTTCAGTTTCTGGCGGACGGCAGCGGCCTCGCGATTGCCAGGCATGGTTCAGGACTGTCGGCCGGCCTGCTTCAGTCATCGACTCCCGCCGGCCCCTGGACTCGCACCGATCTGGGCCAGTCGATTGGCGGCCCGTTGCTGGCACGCTGGCAGAATCGGTGGGTCGTGGCTGGTCGCAGAACTCCGCCCGGAGAAGGTCCGCGGACAGCATTCTGGTGGCTGGTTGACGGGCACCTGCAGCCGTTGGCGGAACTTCCCAGCGGAGGCGATAATTCCTACCCGGGACTGGTGGAACTGGCCGACGGTCGCGCACTGATTTCGTGGTACTCCAGTCACGAAAAGGACGAACGTGGTCAGCCAATCACCGCCATTTATCTGGCCGAACTTTCGCTGCAGTGATGAGTTTTCAGTTTTCAGTTTTCAGTTTTCAGTAGTCAGTACGGGGGCGCCCACTTGGGAGGGCGAGGCTCCCGCCGAGCCGAAGAGCCCCGGATCAGCCTCACCGAGCTGGTGCTCGGAGGTCCCGGGAACTGCCCCCTTGGGAGGGCGAGGCTCCTGCCGAGCCGAAAGAACCTGCGTTGCTGAATCACGCGGCTCAGCAGGAGCTTGGCCCTCCGAAAGATGCAACACCAGCACGCTCCCCAAAGGAAGAAACACCCGATCCAGGAAACCCTGTTTTCAGGCTCGTCGCGATCCTGCCTGAACCACCCGTTGTTAACACCTGCGGCAATGCTATCGGCAGCCCCACACTGGATTTCGGATTGAACCGCAATCTCCGCCACAAAGGCCCAGCCCCACCTCCCAGCCCCACCTCCCAGCCCCACCCCCCAGTGAACCCCACTGCCAACCACGGTACCGGCATAGCCCGATCATGCGTGACGCGAGGGACAAAAGTCGGCTGAGGCCGCCAGATTGACTTCAACTCATTGAAAAACATCGTTTTTTTGCAGTACGGGGCCGAGCAGGAATGCTCGGGCTACATTTTGTCCCTCGCGTCATGCGTGAGCAATACTTCGCTGGCCACCGGTGCGTCCTGCACACCCCTCACGACGCAGTGCCAACACTCACCCGCTGGCTAACACCATGCGGCTCACAAAACGCATCCGACAAACCTTACCCGGGTCTGCTGCAACACACCTGCCGCAGGCCACTTACGACATATCGGACGCCAGCCGAGAGCCACTTCCCTGCTGCCGCTCCCGATACAGCGTTCCATCCACCACCGCGGCCATCCGCTCCACCTGCAGGCCCCCACCCAGAAACTGTGCCAGACGAGCTGCGATCCCCCCCGGGTCCCGCAGCACCTCAGCAAAATCCACCACCTGAACCGCGATCCCATGCCGCTCACAACACTGCAACGCACAATCAAAGTGCCCCTGCAGGACCGCGCGAAGCTGCTGAG
>CAIOKE010000165.1 GCA_903858815.1 uncultured Planctomycetaceae bacterium | reverse complement strand
GGCAAAACCCACCCCACCTGCGCCCACAAAGACAACAACAACCTCGGGATCTGCAACCAAGCCCACGACACCTGCCAGCACAACATCGGTCCCGAAGCCCGTCACCAGCGTCACCACGGCAAATCCCACCCCACCTGCGCCCACAAAGACAACAACAACCTCCGGTTCAACAACCACATCCACACCGGCTCCGACAACCACATCGCTGTCCAGGCCGACTAAGCCTGCCGTAGGTCAGAACCCCGTTGTGAAAACTCCTCCGAAAAAGGAAGAACCGAAACTCAATGAAAAACCCAAACCGACAATTCCGGTGAAGTACGACCGTAAGGAATACCTCAAGAAGATCAGCGAGAATAAGGGCAAGGGCAAAGGGAACTTCCTTGGCAACGGGTATTACGGAGATGACAACCCGGCAACTCAGTACTATTGATACATCTTGCGGTGGCTGAACAGCACCGAAAAATGATTGCAGGACAAAGCTTCGGCTTTGTCCTTTTTTGTTGCCCCCACGGTTCTTTGAACCGTATTGCGCCTCGGCTTTTGTCGCTGAAACTGTGATCTCCCCTCGCATTTCAACAGTGTTTTCCCACTCAGAAACTCCGCGCTTCGCCCTGCGCCAGCTGATTCCCTCGGACGAAAACACCACAGCGACCGAAGCCGTAATTCCACTCAGCCCCAGAGGATGCAGAACCAGTGGAACACATGAGTCTGATTTTCCTGCCTGCTGCAGGCAACTCGTCGGCCGTTTTGCTGATCCAACCTGCGTTTCGGTTGTAGTTCCACAGTCAATTGGGTTCAATACGGGGCTCGAATTTGCCTTTGGTGTCCCGCATGTCCACAGTGACCACACTTTGTCGGCATCAGCGGGTCTCTGCTGGGCACATCCTTGTCATCAGTTTCAGCCCCGCATCTGCAGGCGGGTTTGCAGCGATTCCGTTTCAGAAAGCAGTCCAGACGTGCCAAAGTCTGATGTGATATTTTATGTCAGGCCGCAACAGCGTGTCAGTTGCTGGCCGGGCCTTGCGGTTCTCCTGACCGTGCTGTGCCCGTTCGTCTCCGCGGACGAGCCTGCCGCGGCGCCAGTCAAAGACCAGAAGACCCCACAAATCAACGTGCGTTCTGGCGCAACCGGCCGATTTGTGTTCAGTCGCTGGGGTGCCGTCACAGCGACCGTGGCAAACCCTGGTACAGAAACTGCCAAAAGTCTCGTGGTTGTCACACCATCCTCCGGTGGGCTGCAATATGCCCGTCGCCTCGAACTGCCCGGACGAACGTCATTCGATGCAACGTGGCCCGTACTGGTCAGTGGCCAGAAACCGCAGGGGCTGGTTGATTTCCGCTATCTGAATTTTCCCAACGGCGAGGACGACGGAATCATCCGGACTCGCAGCGACGAATCCGAATTGCCTTCGTTCTCTGTTCTGGCCTCTGAAGGCCCCATGGGTCTGGCCGGATATATCCCGGATAATCGTGACAACGCCCCAGTAAACGAATACCTGCTCGGGTTCACTCAGGCTGCCCGCTACAACAAACTCACGGTTGCTGGCCTGACATCCTTCCTTGCTCGCGACATCAGCCATCACAGCGAATGCCTCGAACCGCTCGATGCGTTGACGATTGGTGACCCTCGTCTGGCAAATCATCCGATGGCCTGCGATGCCATCCGCCTGTGGCTCCAGCGCGGCGGCCGCATGTTTCTGCCACTGGATGTGGTTGGTGAAGAAGTTGTACGGGTCCTGATGGGCGATAACTTTCCTATGACAATTGTCGGCGAAACATCCGCCACAAAAGTCGTTCTGGACCTTAACCCGGACTACTCCAAAGCTCAGTACCCAGTCCGCTCAGTCACTCGCACCTTCCCGGAACCAGTTCGTTGGCTCCGCATTCAGCCAGGCGCCGGGGAAGTTATCTGGTCGGTGGATGGCTGGCCGGTAGCGCTCCGCATTCCCGTCGGTCGTGGCTTCGTGATTCTGACAACAATCGAATCGTCGGTTTTCGTGGAATCTCGCGGTGAGGCTCCCAACGGTGCCCCCCCTTACACGACCATTGCATCCAGTCGTCGCATGCTGGACACCCTTTTCGATTTTCGCACTCCGTCACTGATCCGACCGGAGACTGCAGCTGCTCACGCTGCCAGCCTTGTCGGATATCAGATTCCGGGACGATTCACCGCACTGCTGCTGCTCAGCATCTTCCCGATTGCTCTAACGCTCGTTGGCTTTGCCGTCCTGCGACGCTCGGCCGGTGAAAAACTGATCTGGCTGGTACCGGCACTGGCAGCGGCCAGTGCAGTGCCAGCGATCCTCGCCGGTGTCAGCATCCGCTCGGTCGCTCCCAATACGCTGCTCGAAACTCGCATCATGATGGCTGGCACGGGGGCCAGAGACGTGGTTGCCGATGGATTTGCCAGTGTTTACGTTCCCGCATCCCTTGACCTGCCTGTGTCCTCTGACACCGGCACCATCCTTGACGCTCAGGCAGAAGCAGCCAACCAGGACTATCGTCGGCTGGTCTGGGAGGGAGCAGCTCGCAGTCACTGGGAACGTCTCAATCAGCCCAGCGGATTGAAAACCTATGGTCTTCGCGCCGTCCGCTGGTCGGACCAGCAGTATCGCATCGTGGGCACTTTCGACGAACAGGGCTTCGTCGCCTCACTGCAGGCTCCGGGGTTCGAAGCGGCCGAGGATTTTCTGATTGCCGGACTGACCCCTGATCGCATGCGTCTGTCGGTTGTCGATGGCATGCTTAAAGCCACCCGAGAAGACATCCTGACTCCCGGTCAATTCTGGTCCACCACTCTGACGACAGAAGAGCAGCGTCAGCGAACCGCACTGATGGAATCTGTCTTTGACAATAAGGATCGGACCGAACCCTTTCCGGCAGAACCACTGGTGCTGTGCTGGGAAGGTTCTGATCAGACGCTCACAGAATTCACATCCGACAATCTGCGACGCACCCAGAACACTCTGATGATGCAGCCGATTCGCTGGAAGCCACCAGTGGCTGGCAGCCCTATCACCATCCTGTCTCCGTTTATGTCGATGCGATCGATCGAAACGCAGACCGGGGGTTTCGGAGGTGTCTACAACAACCCACGCAGACAGTGGGTGGCCATGGAATCCGCCTCAGACACATTGCTGGAATACCTGCTCCCCGACGTCTGTCGTCCGTTTCAGCTGGATTCGGCAGAGATTGTGCTGTCCATCCGTGCCGGCTCGCGGAAGGTCAAACTGCTTTCCGGCCTGCCAGACAATCTGCAGTTGATTCAGGAACTGGACAGCCCACTGGGCACACTGACCATACCTGTTCCGGCCGAACTGGGTAAGGAAGCCTGCCTGAATGGTCGCTTCTACCTGCAGATTGAGGTCAGCGAAGTCGCGGGCAGCAGTGCTGACAGTATGGACCAGGGCGAGCAGGACGATAACTATGCCGTCAGCCAGTGCCTTGTGGTGCTGAAAGGCAGTCGTCAGGAATCCTCTCAGGAAACAGCTCCTGCAAACCCCTGAACAGGCAGGAATTTGCCACGTTTCCGTCAGTTTCCGCACCGAATCAAACACTCAGAAAAGATTCTGATCTTAAATAGACAACCAACAGGCCGACCTGCAGGGACCTGATTCGAAGAAAGCAGACACAGATGGCCAGTAATCAGCCAGTCGTTGAAATCAGTGAGTTGTCCAAACACTACGGCGAGTTTATCGCTCTCGACAAGCTTTCGCTCAGTCTGAACCGTGGCAGTATTCTGGGCTTTATCGGTCCGAACGGTGCCGGTAAGACGACAACCATCCGCATTCTTGTCGGACTGTCTCGTCCCACCTCCGGTACGGCTCGCATCGCCGGTGCTGACTGTGTCCGCGAACTTGCCAAAGTTCGTCGGCTTGTCGGCTACATGCCCGACAAGTTCGGCTCCTACGACAACATGCGAGTCCGCGAATACCTCGACTTCTTCGGCGCCGCCTTCGGAATTCCTCGTCGCGAACGCCAGAAACGCGTGTCCGAAGTTCTGGACCTGACCAATGCTGTCTGGATGCAGGACCGCTATGTGGAAAGTCTCAGCCACGGCATGCAGCAACGCGTCGGTATCGCTCGCACTCTGCTGCATCGTCCAGAAGTGCTGATTCTGGACGAACCTGCCAACGGACTTGACCCCGAGGCTCGCATTGAAATGCGTACGATCCTGCTGCGTCTGGCCGCCGAAGGTCGCACACTGATCGTCACCAGCCACATTCTGCCTGAACTGTCGCGAATCTGTGACCAGGTCGCGATCGTGGCCGGCGGTAAGCTGCGAGCGATGGGCACGCTGCAGGAAGTCACTCGGACGTTGTCACAGCGACGCACTGTGGAAATCCAGCTGCTCAGCGGCGAAGGTATTCAGGCAGCGGCGGCTCGAGCGAAGAAGGCACTGGAACCCGAAGCCGACGTCACAGTTTCGGAAGCAGAGACCATCATTCGCTGCCGCACATCCGCAGGTGACGAGACTCTTGGTGAACTCCTGCGAGCCATGATTCTGGCGGGTGATCGAGTCGGGCAATTCCGTGAAGTTGCCGGAGACCTTGAAGAGGCCTTTGTCACGGCAGCTCGCGAAGCGGAAGCGGAACGCGATGCTGCGGGCGCCGCACAGGTTGCCAGCAAGGAGGTGTCGAAATGAGTGGCATCGGAGTAATTCTCAGCCGTGAACTGCTGGCTCTGCTGCGAAGTTCACGCGTCCTTGCAATTCTGCTGACGGTCTCCGTGGCAGCCGCCTTTGTCGTGCTGCTCAAGTGGCCAACCACAGCCATCGTCGATCTCGATGGCGCGCGCGGTCGCGAAGTCTTCCGCTGGATTACCTACGCGATGCTGGCAGCCTCGATTCTGGCTGTCCCCGTATTCCCTTCCACGCTGCTGGTTCGGGAAGTGCGGCGACGCACGCTGGAACTGCTGCTCAATTCCCCGCTGTCCCGGTCATCGATTTATTTCGGTAAAGTGCTGGCCATGCTGGGCTTCGTCGTGCTGCTGCTCAGTACAACCGTCCCGGCCATGGCGGCGGCCTATCTGATGGGTGGCCTGACGCTGACCGGTGACATTCTCCGCATGTACGCGTTTCTGCTGGTGGTCTGTCTGCAGCTGATCGTGATTGGGCTGCTGGTGGGCACATGGAGCCGAAATACCGAATCCGCACTTCGCTGGAGCTATGGCGTCACATTCGCACTGACGATTGTGCCATGGTTCCCGGATGCGTTGTTCCCCGGAGGCACCAGTCCGCTGGCTCGCGGGATGGCACTGCTGAAACTGATCTCGCCGGTACCCGGCCTGCTGCAGATGCTCAACCAGAATTCCTTCAGCGGTACGGGGCTGATGGAATCACGGGATGCCGTTCTGTACTACCTGACCTTTGCCGGACTGTTTATTGTCGTCGGCAGCGCTGTCTGCATTTCACGACTCAGTCACGCACTGCTGGACCGTTCGCGGTCTCAGGGTTACATCACGGACGATCAGGAGGGCTGGATTCAGGCCAGTCGCCGACTGCTGTATATCGTCGACCCGCAGAAACGATCCAAAGGCATTCCGTGGCTGGTCAATCCGGTCATGGTCAAGGAATTTCAGTGTCGCGAGTTTGGTCGTATGCACTGGCTGCTCCGACTTGTCGCCGGCTGTGCCGTCCTTTCGCTGCTGCTCACACTGGCATCGGCTCGCGGTACAGAATCACGCGGAGTCGAATACACCGGGGCCTTGATTATTGTGCTGCAGGTGTCCTTGATCGTACTGCTCACACCCGGCCTCGCGGCCGGAATGATTGCCGGCGAACTGGAAGGCGGCAGCTGGAATCTGCTGCGAGCGACACCGCTGGGGCCTGCCCGCATTCTGTTTGGTAAGCTGGTCAGTGTGCTGATCACACTCGCCCTGCTGCTGTGTGCCACACTGCCTGGCTATGCCGTAATTATGCTGATCAAGCCCATTCTGCAACCGCAGGTGGTCCAGGTACTGGGTTGCCTTGTGGCATCGGCCATTCTGGCCATGCTGGTCAGTGCAGCGGTCAGCAGTTTGTTTCGATCGACAGCAATTGCCACCACGGTGGCCTATGGTGTCCTGATCGGGCTGTTCGGCGGCACAATGCTGGTGTGGGTCAATCGTGACGCACCGTTTGGGCATGCCATGGTGGAAAATACTCTGCGACTGAATCCCATGGCTGCCGCACTGAACGCCATGCAGGCCAGCGGGTTCACGGACTACAACCTGCTGCCGTCAGCGTGGTATGTCGCTGGAGTCTCCTCTGTGCTGCTGCTGATTCTGCTGTTCGTGCAGACCCTGCGACTGACGCGACCAGACTGACCTTGCCGTGCAGGCAAACGTCCCCCCGGCAGGGCGAGGCTCCCGCCGAGCCGAAATCAATCGTCCGTAGTCCTGAAACTGTTGAAGTCAAACAGTCAAACCGTCGAGGCAGTCATTGCAGGCAACAACCAGAGGGGAAATTCGAGCGAAGCATCCGGGCGGCGTGCCATGCGTTATCCCCAGCCCAAACAGCCCGAAACGGTGCTGAACAGATCAAGACAGGCCTGCAGGGTTCGAGACACAAGCGTCCGCTCGATCGGCACGACATCGCAGAAACCGCCCCAGACTGCAACCGCCCCAACAAAAAACGCCACCAAACGGGCAAACCGTGCAGGTGGCGTTTTAATTGCTCCGACAGGGATTCGAACCCTAGACCTACTGATTAAGAGTCAGT
>CAIOKE010000164.1 GCA_903858815.1 uncultured Planctomycetaceae bacterium | reverse complement strand
GGCTCCTGCCGAGCCGAAAGATGCAGGGCCAGCGTGCCCGAGCTGGTGCTCGGGGGTCCCGGGGGCGCCCTTGGGAGAGGGAGGCTCCTGCCGAGCCGAAGATGCAGGGCAAGCGTGCCCGAGCTGGTGCTCGGGGGGCCCGGGGGGCGCCTTGGGAGGGCGAGGGGCCTGCCGAGCCGAAAGATGCATGGCGAGCGTACCCGAGCTGGTGCTCGGGGGTCCCAGGGGCCCTCCCAAAGGAAGACACCCTGTGTTCGGAGTCGTTTCAGTTCTGCCTCGAGCACTCTCTGTCAACACCCCTCGCCAGTCAACCTGCAGCTGGGCACATGATTCCGCGTTGATCCTTGTGTTTCAGTCTTCCTGCACGGCCAGCTGCTGGTCGGCTCCGCGGATCGTGCGGAACTGCGGGCTGAGCACAATGGTTTCGAGGGCGACTCCAATCCGCCACTCATTCTGTTCAAGTCGCACCAGCATTTCGTCCAGCAGTGGTTCGTCTGACAGCTGGGTGCTGCGTCCGAGGGCGTAGCCCAGCAGTCGTCGGCAGAAGGTGCGGACAAAATCGCGACGACGATTCTGCAGCAGGTACTGTCGCAGTCCATCGAGGCCCGTGATTGGTGTGCCATCAGGCAGTACCGCAGCCGTATTGATTTCAAGTCCGTGAGCATCTTTGTTGCGGAGGCGACCAATCGTGTCGAAGCCTTCCAGTGCGAAGCCGAAGGGGTCGATCCGCTGGTGGCATCGAGCACAGGCGGGATCGGAGCTGTGGAGTTCGATGAGCTGTCGTTCGGTGACATTGGCGGGGGCAGATTCCGGCAGCACAGGAACTCCTTTCGGAGGTTTCGGCAGACGGTCTCCCAGCAGGAATTCAGACACCCAGTTACCGCGGAGGATGGGGCTGGTGCGGGAAGCTCCTGACTGCTTTGCAAGTGTGCTGGCCATGGCAAGGATTCCTCCGCGGGCGCTGGCGCGGAGTCCATCGACGCGACGGAAATGATCGCCTTCGATCCCTTCCAGTCCGTAGAACTTTGCAAGGCGCGCATTCACCCACGTGTGATCCGCATCCAGCAGGCTGAGAATTGAACGGTCATTCCGCAGCAGATCTTCGAGGAACAGGATGGACTCTTCATACATATCACCGCGCAGTTCTGCGAATTCCGGATACGCCTCGGTGCTTTTTTCATCCAGCTGATCGAAGTCTCGGATGTGCAGCCACTGGCAGCCGAATTCGATGGCCATGCGGCGAATTCGTGGATCTGCGCGCATGCGTGTCAGCTGTGCGCGCAGTTCATCATCCTGTCGCAGGGTGTCAGAGTCGGCGACCTGTCTGAGTGTCTGATCGGGCAGTGATGACCACAGGAAGTAGCTGAGTCGTGAGGCCAGTTCGGGGGCCGAGACGAATGCTGGTCTGGTTCCGGTCTGCACCTGTTCGGTGCGAAACAGGAAGGCGGGCGACACAAAGACTCGCACCAGCAGTTTGCGGATTGAGGCTTCGTGGTCCAGTCCTTCAGTGCGGAGCTGCTGGTACAGGCTGCTGAGCTGATTGCGTTCATTTTCCGTCAGATGTCTGCGCCACGCGCGGTCAGCAATATCGAGGACGGCCCGCAGGTGGACTGGTTCTGCATTGCGCTGCTGTTCGCGGAACAGTTCGGCATTTTTCAGAATCCCTTCGCGCATCGGCGTGAAGGCGCTGGGATCGGCATCCTGCGTGGCGAACTGCCACAGCTGTTCGTAAGCATCAACGAGTGCGAGTGCGGAGCGACTGACAAAGTGCATATCGGCCCACAGACGATCCAGTTCGGCAGCTTCGTCGTCCGACAGCATCAGCCGGCGCAGGTGGTCATCTTCACGGTAGTACAGAGTGAGTGTGACAACTTCATCGACGGGCACGATGCGATGGTAGCACAGTGCTGCGGGGAACAGCTGTCGGAAGGTGTCGAAGTCGCGCAGTAATCGGGCGCGGGCGTTGCTTTCCGGCTGCACAAGGATGGGGCGATCAAAGCGGATCTGGCCTTCTCCGTCGGACCAGCGGGCTTTACCGTCTGTGGGTCTGGCCGTTGTGGCTGCTGGTGCGGAGAGGCTGTCCGGGGGGGCTGTCAGTACCTGCATCTGGACACTGCCTTCGGCGCCCGCTGGCAGCTGCAGTCCGGCAGTGGCCACAAATTCGCTGCCGGCAACAAGATCTGCGGGGACTTCAATTTCCAGAACGGAGGGTGCATTGACGCAGAGATCTGCGGCAGCGATGGGTGTCCCATCGGGCAGTCGACCGAACAGCTGCGGATCCGGTCCACTGGTGGCTTCACCAGCGGGAGCCGCAGCGTCAGCCGGGCGCGACAGAACTTCGCGGCGGACAGTGGCGAACAGTGGTCCGTTGAGGGCGATCAGCTGCTGTCGCAGTTTTCCATTGGGTGAATCAGCGGGCACTGCATCTGCCGGTCCAGCCAGCAGCTGCTGCAGTTCTGTTGCCAGTTTTTCGCGATCTGCTGCCAGTTCTGTTTTACGCCACTGGTCCAGCAGAGAATCAGCAGCGATCAGAGTCTCTGACACGACGCCGGAATCCGGTTCACCGAAGAAGTGCCAGACACCATTGTTGCCGTGCAGGTCCGGGTGTGGGTTACCGGCCAGAATATCGGGTGACACATCTCTGCCAAGGTCCCATTCGATGTTTTCCGCAGTGGCAGTAATGGTCAGATCCACGGCTGTCAGGTCACAGCTGTGGTTGTTGTCACGGGGCCCGACACTGAGGGCGATCACATCACCTTTGCGAACGGCAAGGTTTTCAAGGGGACCGAACAGCATTTCTTCGGCAGCGGCGGCTGTACCTTCCGCAAGTCGCTGACGAGTGGTGCCGCGGCGCAGCTCGACGATCCATGTGACTCCGTTGCCACAGGCCAGATGAGCCCGCTGCACGCGACCTCGCACGGTAACTGCAGCCGTCTGCGGGCTTTGCCAGCCGACCACGGCCCGAATCGTGGGTGAGGGGTGCACACACACGCCATGGCCTCGTGCATCACCGGGAACCCGGACAAGTTGATCGGAGGAATTCGCGATGACGCTGAGGGCGTCTGCGGCAGTCCAGCCTTTGACAAAGTCATAGCTTTCACCGCGTTCCATGCGTGATTTCAGATGTCCGGAAACAACAGCTTCGCCAGTACCGATCCCCAGCAGGCTCAGCCATGAGGAAAGAACGGGAACATCCACGGCGTGTTCGGCTGCGAGGGCTGTCAGTCGTTCGGGGGTCAATTCCTGATCGGGTTGAGCTGCGACGACAGCCGCTGCACGCAGGCAGGCCGCTGCGGTCTGGATGACTCGATCCCGATATTGGTTCAGTTCCACGGCAGCCCGTCGGACATCGCGGAGCAGCAGATCGGGTTGTCCGGGAGCAGTGAATCGCGGGTTGGACCAGACGGCTACGTCATGCTCGTGTCCATCACCGGCATCAGCCGTTGCCAGCCAGAATCGGAAGGTTCCGGAGGTCGCCGGGATCGGCAGTCGGATTTCCTGTCGCACGTCCACGGGGTCCGACGGAATCTGCCACGCTTTCGGTCCATCGCGTTTACCGATATGACCGATGGTGGTGAACCGCCAGAGCGTCTGCTGCCATGCGGCGATGCGGTTGGTCAGGGCCACGGCATCGGCGGGCTGAGCACTGGAGAATTCCTGTCGCAGGCCGTCGAGCAGCAGGGACGGCGTGGGGTCCTGCAGCATATTCCAGAGTGTGTTCAGATAACGCGGGCTGAGTTTTTCTGCAGCGGCAACAGTTGTGAGATCGACTGAGCCATTGCGGAGCGCTTCGCGATGACTGAGCAGAGCGTGGAGATACCGTTCGAGCGGCAGTCGTCCGCCACCGTTGGTTTCAAACTGAACGCCCTGCAGATTGACCGGAGTCCCGCCAGTGGTGGCGCAGTAACGGTCATAGAAGCTGCGAATGGCAGCCAGTTTTTCGTTTGTCCAGTCGCGTGCTGTGGTGGAGGGTGAAAACTGAATGCCGGCGGGCAGCAGCATGGCGTGATCAGCCACATCGCGAGCGGCATCCAGATACTTCTGAATCAAAGCTGGCGAGAGGACAAGGGAGTTTCCGACGTTGGTAAAGCCTTCGCCGGCAGCGCTGTCGACGGGGAACTGGCTGGCAGGTGACAGCGGTTGTCCGGTGAGGTCGTGAATGGTGGCTGTGAGTTCCGCGTTGTTGAGTCGTCGCAGGACAACCGGGCCGGGATCGCCGGCATTGGCGCGAGCGTCTGCGTCAAGGACGGCCTGAATCCAGTTCTTCAGAGTCTGTCGTTCTGCGGGGGAAGGCTGATGTTCAGCGTCCTGCGGTGGCATCTCCTGCTGATCCAGCAGTTCCACGGCCCGTTGCCAGGGGACGGGATTGCGGCGGATATCGGCGACGGATCGGAATTGTTCAAGATCCAGATCGCCCTGCTGTTCCGTGGCGGAATGGCAGTCGAGGCAGAACTTCTGCAGAGCAGGCAGCTGCTGTGTCCGGAACTGCGTCTGCAGCGTTGTGAAGGGGTCGCGAGCCTGCTGTGGTGCAGCATAAGCAGAGACCGACAGCAGCAGAACGGCGATGACAAAGCAGTGCAGGCAGCGAGGCAGGCTGCAGACGTTACGAAACAGCATGAGCGGCTCCGGCGGGAAAAATCGGCTGCTCGGAAGGAATCCAGATGCTGTTGAGGATACCGTGACCGGGGTCTGGCTGACAACCTGCAAAGTCGGCAGGGGGTGTGCATTCCCCGGACACAGAGAGCCTTTGTTCAGCCCGGCAGGCAATCTTTGTCGCCATCACCGTACAGCAGGGCGCGCAGAGCATCGCGTTCACGTCGAGTGGCTTCGAGATCGAAGCGGAGGTGGTGGACCAGATGTCGCAGCTCGGACAGAGCGTCCTGGAACAGGTTGAGGATGTGCAGTCGTCGGCGATGGCACTTGACAACGTTGCGTGAGGCAATGGACAGCTGGGCCCGTTGTGGGGCCGGACAGTTGTCAATCAATCGCTGCAGTTCAAGGATTTCGACAGGCAGTGGATGATCTTCCGGGGTGTCAATTCGAACCTGGTATTCCATTGTGGAAATTCCAACTATCCGTGTTGTTTGAGGGGGGGGTGAACGAGGCCGGAGTGTCGTGAATGGCTTTGCAGAAAAGCAAGAAGTTGACGGGAAAACTGCTGCGAAAGGGTGTTGCGATTTCTGAACGAGTCGTTACTTCCGTACCGGCGATGGAAAACAGGGGTCGAGAATCCCGGAAAATACTGGAAAAGCGAGTTTTTTTGCGGGGGCAGCACCCCCCCCGGGAATGCTCTCGAACCGAAAGGGCGGATTCTGCTAGAATCCGGGGGCGGATCACAGGACTTTGATCTGAGAAACTTAGCCGGACACGGATGTTGACAGTGGAACAGTCGGCCAGCGTGAATACTGGTGTGGCGGGGCGAATTGTGCCGGGCGTGGCATGCGGTGTTGCGCTGCGTGCCTGTCGCCTGCGTGTGCTGTGTTCGTTGCTGGTGTGCTGGTCGGTTTGTGTGTCTTCGTTATCGGGCGGTCTGTTGCTGGATGAGCCGGCAGTCAGCGATGGTGCGGCGCCGGTGTCTGAACAGGGTCGTCTGACGCAGCAGCTGGGTCGGCAGTCTCAGGCGACGGGTTGGATGATTCAGCAGGTTTCCGGGGTGCTTCCGGAGCCGGCCGGGGCGGCGCCTGTAACTGAGTATGAGGGTCAGTTATTAACGTGGCGTTGTGAGCAGCATGCTCCGGGGATTGAGGTTCAGCAGAGTCAGCCGGAGGATCAGCCGGAAGTCGCAGCTCGGTTTCGATTTTCCGCGGCAGCTGTCACTGAGCCGGTGCTGCTGACGGCGCGAATTGAGCCTTCACGACTGCACTATGATTTTCAGGCCGCGCTGGTGGCAGATGCGAATACGGCGGGTGCGAGACTGGCATTGCAGCTGCTGATCCCGGGGCAGATTGATCCGCGGACTGGCGGGCCGATGGTGGTGTATCTTCCGGGTGATGCGCTTGAGCAGGCCGAGACGACGCAGACCCTGCGAGTCGCAGTGACTCGCAAGGGTATGGAATCTCTGCTGCGACGGACTCGAGCCGAGCTGAATCGAGCTGACATTCGATTTCAGGAGCCATTGATCATTGGGCTGGCTGTCCTCGCGGAATCACAGCCTGGCGAATTGTGGATGGATCTGGGCGTGGCGGAATATGGTCCGGTGATTGTGCCCCAGCAGGCTCAGCTGGATCTGATTCCACAGGCATCGCAGTCTGAGAGGCAGGCTGCCGCTGGTGTGCATGTTCCACTGGATGTGGAACTGGGTGCTTTGTTGCTGAAGGACCAGCCAGTGGTGTTGCGACTGATGCCTGATCATGGGGAATCAGTGGACTGGTTGAAGCGTACGGGTGTGAATACGGTCTGGCAGGACGATGTGCAGGCAGCAGCTCGTTCCGAGGAATTATCGGGAGCAGGTCTGGCGGTGCTGGCAACTCCGCCACATCCGGAATTTGCGGCCGGGGATTTCGGGCAGATTGTGAGTGGACTGTCTCCACTGGATCAGTTGTATCCGCATGTTTCCGGCTGGTATCTGGGGACTCGGATCGGTCAGTCGGATCTGCCGCACCTGCTGGCGTGGTCGCGTGAGGTTCGCAGTGCGGATCGGGTGATGCAGCGACCGCATGCAGCGGATCTGGCGGGCGTGGAGAGTGCTGCGTCGCGTGAGATTGATCTGGCGGGGATGGGTCGGCATGTGGTGGGTCGTGAGGACGGTTTTGGTGCATTGCGGAATCTGCTGGTACATCGTCTGAACAATTCCGGTCAGATGGCATTTCCGTGGACGTGGGTGCAGGCTGAACCATCACATGCACAGCAGCAGTGGCGTGGCGAGGGATTGCAGGCGGTCGTGGAGCCTGAGCAGATTCTGCATCAGGTTTATGCTGCGATTTCGGCCGGCTATCGGGGAATTGGATTCTGGAAGACGCGGAATCTTGAGTCCACGGATGCTGAGTTGCGGGAGACGAGTCTGGCGATTGAGCTGGCGTGTCTGGAGATTTCGCTGCTGGAGCCTTTTCTGGCGCGTGGTCGTCGGGAGGGTTATCTGGCCGTGCGAACTCCGGAGGGTCGTGGTGCGGCGGGCGATCGAGGCACGGGTTCCGGCGTGATGCTGGATCTGCAGGGACAATCTTCGGGTATTACGGTAGCGGGCCTGGATGCTCCGCGCGGACCTGATGCTGCGGTGATTCGTGGCAGTGGTGCCACACTGATTCTGGCAACGCAGTGGGATACGACATCGCAGTATGTTCCGGGTCCGATGTATGAGCGTGAAGTGAGTATGACGGTGGCGGCGTCTGAGACAGCATCGGCGTGGCAGGTTTCGACGGCCGGTATTCGCAGTCTGCCGCGTGATGTGCGGGCCGGTGGCCTCGCAATTCGCATCCGGGATTTTGATCGGTGTGCTGCCATTGTGGTGACATCTGATACCAGCATTATTCAAAAGCTTGAGCAGCGGATTCGTGGCTTGTCAGGGCGAGCTGCTGAGGTCACGGCGGAGCTGGCGGGTCTGAAATTTGAACGGGTCCGTGAGACTGTCAGTCAGCTGCAGCGGGAACATGCAGTCCCTGCGGGGACTGCAAAGCTGCTGACATCCATCAAAAGTTCGCTCGCGCGAATGCAGCAGGAGCAGCGGAGTGGCGATTCACATGAGTCACTGCTGCAGGCTGCCGATGCGCTGCGTAACATGCGTCAGCTGCAGTTTCTGTGCTGGCAGGATGCGACGGCGGGCCTGTGTTCTCCGGCGGCATCACCACATACGGTCTCCTTCGCAACATTGCCTGATCACTGGCGGTTGATGAATCGAGTGCGTGCGGAACGTGAGCATCTGGAAACTCATCGCTGCTGGACGGCTGCCTTTGATGATGCCGGCAGTCTGCAGCGAGACGGCTGGGAACGATCAGCGGCCGACAAGTCACTGTTTTCCAGTACGACGGATGTGATTCCGGCGGGAGCTGGTGGGCGAGTGCTGCGACTGGCGACGTGGCCGGCGGATCCGAACGGTCGCACGGGGCAGCGGGATGATGTGGTGCCATTGATTCTGACGTCACCGGTGTTTGAGGTGACGGCCGGGGATATCGTGATCATCCGCGGCCGTGTGCGGCGCGGTGCGGCGGTGGCATCCGGATCACGTCGTCCACTGCTGCTGTACGATACGGAATTGGGTCCGGAGCATGGTTTGAAGCCGGAGCTGACATCAGACTGGCAGGAATTCGAGTTGATTCGTCCGATTCATCGAGGGCGTGAGTTTCAGTTGTGTGCCAGTCTGCTGACTCAGGCCGAGGTGCATCTGGATGACCTGCAGTTCTATTGCATAGAAGCCGGCAGTGAAGAGAATCCGGTACGTATGATAGGGACATCAGGCCGCTGACCTGCACTGTGGCTGTTGCTGAAAGCGGACGAATGACTGGGCATGATGGCAGGCATCGTGGTCTGAGCAGGCGGCATTCCCGCCGCGGGATCAGTCGCCGTTTTGCGGATTTCAGACTGCGGGGGCGCAGTGCACTGGCCGCCTTTTTGGCGGTCCTCGGGCCTGGTTTACTGGCGGGTCTGTCGGATGACGATCCGGCCGGGATCGGAACCTATGCGGTGCTGGGTGCTGAGCATGGTTATGGTCTGTTGTGGATTATTCCGTTATCGACAGTTCTGCTGATCTGGTTTCATCTGCTGGCAGTGCGGATCGGCGCTGCGACGGGACTGGGTTTTGTTGCGAATCTGCGAGTTCGCTGGGGGCATCGCGCAGGCTGGCTGGCGGCAGGCGGACTGCTGTTCGCCAATTTCGGGACGATTTGTGCCGAGTATGCGGGGATCGCTTCGGCGGCAGAGCTGGCAGGGATACCGGCGTGGTTCAGTGCTCCGGCCGCCGCCGTACTGATCTCTGTCGTCGTTGTGCTGGGATCCTTTCATCGTGTTGAGGGTGTGCTGCTGGTGATTTCGTCAACACTGGCACTGTATCTGGTTGATGGACTGCTGGCCGGGCCGGACTGGAGACAGGTGCTGCAGGGGTCGCTGATTCCGCGGTTGCCGGCAACGGAAGCCGGCTGGGTTGTGCTGACGGCGACTTTGGGAACCACCCTTGCTCCGTGGGGGCTGGCTTTTATTCAGTCTTATGCGGTGGATAAGAAAATCCGTCTGGCAGATCTGCGTGTGGAACGCATTGAAGTCACGGCGGGTTCCGTGTTGACGGGTGTGATTGGCATGGCGATCGCCGTGGCCTGTGCTGCGACGTTGTATCCGCACGGAGTGCATGTTCAGGACGCGGCAGACGTGGCACAGTCTCTGGAGCCGATGGCTGGCGCATGGGCGAAGCTGCTGTTTGGAGTCGGTCTTCTGGGAGCATCGTTGCTGGCTGCTGCCGTTGTCCCACTGGCAACGGCTTATTCCATCGCTGAGGGTCTGGGAGTCTCTGCGTCGCTGGATCTGGATGCACGGCGATTTCAGTTGTTCTATGCCGTTTATATCGGGCTGACACTTGCGGCGGCCAGTGTGGTTGTGCTGCCCGGGTTGCCGCTGCTGCCGCTGATGTTCTTCAGCCAGGTTGTGAATGCCGTTCTGCTGCCTCTGCATGTGCTGGCACTGCTGCTGCTGGGACGCGATCAGCAGACCATGGGAACGGCTTCAACCGGTCCACTGTCCACCACAATCAGCTGGGTCTGCCTGGCAATGATCGTGACGTGTGTGGCTGCCATGACGGTGCAGTGGCTGCAGCACACGGCATAAGTACGGGCTGCGCTTCAGGAGTGTGCCGAGTACTGTTCGGCGAACTCAAGGACGGTGCCATCGACAGATTTGCGAAGTGTTTCGATGGTGGCATCGCGCAGGAATTCGTGTTTCGACCGATTCAGGCTTTCGCGATTGCGGATGGTGCCTTTGGTTGCCACTTCAAGAATGTGCACATCTGAGAACGGGCGGACGAGAATCTCGAGGCGACTGTATTCGTTGCGGGCCGTTCCGCGACCCAGACGCATATCATCACGAAAAATCCGCGCGCCCCAGCCTTTTTCGTTGACAACGGTCTGGAATTCGAAGCCTGGAAAATGATCACACAGAGTGCGCAGGCGGGATTCGATGTAATCTGAAAGCTCGTTACGCAGCTGGGCATGTTTCTGACGGAACTGCTCTTCGGTGACCGCATCTTCCGCAGCCGCACCCATTCCGGCAGCACGCGTCAGTTGTCCGCGCTGAATGGCCTTCTGCAGTTGATCATCAAATTCACCCATGGTCCGCCTCTGTCCACACTGCACTGAACACTTTCAAAACCTGTGTTCCGGAATCCTACGGCAAACCGAGGCAACGGGGAATACAGCAGAATCGCTGAGTCGCGATTTTTTTGGTGGAGGGATGTTCGCGGAGGCGGCGGATCCGGGATTTCGTTGATTCTGGCCGTCGCCACCCTGGAATCCGCTGGATCCACAGAGTTTGAATGATAAGAATCCGGAGTGCTGAAACTGCCCTGCCCCGCTTTTTCCCCACCCGAAGGATCCTGCTGCGATGACTGTCCGCCCTGCTCTGCTGCATCTGGCTGTGCTGTTTGGTCTTTGTGTGCCGTCAGCAAGCCTGCCGGGCGATGAAAAGTCAAAGACGCAGTCGGCGACTGCCACTGCCACTGCCACAGTCAGCACCTCCGCTAAAGTAGCGCTGCAGGCCGGCACGTGGAAGGACGTGCAGACGCTGCTGGAGAAACATCGAGGGAAGCTGGTTGTGGTGGATGTCTGGTCCACCTCGTGTGCCCCCTGTATGCAGGAGTTTCCCGGGTTGGTCGGTCTGCACCGCCAGTATCCTGAAAAGGTGGTCTGTATCAGCTTCAATGTGGACTACGTGGGTATCGAGGGCAAGCCGGCCGATTTTTATCGACCGCGAGTCGAGAAGTTTCTGAAGCAGCAGCAGGCGGAATTCTTGAACATCCTGTGCACAGACGAGTCGGACAAGTTTTTTGCAGAGCAGGAGCTGTCTTCGATTCCGGCGGTGTATGTCTTCGGGAAGGACGGAAGTCTGGCGAAGCGATTTGATGAAAGCCTGCTGCGTGAAGGCCGGGATGAGGCTTTCACCTATGAAGCCGATATTCTGCCTTTCGTAAAGCAGCAGCTGGAGGCAGCGTCAGCCGGAAAGTGACGGTGCCCGCTTTGGGAGGGCGAGGCTCCTGCCGAGCCGCAGGATGCAGGGCAAGCGTGCCCGAGCTGGTGCTCGGGGGGCCCGGGGTCGCCAGCTTGGGAGGGCGAGGCTCCTGCCGAGCCGCTGGATGCAGGGCAAGCGTACCCGAGCTGGTGCTCGGGGGGCCCGGGGGCGCCCGCTTGGGAGGGCGAGGCGCCTGCCGAGCCGCAGGATGCTGGGCAAGCGTGCCCGAACTGGTGCTCGGGGGGCCCAGGGGCGGGCCGCTTGGGAGGGCGAGGTTCCTGCCGAGCCGCAGGATGCCGGGCAAGCGTACCCGAGCTGGTGCTCGGGGGGCCCAGGGGCGGGCCACGGGTGTTTGTTGTGCTGGGACCGCACCGTGGCACTCCCGTGCTCGACTCACCGAGGGTTGCTGGATCAACGAAAAATCGTGTGTGCACCTGCAGGTTGCAGTTTGATGGGGTCGGCGAAAAACGCACGGGATACTGCTTCCGTGCGAGGAAAAAAACGCTCAGACGCAAACGACGACACCCGTCGGCTCGCCTCGGGGTGAGGCTTGAATGCGGTGGACGACACGGGCTGAAGCCTATGCTACGACGACCGAGCAGCAGTTCGGGGATGATGCCGAGGCTATGCTTTGCCTGTTGGTTGTCAGCGCAGGGAATGGCTGAGCGATGGGTAAACGTGGGTGGTGTTGTGGGTTTGTGTGGGTATGAGGTGGCCGGGCAGGAATGCCCGGGCTAGTGCGTTTGTGAGTGAATCAAATCAGCAGGGTGCGAGTCCCTGTCAGGAGGTTAGAGTTTGAAACTGTAGCTGACCGAAACTGCGTCGTCGCGAGGCGGGGTGGAGAGCATCGGGAG
>CAIOKE010000163.1 GCA_903858815.1 uncultured Planctomycetaceae bacterium | reverse complement strand
GCAGCCCCTGATCACTCGTTTTCGATTGTGAAATCTCGAGCGTCGCGAAGTGTGTGGCCGCGTCCGCTTTTTACCAGCGAGCCTATGCAGTGAATCGGCTGTTGCTGCTGATGGGCCTGAATCGCAAGTGCGTACTGCGGTTCTGATAGCTCCATGGTCACCCGATGCGGCTTGCCGTCCACCGGACCAATGACCGTCACCTTTCCGAGCTGTTGCCCCTCAGAACGTTCCAGCTTCACCACCGCTCCCTCCAGCTCATAGTCCTCATGCGGCGACCGATCTTTCATGATCCGTGAGGCTTCCCGGATGATGGGAATGCGATCCGAGGTAATTCTGATTCGCGATGGTACGCGTTGTTCAATCGGTCGCGCGGGCGACCACGAGAAGATAAACTCCAGATTGCGGTTACGGTCGTTTTCTCCACCCAATCCAGCCACTGCATCACACAAATTGGCGCTCACGCCGTGCTGCACTGAATCATCGAATGAGGCAAAATCCTGTGTTAACGCGGCCGCTGAAGAGGCACGATCGAGGGTTGCCAGTGACGATGCCAGCATCTGTGTCACTTTGCGTTCATAAGGTGGCTCTGATCCATATAAATCGCCCTGTTGCTCCGGCAGGTGCAACTCAGGACTGACACGAGAAATGACTGTGATCACATAACTGCCACGCTCGGTTTGACCAATGCGAAGACGGCGCACCTGTTCCACGGCCTGAGACGGTTTGCGGGCATGCCAGACTGGCCGCAGCTGTAACGCAGAACACGCCGCAGCAAGCAGCATATCTCTGACCTTTTGAGCCACCTGCGCGTGTTCCTCCATCGGAAGCGTTCCGTCCGTCATTTCCGGATCATCAATGCGAATTCGGATGACGTCCGCATACGTGGTGAGCAAATCCGCATACAATTCAACCTGTGAACGTTGCTCTGCCACTGCCAGCGTCTGCAGCAGCTCCCCCATTCTCAGGGCGTAGTCCCGCCGCTCCTGATCCATCGGTACAACGATTTCAAACTGATTCGGACCTTCACCTTTTGTCCACACAGAACAATGCACGACAGGCGATTGCGGAACCCAGCACTGCGCACGCAGATAGGCTGCCACTTCAAGTGGTCGCAGTGACCGCATGGCGGCCACGTCACGAATATCAATTTTCATGGCAACCCCCCTGTCCTCAGTCGTTCCATGATCTGTCCCAGGCCGTCCGGACTGAACAGGTTGGCTCGATCGATACTCACTGATACCGTTTGCTTGTTCTGCGTGGGCTCAAGGCCTCGCAGACTGCACCAGTAACCACAGCGCCTTAAGAGCAGTTCAGGCTCAGTATGCTGCATCCAGTCGCTGATGTCATCCGGAACCAGCACGACGACAAGAATTCGCGGGACCATGACCGTGTCATCGCGAAGGTCGTCGTAGTTCTTAATCTTCACGGGGAATGAAAACGATGGGGCTGCTGGTGTCACCTGAGCGTGACACTTGAGCTGCAGGTCAAGCCTTGGCGACCTGACGGTTCCCCCACCGCCACGGGCCGACAACGTGAGGTCAATGCTGTCGTCATCCACACTCGGCTCGGACCAGGCAAAACCCGCCACCGCCGCAACGGCCTTGGACGTAAGCACGACAGAACTGTTCTTTTTGAGCATTTTCATCCATCAGATTGATCCCGATACACTGCGACGCAGTAATTCGCGTAACTCAAAACTGACTGCTGACACACCCCAGCCTGGTTCCTGATCAAATGGACGGCGAATGTAGTATGGACCATCCGTTCTGTCGTCTCCATTCACCAGCACGATGGCGAGCACGAGGTCCCAGCCAGCTTCGAGCAGCCTGGACTGGACGGGGCCTGGCACTCGGCCCGTGGGGGATTCTTCCTCGTCGCGGGACAGTTGATCGAGCCGAATAATGAGCTGACGCTGTTCGTCGAAGGGATTTCCGCTGGGCGAGGAATGCTGCAGTTCGGGGGAATAAACCTGAAACACGAGGCCAAACTTGCGAAACAGTTCGTCCCGCCACTGTTCCACGAGGCTGCCGGGAGCGACGATCAGGCTTCTGTGAGCATCCGCGCGCATGATGAGTTCACGGATGTACAGGCCGGCCATGATGGTCTTGCCGGCCCCTGGGTCGTCAGCCAGTACAAACCGCAGCGGCTGTTTTGGCAGCATGGATTCGTAGACGGCAGTGATCTGGTGAGGCAGGGGATCCACGTTGGACGTGTGCACCGCCATCATGGGGTCGAACAGAAACGCCAGATCGATGCGTTTGGCTTCGCAGGTGAGCTGGAATGCGGCAGCATCGCCATCGAATGACCACGGGCGTTCTGTGACGGCCACGCTGAGGTTCGGTTCGTCAGCACGCCCCAGCAAACGCTCTCTGGTGGTGCCATCTGCGGTGCGGTAGAAGATCGACACTGCCCCGTCGCCAATTGGCGTGACGGCGGCAATGGTAGCGATGCAGGCCGGTTCAAGTCCCACGAGGGGCAGCCCAGGTTTCAGATCTTCCAGTCGCAGCATTTAACTTGTGGAATTGACGGTGGGTACAGCGGTGACACAACTCCTGAAGAATACCCTCAGGAATCCTTGAATTCAACCACAGAGAAAAAACACCATTGCGTAAGCTGAAACGGAGCTTCGGTGCGAAGTCGCCACAACGGACATTGTCCAATGCAAATCTGCTTTGGATTGCATCCTTCCGCACGCCATGGCTACGTATGCGTCCGACGAACCCATGTCCCCGGCCGGTACCCACCGGCCGGTCGGCCGAGGGGGGGCAGAGGGTGCCCGATGGCGTTGTCTGCTGGTGTCGTGACGGGGGGCGTGGAAGTCGATCTATCAAACGCCGGTGGTGCCGCGACTACAGCCGCGGCGACCGACGGTTACTCGGTTGCGACTGCCGCTAGCGATGGCTCTGATGGCTGATTCAGGTCAGCCAGTTGTCCGGGTACGGGATCGCAGTCGCGACGGCGCTTGCGGTCGTCGCGTTTGCGATTGGCAAGCCGGCGGGCTTCCTCGATGCGAT
>CAIOKE010000162.1 GCA_903858815.1 uncultured Planctomycetaceae bacterium | reverse complement strand
TGTTTTTCACCACGGAGGACACGGAGGGACACAGAGAAACGCAGTTGGCGTGGTGGTTTTTTGAACCACGAAAGGAACGAAAAACACGAAAGATACGGGGTGTGTTTGTGGTGTTTGAGTGGGGTTGATTTTTCACCACGGAGGACACGGAATACACGGAAAAGCACGGGGGCGTTGTTGGAAGTGTTTTCCGTTTTCAATTCTCGTTTGGGAGGGCGAGGCTCCTGCCGAGCCGAGGGATGACTGGGAAAGTGGTTCCCGAGCTGGTGCTCGGGGGTCCCGGGGGTGAGGTGGGGCTGGTTTGTGTTTTTTTTCACCACGGAGGACACGGAGGGACACGGAGGGACACGGAGAAACGCGGTTGGTGCGGTGGTTTTTTTGAACCACGAAAGGAACGAAAAACACGACAGGTGCAAGATGCGGGGTGTGCGTGGGGGAGCCGTTGGCGGAAGCCGCCGGGTCACGGATCTGCGACGTTATGAATGACTTTGTACCGCAGAAGGTGTGCAGTGCACGAAGAGGGGTCCTTTGGGCATCTGCCGGTTTTGTCTTTTCGAGCAGCAATTCGTTTTTACTCCTGAAAATCCCGATGTTTTCCGGGGTTTGGGTTCAGCGGGAATGGCTCGGCGACCTGTGTGGGTGCGGCGTCAATTCTGTGTGTGCGGGGCGGTGCTATGATCGATAGGAATCGACTTTTTCCCGGAATTCCTCCCTTTTCGCTGAACGGCAAGGAATCGGGACTTGTCAGGACGGGGAGTTGTTCGGGAGACTGAAACAGTCTGCGTTCTGTTAGTCCCCACCGCTTTTTCCTCTGATGATGACTCTGCCGATGACCACAGCATCCACTGCTTCAGCAGGTTCTGTATCTGTTATGCATGCGGCTGCAGCCTGCGCGCCGCAGTTTGCGATTCATTTTGACGGTGAGCAGCAGTCGAATGCGGTGCGTGACGTGATTGCGGTCAGTGAGCCGCATTCACTGCGCACGTTTACTCCCAGTCAGGCGGTATTGTCGCATTCTGCCGGCTGTTTCCACTGGACTCCGGAAGGTCGTCGTCTGTACGACTTTACCTCGGGGGTCCTGGTATCGAATCTGGGTCACAATCCGCGTGGCTGGATGCAGCGATTTGTGCGTTACATGGGCTGGACTCCGGCGGATTACGAAGGCAGCGCTGAGGGCTATTTTCAGGCTGCGACGATGACGGCCTACAACGCGATTACTCCGTTGGAAGCTGAGGCCAGTCGGCGTCTGGTGGCCAGTCTGCAAAGTGCGGTGGGTGGCAGTCGGCTGCAGACGGTGAACTGGGCGGCGTCCGGATCTGAGGCTGTGCAGAAGGCCTTGTGGGCCTGTATGCGTCGTGACCCGGCGCGTCCGGGTGTACTGGCCACTCGATTTGGTTTTCACGGCAAGAAGGGTCTGAGTGGTGCTGTCACGGGTTCTGAGACGGATCCCGAGCGTGATTCGCGGGTGCATTTCATCACTTTTCCGCGGGAAGAGTGTGCGGACATGGATGTGCCGGGAAAGGCCTTTGATCCGCAGTGGTATCGTGACGAGCTGGAGCGAATCTGGACGGCGTCCGGTGGTACGATTGGCTGTCTGATCACTGAGCCTTATCTGGGTGGTGGTGGCAGCTATCATCCGCCGAAGGCCTATCTGCAGCTGCTGCAGCAGTTCTGTCGTGAGCGGGATGTCCTGTTCATTCTTGACGAGGTGCAGGCGAACTTTGGCCGCACGGGTTGTATGTATGCATTTGAAACGTATGGGATCGAGCCGGACTTTGTCTGTCTGGGCAAGGGTCTGGGCAACGGGGTCCCGGTGAGTGCGGCAGTGGGTCGTCGGGATATCTGCGATCAGATGGCCTATGGTGCCACTTCGGACACGTGGAGTGCGAATCCGCTGTCGTCTGCTGCTGTGCTGGCAACGCTGGACGAGTTTGAGACGACAAATGTGCTGCAGCATGCTCAGCAGATCAGTCGTCAGGTGACGGACGGTTTGCGGCGTTTGAAGCAGACGGGATTGATTGTGAAGGTGCGTGGCGAAGGCATGGTGTTTGGCATTGAATGCGGTGCTCATGGATCAAAGACACCGGCTCAGACGGCGAATGCGATTGTGGAGCGGTGTTATCGCGGGAACGCGATGAACGACGGAATTCACCTGCTGGGGCCGTTGGCGGGTTGTGTGATTCGGATCAGTCCGCCGCTGACGATGACGACGGCTGACGCAGCGCATTCGCTGCAGCTGCTGTACGATTTTGTGTCGGAGGTGGCGGCGGGTTCCTGAAGCGGACAGGACAGTGCAAAAGCGGCTTGACGTAAAACGCTGTTGTCAGTGGTCAGTGGTCAGTGGTCAGTGACAAGCGTAGACCGGGCATTCCTGCCCGGCCCCCTTTGACTCACAAACAGCCGCGAATCGGCGCACGTTTCGCGGCCTCTGGTGCCGCGATAAAGCGGGAATTCCGCGACGCAATAAGAAGGCCACTTCCCGGTGAGTGTCAGCTGACGAGTGTTTTCGTGTGCGTCTGAGCGGTTGTGTTGTTCCTGGCAAGGAAGCAGTATGCAGTGCGTTTTTTGCCAACCCCATGAAACGGCAACCTGCAGGTGCGCACATGATGATTCGTTGATCCGCAAGTGCTTAGCGGGCCGTCGTCAGTCTGACGACGGCCTGTCGCGTTTCCGGCATCGTGATTTGCAGGAAGCGTGTTCTCAATGGCGGAAAAACGCTGGATTTTGCAGGTCTGTGGGATTGGCACGCCGTTCGCGGTCTGGGTGGGCGGGTTGAACAGGCGGGTTCTGTTCTGCTGGTGGCTGCGGCAGCTGATGTGGTCAGTTGCGGCGTCGGCTGCGGGGAACAAACTGTTCGATTCAGCGCGGCCAACAGGATGCCGCAAAGGAACGGGTGTCCCATGCGATCACGAGTTTTACTGGCGGTGTGTCTGACAACGATTCTGGGATGTCGGGCATTGCATTGTGCAGCGGCGGATCCGCTGCGTGGGGTGACACGGTCGGATGCTGCAGTGCGCGGGCCGGTGCAGCGAACGGTCTTTGGCTTGCCGTTGCCGCAGCAGTGGACGAACGGCCGTCCGCCGGGATTCAGTCGGTCGTTTCGTCCGGTGATTCCCGCAGGTCAGTCATGTGCGGATGGTCGTTGTGCCGCGGGCTGTGCCAATGGTCAGTGTCAGGTGAGTTGTCCGAACGGCCGGTGTAGTGCGAGCAGTGTCTCAGTGCCGGGTTCGCAGGTGCGTGGTGGGAATTGTGCGGGGGGAGTCTGTCGACCGGTGGGTGGTGGCGGCGCGGTGCGTTCGCAGCCGGCCGATCCATTTCGCCGACGCGCCGGGGATGCTGGGGAGCCGGAGTGGTTGACTCGACCGGTCACTGCACCATTGCGGGAAGCGTTTGGATCGGACTATGACCGGCAGCGACTGGATCTGCGTTCGGAGTATTTTCGGGGTGGTCGTGGAGTTTCCGGGAGCCCGGCAGGTGTTGGGGTTCAGGACCGACAGCCTCGGGGCATTGCGGGGCCTCGATCGCTGGAAGTCCCGGCGGAGCTCCGGGGTGCTCAGCAGACGCTTTAGGCGCTTTCAGTTCCTGAATCCGAAGGGCTGGCTGTGGCAGGGGAGTGCTGCAGTTGGCGGGGCGGTGAAACGACGGCTGGAAACAGCCGTCGTTTTTCAGTTTTCAGTTTTCAGTTTACAGTTTTCAGTTTTCAGTGGTCAGTGGTCAGTGGTCAGTGAGCGCCAGTTGGGAGAGTGAGGCTCGTGCCGAACCGCAGGGTGTTGCTGTCGGCCGCGAATGGTTCAGATGGCAAGTGGTGGGCGATGCCCGAGGTCAGGTTGACTATGGCCGTTGGCCAAAAGCAAAGACGGGTCGCTCAACGGCCCCTATCCCATCCGAGGCATGAAGGGCCGGTTTCCGAAAGCCGAGGGCGCAAACAGCTGAATTTGTGGGGAATGACACGGGTTGAAGCCTATGCTACGACCACTGAGCAGCAGTTGGGGAACGATGCGGAGTGGTTATCGGCCCACGGAATGGCTGAGCGATGGGCAAACGTGCGCCGCTTCGCGGCTGTGTTTGGGAGGGGGGGGCAATGGGCGGCCGGGCAGGAATGACGCGAGGGACAAAAGTCGGCTGAGGCCGTTAAATCGACTTCAGTTCATTGCAGTACATTGTGTTTTTGCGGTACGGGGCCGAGCAGGAATGCTCGGGCTATGGTTGTGGGCGAACAACGACAACGGAACACGGACAATTTACCACGGCTCGGCGGGAGCCTCGCCCTCCCGAGGGGGACTTTTGGCTCGGCAGGAGCCGCGATCTGCTGAAGGGATGGGCTTTTTGCGTGGCGGTATCCGAGAGACGCCCTGATGCCGTGCACAGCGTTTTATGCTGAGCCCTATTTGCGTGCCGCGGGGTGACGTGGCGGTCGCGGGCGTCTTAGATGGCCCGCAGGACGGCGGCGGCGCTTTGGCCTACGGCTGTGCGGTTGACGGTGATGGCGGTGCGGCTGGAGAGTCTTTGTGCTTCACCGCGAGCGACGTTCAGTCGGCAGCGAGGATCGGGGAACTGGTAGTTCAGAGTTGCCGGCACGTAGCCATGTTTCAGGGACAGCAGGGTGCCGGCCAGTTCCACGGCACCGGCACCGGCGTCGAAGTGGCCGATGTAACTTTTCAGTGCTGTGACGGGGATTCGCAGTGCAAGGTCACCAAACACACGGTGATATGCGCGGGATTCGACGATGTCGTCCGTCTGAGTGCTTTTGCCCTGAGCGTTGATGTGGCCGATGTCGGCAGGAGTGATTCCGGCCAGTGACAGAGCCGATTCCATGGCCCGCACGAGGCCAACGCCGGCCGATTCATTGGCCGCCCCATAGCCGTCACAGCCAGCGCCGGTACCAAGGACTTCGGCGTAGATGTCGGCCCCGCGACGAACCGCATGTTCGTAGCTTTCGACGAGGAAGGAGGCGGCACCTTCACCGACAACCGTGCCATCACGTTCAAAGTCGAACGGGCGACAGGCTCGAGCTGGATCATCGGACCGGCGATACAGGCCTTCAAAGTTGTGGAACTTGGCAATGTCGACCGGGTGAATGTTGGAGCTGCAGGCGCCGACAATCATCGCGTCCGCTCGACCCCCTTCAATGACTCGCACCGCTTCTGACAGGGCCAGCAGTGCCGAAGCATCACGGCAGGTAATGGTGTTGTTTGGTCCGCGAGCGTTGTGGTCGATGGACACGTGACCAGCGGGCATGTTCGGTAACTGTCGCAGCAGCCACAGCGGAGCGACGCGACCTACGGCTTCGCGCCCCCACAGATCCGGGCTGAACCCGTTTTCGGTCTGACAGGCTTCGACGATGGTGGCCAGTTCCTGCGGGTGACAGGTCATGCGTCCGGAACCGAACACGACACCCAGACGATCGGGATCGACCTGTCCATCGGCAAGGCGAGCATCAGAGACGGCGAGGTTGGCCGAAGCGACGCCGAGCTGCATACCGCGACACATGACTTTGACAAACTTGCGGTCACGCAGCAGTTCTACGGGGTTGAAATCACGGACCTCTGCACCGAACGCCGAAGGCAGTCCTTCAGTCGGCACCGACTGCAGGAAATCAATACCGGAGCGATTGGCGACAAGGCTCTCCCAGAATCGGTCGTTGCCGATTCCTATCGGAGACACCACGCCGACACCGGTGACGACCACTCGGGTTCGATTGTGCCCTGACATGGAACACCCCAACAAGGCCCGCGGTGCTGGCATCCTGCTCCGCGCGCCTGACCCAGAAAAGATCGAAGCTCCCTTCGACCCATCGGCTACCGAGATTTCCCCAACCTCTTCGCCGATCGCCGGAAGAAACAGCACCAGATCAACCTGAATCTGTCGATCGGCATTCTGCCCCCGCAGTCTGCCACAGAACAGGCGAACCAGAACCATTCCTTCCAACACTGATCTGTCCCCAGGCTTCCCCGGCCTGAAGACAGGCAGAAATCACATCAGTTGTTCCGTGCGGTGCAACCAAATCACGCCCAGTGAAGGGACGCCGAAACCGGCACCCGCCCAAAACACACCTTTGCAATAAATTCATTACAAACTGACCGAATCCACCTGTCAAGCCGACAGTGACCCCTGCGGAGACTGCGGACCGGATTTCTCAGTGTGGACCCTTCCAGAATGTCGTACAACGAATGTGCTTGCAACGCAACACGTCATTAAACCCGGTATTTTGTGATTTTGCCGAGGAAATCAGGGGGGGCAACGGCGTTTCGCCCAGTCAGGAATCGGTTTTTGAAGTTCCGGCGACTATGCTGGCAGGGTTGTAAATGCTGGCTTACCGCACATCCGTAACTGTCGTTTGCGGTCGAAAAGGGGGCTTTGGGTGGCGTGGGGAAAATGCGTACACTTCTCCGACACTTAAGCAGTACCCGGCAGAATCTGGCGAAATGTCAGAAGAAGTTCTCGAACTTGGCGGAAAAAGGTGTAAATTCGGCGCAATCGAAATCTGATCGCTTGGGACCATGTTCAGGTGTTCAGTTTTTGATCTTTGGAAGGTGAGTTTCAGGGGGTTGGTTCAAAGATTGAATCGAACCGATTCTTGTGTCGCTGCCTGTCTGGTGATCGTCATACAGGGTCAATTTGCGGATTGTGGTCCTTTCAGGGGGGGCTTAAACCGTGGGTCGGTCTGTTTGGAACGGCACTGCAGATTGCGGCAACAGGATTGATCCTGTGACAGAGCGTTCCCGTGTTTCGGCAGGCATTGTTCCGCGTCTGCTGTTTCCATGATTGCAACAACGTCAGCGGATCAACACAGGTGGCCTGACGGCTGCCCAAGTCACAACAGCCAATGGAGAAGACCGAATATGATCACGGCAGAAGCCGAAGTCGAGCGTCTCTATCCGTCCAGCACACTTCCTCCTTATACCTATTATCCGGGTTCGGGTATGCCCCATCCGGTTCGTGATCCGAAGGGTCACAGTCACGGCAAGAAACACGCTCCGGGTCAGGGTCCGCGGGCACTCAGCAACGAGACGTGGCATCTGAATCGCAATTATTTGCTGGGTCTGGACTATTTCAATCTGGGGTTTTACTGGGAAGCTCACGAGGAGTGGGAGCGATTGTGGCGAGTGTCGGGTGCTGACACGACGGTGGGCCGATTCCTGAAGGGTCTGATCAAGCTGGCCGCGGCTGGAGTGAAGGTGCGTGAGCGCAGCATTCACGGAGTGCGTCGGCATGCGGCATCAGCTGGCGAGTTGTTTGCGGATGTGGCTGCCGAGGCGGACATTGATGCGTTCTGTGGTCTTGAGTTTATTCGGTTGCAGTTTGCTGCTGACCGAGCGGCTCAGCTGGCCTACAAGAAGCAGCACCAGGCTGGGTCTCCGATTCGTGTGTTTCCGTTTGTTTTGAAGCCTGAGTCTTTGCCGGTGGGTTAAGTTTCTCTGGATTCCTGTGGTCTGCATTCTTTTGCGGGCTGTCGGAAACCTGATTCCCTGGGTTCGAATTCCTGAATGGCTCGCGGTAATCTGCCGCGAGTCTTTTTTTTTGGTATCCGTGAGGCGGTTTGAGCGATGAAGATTCTGGTAGTCGGATCTGGCGGTCGTGAGCATGCTCTGGTGTGGAAGCTGCGTCAGTCGTCTCAGGTGACTCGCATCTGGTGTGCTCCGGGGAATGCCGGCACTGCCCTTGACGCCGAGAATGTGGCGATTGCATCTGACGACATATCGCGGCTCCTGAAGTTTGCTCGCGAGAATTCCGTGGATCTGACGGTGGTGGGTCCTGAGGCTCCGCTGGTGGCGGGGATAGTGGACGAGTTTCGTCGTCAGGGTCTGGCGATTTTTGGACCAACGGCAGCGGCAGCTCGACTGGAGGGCAGCAAGGTCTTCACGAAGAAGCTGTTGCGTCGGGCCAGTATCCCGACGGCTGATTTCGCGGTTTTCAATCGGGCTGACGATGCTTTGCGTTATATCGAGGAGGGGGACGAGCAGCCGCTGGTGGTGAAGGCCGACGGTCTGGCAGCGGGCAAGGGAGTGTTTGTGTGTGCCAACCGAGCCGAGGCGCGGGCAGCGGTGCGAACGGTGCTGCAGGAGCGAGCCTTTGGTGAGGCGGGTGCTCAGATTGTGATTGAAGAGTGTCTGGTGGGTGAAGAGGCCAGTGTGCTGGCGATCGTGGATGGTGACACCATTGTCCCTCTGGATGTGGCTCAGGATCACAAGCGGGCTCACGATGGCGATCGTGGTCCGAATACGGGTGGCATGGGCGCCTACTGTCCGGCTCCGGTGGTCACATCAGCGATCATGGATGAGATTGTGCGGCGGATTCTGATCCCCACCGTGCATACTCTGAAGGTCGACGGCAATCCGTTTTCGGGAGTGTTGTATGCCGGCGTGATGCTGACGGCTGGTGGGCCGAAGGTGCTGGAGTACAACGTGCGTTTCGGCGATCCTGAGGCTCAGCCGGTGCTGATGCGTCTGCAGACCGATCTGGCTCAGCTGCTGTTGCTGGCGGCGACAGGTCGGCTGTCGGAGCTGGAGGGTCTGGACTGGGATCCTCGTCCGGCAGTGTGTGTGGTGATGGCTTCTGAGGGGTATCCTGGTGAGTATTCGAAGGGGCATGTGATCAGTGGTCTGGGGTCTGCCGGTGAGCTGGTGGATGTGAAGGTATTTCATGCGGGTACAGCGTTAAAGGGCGGTGATGTGGTGAACACTGGTGGTCGCGTTCTGGGTGTGACAGCGATTGGCGCGGACATTGCTGACGCGAAGCGACGTGCCTATGAGGCGGTGGATCGGATTTCGTGGCAGGGTGGCTGGTGTCGTCGGGATATCTCTGACAAGGCGCAGCAGGCGACCGGGTCAGTCCGTGGGCGTTAAGTTGGGGGGATTGTACCGCGGGCTGCGGAGGGAAGGCCCGGGGGGGCGGGGCGCGGGTTTTTGAACTACGAAAGACACGAAACGACGAGGACGGATCGGTGGTCAGTGGTCAGTAATCAGTGGTCGGTGAAGTTTCGTTTGGGAGGGCGAGGCTCCTGCCGAGCCGAAAGCAGGCGGGTTTGCGTTACCGAGCTGGTGCTCGGTGGTCCCGGGGTGGGGTGTTGGCGGGGGTTGAGGGGTGTTGTTGTGGTGTATGCTTGAAATCCTCAGTGTTTTTTGAGGGATGGGGCCGAGCAGGAATGCTCGAGCTACCTTTTTGTGATTTGCGTCAGGAATGTTCGGGCTGGATTTTTGTCCCGCGCGATTGGAATGCGAGGGTGATTTTGCACGTGGGTTGTCTTGCTGGATTTGGGTGTGGATGGGGTGTCTGGTAGTTGCCTCCTGCGGTCCAGCGAGCGAGAATTCAGGTCGATGTGGTTGTGCCGTGCTGTTGGTGGATGTGTGCCGTGTTGTGGATGTTATTGCGGGGTGGATGGAAGGCATTCGGATGTCTGGATTTGTGGGCCGAATTCTGCGGGCGAAGGCGAAGCTGCTGGGGACGGCCGCGCAGGAGATTCCGGTTCCGTTTGAGGTCTTCTGTGAGTGTGGTGGTCGAGCGGCTGGAATTCGGCGACAGACGTATCAGGTGGCGGACTGTTCGGATTGTGGTCGTTCTTTGTATGTGTTGCCGGTGAATCCCTATCCGGCGACTCGGCGGATCCCCAGTGAGGTGGTGGCTGGCGGTGCTGGTGGCCGTGCTGTGGCGGCGTTGGCGGAGCTGGCGGGCGTACCGTCGGCAACAGTTGCGGGCGGTGCGGTTGGTGCGCCTGAAGTTGCGCGGACGGCCGAGTCTTCTGAGGGTCAGCAGCAGTCGTCTGGTCAGCGTGTAAAGCGGCGAGTGGTTGCGGGGCGTGAGGTTTCGCGTGCGGGTGAGGCAGTGTCAGCGGCTCCTGCCGTGGCTCAGACTGCCCCACCGGCAGCTGTTGTGCCTGTTGTTCCGCGGGTGTCATTGGGGGTTCGTCTGCGGCGGACATTTTCGCCTGTGCGACTGCTGGTGACAGCCAGTCTGGTGTTGTTGTCTCTGACGGTCTGGTGGATGGTGCAGCAGCGTCGTCAGGATGTGGCTCGGCGGGTCTGGCGTCAGCAGCAGGACGCGGTCAGGTTGGCTCTGGAGGCCGATGATCTGCCGCAGTTGACGACAGCACTGGAGCGACTGGTTGAGGCGGCCGAGATTCTGCATCGAGTGGATGCGGAGGCTGTGCGTGCGAGTTCGTTACTGAAGCAGTGTCGAGCGGTCAATCAGTTGTCGCAGCTGGATCTGGTGACGGCACTGGAGCAGCTGGTGTCGGGTCCGGCGTTGACTGATGAGCGTGTGACGGCGGAGGTTCGTGGTCTGGTGTTTGTGTTTGAGGGGATTCTGCGCCCGGCGGGTGCGGTTAACGGTGGTGGTGGTCAGGGTGAGGTGGGGGGCGTTCTGGAGCTGGATCTGCCGTTGCAGATTGCGGATCGGCGCGTACGGATTCGCACGGGTGCGGCGTGGTTATCTGAGTTACCGGCGGTAGTGGAGGGTCAGCCAGTGTTATTTGCGGCAGCGCTGGAGGGCGGCCATCTGGAGGATCGTGACGAAAGTTTGACGCTGTTGATGAACGATGAATCGGTGGTGTTGCTGACGGAGTCATTACCGGCAGCAGCAGCTGGATATGTGTCGTCGGATGCGGGTGTGGCGCAATTATTGCGGCGTCAGAGCGAGCTGTTGGGGGGGCCATCGAAGGGAGAGGCGGGGGCTGCAGGCAGTGGGTTGTCAGAGCGGTCAGCAGGGGGAACGCAGTGATGAACGGAAGGCCGGGTTACCTGCTGAGTCGTGTTGTGTTGTGCAGTCTGTTGTGGCTGACAGTGGCCGCCCCTGTCTTTGCTCAGACATTATCAGTGCCGCAGTTACTGGAGCAGCAAGGGCGGTGGAAGCAGTTGGCTGAGGCTGGATCGCGTGTGCAGCTGGAGGGACGTTTTCAGAGTCGTACGGCTGAGTCGTTTCGGCTGGAGCAGCTGGAGTTGATTTTCCGGCATCCTCCGACGATTCGGTTGCCGGATCGGATCCGTCGCGGTCAGCGTGTGGAGGTGACCGGCGGGTTTACTCTGGACGGTTCGCGGCTGTTTTTCACGGTGCAGCGGTTGCAGGTGGGTGAGACGGATGAGGAGCATTTGCGGCGGCGTGTCAGTGAGCCTGGTCGGGAGCGTCCGGAGAAGTTGCTGGAACTGGCGGCCGAGTATGTCGCGAGGGCTCAGTTCTATCAGGATGACGTCCTGCAGCAGGAGATTCAGTCGGTGCGTGGTGAGGCGTTGCAGCGGCAGAAGCAGCAGGTGCAGAATGATGTGTCGGGCATGGCGCAGCTGCTGAGATCGGCGGAGCAATTGGGGGTTTCCGCTGAGACGCTGGGGCAACTGCGATTTGAGTTTCTGGTGCTGCGTCAGAAGCAGCCGAATGCTGTTGCGGGAGAGCTGCTGAAAGAGGCTCGGTTGCTGGAGGGTTGGGACGATCGGCAGCGGGCGATACCGGCTTCATTGCAGCAGGCCCTGGCGAAGAATGCGGGTGCAGCGTGGTCTGCGGGCAGTGTGGCAGAGCGAAGGCTGCTGCATCGGCAGGTGTATGTGCAGTTGCGGCTGCAGGATCTGCAGCAGCAGCTGGCGTCGGATGGCAGTAACGGGTTGGCGCTGGCGAAGCAGGTGCGAGAGGAGTTACCGACGGAATCGAAGGTGGCGGCTGAGCTGGAGGCGCGGGAAGTTGCGTGGCAGTTGTCTCGTGCCGATCAGCTGGACCGTGAGGGCTTGATCAGTGCCTGTGGTCTGCTGCTGCAGCTGGAGCGGCGGGCGGAGGCGGAGCAGTTACGAGGGGCGTGGTTGCGGCGTCAGGAGCAGCGATTTGATGTACGGACTCTGGCTGGCCAGATTCGGACGGCGGACGAGTATTTGTTTGTGGGTGAGGAGTGGCAGGACGAGTCCGCACGGGCTCGCGGGGTGGACTTACTGAAGCAGGCGTGGGAGCGAGCGGGGCAGGAGTCACCAGCGGATGCGGAGGGATTGACGGCCAGACTGAAGATTCTGGGTTGGGAGCGATTGAAGGACAAATGGATCACGACGTCGGAGTTTTTGAAGCGTCCGGCGGATGATGTGCAGCGTGCGGTGCGTGAGGGGCGGGTGGTGAAGGGGATGACGGCGGACCAGGTGACTCAGACGCTGGGCCGACCGAATCGAACGACGAAGATGGCGGCTCAGCGAGTGTTTCGGGAGTTCTGGATTTACGAGGAGGCTGGGCTGGTGATTCGGCTGCGTCGGAACCCGCAGCGGGCGGCGGAGGGTTTGGTGGTGGAGGAGGTAGTGCGAGGCGGGGGCTGAATTTCAGGACGAGGGGGTCTGTAATTTGGTGTAGTTTTGCCGAAATTCGTTCAATTGTGTGCGTGTCGTGTTGGGAATCGCTGGAGTCTGGCTTCCCAGAGGCAGGAAAGTCTGTCTGAAAAAGTTCATTTTGGACGATCAACACTGCCGAGTGCGGGGTGTGGCGGTAGCATTTTTGGCTTGGTATTTCGGGTCGGGTGTGTCATTCGGCTTGTGGTCTGATGCAGGGCCGTTGAAAGGTGTTGGTTCGATGACGATTTCCATGACGGATTATTTCCGGGATCGCAAATCTGACCGGAAGAAGGAAACTCGCTACATCAACGTGATCAACAAGGACAACTGCACATCGTGCAATTCGTGTGCAAACGTGTGCCCGGTGGACTGTATCTACGAGGTTGTCAGTCCTGTTCCCTCCGAGAGTTACCATCAGATTGACACCAGTCGCTGCATTGGTTGTCAGATGTGTTATCGTTCTCCGAACGACAGCAGTGAGTTTTACCAGCTGACGATCTGTCCGTGGAACGCGATCGACATGCTGCACAATCCGAATTCGAAGCCGGATGATGTGTCGGTCTTGCTGCCGTATTATCGAGGGTCATCGACTGATCTGCCGTGGCCGAAGCTGGAGGAGTATGGTTACCAGCTGTTTCTGGACGGCGAGGTCTTTCTGCCGGCGTCTGAGAAGGCATTGCATCGTGTTTTCCAGCTGTTTCAGGAGCAGTCCTGGATGTACAGCGAAGAGGACAACGTGCAGATTGTGCAGACGGAGGTTGAAGAGGGTAACGGCTATGTGCGTTACCGTGCAACCGAAGAGGGTCGTGAGCTGCTGGACTGCATGTATCAGGGCTGGAAGCGGGTCTTCATGGACTGAGTCGGGGTGCGTGGCAGCCTGCGGAGAGTGCGTCTGACTGCGCTGGTTCGCAGTGGTCTGTTCACCGTGTGGGGGAACCGGGCATGTCGGTGCAGTGGCTGGCTGGAATTCGGCTGCTGATTGGCAGTGTGCTGCTGTTGTGCTGTGCGGTCAGTGCTGGTCAGTCTCCTGTTACTGCACCTCCGGCGGAGCTGTCTGTTCCGGCGTATTACAGTCAGTACATCTCTGCGGGTGGCTATCCGATAGTGGCCTCAGCGCGTGTGAATGCGTATGCGCTGCGTGAGGCGGCGTATCTGGTCGAGCTGATGCTGGCGCGTCGTCCGGACGTGCGTGATGCGATGGTGCGCGGAGGCAGTCGTCTGTCCGTGATTGCTCATAATGAATTCACGACTGATCTTCCGGAGTGGGCGTGGCTGGGTGATGCGAAGGGGGATGGCCGTCAGGCGGCTGGCGTGACGGCTAAGGATTTCTGGGATGCGCGAGCGCGGGGTATGGGTGGATCGGCAACGGATCCGTTGTGTTCGTGTGGCGAGGAAAACCTGCTGGGTTACGCGGGTGACCCGTATCGTGCGGAGTGCATTCTGATCCACGAGTTTGCTCACAACATTCACCTGCGGGGTATGAATGTGGTGGATCCGGGATTTGATGAGCGGGTGCGTCTGGCGTATGAGCGGGCGATGTCTGCGGGGTTATGGAAGGGCAAGTACGCATCGGTGAATCATCATGAGTATTTTGCCGAGGGTGTGCAGTCGTGGTTTGATAATAATCGCGAGAATGATCATGACCACAACCACGTGAATACTCGTGAAGAGCTGCAGTCGTATGATCCGCCACTTGCGGAGCTGTGTCGGGAAGTCTTTCGTGACACGGAATTGCGGTATACTCGCCCGGAAACTCGCCTGCGTGATCATCTGGCTGGCTATGACCCAGCGAGTGCGGTGAAGTTTGAGTGGCCGGCGCGTCTGTCTGAGGCGCAGCGAGCGATCCGGCGTGCGGCGGAGCAGCGAAACGCGGTCAAGTGAGCTGTGGGGCAGCAGAGGCTGTGTGAAGTGTGCGTTTGATCGTGGTTGGTGAGTGATTCGCCACGGAAGGCCCGGGAAACACGTGCGTCCCTGCAAATGGCATTGCTGCAGGTGTTTGCGGTGTTGTTTGTGCAGCACCGGGACGTTCGTGAAGAATTGGTTTCAGACGTCGGGGTTTCCTTCCGGGATGGAATACTCGTCAGCTTCCGCTAACGGCTTGTCCGGGGGGAGGGGGGGGTGAGGGGCGATTGAACGCGGAGGACGACACGGGCTGAAGCCCATGGTACGACCACTGAGCAGCGGCTCGGTGACGAGGCCGAGGCTTGCCTTTTGTTGCGTGGTTATCAGCCCACGGGAATGGCTGAGCTACTGGCAACTGTGGGTCGCGTCGCGGCTGTGTGTGTGGGGGAAGGGGTGGCCGGGCAGGTGTGCTCGGGCTACGGTTGTGTGTGGGGAGGGGGTGGCCGGGCAGGTGTGCTCGGGCTACGGTTGTGTGTGGGGAGGGGGTGGCCGGGCAGG
>CAIOKE010000161.1 GCA_903858815.1 uncultured Planctomycetaceae bacterium | reverse complement strand
CTGGCGTTCTTCAGACTGCGCCCGCCCGGCAGTCAGCCAGCCGTTGTACATCGAGAGCAGTCCCCAGATGACCGTCATCAGAGATGCCGTGAGCACCGCAGCAATCAATAGCTCGATCAGTGTGTAGCCAGCCCGAAGTGTCTCAGTTGCCACGTTGTGCGGCCTCGCAGCGCGCTGCCGACTCATCACGGCAGGCCTCCTTCAGAACTGAGCCCGTTACAGTCCGGCAACTGGCCGTCGAACGACTGCTGCCACCTCGGATCCTCAAAGGCCCCGGCAGGAGGCGGTCCGGAAATCCAGCGGGTCAGCGAGAAACGCCTTCGCCGCGGCAACTGCTGATCGCCCTGCGAGACCTCAACAGTCAGTGTCCACATTCCCGGAAAAGCCGGCTGAGGCTGCGTGCGAATGGAAAATCGCCATTCCGGGGCGGGTTCTGTTGAAAGCCCCGGCGACGCGACCATAGCCGAACCAGCCGAATCCTGCCTCGATGCTGTCGATTGAGCCCCCGGCACAGCAAATCGTCCCACCGGTGTCTCCACGATCGGCTCAACTGGTCGCCCGACTGATGGTTCCACCGGCAGCAGTGGCTGATCTTCAGCAGGAATCAGCGGCCGCAGTCCCAGGAGCAGCTCATTGAGCGTTCTTTCACAGACGCTCTGCAGTGCATCCTGAATCCGCGCGGCCTCGGACTGCTCGCGTCCCATACCCGCGAGACGCGATAACACCACTGCAGAACCCATGAGCATTGCAGTGGCAAGTATCACCTCCAGCAGCGAAAAGCCCTCCCGGTTCCGCAAGTCGGCTGCTTCACCCGCCGGTCGCCCGTTCATGGCTGCACCTGCTGCATCGGCACAGTGCCAGCTGCCGATTCGTCAGTTTCCATCTCCACACTGCCCATCGATTCACTCGTCGTCGGCAGCCGCACCGGTTGTGCAGTGCGAGCCAAACCGGTCAGCCCGCGAATCGTCAGTTCAACCGCAAACTGCCGCTGGCCAGTCAGTCTGAGCGAACAACTGGTCGTCCGACCTGTCGGCGAAAATCGCAGCCGCTCAGCGCGGTCTGCGGTGGAATCTGTGAAAGTGACACCCTCGGGCAACTCACCTGATCTGAGAATGACGACAGAGCCGGCCTGAAGAGTGGCCGTGTCGCCCGCTGCCGAATCCGTTTCAGGAAGAGTGATCGGCGGAGCATCCGGGGAATCTGTCAGCGGCTGAGCAATCAAATCCCTTTCGATCCACCACTGCTGTCCACCTTTTTTGAATCGAAAACAGACCGGAACACCCTCGCGAATCGCCAGTGAACGTGATTTCGCGAGCGCCGCCTGAACCTGTTTGGCCGCAGCTGTCAGGCGACTTTTATCAAGCACCCCGCGAACCGATGGCTGTACCAAAGCCGAAAGGGCAGCCAGAATCGCCAGCACTATCAACAGCTCGATCAGCGAGTAACCAGTTCGCGTCATGGCTTGACCTGCCTTTCGATCCGCGTTCAATCCCTCCCTGCCTCGGGGGAGGGCAGGGCCCCTTCCGGAGCTGCCCCCCGAAATATCACATCGAGGATCCCTGAATGACGATCATCAGCCTTCGTTACCGCCACTGCCTTCTTCGCTCCAGCTGACGATGTCGTCAGCTGTTTTCTCCTGACCATCTGGTCCCCAGGACCAGATATCGGGCAGATTGATCTTATTATGCGTCGGCGGAAACTCATATGCGTAGTTGTTGCCCCACGGATCCTTAGGGAGCGTTTCTGTTTTGAGATAGGGGCCGTCCCATGTATCGCCGGCAGCACCACCGCTTCCGGATTCTGTTGCTTCGCTTCCTTCCCCTGCAGACTCACTGGAACCTGCCGATCCTGGCTTTGATACCAATGCTGCGAGTCCTTCTTCGGTGGAGGGAAACCGATTCATGTCCACGGCATACCGCTCCAGCGCTGCCTGAAACATGCCAATCTGTGTCTTCACCGCGTTGACGTCAGCTTTCTGTTTGCTGCCCAGCAGCCGGGGACCGATGAGTGACACCAGCAGGACAAGAATGGCCATCACTATCAACAGTTCAGTCAGCGTGAATCCGCGTCGAGCAGTCTTCGTGGTCAAAGTCCGTTGTTTCATGTTCAG
>CAIOKE010000160.1 GCA_903858815.1 uncultured Planctomycetaceae bacterium | reverse complement strand
TCGCCGCCGCTGAATAAGTACAGCGACGCGGCCATCACCGAAGCGCATGTGATGAGTCCGATGGCCTTGTGCAAGTTAAGATCCTCCTTCAGGAATTCCGGCGAGACTTCTCCACTCTCGCCTGCGATCATCCATGATCTCTGAACCGTTTCCGTGGTTCAGATCCATGACCCCAGTTATCTGCTTTGAACGGTCGCTGTGAAATCCGCTTTCACAGCCTGTGTATTGACTCGATCCCTTTAACACCTGCCCGTCCTCCGCACAGAATTCCTGCGCGGCAACGGGACGATTGGGGGTGGTTGATACCGGCGGCAATTCAGAACCGTCAAGACGACGCAATCGCTGACGACCCGAATATTTTCTGCGAATTACGAGGGCCAGTCTGGCATCGGCACTCACTGCCGATGCCACTTGATGCACTGCACCAACAGCCGAAATCGTGATCTGCGTCAGGCAGAAAACGCATGTTTACCGTGGCCGTTCTGGTGTGCTGCGACTTCAGCAGGCGTTCTGGCAAGCTGTGGCAGGGGGCATTTCAGGGCTTGCTGGCGGTTGCAGCAGGCCCCGGTTGAAAAAATTTCTGAAATGCTCTTGCAGTGCTGTTGCAGGGCCCGCGTGCCGTTGGGCCGGCAGCTGCTGGAATGGCTTTTAGAAAACAAAACACCCGTGACAGACATGCTGCCACGGGTGCGAATATTCTGCAGTAATTCAGCGTGTGACAGTCATCTGCAGTGTTGCACGTGGGCACAAATCACTGTTTGTGAGCAGGCTAAAATCAGCCGCTGTTCAGATCACTGAGTCATGGATCAACTGCGTGTGTTCAACTGCGAAGAATCACTCGAGCTCAATAAACGGGCTCATGCGACGAGCCTTGGCGAGCAGTTGAGCTTTTTCGCCTTCGTTCTTTGATGCCGCAAAACGCTCGCGAACCTTTGCCAGACCAACTTTGCGTTTGCGGCGGCGAGCGATCTCTCTTTGTCGTTCAGTGCGTCCCATGGAAAACCAAAACCTCTGAAAATCTGCGGAATTCACACCCGGAGAATCCCGTAGCATACCGTCGGAGTTTCTGAAGTCAATCCGAGACATGACTCGGTTTGCTGAACTGCGTCCTGCGGCCCGGCGAAGTCTCATGCAAAACGGCTTTCCAGCCCCTAAAAAACAGGTTTTTTGCGGTTTTTCAAATCCTTTCCGGCGATTTTCTCGCTGGCGGGGCAGACTGGAAAAGCCAGCCCGAGTTTACCGGTCAGGGACTTTCGAGGTCGGGAATCCAGCATTTGCCGCTAGCGACGCAGTGCGGCAAGGTTCTGAGTCATTGCGGCGGCCACTGCGGCTGCGTCCGATCCCAGCGCAATCAATCGGAAGCCCAGTGCCTTGTGCTGCTCAACCAGTTCCGGGCGACTGAGTATTCCCGCTGTTTTTCCATGTTTTTCGCAGGCCTGCACTACGGTCTGCAGGTTCTGAATGAAGGCTGGCTGCGAGAAGTCACCGGGGTGACCCATGTTGACGGACAGGTCCATCGGGCCCACAAACAGTGCGTCAACTCCGGGGACAGCAGCAATCGCCTCGGCCTGCGCTGCAGCCTGTGGCGTTTCAATCTGTACGACAACCAGAGTTTTCTCATTCGCTTCGGCCAGATACGACTTCCAGTTGCGACCATAATCCGTTGCTCGAATCACCTGCGCGACCCCGCGAACACCCTGTGGTGGGTACTTCATCAGACTGACCGCTCGAGCGGCTTCTGTGGCATCGGCCACGTAAGGGAACATTACTCCCGCTGCGCCGCTGTCCAGTACGAATTTGACGTCGTCCGCATTCAAGGAGCGAACTCGCACGATCGGAGCTGCCGTGGTGCCCTGCACTGCCAGCAACTGAGCTCGCAGATCACCCCACGAGCCAGAGCCATGTTCGCAGTCCAGCAGGACCCAGTCAAAACCCGTGCCCGCGGCGATTTCCACAGCAGCAGACGAGCCAAGGTTGAGGAATGTTCCGGCAAGCACCTGTGACGCCAGCCGACTGCGATCAATCCACTGCATTGCACATACTCCAACCCGATACCTGCGGCATCGGTTTTCCCGAAAACACGCCACGAAAGACGGTGCCATGTATCAAATGCCAGCGCTCTGTTCTATCATGGGCGGTTGTTTCATGCACGCCGATCACTGGCCGATCGGGCAGCATCTGAACATTCTTCCGCCGGGGAAACGAAGGCTATGGCAGTCGGTATTTCCAGAAGAACAGCATTGTCAGCCGCCGGTGCGTCAGTCGTTTTGCCAACAGTTGCTGCTGCTTCGCAATCGCCACGTGGGAAAGCTCGTTCCTGCATCTTCATCTGGCTTGGTGGGGGCGCTGCTCAGATCGATACGTGGGACCCGAAAGCCGTTGGCGATCCTGCTCAGGGATCACGCAGGCCTGGATCGGCGTATCCATCGATTCCCACGGCCATTCGTGATGTGCAGATCTGCAGCCATCTGCCGGCGATGGCTGCCAGACTGGATCGTGCCTGCCTGATACGGTCGGTGACGCATGACGTGATTGATGAGCACGCTGCTGCTGTCAATCGCATGCACATCGGCCGACCGCCAACCGGCACCACCATTTATCCGTCCATCGGTTCGATCGTATCTCACGAACTTGCTGATCCGCTCAGCAAAGTCCCGGCGTATGTCGTGATGGGATATCCCAGTGCCACTCGCGGTTCCGGATTTCTGGGTGCAAAACACAATTACATTTACCTGATTGACACCGCCAGTGGGCCGGCAGGATTGCGGCGTCCGACCGATGTCACCGCCGCGCGACTGGAACGCCGACAGCGTATGCTGCATGGCATGCGAGGCAGGTTTCGCAGTCGCTACAGTGGTTTTCGTGATGTGGAAGATTATGTGGATGCCGGAATTCAGGGTGAAGCTCTGGCCGGTCCACAGTTCGCTTCCGTATTCGATCTGCAGCAGGAATCCGCAGAACTGCGCACGGCCTATGGCAGCGAGTTTGGTCAGCGCTGCCTGCTGGCACGGCGACTGGTGCAAAGCGGTGTTCGGTTTGTGGAAGTGGCCTTCAATCTGAATTTCATCAATGGTACCGGCTGGGATACTCATAATGATGGCCAGCTGAATCAGCATGTACTGATTCAGGAACTGGATAAGGCCCTCGCTGCGCTGATTGATGATCTTGAAGCCCGGCAGCTGCTGGATTCAACGCTGGTGGTTGTGGCAACGGAGTTCGGTCGCCCGCCAGAGTTTGACGGAGGTGGTGGGCGAGGCCATCAGGGGGCGGCCTTCAGTGTGCCGCTCTTCGGTGGTGGCCTGAAAACCGGGCAGGTGATCGGTGTGACAGACGAGTTCAGTCGCAAAGTGGACCAGCAACCTGTCAGTGTGCCTGACCTGCATGCCACGATTGTGGCTGCATTGGGGATCGATCCGGCGAAGGAACTGTACGACGGTGATCGACCGGTCCCCATCACTGACCACGGAACCCCGATTCCACAACTGTTCAGCTGATTTCCGGTGAGCACTGTACCGGAACCCACAGAACAAACAGACTCTCTCTGGCCTGTTGGACTCGCAGACCCCATAGCACGAGGGGGAGCAGCATGATCGCCGTGACCGATCCTGCTGCCTGGCACGCCTGCCATAGAACTCAGCTGAGCCGTCCGGTCGCAGGAGACATGTCCTGCAGTCACTTGTGTCCGCGACCATCCAGCGGAGAGCCGCAAAACGGGTCTGCGTTGAAGCTGTGGGTATTACGTCGCGATTCCTCAGCAGCGAGGCTGGTGAGCTGATTCCTGCTGATTCCGGGTGCCACGAACGTGCTGTTCCCGGCGGCGGCAGATCCTGATCGCCAACCAGGCGCCGATCACTGTCCCGGCGAATGTTAATGGCACGGTCAGCAGAATGACCACTGCCGTGCCGGCACTGCCACTGTGTGGTGACGTTGGCAAGGAAATTCTGTCAGCGGCAGCTGCCAGCAACTGGGTGAAAAGCACCCCACAGGCAGCCCCTGAAATCAGTCCCATGAGAGTGACTGCAGCCCAGAGAAAGCGTTGTGTCTGCGTTTTTGGGGCGGGGTGGTTCGAAGGGTCCCGCGGGGGGCGGTCGGCGTGTAGCAGGTCGATTGACGGCCCCTGCCATGGGTCCGGGCCATTCAGATGACGCTCTTTCCGCACGATGACCTCCGCGTCCGCCGGCATTGGCTGGTCTGCAGTGATTTATGGTGCAGGCTGGGTGGCCTGTTTGTCCCACTGAAAAATGACGATCCGACGATCGAAGCTGAGACAGATCTGTCCTTTGTCGGGACTGGGGCTGAGCCACAGCTCATTCTGTGTCAGTCCCGTATTCGGGTCATCGTAAACCAGTCGACCGGTCACCACATCAAGTACCTGTGCCCCCACAGGCACAGTGAATCCTCCGGTCTCTTTCGGGACGCGATTCCGGGAGAGCAGCACAAGCAGGGGGCTGGTGGACATCAGGGGCCTTGTCTGCGTGCTGGTCAATCCCCGCAGCTGTCGATGATTCACCGGCTGTTGCCAGGCCAGCTGCAGAGTCTGTTCGTCGATGGCATAGATCGCACCGTGTACGTGCACCGCATCAATCAGCGGGTTGAAGAAATCCATGGCGGGGTCTTCTTCGGAGCGGGCTTCCGGCAGGACCAGCCAGCGTCCTCGGGTCCGCTGCAGGTACAGCTGTCGTGGGCGCGGTATGGGCTGAACCTGCAGGTCCGTCAGAATGCGACCGGTATCTGTGCGGATCAGCAGCAGACGCTGGCCTTCACTGAGGACTGCAACGACACCATCCTGTGAGTTACTGAAGACCGTGCGCTGAGGAAAAGTCATGGTCCAGACGACTTCATCCAGCAGCAGGTTTCGTGATTCGAGGATCGCCTTTCCGGCAGTCAGTCGAAACAGGACGCAGCAGTGATCCTGCAGATCAACTCGCCAGATGGTCTCACTGCCCGGTTCGACCTCGATGTCTTCGACGGAACTTCCGACGTTGGCATTGGCTTCAGCCCACCAGTCAGGCAGGCGGCAGGTTTCCAGCAGTTCACCATCGACTTCGGATCGAGTTTCGATTCGCCGTGCCGATTCCGAGAGGATCAGCAGTTGGCTGCCAATGGTCAGCAGCCTGGCATCTGCAGGGAGCGCGTCATTGGCCCAGATCTGCTGTCCGGTTTGCAGATCAAGCATGGACAGTTTTCTGCCTGAGATCACCGGGATCCCTCGAGGCGAGGGTGGCCCGACCGGGAAATGCCCACCGGGGCTCCATGCAAACGATTCCATGCGATCTTCCAGCGCAACAAAATCGCCGGGGTCAGGTTCAACGAAGCTGTCGTCCATAGATTCGGGTTCTGCAGATTTCTGCCAGAGGATTGGCGGACTGCCGTCGCTGTTGACGGATTGGCCATCGACTGCGACCAGCAGTCCCGGCAGGCATAAGACAATCACGTGCCCGCAGGAGTACGCAGACGAATCCGGCCGATAGCCGTTATAGCGGGGAGGCAGTGTCCCCAGTGGCTGGAAAGACCAGCGGATTCTTCCATCGGGATCGAAGGCCGCTACGCGATCTTCGGGCTGTACCCACATCAGTCTCCAGCCCCTGTAAAGGCCACTGTTGCCGTGCATGGGAATCGCACGATGAGGAATGGCGGAGGCGAACTGTCGAACGGGCAGCATCGTGCGATCGTCAGAAGGCTGGGCGGTCACAGTTCCCTGCCACGGTGACGCTGGGGCCTGCAGCAGTGCAGGAAATTCGTTTGTTGCGAGCTCGATGATGGCCTGTTGCTCATCCCTGCCGGAGGGTGACCAGCCGAAGGCGTGTCCAGGTTCGTTCTGCCATGCCTGCAGATCCTGCAGCCACGTGTACGCCTGCCAGGCGGACTGTCTGGCCTGCCAGCCGGCCAGCAGTTGGCGGGCAGACTGCTGTGCGATGGCGCCGCTTTGGCGGGCCGATTCCAGCAGGGCCATGTCGAGAGGCAGACGAATTCTTTCGGCATCCCACTTCAGCGATGCGTCATTCAGCAGTTCAGCAGCGGTCTGTGGCAGACCGATGCGCACCAGTAACTGGATGAATTGCAGTTTCTGCTGCTCTGTCGACAGGCTGGCGACGATGGCCGAAGCATCAGCAATCACCATCTGCTGAATCTGACTGCGTTCACGGGCGGACCTGAGTTCGAGGCCGCGATGCAGGACTCCGGCGATGACGTCCGCGGCACCGCGTTCGACGTTTCCAACGACAGCAGCGGTGGTTCCGGCACCGGGCAGCTGGCGGAGCCGATTGCGGAATCGTTCAAGGAATTCAGGGAATGCCAGGGCCGGATCAAAGGACTCACCCTGCGCGATGATTTCAGCGAGTTCAAGTTGCTGGCGACGACTGGCGAGGCGGAGTTGTTCACCGAGAACCACTGCGTCACCGGGGCCCATGGCCAGCAGTGAATGCAGCAGTGGTGCCAGTTCAAGATCCTGTGAGGCCTTTGCCAGCAGCTCGCGAACGGTCCCTGCGACCTGTTGATTGCTGCTGTAGTCTGTTCGCAGCAGCTGCAGCAGCAGATCGATCAGCATGGCGCGGGCTGCGGCATCCTGCGGCTGTTGCGCAAGGTGGGCTTCCAGCAGACTGCGAGCATCTTCGCGTCGTCCCTGAACCAGAAACTCGGCTGCTCGTTCCGATGGCAAAGGTTCGCTGTTGTCGAAGGGCATCCGGGTGATTGTGGTGAATCCGGCAGAAAGCAGTCCGGCAGAGGACTGCAGCAGGTTGCCCGGCAATTCGGGACCGGACCAGTCGACAGCGACCAGTTCACGACCGGTTCGGGTGTCCATTAAAACGATGGAGGGTGCATTGGTGGGGATCTGCAGTACGGTGCCGTCAAAGCAGCAGGTGCCACAGGTGACTCCATGTCGCAGTTCGGAATTCCAGAGCTGACGACCGGTGTTGAGATCAACGGCGGCAACAGTGCGATTGCCAATCAGGACAACTCGCTGATCAGCAACTCCGGCAATGGCATGCAACGCCCCTCGTGGCGCAGTCCAGAGCTGTTGTCCATCGGCCAGATTCAGACAGTACAACTGATCGGAATCGCGCGGTGTGACCAGAATCTTTCCATCTGAAATGCGAGGCAGAAAGTCAATCCAGCGATTCTGCAGGTCCACAGCCTCTGAGCTTATTGGGTCAAATGAGCCGCGCAGGATCATGGCATCACCACCCAGTTCCTGACGCTGCAGAATGCCACTGTATCGAAACACCCAGCGAATACTGAGATCTTCTGCGGACACTGCGATAATGCGATCGTCACACAGTGGGCAGATCAGCAGACCCTGAGCGAATGACGGAATGAGGCCAGCATGTTTCCTGAGCGGATGCTGATCCACTCGACGCTCGGGCAGTGTCAGCAGTTGCGATGCAAGGATGGTGGGATTGGCTTCCGGTTGTCCGGGCTGGGGTTCGCCAAGGCGAATCAGATGAATTCCCTCACCATTTTCTGCCAGTACATAAATTCGATTACCGAGGACCAGAGGTGCCCCGAGGAAATAGTAGCCGGCCAGCAGGTTCGCCTCGCCACGTTTGAGTGGATTGGCATCCTGAGTCTGTCCGCCGACCTGCCAGAGAAACAGCCCTGTGGTTGCGTCATAGGCGCGAATGAAATTGGTTCGCAGCTGCAGTCCGGCAGATCCTCGATTGCCGAACATATCGGTGTTCGGCGGCTGCGAATAGTCCGAATCTTCGACGACATACAGTGTCCGGCCGCTGATCGCCATCTGGCTGGTGGTGACTGTTCTTACCAGTTGCCGATATAACTCGACCGCGCCTGACAGTATGTCGCCGTTGAATTCAGCAGATTTTTGCAGGTTGATCATGGCGCGCAGGGGAGCATCCTGTCGGACGACCTCCCAGACAAGCGTGCCAGTCTGCAGGTGACGTGCCTGCAGTCCCACAGGAGTCCGCGCGTAAAACAGGTCACCGGCGACAAGGACACCGGAAGATGGCACGCTGGTGCTGTTCAGTTTCAGGGATTTTTCACGCTGAGTTTCCAGAAAATCGGTGAGAGCAGCCAGCAGGGGATTCAGTTGTTCGGCAAACAGCACGTCAGTCACTTCAAACAGGCTGCTGGTCTGCATGGAGCGCAGTCGTGGCGGTGTGATCAATTGCCGTTCGGTGCGGCGATAGTTGCCCAGAGGCTGCTTCCAGCCGGCTGACGATGAGCCTGGAATGACCGGCGATGTCAGCAGGCGTTCAATATCGGCCAGCAGAGCCGCAGCCACACCATCAGCAGCGAGATTTGCTGTAAAGCGTTCGGATCGTGCCAGTGCACTGAGGTCTGCTGCGTCCTGCCGCAGACCACTCATCGCATAACACCATGCTGTCTGCAGCAGTAGCCTGACGGAATCTGTTTCGGACAGCCGTACCCGTTCGAGAACTACGGCAGCTTCCAGAAAATCACCGCGATCTGCAAACAGTCGGGCCAGAGTCTTCAGGCCGGTACGCCCGGCTGCGGTGAACTGATAGCGCAGAGCCAGTCTGCGCAGTTCAGGCGTGTTGCCGGTCGAGAGGACCGGTCGCAGTTTCTGCTGTGCAGCGGCTTCGAACTGTCGCGCGTACTCGGTTTTGAATTCTGCAGTCGTACTGCGGTAGAGCTGTTCGAGTCGGGCGCGGCCGCCGGCGACAACATCCGTCTGGCCGGCAGACAACTGACGGACATCGGCACCACGTTCCTCCAGTAAGGGATCGCTGCCTGCGCATGCGAGTTCCCATGCGGATTCAAACTGTTCGGCAGCCTCCAGCCACTTGCTGTCCTGCAGCAATTGTTCTGTCTGTTGTACCTGTCGCAGCAGTGCCCGCTGCTCGGTTTCGCCATGATCCTGAGCAGCCGCTGCTGCATCAGCAGGTTCCTGACCAGCGACGGTCGCCGCCGCTGCGACGAAAGTGAACCCAGCGGGCAGCCCGAGCGTCAGTGCCCAAAACAGGCGTAAGAACATCATGGCACCTGCTTCTTCTTCAACCCCTGCATGAATTCCACAACATCCGCCAGTTCCTGGCTGGTCATTGTTTTCTGCAGATCCGCCGGCATCAGACTGATCTTCTGTTTGACCAGCTCTTCGATATCAGATTTCGGGAACTGACGAACAAGTGCATCGTCACCTCGCAGTGAGACTTCTGCGTCTGTACTGCTGACAAGCAGTCCGTTGACTGTCGTACCGGAACTGAGGACGACAGTCCACATTTCGTAGTTATGGCTGATGCCGGCGCTGGGATACAGCACTGATTCGAACATGGCTTCTCGACTGAGCTTGCTGCCGATTTCGGTCAGATTCGGCCCGATTTCCCGGCCCATGCCATCGACAACATGGCATTTGTGGCAGGTGCCGGTGGAGAAGAAGACCATGCGACCGTTGGCCGCGTCACCCGTCATCCTGGACAGCTCACTGATGGGGGGCGTGGGATGATTGTCCTTCGATGGTGGCAGCGGGAACAGTTTTTGAGCCTGTTCGCGGGCCTGTCGGGACGGCGAGGCATGCAGTGCAGCGGCGACGGCCTGTTCAAGGTCACTGTCGAGTGCTTTCTGCTCTGCCAGCTTTGCGATTTCGAGGGCCGCGTTGTTGACGCGAGCGGCAGCACGCACGGCCGCTCGACGCACATCAATCGAAAGTTCCGCATTACGAATCACAGCCAGCAGCGGTCCGGCAATGGCGCCGTTGGATGTATTGCCCATGGCTTCGGCTGTGGCAACGGCCTGCGCATCACCAGTCGCCAGTGCTTTGGACAGAAGGTCCCACTGTTTCAATTCCAGCAGTGCCGTCATGGCTTCCACCCCGATCTGTTCGGCTGGTTTCTGCTGCGCGATCTGCAGCAGCTGCGGATAGCGATCAGCGGCTGCAAACCGGCGGACCATCTGCACGAACTGGGATGTCCCGGCCGAGCGATCAAGCAGCTGCTTCACCTGTGCTGCGAGGGCTGGATCTTCGAGTGGATTTCCGGTAATTCGCTGCAGAGATTCTGCGGCCAGCCATGCGCGGGCCGATTCGGGGAGCGTTGAATCTGCAGCGGCCTGCAGCAGTTTTCTGACGGCCCTGTCAACGGCTTCGCGAGGCTGAAAGTCGAGTGCGCGCAGCCAGCGTGCCAGTTGCGGTTCATTGGCGGGTTGTTCTGATTTACTGAGCGTCAGGCTGGTCAGCAGGTACCCGCTGATGACCTCGGCGGATGCTGTGCCACGGCTGCGCCAGGTGAGTTCCTGTCGAGCCAGTCTCCAGCGAGCTTCAGATTCGTCTGATGCCTGTCCACGAGCAGCATCCTGGGCAGTCCATGCAGCAAACAGTTCATCCCACGCGCCGTCAGCACCAATACCGGCTGCTTCCAGCAACCAGCGGTCCTGCGGGTCCATCTGCCGAATGATCGAAAGCAGCAAAGGGGCGCGGCGAGCGGCAGGCAGTGATCGCAGAGCAATCAGACATTCTCTCTGGACTGCAGGCGCCGTGTCGGCAGACAGTTTTTCTACTACAGGGACAATGTCCAGACCCAGACGGCGTGCCAGTCGCAGTCCGGCAATTCGAATGTCCGGGTTGGTGTTGTCCAGAGCCGTCTGGACAGTGGCTGGACCAAGTCCTTCGATTTGTCCCAACAGCCACAGGGCACGTGCCTGAAAACGCGGATTGCGATCGCTGTACAGCTTCTTCAGAGCGGCTTCTGCGTCGCGACCAGCCGACTTCAGCTTCGTAAAGGCCAGATATCGCGTGGCTGTGTTCGGGCTTTTCAATGCCTCAACAGCGCCGTCAATGGTGGTCAGATCAACTTTGGGAACAGTGTAGCGATGACCGGGCAGCGAGACGCGGAACAGACGCCCCTTGTCCACATCACCCTGACGATGTCCTCCGACACCCGGATCGTACCAGTCCGCCACGATCAGGCTGCCATCGGGAGCGACGCACACATCCGAGGGCCGAAACCACTGATCGCGAGTGCCGTTGAGGATGTTATTGATCTGCGCTTCGTAACCGGCACCGTGCGGGGTAACTGCGTAGCTGCGGACAACGTTCGGACCGGCGTCGCAGTGAATCAGCTGGTTCTGGTACTGTGGTGGCAGGGCAGCACCTTCGTAGATCAGAATTCCAGTCGGTGAGCCGGCACCAGTCTGCAGCAGATTCGGGACGACGCCCGGATCGTTGAGGTGCCAGTGACGGTGCGGAATTTCCTGTTCCGGGTTGGCTCGAGGGGCCTGCCAGCCGGCTCCGGTGAATTCGTCCTTGTAGCCGTAGTTGCCGTATTCCATGACGAAATTGATACGGACTCCGCGATTGCCGTCGTCGTCGTTGTCGGACTGCCAGACAGTACCGAAACTGTCGACGCACAGTTCCCAGTTGTTTCGAAAATTCCAGCCCAGCGTCTCGACTCGACTGCCATCCAGCTCACAGCGAAAGGCCATCCCTTCCTGATAGGGTTTGCGAGTGGCTCGTACTTCGTTGCCAGCCAGATCGACAACGATTTTTCCATCCGCTGTGTGCAGCTCTTCTCCGCTGTTGCCGAAGTTGAAATAAAGCCTGCCGTCCGGTCCGAACGTGAAGCTGTGAATCCCGTGGTCGTGCTGCGTGCCCTTGATGCCTGTGAACAGGACTTCACGACGATCGGCCCGCAGGTCGCCGTTGTCATCATAAAAGCTGAAGACGCTGTCACCAGCCGACACAATCACACGGTTGCCGAGGACACAGACACCATGAGCAGAATCGATATCCCGACCCTGATGGAAGACCGTCTGGCGGTCTGCCCGCCCGTCGGCATCGGTATCCTCCAGCACCAGAATACGGTCACCTTCAGGGCGATCCGGATTGCCTCCGTTGGCAAACCGACGGTAGTTGACGACTTCGCAGACCCAGATGCGTCCGAGGTGGTCTACGTCGATATTGGAGGGGCTGAGCAGCATTGGTTCGGCTGCGAACAGCTGCATTTCAAGACCATCAGAAAGGTCCAGACCGGCGATGGCATTTTCCGGAGTACGATCAGATTGTGCAGGAGCAGCCACGGGGCCCGGTGTCTCTGAATAAAGCAGGAACTGAATGCTGCTGCCGTTGTTCTGATCCGATCCGCCGTTGTCGATGCCGACCTGAGCTGTGAATGTTTCGTAGCCCTCAGGAAGCTCAAAATGAATCACCGAGTTGGCATGAGTACCGATACCGAATGCAACCGGTTTACCGTGAATTCGCAGAGGATCCCCGCCGGCATTGACACCAACACCTGGTTTTCCCCATTCGGACTGAGCCGACTTCCATTTCAGATCCGTGAGCTTGAGGGTGCCGCGTGGCCCTGTCAACTGCGGTTCTGCCCAGTCTGCCCAGTCACAGCCAAATCCATTGCCAGCATCTGAAACCACCAGATACAGATTGCGGACGCCTTTGATGTCCGCTTTGAACGGCAGCGAATGTCCGGGAGTTTCCGTGGTAATGATGGGACTGGAGGCAATGGGTTTCGGCGGAGCAGCCAGCAGTGATGCAGAGGCTGCAATGAAAGATACGGCAGAGGCGGTCAGGGCGCAGGCGAGATTGCGCAGGCAGGAAAATCGGCGATGCACGTGGAAATCTCCCGAGGATCTGTGGGATCTGTGAGGTGGCCGGGATCTGCAGGGAGAGCCACGGCTGTGGTGGTTATCTTCCCCGGAATGCGCGGGATTCGCCAGTGTCGGACAATGCAAAAAAGCGAATTTCAAAGTCCGTTGCGAGGTGCGCGGTCCGCCAGCCGGAACTGTCTGCGTAACCAGCGTACCTGACGCAGACTTTCCGGTCGGCCAGCCTCAGTGCGAAACCGACGCCGGAAATTCCGCACCAGATCCAGCCAGACACCCGACACACAATCCAGCCGCTGCAGAATCGGATCCAGCTCGGGCGGAATTCGCCCTGCTTTGTCCGGCCGCAGCTGACGGCCCGTCCAGTCCACCAGACGCAGATACTGATCCAGTGTCATCGGCAGACAACCACGATTGCTGGCACGCCGGACAGTGACGGTGTCACGCACCGCCGAACAGGGCACATCGAGAGCAATCGGGGACAGCCAGCCGGCCTGCGGTCCATGCTCGATCTGCAACTCACGCTGTTCGGGTGCCGTGGCCTGCTGAGCCGCCAGGCGGTCTGCAATACGTTGCTGAACACTGGTAAATTCGCTGTTTTCCGGAGTTTCAGCGATCGCTGCGCGAACCGGATTCAAATCCACGTAGGCCATGCACGCCGCAATCGCCAGCTCGTCCAGCAGCGGTTGAGCTTTGAAGCGGGATTCCCAGAAATGTCCCTTCAGATCGTCTTCCCGATTGGCCCGCTTCGCGATCGGCTCAACCAGACACTTCATGAACCACGAC
>CAIOKE010000159.1 GCA_903858815.1 uncultured Planctomycetaceae bacterium | reverse complement strand
GTCGTGGTTCATGAAGTGTCTGGTTGAGCCGATCGCGAAGCGGGCCAATCGGGAAGACGATCTGAAGGGACATTTCTGGGAATCCCGCTTCAAAGCTCAACCGCTGCTGGACGAGCTGGCGATTGCGGCGTGCATGGCCTATGTGGATTTGAATCCGGTTCGCGCAGCGATTGCTGAAACTCCGGAAAACAGCGAATTTACCAGCGTTCAGCAGCGTATTTCCGACCGCCAGGCGGCTCAACAGGCCACTACTTCAGAGCAGCGTGAAGTGCAGATCGAGCATGGACCGCAGGCCGGCTGGCTGTCCCCGATTGCTCTCGATGTGCCCTGTTCGGCTGTGCGTGACTGTGTCACTGTCCGGCGTGCCAGCAATCGTGGTTGTCTGCCGATGACACTGGATCAGTATCTGCGTCTGGTGGACTGGACGGGCCGTCAGCTGCGGCCGGACAAAGCAGGGCGAATTCCGCATGAGCTGGATCCGATTCTGCAGCGGCTGGATTGTGTGTCGGGTGTCTGGCTGGATCTGGTGCGGAATTTCCGGCGTCGTTTTCGTACCGAAGCTGGTCGACCGGAAAGTCTGCGTCAGGTACGCTTCCAGCGGCGGCAGTTTCGGTTGTCTGTGTGTGCTGTTTCTGTGACGGGGGGCTGCGATGACATCCGGACCGGGTAATTCTGTGCCGGAGCGTGGGAACTACGGCTCTGAGGTGACGAATTTTGGCGGTAACGTGCGATTTCGTCCTGGTCGATTGGTAATGCCGCGAACGGAGACAGAGGTTTGTCGTCTGGTGATGCAGCATCGCGCGGACGGGGTTCGTGTTGTGGGTTCGCGGCACGCGTGGAGTCCATTGATACGAACCGAGGGTCTGCTGCTGGATCTCCGTCACTTCGACTCGGTGCGGTTATTTGAAGACGCTGGTCAGCTGCTGGTGTCGGTTGGTGCGGGGTGTCAGATTTCCCGACTGCTGCAGTCTTTGAATCGGTCAGGTCTGACATTGCCTTCTGTGGGGTTGATTACGGAGCAGACGGTCGCTGGTGCGATCAGCACTGCGACTCATGGTTCGGGTCGTCACAGTCTGTCGCATTATGTGCAGCGGCTGCGGGTGGTGCAGTTTAACAGCGCTGGCGATGGTGTTGAGGCGCGCTGGATTGAGGGCGGTGCTGAGTTAAGGGCGGCGCGGTGTTCACTGGGTGCCATGGGGGTCGTGACGGAGGTTGTTTTTGCTGTTGTGCCACAGTACCGGATTCAGGAGCAGATGGTGGCTGCCGGGTCACTTACGGAAGTGCTGCAAATGGAACAGGAGACACCTTTGCAGCAGTTCTTTCTGATTCCGCATTTATGGAGTTTTTACGTACAGCGTCGCTGCGAGTCGACTGAGCGTGGTGGTCGATGGACTGATGAGTTGTACCGGGTGTACTGGTTTCTGGTGATGGACCTTGGGCTGCACCTGATCGTGCTGTTGACGGCTGTGTTTCTGCGTAGTCGCAGTCTGGTGAAGCTGTTTTATTCGAAGCTGCTGCCATGGGCGATTGTTTCAAGCTGGAAGCCAGTCGATCGCAGTGATCGTCAGTTGGTGATGGAGCATGAGTTATTCCGGCACATCGAGGAGGAGCTTTTTGTGCGGCGGCGGGATCTTGCCAGTGCATTGGCCCTGGTCAGGGATTTGCTGCGTGTGGCCGATGATCGTTCATGGAGGCTTTCCGAAGAGAGCTGCAATCAGCTGCGTCAGGTGGGATTGCTGGGAGAGGTTTCTGAGATTGAGGGTCAGTGGAGTCATCATTATCCGATTTGTGTGCGTCGTGTGCGTGCCGATGCAGCGATGATTTCCATGTCAGCGGGTGATGGTGAAGACTGGTATTCGATCAGTCTGATCAGTTATGAGCGATCGCGCCCCGAGTTTCTTCGATTTGCCGGGTTTGTGGGAGCGGCGTTGATCCGTCTGTATGGAGCTCGACCGCACTGGGGGAAGTGGTTTCCTGAGGGGGAAATTCGAGCGGACCTGTATTCGGAGCTGCCCGAGTTTTTGAGCTGGGTGCGACGTGCTGATCCGGAGGGTGTGTTTCGTCGGGGGTTTACGGGACGAGTGCTGGGGATGTCTGAATAATGCCTGGCAGCCACACGACAGTAATGTTTCGGATGGGAGCCCAGTGTGCTGATGGTCGTGCGCGTGGCTTGTGGCGATGTGTGCTGATGCTGTTGGTTGTGCTGTGTGTGGACGCTGTCTGGCAGGTCTCTGTTGTCGGTGATGAGCCGGAGTTAAGTCTGCAGCTGCCAGCATCGTCTCATGACATCCTTGAATTACGGACAGCCGAGGGTCTGCGTCCGCGGGTTCTGACGGGGTTGATTGAAGATCTGTCGGCAAATTCGGTGGTGTTTCGACAGACCAGCGGGAAGGCTCAGGTCCTGCAGCTGCGGCAGCTCAGGGCGATCCGTTTTGTTCGTTCAGAAGTCTGGGAAGAGGGATTGTCTCTGATGCAGCAGCGGCGGTATCGAGCGGCCTTACCGAAGCTGGAGCAGGGCTTATCCCGGGAGGCTCGTCCGTGGGCTTTACGTGAGATTCGTGGTGATCTGGCGGTCTGTCAGCGTGCAGCAGGTGAATTGCAACAGTGTCTGGCGACTGTTGAGCAGATTCTGGAATCCGATCCGGAGACTCGTCATGTTCTGGCGCTGCCGCTGTTGTGGGACGAGCGTCTTGCAGCGGAGGCGGGGCTGCGGGTGGTGCCGGCGGATCTGTCTGCCAAATCACTGGCTCGGCAGTTGACAGCGGCGTCAGTGCTGCTGGGTGATGAGGCTTTGGGAGTGCAGTCCGAGTCGACTTTGCGATCTCTGCGGCGCAGTGGTCGCAGCAATTTTGGTCTGCTGGCGGAGTTGCAGTTATGGCGATTACGGCTGTTGCGTGGTGGGCCGGAACTTCTGGAGGCTGAATCGTGGCAGCAGAGGTCTATGGAGCTGGATCGCTGGACGCGTGGTCCTGCGGAGCTGTTGATTGGTCGTGCGCTGGTTCGTCTGAATGAGGATGATCGGGCGGCGGTCAGTCTGTTATGGATGCCACTGCTTGCGCCCCTTGATCCGCAGCACTGTCGGCGTGCCTTGCAGGATGCGGTTGAGGTGCTGCAGCGATCCGGGCGTCCGGTGGAAGCGGCGGGTCTGCAGGAGGAGATTGCTGCGTGGACGGTGTCACCGGCCGTGCAGGAATAGGGCAGCGCGGATCTGTGGTTGGGGTGTTTTCAAGCGGAATTGGGTTGGATTTCTTCAAAAAACGGCCGGAATGTCTGCCGCAGACTGCCTCATCGTTTCAAAACACAGGAACGCCGGGTGTATTGTTAAGACTGGCCGAATGTTCAATGACAGTTGAGCGGCCGATTTCTAAGATCGGTGATGCAGCGCGGGTGGTTGTTGATGTCCGGGGTGTGCTTGCGCTGTACACTGCTGCAATCGGCGGCAGCGGTAAGCTTTGGATGGATCGTGTTTTAAGCCTGCCATTCGACCGGGGTTCTGTTTGTCCCTGATTCGATCCAAGCTGTTCTGGAAGATTGTCGGCCTGTACGTGCTGTTGTCGGTACCGGCGATAGTGGGTCTGGTGGCGGCCCTGCAGACTCGCATGCATTCCAATGCGGTATCGATGCATGAGCAACAGGTGCAGGATTTTCTCCGCGAAACGATCCAGCGGTTGCAGCAGCAGTCAGATCCTGCGACAGCTGGAGAAGAGCTGCAGCGAATTCGCATGGGGTTGACGGGCGGGCGGCGGATCTGGCTGACAGACAGTCGCGGTTTTGATTCGCGTGGTCTGCCGCAGTCCGATTTGAATGATGCGGTTCTGGCATCTGTATTGCGAACGACCGTAGCGACTGGTTCAGGTCTCAGGTATGTGCGACCGCAGTGGGAGTCCTCTGAGGTGCTGGCAGCGGGTCAGCGCGTGGGACTTGCGGGGGGCGACTGGAGCGTAATTATGACGTCTCCTGCCACGTCTGCGGTGGATGTCTCGCAGCAGATGAGTGCCTTGCTGGTGAAATCCGCAACGGCAGCATGGGTGATTGGTGGTTTGTGTATGGCGATCGTGGCGGGGACGATTGTCAGTCCGCTGCAGGTGATGTCACAGAAGCTGCATGCTGGTGTGCAGCGTGACGACCGTGGGGACATGCTGCTGAATGTTTCAGATCGCAGTGATGAGGTGGGAGATGTGGCGTCAGCTTTGTATCAGCTGGAAGATGAGCTGCAGGATCGGATTCACAGTCTGGAGCGAGCCGGGCGTGCGGCGGGTGCATCTGTTGACCTGCTGACAGCCGTTCTGGAGTCGATGATTGAGGGCGTGATTGCGATAGATCGTGAGCAGCGGCTGGTATTTTTGAATCCGGGTTCCAGGCGACTGCTTTCGATTGGTGCTGCGATTCAGGCGGGCCATCGCTTGTACGAGGCGGTGCGGATTCCGGCGTTTCTGGAAACAGTGGAAGAGTCACTGAACTCGGGCAGTCTGAGAACTCTTGAGTACCGTGCACCTCGCGAGAATTCGCATCATCTGCTGACTGTCATTCCGATTTTGCGAGGACCGCATGCAGGTGCGGTGATTGTGGTGCGGGATGTGTCGGAAGTTCGTCAGCTGGAGGCGATGCGGCGGGATTTTGTCAGTGGCGTTTCGCACGAACTGAAGACTCCGCTGACAGTGATCCAGGCCTGTACAGAGACGCTGCTGAACGGTGCGTTGGAGGATGGTGAAGTAGCGCGTCGCTTTTTGACTCAGATTGAAGAGCAGTCTGAGCGGTTATTGCAGTTAATTCTGGCGATGCTGCAATTGGCTCGAGTGGAATCAGGCAGTGAGATTCTGCATGTGGAGCTGCTTGATCTGGCGGAGCTGAGTCGGGATGTGTGTGAAGACTTTCGGGCGGTGGCAGAGAATCGCGGACTGCAGCTTGAGGTGAGTGGGGTGGACAGTCTGCCGGGTCGAGCGGACGAGCAGGCGGTGCGTACGATCCTGAGCAATCTTGTGGACAACGCCATCAAGCATACTGCTGCGGGAGGTCAGGTGGTCGTGGAGTTGCGCTCGAGTGCGGATGGTCCCACGCTGGTGGTTCGGGATACGGGTTCGGGGATTCCCGAGGAGCTGCTGGGTCGGATTTTCGAGCGGTTTTATCGGGTGGAGCGTGATCGATCGCGTGAGCGTGGTGGATCGGGTCTGGGTCTGGCGATAGTGAAGCATCTGTGTCAGGCGTTACAGGTGACGTTGACAGTGCGCAGCAAGCTGGGCGAGGGCAGTGAGTTTACGGCGCGTTTTCCTCGCGTCTGACGTGGCGGTGTGACAGGGTGGTGAAACGCGGGTTGGTTTGGTTGCGTGTTCCTGCGTGTTCCTGCCCATGGCCGACAATCAGTGTTAAGAAGTTCCACTCGGGAGGGCGAGGCTCCCGCCGAGCCGGAAGAAGTTGTCAGTTGTCAGCCAAAATGTAGCCCGGGCATTCCTGCCCGGCCGCCCCACACACAGCCGCGACGCGTCGCACGTTTGCCGATCGCTCAGGCATTCCGTGTGCTGATAACCACTGAGCCAAGGATCGCCTTGCCATCATCCCCAAGCTGGTGCCTGGTAGTCGTAGCATGGGCTTCAGCCCGTGTCGGTCGACGGCGTTCAAGCCTCTCCAAAGGCGAGCCGTTAGCGTAAGCTGACGGTTGTTGTTGTGTTTGCGTGTTGGTTTTTTACCACGGAGGGCACGGAGGGACACGGAGGGGTGTGAGGGGGCGGAGTTTTCTGAACCACGGAAGGCACGGAAGGACACGGAAGACGAACTTGAGGTGTTTGCGTTCAGCGGCGGAGTAGCGGCAGCCTCTCGCTGCGGTCGTCAGCCCGCAGACCAGCTTGCCGTGGTGGGGTGTTTTTATTGCCGCTGAAGGTCGCAGAAAGACGCGGAAAAACGGAGTGGGGGTTTGGAACCACGAAAGGCACGGAGGATACGGAAAAAGGCCATTTGGGAG
>CAIOKE010000158.1 GCA_903858815.1 uncultured Planctomycetaceae bacterium | reverse complement strand
GGTGGCCGGGCAGGAATGCCCGGGCTACGGTTGTGGGGGTTGCGTTTACTGACGACAGGTGTGTGTTGGGCTTGGCGGGAGCGTCGCCGTTCCGAGTGGGGGCGGTGGGGTTGGGGGTGGCAGCGGGAATGCTGCAGTTGCGTGGCGGGGCGTGTTGAAAAGTGCGCGGTGCCTCTGTAAGGTCTGAATTCAGCACTTCATTTTTCCCTTCAGCCAACCGAATTGATTCATGAGCACAGCAGTATCTCGACGGGCGCTTGTCAGTGTCAGCGATAAAACAGGTCTGGAATCCTTTGTGCGGGGATTGACACAGCTGGGTTATGAGATTCTGTCCACTGGTGGTACTCGGAAGTTTCTTGAGCAGGCCGGGATCCCGGTGATTGATGTGACCAGTTACACGGGATTTCCTGAGATCATGGATGGGCGAGTGAAGACGCTGCATCCCAAAGTGCACGGGGCAATTCTGGGCCGTCCGACTCTGGCGACGGATGCTGCTGCGATTGCTGAGCATGGCATCATTCCGTTTCAGCTGGTGGTTGTGAATCTGTATCCATTTCAGCAGACGGTGGCGAAGCCGGATGTGACATTTGATGAGGCGGTGGAGAATATTGACATTGGTGGTCCGTCGATGGTGCGTTCGGCGGCCAAGAACCATGCGCATGTGGCCATTGTGACTCAACCGCAGCAGTACGACGAAGTGCTGCAGCAGCTGCGTGCGGGTGCTCTGGATGAAACGTATCGTCGGCGTCTGGCGGCAGCCGCATTTGAGATGACGGCAGCGTATGATCGTGCGATCAGTGACTATCTGGCGAAGGTTGTGGCGGGCCCGACGGACAGCAGTTTTGGTACGCGACTGACGTTATCCTTCAGTCTGCAGCAGACTCTGCGATACGGTGAGAATCCGCATCAGCGGGCGGCGTTTTATGTGGAGGATCATCCGGCTGCGGGGACTCTGGCGACGGCGCGCCAGCTGAACGGCAAAGAGTTGTCATACAACAATCTGCTGGACCTTGATGCAGCTCGAGCGGCCGTGCTGGATTTTCATCAGCCGGCGGCCAGTGTGATCAAGCACAACAATCCGTGTGGTCTGGCGGTAGCAGAGTCGCTGGCGGATGCCTTTCACAAGGCGTACGAAGGTGATCCGGTCAGTGCTTTTGGTTCGATCATTGGTCTGAATCGTGTGGTGGATGCTGCGACGGCTGAGGCGATGTGTGTTCCGGGTCGTTTTCTGGAAGCCGTGATTGCTCCGGGCTACGACGCAGATGCTCTGGAGATTCTGACGACGAAGCCGAAGTGGAAGGCCAATGTGCGTCTGATGCAGGTGGAGTTTACGGATGCCGACCGGGGTGCTCCGGATTACCGTCGGGTGAGTGGTGGTCTGCTGGTTCAGGATCGGGATGATCTGCTGCAGACGGAGGCGGGCTGGCAGGTGGTCACGAAGCGTGCTCCATCGGCGGCAGAGCTGGCTGATCTGAAGTTTGCCTGGGCCGTGTGTCGGCATGTGAAGTCCAACGCGATTGTGTTTGCGAAGGACGGGATGCTGCTGGGTGCTGGTGCAGGTCAGATGAGTCGTCTGGATTCGTCGATGATAGCGGCTTACAAGGCGGGTGACCGCAGTCAGGGTGGTGTGGTTGCTTCGGACGCATTTTTCCCGTTTCGAGACGGGATTGATGCTGCGGCCAAAGCCGGGATCAAAGCGGCGATTCAGCCGGGTGGTTCAAAGAACGATGCGGAAGTGATTGCGGCCTGTGACGAGCATGGGATTGCGATGATCTTCACGGGGATGCGGCATTTCCGTCATTGAAGTTCGGCAGTGGTTCCCAGAGGATGCGGAGTCCATTCAGGACCACGAGGACGGTGCTGCCTTCGTGCCCGATGACTCCCAGCCACAGCGGCAGCTGGAAGAACGTGGCGATCACCAGAGCGGCGATCATGGCGAAGGCGAAGATCATATTCTGTCGGACTCGTCGCCGGGCCTGGCGGCTGATCCAGACGGCCAGTGGCAGGGCTTTAAGATCATCGCGCATCAGGACGACGTCTGCGACTTCAAGAGCGACATCGGTTCCGGCGCCTCCCATGGCGATACCGAGATGTGCGGCGGCGAGTGCCGGCGCGTCATTCACGCCGTCGCCGATCATGGCGACGGTGTTGCCTGTTGCGGCCAGCTGTCCGATCTGCACGACCTTCTGATCGGGCAGTAATCCGGCCCGAACATCATCAGCTCCCAGTCGGGCAGCGACGGCGCGGGCGACGCGTTCATGGTCGCCGGTCAGAATGACGCGACGATGAATGCCCAGTTTGTGCAGGGCCTGCAAAGCGGCCGGGGCTTCGGGTCGCAGCTGATCGGCAACCCCAAGAACTCCGTACAGCCCCGGTGTGCTGGTGCAGACAAGCAGGGCGGTCTGTCCCTGTTCCCGCATGCGGCTCGCATTAGTGAGCAGATCCGGTGGCAGCTGCAGATCATGAGTTTCGAACAGGCCTTCCCGCCCGACTCCGACCCACACCCCAGCCACATGCGCGTGGACTCCAAGGCCCGTATGGCTGTGGAATTCCACGAGTGGTTCTGTGATGGGGGGGAGCTGGCGGCGTGCCAGTTCGGCCAGCACGGGGACTTTGAGGGGGTGTTCACTGTGATCTTCGACGGCGGCGGCCAGTCTGAGCAATTCGCTGGCAGCTGCGGCAGGTGGTGTCCAGAATTCGACGACGGCCGGTTTTCCCAGAGTCACGGTGCCTGTTTTATCGAAGGCCATGACGTCGACGTGTCCCAGCTGTTCCAGATGAACTCCGCCTTTGAACAGAATGCCCTGTCGCCCAGCGCGAGCGATGGCTGACAGCAGGACCGCCGGAGCTCCGACGACAACCGCGCACGGGGATCCGGCGACCAGCAGGACCATGGCATGATAGAAGGCGTGCTGCCAGGCTGTTCCCTGCAGCAGCCATGAGCCGAGGAACACCAGCAGTGAGGCCGTGAGGACTCCGATGACATAAGGCTGCTGCCAGGATTCCACAAAGCGCTGGGACGGTGTTTTGCGTGACTGAGCTTCCTGAACCAGATGGACGATGCGTTCCAGTGTGGTGTCCTGGACAGCGCGAGTCATGCGGACGACCACACTGCCCTGCCCGTTCAGAGTTCCGGCGAAGATGGTGTCGCCCGGATGTTTGGCGATCTGTTCGCTTTCCCCTGTGAGTGTGGATTCATCGGCCCAGGTCGTGCCATCGATGATCTGTCCATCGACGGGGAAACGTTCGCCCGGACGGACTCGCAGCTGACAGCCGGGCAGCAGGCTATCGACGGCCACCTGTCTTTCGCTGCCATCCTGCAGCAGTGCTGCCGTGGCCGGTCGCAGAGCGATCAGTGATTCGATGGAGCGAGCGGTGCGGTAGGTGGCAAAGGCTTCGAGAGTGCCACTGAGTGAGAACAGGAACAGCAGGACAGCTCCTTCGAGCCAGTCACCGATCAGGGCGGCACCGGCAGCGGCCAGCAGCATCAGCAGGTCGACGTTCAGGGATCCTTCGCGGAGGGATGCGAGTGAGTTTCTGAGGGGGATAATGCCACCGCAGGCGCAGGCTGCTGTGGCAGCCAAAGCGGCTGCGACGGGCAGTCCGGAGAAGTGGCAGCCAGCGGCCGTGGCTGTGGCTGCGGCACACAGGGCCGTGGCCAGCGCCGCTGCGGTGGGTGGCTGAGCCTGAGTGTGATTGGTGGCTGGCGGAGTGGATGTCACGCGGTGATCTTTCCGGGGGACCGAGTCAGGATCTGAGTTTGCGACCGGAATTCTACCGCGACAGCCGGACTTCGTCAGGCACTTTTGCGGAAGGAATCGCGTCCATCGATGATGGAGTTGGCGTCGAATCGCTTGCCGAAGTAGCGGGCGATGGCACCAGGGTCCGCGAGAACCTTTTCGGCACTGCCGGAGACCAGCACCTGGCCATCGCAGATGATGTACGAGCGATCTGTGATGGTGAGGGTTTCCCGTTCCCGGTGGTCGGTCAGCAGGATTGAGATCCCACTGTCGCGAAGTCGGCGGATGACGTCCTGAATTTCGTGAATGGTGACGGGGTCAATCCCGGTGAAGGGTTCGTCGAGCAGGATGATGGCGGGATCACTGGCCAGTGCGCGAGCGATTTCCAGTCTTCGTCGTTCGCCTCCGGAGAGCGAACCGGATCGCTGTGCTCGTTTGGCCCACAGGCCGAATTCATCGAGCAGTTCTTTGCAGCGAGCGGCGGCAGCGGCGCGTGTGGTATCGCGGAATTCGAGGATTGCGAGAATGTTCTGTTCGACGGACAGATGTGAGAAGATGGAGGTATCCTGGGGCAGGTAGCCGAGACCATGGCGGGCCCGCAGGTACATGGGCCAATCCGTCACGTCCACTCCGCGCAGCAGGACGCGGCCCTGAGTGGGGGCGATCAGGCCACAGGCCATGCGAAAGCTGGTGCTTTTGCCAGCGCCGTTGGGCCCCAGCAGGCCAACCACTTCACCCTCGTTGACCTGGAAACTGACACCGTCCACGGCACGTTTGCCGGGGTAGTCCTTGACCAGACCTTCACACTGCAGAATGGGCATGCGAGAATCCTTCCTCGACGTGCTTCAGCGAATCAGCTTCATGCGGGAAAAGTTCGGATAGAACGGAAAACTGTACTGCGGATATTCTTCGGCCTTCAGGCTTTTGTCGCCGCTTTGATGTGCCAGCACAGAGAACCCGCGACCGCCGTTCAGGAACGGTACCGCGTGCGGCCAGAAGATCAGCATCGCCTCACCAATCAGGTCCTGACGACGCACTGCAAAGCGATTGCTGGTCACCGAACGCAGCGGACGACTGTAATAGTCGAACAGTCGACTGTCCTTACTGGCTGGCGAATTATCGCCCAGCATCAGGTATTCGTCGTCCGCCAGTTTGAAATCCAGTCGATCGCCGTAGCGATTCTGCAGTTCCTGTCTGGCGGCCGCATAGCGGGATGCGTAGACCGCCGGTGTTCTGAGCAGTCCACGCCAGTCATAACCCGGATTGCCCACTTCACTGACTGTGATGGCCATGAAATCACCGAAGGCGGAGCGATCCATGGGGTCCGGAGTCATTGCATTTTCAGGTTCCGTGACGACGGTGTCGGCCCGGTAGTACAGGTCGCGTGAGATCTTCAGGGCTGAGACTGAGGCTGTGATCCCGGTGGCAGAGATTCCGGCAGGAGCCAGATCGCGGATTGTTGGCAGGTTCAGACCCTCAGTGGCCAGCTCGGCCTGCTGTTCCAGTGCGACCGGGGTGCCATCGACCCACAACGTCAGTCGATCGTCCACGCTGGCGAACATCAGCTGCCACGAGCCGGTTCCGGAAATCGGGCAGGTGCCGGTTGCCAGAATGGTTTCTGTGGGCGGGTTCTGTGAGTCTGTCTGGTGTGTGAGTGCCACAAGCTGAACACTGCCGGTGGCCGGCTGCAGGCGACACTGAACGGTCCGGGCGCCTTCTTCCAGCTCAAGGATCAGAGCGGCATCGGCCTGCAGCTGATCAATCTGCAGCTGCAGAGCCAGTGTCAGGTCATTGGTCCAGAACATCTCCTGATCAGGATAGTTGGGTGTTTCCGGATTGAAGCCGCAGAAGTCGGTGACCAGCTGCGGTTGCAGGGGTGATTCAATCTTTGCGTTTTCTTCAACAGCCTTCCAGTGTTCCCACGACGGTATGAGGTGGCGGTATCGCAGCCAGTGCTGTTCGCCGGCGGCGGCAGTGACTTTGTAAGTGCGAGTGGCATCAGCGGGCTGCCACGCGTTCGGGGCGGCGGGCCAGCCGGCAATATCGCGAGCCGTGGGATTGGGGACCGAGGGTACCCAGCGTTCTTCCGCGCCCGCCTGCAGCAGTAGTGCGGGAGGCAGGCTGTCGTCATAGACGATCTGCTGGACTTCCTGCTGCTTACTGAGATCCTGTTTGCGCTGAATCACCCACGGCTGATCTGCAGAACTGCGAGTGTAAATGTCGCCCTGTCGGATCTGCACGGTTTCACCAGGCAGACCAACCAGTCGCTTGATGTAGTTGATGTGAGGCTCTTCAGGGTTTTTGAAGACGACCACATCAAAGCGCTGGAATTCCGAGACCTGTTTGTTGACGACGATGCGGTCACCATTGAAGACCGGGGCTGTGAAGACATCGTTGCGAAAACGACAGTTGGGGCAGTGCGAAGTGGTGATTCGCTGCAGCAGCTGACCGCTGTCCTGATCGACCTCCTGACTGGCACCGATGGTGTACTGCAGGCCGCAGCATTCGCACTGCACTTCCTTGTGGCGACCGTACAGCGTTGGAGCCATGGAGCCGGTCGGAATGACAAACGCTTCAGCCTCAAACGTCTTGAAGATAAACGCAAGGATGAAGGCGATGGCAACCGCCTCGATCGTGTCGCGAATGCTTTCTTCGCGAGTCAGTCTGGGAGCGGGCTTCTGCGCTGTGTCCGCTACCGGACTCGAAGAACCGGCAGATGGGCTGGCAGAGGCGTTAGTGGTGCGGGCAGTCATAGAAAACGGTGCCGACAGGTGTCTGACGGGGGACAGGATGACGGGATCCGGAGCAGTTGCAGGGCGTGCAGTCAGTGAATGTACCGTATCCGGTCCCAGTCAGGTATCCGAATTGGCCACTGACGGCCTGCAAACTGCAGAATCGCTGGTTTCGACGGTAGGTGCACCACAAAAGGTTTTCCAACTAAAAGTGGGTGGGGTACGACTGGTTTTTCCCAGTTTCGACTGTCCGAAGACACGGGGCTGTTATCGCCCTGTACAAAATAACAGTTTTCGGGGATCTGGAAGTCGTTTGTGACGGCGTTTCGTCGTCTTCCGGGTGTGTAGAAGACATCTCGAAACATGTTCAGTTGTGGGACCGTGACCGATCCGCCTGTGATTCCGAGCGCCCAGCGTTTTTGTCGTTCGATGAGGAGGCTGATGGTGGCAGCTCGAGCGGGGTCCATGCGTTCTCCGCCGATGGGAGAGACGGAGGCTTCGACGGGTTCGGCGGGAGGCAGAGCATCATCGACCGGCAGTGGCTCGAAGGGTGCCTGTCCGTTGATACTGATGGCGACCTGTTGGTCGAAGCTGGAGGCGATGATGTGTACGGACTGGTTGCTGTCCGGCCTCCACGAGCCTTGTCTGAGGAGTGTCTGTTGATCGAGTGCGAGGAGCGTGGCGGAGTGTGTTTGTGGATCGAGTGTGAGTCCGAAGGTCTGGTTTCCGATGGGGATTCGCAGATGGATGTGAGTGGGTGGCAGAGTCCATTGGACAGTGGTTTCGAGCATGAGGTCGGTGACGACGAATTCGGGCGAGGCGATGAGTGAGTTATATCCGTAGCGATCGGTAACGGGTGCGAGGTGTGAGAGTGCGGCCAGTCTGAAGACGGCATTGCGGAACTGGCTGTTTCCGGCATTTCGAATCAGGTCCTGCTGTAATTCGGCGGGCATGACGCCTTCGCACTGCAGGACTTCGCGTTCGGGGTCGTAATTCAGTTGAGCTGACCATGCGATGGGGACATCGCGGAAGCGGCTCTGAAAATCGCTCCAGTCGGCAGCAGCATCAGAGTTTGCGAGTGGTGTTTCGGACAGATGTCTGCCTCCGGACGGTTTCCAGTAGTGGAAGCGGATCCATTGGGGATCGTGGGAGGTGGAGGCGAGTGTGAGTGTGTTATTCTGGAGCGTCCAGTTCTGATCGAGGTCCCATGGGAGCTGCCATTCGGGATGTTTTTCGGAGGGCAGCTGGAGGCTGCAGACGGGGATGCGAAGATCGAGTTGGGTGTTGAGGGATTTGCGGGCGATGGTTCCATTGATGTGGACATCCCCGGCTTTGATGCGGATGGATTCTGTGGGGAGTCCGACGACGCGTTTGACGAAGGCTTCGGCGGGGTTCGCGGGGTTACGGAACACGACTGTTTCCCAGCGTCTGGGTTTGCGAAGGTCGTAGGTGTGTTTGTGAACCAGCAATTGATCGCCGTGGTTATTGGGTAGTGAGGCGACATCGATGCCGGATTGTCCGCAGTTTGGGCAGGTGGCCAGTCGTCGAGGTCCGCTGGGTTCCTGGATGGTTCCGGGTTGTCCGGGGGTGGAATCGTCAAAGGCGACTCCGAAGGCGAACACATACTGGCAGGCGGGGCAGTGAACGCGGCGGTGGAAGCCGCAGAGACCGGGGGCCATGGAGCCAGTGGAAATGAGGTATCCTTCGAGCACGAAGGCTCGGAGCAGCATAACGGCGACCACGAACGCCACGGCAAGATCGACCGCGGTTCGGCAGGATCGGATGGCGGAGTCGGGCGGCTGGGTCATGGGTCGGTGAGGATAACGAAAATCAGATTTCGTGGATATTGCGGGTTTTGGTGTGAAAAACGGGTGAAAACGCGGGTTTTTGAGGTGTGGCGGGGTGCTGGGAGTGGTGTGTCCTGAAAAAAAGCGGGATTCGGTGTCGAAACCGGGCGCATTTCTGTTGTAAACTGTCTGGTTTTCTGTTGATCTGGGCAGTTTCGGGTCAGTCTGCAGCCGATATCCGGACAGGTGTCTGGGTGTGTTACTGTGTTAACGCAACGGCTGTGCAACCTGCGGAGAATTGGCGATGGCGGGTAGTTCCCGGGGTCTTGTAGTTGCGTCGATGGGCCTTGCGGCTCTGATGGCCTTATTGGCGGTTGCGGACTTTGCTACGGGCGTGCCGTTTGGCGGCCAGGTGGTATTTGATGTGATGTTTATTCTGTCGGCCGCACTGGTGATTTATATGGGCATCAGTTGCCTGAAGGATGCGGGCTGAAACCTGGCGTTTTGTGATAAGTTGCGGCCAGCCGGCGATCCTGTGGCTGGCTGCCGTCGATTGCCCGAGCAGTTTTTGCTCGGGTTATTTTTTGCGCTGAGAGTTGGACGGGAGGGGGGGGGCAGCTGCCACAACGTGGGAGGGCGAAGCTCCTGCTGAGCCGTGCGTTTGTGAGTGTGTGGTGTTTCTTGCGGCTCGGCGGGAGCTTCGCCGTTTCGAGGGGGG
>CAIOKE010000157.1 GCA_903858815.1 uncultured Planctomycetaceae bacterium | reverse complement strand
GACATCGTCACGTTTTCGTACACGTATCCCTTGAATTTCTGGACCTTGTTCAGGATCGTTTGCAGTTGCATCTCGCGGGCTCCCAGTCATGGACTTTCGTTTGCAACTGGATCATGACAGACCCGCGAGATGTTTTCCTCCAAAAACTACGGAAGTCCAGTTTTCTGGACCTCCAATGAACGGCCCGAGCCCCGTTCGCCTCGCCGTCGCATCGCCTTCACTCCTGAGGCGATGCGACGGAGAGGCGAAAAGGGGCGGCCCCCACCCCGTTTGCTGAACCCGAGCCGAGCTTTAAAACCACACTTTTTACCCACAGATTCGGGTGAAGAACCCTTTTTTTTTGCGCGGATGCAAGTTACGTTCTCCCTGGTGCATACGGATTCTGAACGAACACAATTCCTCGGCATTTGAAGACTTGCCCGCCTTTTTCTCCATCGCCGACAAACTGCAATTGATTGAGCCAGGGACCGAACTCGTCGGCGATTTCCGTTCTTGTCGGGGCAGCCATTCCCTGTGACGGAAGTCGGAATCCCCAGTTAAGGCAGTAGATACAAAGGTCGGCGGCCTGAACGGGATACGTCATATCCGATGAAACGAAGAACGGCGTCGGAACGATCCACGCGGTTCGATAACGCCCGGTCGCAGTCTTTGTGAAATAGGCCTCGATCTGCCGCACGAACTTCCGGTCAGCGGTTTTCTCGATTTCGTCCATGACCAACAGCCCATGCTGTCGCTGTGCTTCGAGGAAATAGAAGTATCGTTCCTGCACAAAGACATGGTCTTTCCGCAAAAACTCCTCAATGTGGGGCTGGTTCGGTTTCTGCACGGATGCAGGGATCGCTGATGCGAAGAGGATTGCTTTGTGATCGCGCAAGAGTTGAAACGTTCCGCGAACCATCTCCAGACAAGCTTGCCCGTAAGCGGTAGACTCATCGCGATTCGGTGTCTTCTTCTCCAGCCCTTTAGTCAGAAAGCTGCGTGCGTGTTTTCGCCGAGCATCCGGCTGCATCGGCGGGGCTTGATTGGCGAACTTGAAACGTTTTTTATCGAGCAGCGTGCTGCCTTTTAGCTCCTTCCGGTAGAGGTGCAAATGTCCCCCGAAGCAGTCGAGTTCGAGCCGCTGCATCGCCTGGACGAACGGCCAAAGTTGCGAGTCCTGTAAAGCAATGCCGCCTCGGACTTCGTAGGGCATCTGCTTGTGGTCGTGCCCGCTTTCGTCGAGAAACAGGAGCCAACTCATCGTGCAGCTTCTCCTGCAACAGGCAGTTCACCCGACAGCAAATGCAGGAGCAGCTTGTCACGAGTGCCTGCAAGTTGCTGTGATTCGTTCAGGAGTGCGATCCAATGACTGAAAAGAGGCTCCACAAATGAATCGAAATGGCTAGCAATTATGTCATCAGGGAGGATAATCGATAAATCTTCAACGATCTTCTTACTTAGGTTCTGTTGAGCGGAGCCTCTCGCTTGCTGTTCAAGTCGTTCAGTCGAACTCGATACATACAAATAGAGGAAAGCTCGGAAACCGCTCTTGGGTTGCAGCCCGCAGCAAGCTTGATTCGCGGATAGTTCAATTGCGGACAAAGTGCTCTGCCCGGCGGTTGCGCCGTAAAGAGCCACAATCGTCGTCGAAGCTGGCCACAACTTGGCAGCACTGTGCTGCAATCCAGACTCGGATATTGCACTATCAGTGCTAGTGATGATGGACTGTCGAACCTCGCCGGACGTGAGCCACGGAACGCTTGCAGGCTCCCAGTATTCGGGGTTATCTCGCCGCGGAGTTCCACCGTTGCCCGTCTGACTGCAAATGTCCATGACTGCCCCCGCCTTCCACCCCTTCGGGATCGGGCCGAGGGTGGAATCCTCGAAGCTGACGGGGAAGAGTTCGGCGATTTCGGGGGCCATGTTGGGGAGGGCGCGGCGGGAGAGGTCGGCGTTGCTGAGTTTGGGGTGCTCGCGGCGGAGGGCGGCTTTGGCGTGGACGGGATCGAAGTCGATGAATCAGCTTTTGAACAGCCGCCGCGCCATCGCCTCCAGAGTCTCATTCATCCGCCGGTTCAACTCAATCTTGTCGTCCAAGGTGCCTGCGATTTCTGCAATTCTGTCTCGTGTCGATTTTGGAGGCCAAGGAATTGGGATTTGGCGAATCTCTTTTAGATTCAACGTCGCTTGCACTGTTGTGGTTGACCACGCCTGCATGAGATGCTGTATCGGAGCACTAAGGAAACACAATCTCACATATGGTGCATCCGACAGATGCGCCAGCCGAATTAGCGCTGTGGCTCGTGCGGAATTCCATCCCGCCATCTCGGGAGGCACAATTGCACATCGGCCGACATCACCTACCAAGGAGAGTAGGATTTCACCACCCAAATATTCAGTTCTGCGATACTCTTGGTGCTTTGCTGGAGTAATTCGGAAATCTGGTCGCGGATTGATCCGATTATTCGCCAAGTCACCCGCCTTGATCAGTGGAATCCCAATTGGATCGTGCGTGCCTGGATACATGACTCCGACGGAAATTCCTCGGTCATCTGACAGCAATTCTTCAATTCGGACGATGTTCCAGCCGGCCGGGATGGAGTTGAAGCCAACCTCGGCAAGTATTTGTGCTGCGGCCGGTGAGTGAGAGCGCGAGATACTCATTCGTTCTCCTCCGAGGTCGGACCGTTACGACGAGGTTTTTCAGGCTTCTTCGCCGTCTGCTTCTTCGGTGCCGGTTTGCCTGTGAACTTCTTCTTCGCCTCTTTGGCCAGCGATTCGATCTGCTTCAGTTCATCGAGCGACTGCTCGAAGTGCTGATCCACTGGCTGCGGCAACGCGGCTTGCTGCGTTTTGAACCGCACGAACTCCCCCTCGGCCTTCTCCCTGGCGGCATCGTGCGAAATCATCCCGGCGTGGGTGAGAATCTCGCGATCGGACAGCTTCAGGAAATCATCGAGCTTGGCGATCCAATCGACCATCGACATCGGCTTGCGGTTCAGAGCCTGCAGCTCGGCGAATTCGAGATAGGCGGTGACGATGCGGTTGAGAGCCTCGATCTCGTCCTGCTGCAAGTAGTTTTTGGCGATGGAAACGTCGGTTTTGCGGGGACGGTCGCCGTCCCAGGTCGTCAGACCCATATTCGGCTGCGACGCATCGGCTCGCAGGTGGATCACTTCGGCGGCAGTGTGACCGTGTGCCGCCCAGTGCATCTTGTTCTGCACGGTCTTGAAGAACAGAAGCGAACTGTCCGCCCTGGGGTCGTAGTCGATGCTGGTCGAGTAGATGTCGAGCACCTTCCGCCAGAAGACTCGCTCGCTGGAGCGAATGTCGCGGATGCGGGCGAGCAATTCCTCGAAGTAGTTGCCGCCCCCGGCCCGCTTGAGCCGGGCATCGTCCATCGCGAACCCTTTGATGAGGTATTCGCGCAGCCGCTCGGTTGCCCAGATACGGAACTGGGTGCCGCGATGGGAACGGACGCGGTAGCCGACGGCCAGAATGGCGTCGAGGTTGTAGTGATCGACGGTACGGGAAACCTCGCGATTTCCCTCGGTTTGAACTATTCGGAATTTCCGAATAGTTGCCGCCGGGTCGAGTTCGCGGTCGTCGAAAATGCCTTTGAGATGCTCATTGACGGTCGGTACGGAAACCTGGAACAAGTCGGCGATCATCCGCTGCGGAAGCCAGAGCGTTTCGTGCGCGAGACGTACCTCGATCCGCGTGTGGCCATCCTCACTCTGGTAGAGGATGAACTCACCGGAAGGGAAGTCAAAAGTGGGAAGTGAGAAGTCAGAAGTTGTCATGATCGGGCAGTGCGAACCAAAGTGGTGAGGATGGCGACAAGTTCGTTGAATTCCTGTATCAGTTCTGACAGTTTGGGTTCCGGAACAAGTTCCGCAGCGACCAGTAATCGAAGCTAGTAATGCGTTTCCCGTGCTTCCTTCAGAGCGATATTGTATTTAGAAATGAAATCAGGTTTGCTCTGCGCCGCAACCGCTTCCTCGACATTGGCACCAATCGAAGTCCCCGATCGCAGCAGTTGTTTTGCCAGTGTGCGTTGCGTCGAACCAGCATCATCAAGTGTCCGACACAACTTGATGATCCGCACCGAAAACTTCATAGTCCGCTCCGGCAAATCCGACCTCATGCCACTCCCTCCTCCCTTCCCCCCCACTTCTCACTTCTCACTTCCTCTAAAACCAAGCGAAGCAAGGTTTCGCAGGATCGCCTTTTCGAGCCTGGCTGATTCCGCGAACTGTCCTTTCAGCGTGGCGGTCAGTTGCTCCATGCGTTCCTCGAACGGCATGTCGTCATCGTCTTCGGTCTCTTCGGCCCCCACATAACGGCCGGGCGTGAGGACGTGGCCGTGACTGGTGATCTCCTCCAGACTGGCACTCTTGCAGAAGCCTGCGATGTCAGCGTACTTGCCCGCGTCCTTTTCTCCTCGCCATGCGTGATAGGTCTTCGCGATGCGGGCGATCTCGTCCTCGGACAATTCGCGGTGGGTGCGATCCACCAGAACGCCGAGCTTGCGGGCGTCGATGAAGAGCGTCTCGCCGCGACGATCGCGGAACTTGCCGTTCTTCTTGTTGCGAGTGAGAAACCAGAGACAGACGGGAATCTGTGTCGTGTAGAAGAGTTGGCCGGGGAGCGCGATCATGCAATCGACCATGTCCTGCTCGACAAGCTGACGGCGGATTTCGCCTTCACCCGACTGATTACTGCTCATCGAGCCGTTGGCCAGCACAAAGCCCGCGATGCCGCTGGGGGCGAGTTTGTGAACCATGTGCTGCACCCAGGCATAGTTTGCGTTGCCGGTGGGCGGTACGCCGTATTTCCACCGGGCGTCTTCCCGCAGTCGATCACCGCCCCAGTCGCTGATATTGAACGGTGGATTGGCCAGAATGAAATCGGCCTTCAAGTCTTTGTGAACATCATTATGAAAGGTGTCGGCGTTGTGCGGGCCGATGTTGCCGTCGATGCCGCGAATGGCAAGGTTCATCCTGCACAGTCGCCACGTCGTGTTATTTGATTCCTGCCCGTAGATGGACAAGTCACCAACGCGGCCACCGTGCGCCAGCACGAATTTCTCGCTCTGCACGAACATGCCGCCGCTGCCGCAACAGGGGTCGTAAATGCGGCCTTTGTACGGTTCGATCATTTCGACGAGCAGTTTGACGACGGACTGCGGAGTGTAAAATTCGCCGCCGCCTTTGCCTTCGGCGTTGGCAAACTTGCCGAGGAAGTATTCGTAAACGCGACCGAGAACATCCTTGCTGCGACTCTCGGCGTCACCCAGGCCGATCGTGCCCACGAGGTCGATCAATTCACCCAGTCGCTGCTTATCCAGTGATGCCCGGCCATAGTCCCTGGGAAGCACGCCCCTGAGCGTCGGGTTGTCCTTCTCGATTGCCGCCATCGCGTCGTCGATGGATTTGCCGATGGTGGGCTGTTTGGCGTCTGCCTGCAGGACGGCCCAGCGGGCCACTTTGGGAACCCAGAAGACGTTTTCGGCGAGGTACTCGTCGCGGTCTTCCGGATCGGAATCCTTGTCGGCAGCCAGTGCGTCGTGCAGCTCCTGGAACGCGTCAGAGATGTATTTCAGGAACACCAGTCCGAGCAGGACGTGCTTGTATTCCGCGGCATCCATGTGACCACGCAGTTTGTCCGCCGCCGCCCACAGCTTCTCTTCAAAGCCGAGGTTGGCAGAACTGTCTTTTTTGGCCCCCTGGCCCGCCTTTTTTGCCATCCTGTGGTATCTCCTGTTGATTCGAAGTGTGAGTCTGGCGCGAAAAACGAATGATCGGGACGTGTTCGGATTCGATCGGCAATTACGCCGCCCGCTGCCGCGGTGGGAAGATTCTGCCGGGTGCGGCGCCAGCAGTCGTCGCAGAATTCAGTGAAGCGGATTCCATCCTTGTGAGCATAGCCCATTGTTTTAGAAAAAACAGTCGAACTGATGGTTGACGGGCAAGTCCGGCATGTTTGCCGGGGTGGTGCGGCAGGTTGTCAGTCGGCGGTAAAAGAGTGTTTGGTTCAGCCGAGAATTGTTCACGGCGAGATTGGGTGTTTCCCGCGGTCGGCGACTGGGGGGCGTTTTCCATCACCGAAGTTTCTGCACGGCGAGCCGGGATGCCTGCGAATGGGCACTACATGGTATCATGCGACCTGGTGTTTTCTGTCGGCCGAATCTGCATCGCCGACTTCGTGTTTTGGCTTCTTGCCCCACAAGAGTTGTGAAATGGCCGCCGGCTCTATTCTGTCAACGGTGGCTACAACGCCTGCCCAGATGAATCCGAACGTACTGAAGCCCAAAAACTGGTATGAACCTGCCAGCTGATGAACCGCCAGGTAAAATGCAAACGACAGGCTTAACATCGCAGCGAGAATTACGCAGAGCACAATCAAGGTGCGATGCTTTTCTGCTCCGCAGAGCACTTGTCTGGCCATGGACGTACACCTTCCACCAGGGACTGTGCTTCCATGCACAAAGCGCGAACAAATTCATCGTTCGCGAAGCATCCAATAATCTGGAACCAAGTGGGCCGTAACATCCTGCCTACGCGTTTTTTAGGGGGTGGAGGCGCACTGTCAACAATATCCTCTCACGCAGGCGGCGGAGTGGTCTTAGGGTGATCGCCGTAGTGATTTGACTTACTCATTTTCATGTCGCAACGGTAACGTGCGGCAGTTTGTGCCTGTGTACGCCGGTTTTCCGGCGATTTCGGAGTCAGGAATTACCGAAATTCGCGTAAATTGCCTGGTATTTTGAGTGACTTTCCAGCGACAGGGTGGAAGGGTAGGATAGGTTTCTGCGGTGGGGTAGCCGATTTTCGGTGAAACCGCGAGCAGCGATCGCGTCTGAACGTTTTTTTCCGGGAAGGGTCCAGAGACTTGGGTGATCCAAAGCGTGAATCTCTGAAGGTTTCCAGTCAGCGAGCTGTCCTGGCGGGGGTATTTCATCCTGACGATGGGTTTGACCGCACGAATGCTCTGGATGAGCTGAAGGGTCTGGTGCAGACAGCGGGGGTGGAGGTGGTGGGCGAGCTGGTGCAGTTTCGCGAAACACCGACTCCATCGACGTGTGTGGGCAGTGGCAAGCTGGAAGAGCTGAAGCAGATGATTCTTGCGACGGAAGCGCAGATGGTCATCTTTGACAACAATCTGTCTCCTTCGCAGGGGCGTGCTCTTGAGCAGGCGCTGGAGAAGCCGATTGTGGATCGCAGCGAGGTCATTCTTGACATCTTTGCGACTCATGCGCGCACCACGGAAGCGATGTTGCAGGTTGAGCTGGCACAGTTGATGTACTATCGCACTCGCCTGAAACGCATGTGGACTCATCTGGAGCGAGTGGGTGGCGGGGGTACAGGTGGTCTGGGTGCGGGTCGAGGTCCGGGTGAGAAGCAGCTGGAGACGGACCGGCGTTTGATTGACCGTCGGATCGCCGAGTTGAAGTCTCGTCTGCATGATGTGGAGGAGCGTCGCAGTCGTACTGTGTCGCTGCGTCGCGAGCAGCCGACGGTGTCACTGGTGGGTTACACGAATGCGGGCAAGAGCACATTGATGCGGGCTCTGACGGGCGCTGACGTGCTGGTGGAGGACAAGTTATTTGCGACGCTCGACACTCGGACTCGTCGCTGGCATGTGGCGGCCTTCGGCGATGTGCTGTTGAGTGATACTGTGGGATTTGTGCGGAATCTGCCGCATCATCTGGTGGCCTCGTTTCGTTCGACTCTGGAAGAGGCGCGACATGCCGATCTGCTGCTGCATGTGGTGGATGCCAGCAGTCCAGAGGCTGAGCGTCAGATTCGCACGGTTTATGAGGTACTGCAGGAGATTGGTGTAGAGGTCAACAATGTGCTGTTGGTTCTGAACAAGGTGGATCGGGTTCAGGATCAGTCGTTTGTGGACGTATTGCGGCGGCGTTACGGGGATACGGTGACGATCAGTGCGGCGCAGGGTCTGGGTCTGGATCGTCTGCACGAGGTGGTGGGATTGCGGTTGTCGGGTGGATTTGTGGAGGTGGAGATTGAGACGGGTGTCGGGAACGGTCGATTATTTGCGTGGTTGACTCAGCATGCGGCGGAGCACAGTCGAACGTATCTGGACGACGCTGCGACTCGAGTGCGGATCGCCTGTCGTCTGCCTCGGCAGGCGGTGGGCACGATGCCTCAGGGGGACGCGGTACTGGTGTTGAAATCGTAAGTTGGGGGATTCTGGACTGCCATCTTTGCAATTCACCACCCTGAAACGGTCCTTATCTGGCTTTAGTACGTCTGCTGCGGTACTTTGCATGTACCGAGAATTTCATCGATTTGTCTGATCTGTCGGATCGATTTGCGAAGTGATCGCCTGCGTGGCTGCCTGAATAGTGGCTGAGAGATCTCATGAAATCGTTTATTCGTTATTCGCTGATTCTGGCGGTACTGGGCGGGCTGCTGTTCTGGGGTGGTCGCTGGGGGCAGCAGTGGCTGGCCGAGCGCAACAAGCCTCGATATCGGCTGGCGCGTCTGGAGACGGGTGATCTGCGAATTTCGGTGAATGCGACGGGCGAGCTGAATCCGGTGTTGAAGGTGAAGGTGGGCAGCTTCGTCAGCGGTCCCATCGAGAAGCTGCATGTGGACTTCAATACGGAGGTAAAGACGGGTCAGGTTCTGGCGGAGATTGACCCGCGGATTTACAACGCGGCGGTGTCGCGTGATGAAGCCGCTCTGAAGACGCGTCGTGCAGAGGTAGATCGTGTGAAGGCCGAGCTGCAGCGTGCCATCAACGATGAGAAGCGTTCGCTGGCGTTGAAGGAAGAGAACGCCGATTTCATTTCGCAGGCTGAGCTGGATCAGTATCGATTTGCTCGCAGTGCCCTTGAGGCTCAGTTGCAGGTTGCCGAGGCAGGTGTCAGTCAGGCGGAAGCCAATCTGGAAAACTCAACGGCCAACGTCGGGTATACTCGAATTACGTCCCCGGTGGACGGTGTGGTGATTGATCGGAAGATTGATCCCGGACAGACGCTGGCTGCTCAGTTTCAGACTCCTGAGCTTTTCGTGATTGCGCCGCAGATGCGTGAGAAGATGCATATTCTGGCTGCGGTGGATGAGGCGGACATTGGGTTGATTCAGCAGGCGCGGGACGCGAAGCAGCCGATTTTCTTTTCGGTGGACGCCTATCCGGACGAGGTCTTTCGGGATGCGATGATTGAGCAGATCCGCATTTCGCCGACTGTCAGTCAGAATGTGGTGACCTACCCGGTCATTGTGGCGACTCCGAATCCCGATCTGAAGTTGTTGCCGGGTATGACGGCCAGTCTGACCTTTCAGGTATCGGAGTTGAAGGGGATTCTGAAGATTCCGAATGAGGCGTTGCGATTCAATCCCGAGAAGGCTCAGGTGCGTGAGGCGGACCAGAAGTATCTGGAGTTGTTCAGTGTGCAGGATTCGCGTGAAAACGCGGCCAGTTCCTCTTTGACTCCGCCGGTTGACGAGAACGTAGCGGCCGCAAAGGCGGCGACGAAGCGAATTGTGTGGCTGCGAGAGACAGTGCAGGAGGCTGCCGTTGCGGCTGGCGATTCTGCGGGGGCGGCAGCGGTTCCGGCGGCGAGTGGTTCGGGCGAGTTATCCGCTGAGGCTCAGTACAGTGGCCGTCTGAAGGCTGCTGAGATTCAGATTGGTGACAGTGACTATCGATTTACTCAGGTGCTGAGTGGGACATTGAAGGACGGCGATGAAGTGGTGACCGGCATTAAGCCTCCGGAGGCGCCATGAGTTTTCTGTTGACGGTGTATGTGGCGGTGCGGGCATTGCTGCGGAACAAGATGCGAGCGGCGCTGACTGTGCTGGGCATCGTGATTGGCATTGCTGCGGTGACGACTATGGTTTCGGTGGGGAGCAGTGCCGGTCAGCTGCTGCAGAATCAGCTGCAGTCGATTGGTTCGAATTTCATTGTGGTGCAGCCGAAATTTGATCGTCGGCGGGGTGTGCAGTCGGGAAATATGATTACGTTGACGGATGATGATGCGCGAGCGATCGGTCGTGAGTGCAGTTCTGTGCTTGCATTTTCCCCGCTGGTGTTTGGTGCCCGTCCTGTGGTGCGTGGTAATACGAACATGCAGCCGAAGGAGATGTGGGGCGTGGGCGTGGACTATCTGCGAGTACGCAGCTGGGTGATTGAGGCGGGTGGTTTCTTCACGGAGCGTGATGAGCGGGCCGGCAACTGTGTGTGTGTGATTGGTTACACGGTTGTGCGTGAGTTGTTTCCATCGGATAACCCGGTGGGTCAGCAGATTCGTATCGGCAACATTCCGTTTACGATTGTGGGGGTACTGGGTGCCAAGGGGGCATCATTGACGGGTGATGATCAGGATAATGTGGTGCTGATGCCGTATACGACAGTGAAGCGTCGTCTGCAGGGCAGCAGTTTCAATGATGTGGCTGCCATTCTGGTGGGGGCTCGAGGTCCTGAACTGATTGAGACGGCGCGGGGTGAGATCAACCAGTTGCTGCGGGATCGTCATCGGATCGCGATGGGTCAGAAAGCGGATTTTGAAGTGGTGACCAGCGAGCAGTTGTCGCAGTTGTTCGGAACGATTACGGGAATGATGACTGCTCTGCTGGCGTCGATTGCCGGGATTTCGCTGCTGGTGGGTGGCGTAGGGATCATGAATATTATGCTGGTATCGGTCACCGAAAGGACTCGTGAGATCGGTATTCGGATGGCGATGGGTGCTCGCGGACGCGATATTCTTGTGCAGTTTCTGATTGAGTCGGTGGTGCTGAGCTGTTTTGGTGGAGTGATCGGGCTGGCGATGGGAATTGGTGCCTCTGTGGGCATCACGAAGCTGATCAATTCGATCAGTCCGGGGGCTGACTGGCCGGTAGTGGTTTCGATTCCGGCTGGAATTGTGGCGATGGTGTTTGCTGCATTTGTGGGGCTGGTCTTCGGGCTGTATCCGGCGTGGCGGGCCAGTTGTCTGGATCCGATTGATGCCTTGCGTTATGAGTGAGATCTGAGGGCAGACCGGCAGGCATGTCTGAAGTCAGGAGCGTTCCATGTGCAGGCGTTTTTCGGCTCTTTGTCTGGCGGTGTGGCTGCAGGGGCTGCTGTTACTGCAGCCTGTAAACGGTCAGCAGGCTGACGGGTTTTCTCTGGGTGTCCGCGAGACTGAGCCAGTCAGTGCTGCCGAGCAGCGGGGCACCTTTGAGTTACCTCAGGGATTTCGGATTGAGCTGGTGGCCAGTGAGCCAGAGATTGCCAAGCCGATGAACCTGGCGATTGATGCGCGTGGTCGTTTGTGGGTCAGCAGTTCCCTCGAGTATCCGTTTGCTGCTGCTGCGGATGCAGTACCGCGAGATACGATTCGGGTGTTGGAGGACACGGACGGCGACTTCCGGGCCGACCGGTCAACGGTCTTCGCTGACGGTCTGAACATTCCGATTGGTCTGCTGCCGTGGCAGGATGGTGTGATCTGTTTCAGTATCCCCAACATCTGGCTGCTGCGTGATACGAATGGTGATGGGGTCTGTGACAATCGGCAGGTGTTGTACGGGCCATTCGATACGACTCGAGACACTCATGGCATGTGCAATGCGTTTCGTCGGGGCGATGACGGCTGGATTTATGCGTGTCATGGGTTTAATAATCGTTCGGAGGTGGCCGGTCGTGATGGTCATCGGGTGGTGCTGACATCGGGCAACACGTTTCGTTTTCGTCCGGACGGTTCGCGGATCGAGCTGTATACTCAGGGGCAGGTCAATCCCTTTGGGATGGCGATTGACCGGCTGGGTGACATCTACACGGCGGACTGTCATACGAAACCTGTGACGCTGTTGCTGCCGGGCGGGTGTTACGACAGTTTTGGTCGGCCGCACGATGGTCTGGGATATGTCCCGAATGTGATGGATCATCTGCATGGATCCACAGCGATTGCGGCTCTGGCTTTGGGGGCCGAGACGATGTTTCCGGCCGAGTATGCGGAATCGACCTTTGATGGCAACGTGATGACCTCGCGGGTCAATCAGAATCAGCTGCAGCGGCGTGGTTCGAGTGTGCGAGCGGTGGAGCGTCCGGATCTTGTCAGCAGTCGGGATCCGTGGTTTCGTCCGGTGGATCTGGTGGCTGGTCCTGATGGTGCGTTGTATGTGGCGGACTTTTACAATCGGATTATTGGTCATTACGAGGTGGATCTGAAGCATCCCGGTCGGGATCGTTATCGCGGGCGAATCTGGCGTGTTTCGTGGGCGGCTGCGGATGAGCAGCGTTCGTGGAAGACGGGTTATGGTCCTGATCTGACTAAGCAGACATCTGAGCAGCTGGTGCAGGTTCTGTCAGCGGGCACGCTGCCGCAGCAGCGACTGGCTCGAGATCTGCTGGTTGACCGCCACGGAGCTCAGGCCGTACCTTTGCTGCGAGCTGGTCTGAGTTCACCGTCCGGGCACCTGCGGAGAAACAGTCTGCGGTTATTGTCGCAGCTGGGTGAGTTGCAGAGTGCGGATCTGGGTCAGCTGCTTGGTGATTCCGATGAAACAGTGCGGGTGCATGTCTTTCGGACACTTCGTGAATCGTCGGTTGGGTCTGCGGTGACGGCGGCTGCCGTGGATTTACTGCTGCGTGGTTTTTCGGATGAGTCTGCTTTGGTTCGGCGTGCAGCGGCGGCAGCGGCGGCTGTGCACTGTGCTGAGTCTCTGCAGGGTCCGTTGCTGCGGTTGTTGTTGACCACCGAGCTGGGTGATGTGCATTTGCGGCATTCGGTACGGATTGCGTTGAGGAATCATCTGCAGCATGAGGACTGGCTGCAGCGATTTGCGGGGACCCTGCGAATTGGTTCTGAGATTTCGGCGGTGGCGGATCTGTGTCTGGCGGTGAAATCGGCGACGGGTGCAGCGTTTGTGGCTGATCAGATGCAGGTGATTGCCGACTTTCAGCCGGCGCGGCTGCCAGAGTATCTGCAATATGCGGCGGCTCAGGTCAGTGCCGAGGCCGCTGATTCCGTGGTTGTGGCGATTCGTGCTCAGTTTGCCGATCGTCCGGAAGAGCAGGTGCAGTTGCTGTCGGCGATGGCGCGAGGTTTTACGGAGCGTCGCCAGGTGATTCCGGCATCTGTCCTTGGGTGGGCTGAGTCTCTGGTGCTGCGGCAGCTGGGAATGCAGTCGCTGGACGACGTAAAGGCTCTGCAGCAGTCGAGGTCACTGGTGTGGACTGCTGGGGGCGGTCCTGGTGGCAGCAGGAACAACTGCTGGGGTGTCACGACAGTTCGGCGTTGTGCGGACGGGGTGACGGGCGCGCTTCTGTTCAGCAGTTTCGAGGCTGGTGAGCAACGTACGGGAAGCTGGCGTTCTGAGCCTTTCAATGCTCCGGCCGAACTGAGTTTCTACGTGGCCGGTCATGATGGTTTTCCGGACAAGCCGTTGAAGCAGGTGAATATGATCCGGCTGCTGGATGCGGCATCGGGGCAGGTGCTGCAGCAGGCTGCTCCGCCGCGCAATGACGTCGCGCAGCAGATCACATGGTCACTATCGAAGGAAGCCGGTCGCCGTGTGATTCTGGAGCTGGTGGATGGTGACGATGCGACAGCTTATGCGTGGCTGGCGGTGGGGCGATTTTCACTGGCTGGTCTGAATCCATCTGATCAGTCTCAGCGACGATCAGCAGCGGTCTCGATGATTGCGGAGTTTGGTTTGCAGCAGTTTGCGGGGGTATTGGAGCAGCTGACAGTGCGTGCCGATCTGAGTGGTCGGGAGTGTACAGAGGCTGCAGGTGCGCTGGCGAAACTGCGGGGCAGTTCTGTACTTGGTGCGCTGTCGCTGGTACCGCAGATGCCGGAGGCCGAGTTGCAGCTGGTGGCGGGTGTGCGGGCTGCGTTTGATCAGGCTGTGACAGCGGATACGGGGGAGTTGCTGAAGGCGGCGTTTCATGGTGCCACGGCAGTGGAGCAGCAGCAGATGGCTGAGCGGCTGGCTGCGGACAATCCGGGTGCTGTGGTGCTGACGGGTTTGATTGAGTCGGGCCATGCTTCGGCTCGTCTGCTGCAGCGGCCATCGATTCAGCTGCGTTTGCAGGCTGTGGCTGGTGCGGAATTGCAGCAGCGACTGGCCGAACTTGTCGCTCAACTTCCGGAGGAGTCGGCGGAGACGGACAAGCTGATACAGGAACGCAGCCAGCTGATTGCTCAGAAGTCTGGTTCCGCTGACGCGGGGCGTGAGTTATTCCGCCGGAACTGTCAGATTTGTCATCAGGTGGCGGGCGAGGGTCGGCAGGTTGGTCCGAATCTGGACGGCGTTGCCAGTCGTGGAGTGCAGCGTCTGCTGGAAGATATTCTGGCTCCGAGTCGTAACGTGGATGTGGCATTTCGAACAACGACGATTGTGACGCGGGATGGTCAGGCCATCAGTGGTTTGTTGAAGGAGCTGGAGGGAGAGCGCGTCAGTGTGACTGACAGTCAGGGTCGTGAGACGATTCTGCCTGTGGCTGACGTGGAAGAGCGTCGACTGTCTGCGTCATCTCCGATGCCGGCCAATGTTTCAGAGATTCTGACGTCGGAGCAGTTTGTTGATCTGGTGTCGTATCTGCAGACATTGAGCAGGCAGTCGGAGCCTGTTCAGTGATGTGGATGCAGCGGTTGTGTATTCGGAGCAACCGGTTGTTGTTTTCGTTGTCGGAAATCAGATGAAAAAGTCTCGTCGTTCTGAATCGCGTCATGCTGGAGGATCGCAGTCGGTTTGGCGCGGTTCGGTGGAGTCCGGGTCAGAGGGTGTGCCGCGACCTGCGGGTGAGACGGGTGGGCAGCTGGTGCGCCAGCGAACTCAGCTGGGGCCACGGTCGGCGGAGCCGATTCCTGCAGTGCGCATGAAAAGTCGCAGTCTGCATCCACTGATGTATCGTCGTCGTCTGGAGGACGGTGGTGGTGCGAAGGCGGGCGATCTGGTGGCGGTGTATGCAGAGCAGCATTCACAGCCATTTGGTTATGGCCTGTACAATACTCGCAGTGAACTGTGCATCCGGCTGTTGTGGCATGGATCGGAATTGCCGGGTGATGATGCGTGGCGAGCAAAACTTGCTGCTGCATCTGCTCTGCGTACTACAACGCTCAGGCTGCCTTCTCAGGCATCGGCATGGCGAGTTGTGCATGCGGAGGCGGACGGCCTGTCTGGTCTGGTGGTGGACAATTTTGCGGGTGTGCTGTCGGCTGAGGCATTTTCGCTGGGGATGTATCAGCGGGGTGCGTTGTTGCTGCCGATGCTGGCGGAGATTACGGGGGCGAAGCACTGGCTGCTGCGAACAAGTCCGCAGTTTCTGTCTCAGGAGGGCTGTGATCCTCCGGAATTGAAGTCTGAGGGGTGTCCGGGGAATGTGATCATTCAGGAATACGGGACTCGATTTCGGGTACGATTTGACGGTGGTCACAAGACCGGTTTTTTCTGTGATCAGCGTGAGAATCGTCGGCTTCTGGCGGAGTTCTGTGAGGGGCGTTCTGTTCTGGACCTGTGCTGTTACACGGGTGGGTTTTCGATTCAGTCGAAGGTGCTGGGCCGTGCTGCCGAGGTGACTGGAGTGGATTTGGATGAGGAACCGCTGGAGGTTGCGCGTGAGAACGCCAATCTGAATCAGGCGCGAGTGCGTTTTGTGCAGGCCGACATTTTCAGTTATATGCGTGAGATGCTGCGTAATAAGCGGCAGTTTGATGTGGTGATTCTTGATCCTCCGAAGTTGATTCGCAGTCGGATGGAGATCGAAGACGGCACGCGGAAGCACTTCGCGATGAACCGTCTGGCGATGCGGCTGGTGAAGCCGGGCGGTCTGTTGCTGAGTTGTACTTGTGCGGGTCTGTTGCCAGAGTCTGAGTTTCTGCAGCTGCTGTCGGCGGCGGCGCGGTCACCCGGAGATGAGGCAGAGGCGGACGGTCAGTCGGCGGCGCCCCGATCTTTTCAGCTGATAGCGCGGACAGGGGCTGCACCGGATCATCCGGTGCTTTCAACCTGTCCGGAGACTGAATATCTGAAGGCTGCGTGGATGATCATGCAGTGATTCAGCCAGGCTGCTGTTCATCCGGGCGGTAGGCAAGTTTCCCGAAGATCATGCGACCTGCGCTGTTCTGCAGGACGCTGGTGACGGTCACGGCGATATCGCGACCGGCCAGTGCAGAGGCATTTTCGCAGACGACCATCGTGCCGTCGTCGAGGTAGCCGACGCCCTGTCCGGGACCATCACCTTCCCGGATGACTCGGATGTTCAATCTTTCACCGGGGATGTAGCGCGGTTTGAGAGCATTGGCGACGTCGTTGAGATTGATGACTGCGATGCCCTGAACGCTGGCAACTTTATTCAGGTTGAAGTCATTGGTGATGACACCGCCGCGGAGTTGTTTGGCCAGAGCCACAACTTTCTGGTCGACGGTCATCATGCGGAATTCGTTTCGCGAAGTTTCCACAACTTTGACGTCGACGTGTGTGCTTTGCTGGATTTTGGCCAGGACTTCAAGACCGCGACGACCGCGAGTGCGGCGGTTTTTGTCGGAGGAATCTGCGATTTCCTGAACTTCGGCCAGCACAAAATCCGGAACGATCAGCTGGGATTCGATGATTTGAGTTTCGACAACATCGGCAATGCGTCCGTCGATGAGTGAGCTGCTGTCCACGACCAGCGGGCGACCACTTTTCAGGTCGCGTTGAAATTCGACGTAAGGAATGACAAAGCGAAAATCGTCTTTGGTCTGCAGCAGCAGTGAAACGCAGAGGTACGGCAGGATCAGCAGCGTGAGCAGGACGACGAGGGTGTGATAGCCGCTGTCGGGTGGAACAACGGGAGTGAGTGCCTGGATCATGAGGTAGGCGAGCAGTACGCCGATGAGGATCCCGAAGTAGACGCTGGAGATGACTTCGATGCGTTTACGACGGATCAGCAGGTCACCGATTGTGACGAACTGAGAAATGAGGACAAGGACGAGGAAGGCGAGTGCCTTGTTGTTTTCGATGATGGGCGGCAGGCTGGCCGATTTTCCGGCGACTGTTTCTGTAGAGATGTAGGCAAGAATAGCGCCGGCACAGATCAGCAGGTAGGCTACTCGCAGGAAGATCAGCAGCATGAGAATCAGCTCGATACGCCGTGGGACCAGACCGTGGAGGCCAATATGGGCCTCCGGGTGGGAAATCGGTCACCCCGGATCATGCCAGAAAAAGTGATGACGGCAAACGGAATCTCGGATGGTTCGCAGGGATTCGATGACTTTCCTGTCAGATTACGATGGCTGGCAGTGTGAAGTGTGAAATTGCGCAGAGAAACCAGACTTTTCCACCTCAAAAATTTATCACAGGTGGTCAGGATCTGACGATCGCCACGTTTCTGCCATTTATTTCGCCGTCGGAGTGGCATGCCTGAATTTGCCATGTTCTAGTGGTGGTGGGGCGATTTCCATCGGTGTTTTGTCTGGTGGACTTCGAGGAAGCGGGGGGGAGGCGTGGCAGTCTGGCGATTTCCAGCTGTTGCGGCTCTTGACAGCATGATGTTGTTGAGTGACGGAGTGTCAGACATGGTGGGTTCAGGTGGTGGGCGTGCGAATGTGTTCCGCACAGCTCTTTTGCTGGCAGCGATTCTGGCAGTCGTTCACGTGGGTGACGTGCTGGCTGCGAAGAAGAAAGAGCGTCCGGACGCGATTACGGAGGCTGTGGGAATTCTGCAGTCTGCGAAGGTGGCGGGACAGGGCAGCCGCGAGAATCAGCGGGCGCTGGTTGCCTTAACGGGCTCGGGAGAGCGAGCGCTGCTGCCGATTCTGGAGGGTTTTGAGAAAGCGACTCCGGAGGGTCTGAACTGGCTGCGGAATGCGTTTGAGCAGATTGCGGATGCGCAGCGGGCTTCGCGGAAGGCGTTGCCGGCGAAAGCGTTGCGGGCGTTTATTCTTGATACTGCCAACTCCGCGGATGCTCGCAGACTGGCCTTTGATACTCTGGCTGCCGACGACCAGACGTTGTTTGATGAGCTGATTCCGGGGATGCTGAACGATCCCAGTCCTGAGTTTCGTCGTGATGCGGTGCAGCGGTTGCTGCAGCAGGCGACGACGGCTGAGGGTTCAGCGGCGACGGAACTGTATCGTCAGGCTCTGAGTGGGGCGGTGCATGAGGATCAGGTGAAGACCATTGCCGAGGCTCTGCGGAAGGCCGGCGAGACGGTGGATATCAGTCGGCATTTCGGTTTTGTGTCTTCGTGGAAGATTGTGGGGCCATTCGACAATCGCGAGGAGAAGGGTTGGGCGGTTGCGTATCAGCCGGAAGCGGAAATCGTGCAGGAGCGGGTGAATCCTGACGCTGAGTATGACGGGATGAATGGCAAGGTGCGCTGGCAGGCGATTGAGACCACGGATGATTTTGGTGTGGTGGACATTGCGAAGCAGATCGAGAACTTCAAGGGTTCCGCGATGTATGCTGTGGCTGAATGGAGCAGTCCTTCTCAGCAGTCTCTGCAGATCCGTCTGGGGACTCCGAATGCCTGGAAGTTGTGGGTCAACGGTGCTTTGGCGTTTGAGCGTGAGGAGTATCACCGCAGTACTCAGCTGGATCAGTACTCTGTTACGGTGCAGCTGAAGCCGGGTGTGAACGTACTGGCATTCAAGATCTGTCAGAACGAGCAGACGCAGGATTGGGCTCAGAAGTATCAGTTTCAGTTGCGTGTCTGTGACGCTACGGGTGTGGGTGTTCTGCCGGGGCCGGTGGTGGTTCGGAATGGCGTATCGCAGAAGACGGCTCTGAACAAAGGGGGTGCCGAATGAATCGGCCTGATGGAAAATCTCTGGTACTGGCGTTGTTGTGTGGGCTGCAGTTTTCGTGCGGTGTGTTGTGGGCCGGGGACTGGAAGCAGTTTCGTGGCAACGAAGCGAATTCGGTGGCTTCGGGTGAATCTTTGCCGACGGAACTGAGTGGTTCGACGATCGCGTGGAAGGCCGCATTACCGGGGCGTGGTGTTTCCGGTCCGGTGATTGTGGATGGTCGTGTGTTTGTGTCGGCCAGTTCCGGCTATACGCAGAACCGTCTGCATGTGATCAGTATAGATGCTGAGAGTGGGATGCAGCTCTGGCAGCGTCAGTTCCATGCCACCGGACGCACTCAGACTCACGAGAAGATGGCGAATGCAACGCCGACGATGGCCAGTGACGGTCAGCGTGTCTTTGCCTTTTTCTCAAGCAACGACCTGTTCTGTCTGGATCTGAAGGGTCGATTGCTGTGGTATCGCGGTCTGGGTCGTGAGTTTCCGAATGCCAGCAACAGTCTGGGGATGTCATCATCTCCGATTGTGGTTGGTGAGACTGTGGTGGTGCAGGTTGAGAGTGATGCGGAGGCATTTGCGTGCGGGGTTGACGTGGCCTCTGGTGAGACTCGCTGGCAGATTCAGCGTCCGCGAGCTGCGAACTGGACATCACCGGCTCTGATTCCGGGCCGTGGTGGTCGTGCGGCACTGGTACTGTTGCAGTCATCGAAGGGGTTAACGGCAGTCTATCCGGAGTCCGGAAAGGTTGCGTGGGAATTTGACAAGGGTGCATCAACGATTCCTTCAGCGACGGTGTCTGCTGGAACGGTGTATGTGCCATCGAATGGTCTGACGGCCTTGAAGCCAGGGGCTGATTCGGTGGAGCAGTTATGGAATTCCGGGAATATCAGCCCGGCCACATCGAGCCCGGTGGTTGCCGGCAATCTGGCTCTGGTGCTGAACAGTTCTGGTGTGCTGAACGCTGCATCTCTGGAGACAGGAGAGCGTGTCTGGCAATTGCGACTGCGAGGCACTTTCAGCGGGACTCCGATTTACGCTCGAGATCATCTGTATCTGGTGAACGAGGCGGGAGTGGCATTTGTGGTGAAGCCGGAGGCGGACAAGGGGACGATTGTGTCCGAGCTGGATCTGGGTGAGACGATTCTGTGCAGTCCGGGTGCATCGAATGGTGGTTTGTTCATTCGCAGCGACAGCAATCTGATCAAACTGGCTGCTCCGAAGTGACATTCGGTGTTTTCGGTCTGCTGCAGCACTGAGAGCGTGGTATGTCAGCAGGGAAGGGAACGGACAGCTGGGTTGTGATTCAGCGCAATCCGCTGTCCGGCAGTGGTCGTGGGGTTCGTGAGCTGCTGATACTGGTATCAGCGCTGCGGAGGCGCGGCTATGGGGTCCGGATGTTTTCGGATCGAGCTCAGCTTGATCGCTGGGTGGTGCGGGCTGCGGTTGATCGTCGGATCTGCTGCATTGTGGCTGCGGGTGGTGACGGTACGGTGGCGGATCTGGTGAATCGTCATCCGGCGATACCTCTGGCTGTGCTGCCGCTGGGCACTGAAAACCTGCTGGCGAAGTATCTTGGTCTTCGTCGTGACGGGAAGTTTCTGTCGGGTGTGATAGCAGCGGGGGTGGTCAGGCGACTGGATTCGGCATTCTGCAATGGCCGTCGTTTTCTGCTGATGGTCAGTTGTGGTCCGGACGCGGAGGTTGTGGAGTGTGTGCATAGTCGCCGGCGTGGGCACATCAGTCGCTGGGACTATGTGGTGCCGGTGATGCGGTCGCTGCTGTCTGCAAGTCTGCATCGTTTTGAAGTGACGGCCGCCGAGTTATCTCAGCCGGTATCCGGTGTGCACGTGATCGTATCGAGCGTGCCGAAGTATGGATTTGACTTCCCGTTTTCTCCGGCAGCTGAGCCGGATGACGGTCTGCTGGACGTGCGTGTTTATCACGGTGGCAGTCGTGCGGCGATGTTGTGGCACATTCTGCGTCTGCGTCTGGGCTGGCCGATTGCTGCAGCGGAGGTGACGTCGTTTCGGACGACGGCAGTCAGTGTGAGAGTGCGGGACAGTGCTGGTGTGGCCCATTTTCAGTTTGACGGTGATCCGGGCGGGGAATTGCCATTGAGTGTGGTGGTTGCCCCGAGCAGTATGCGTTTGCTGGTCCCTGCTGCAGCGGGCTGAAGTTTTGGAAATTGCTGTCGATTCGGTTGGCCGGTCGGTTACACTGAGCCGGGGATGGCGGGCGGCTGTCTCGTGTATTCACTGGAACAAAAGGGAGTCGACTGCGGTGCTTCGCAATCTGAATCTGCGTGTTCAGTGCCCTGCCCTTGTGCTGTGTGGCGTATTGTTGTGTGCAGCAGCAGTTCGGGGTGATGAGCCGTCTGCGTCAGCTCAGCCACCTTTATCAGCTGAGGTGCTTGCGGAGCGGGCACAGAAATCGCTGGTGGTGGTTCGTGCAACGGATCGCACGGGCAGTGATTCGGGGCTGGGGACCGGTTTTGTGATTGAGGGTGGCCTGATCGCGACTGCTCATCACGTGATTGGTGATGGCCGAGAGATCCGGGTGGAGCTGCCAGACGGGAAGCTGGTTCCCGTGGTGGAGGTGTATGCATCATCCAGTCGTCTGGATCTGGCGATTCTGAGGGTGGCAGACCTGCAGCTGCCGGCGTTGACACTTTCCGCGGACGATCGGACGCCTCAGGGGCGTGAGGTGGTCGCGTTGGGTCATCCGGAGGGTTTTAGGAATTCGATCGTGTCGGGCGTGATTTCCGGTCATCAGGATATTGATGGCGTCGAGATGCTGCAGTTGGCGATGTCGATTGAGCGTGGCAACAGTGGTGGTCCGGTTCTGGACCGGCAGGGATCAGTCGTCGGGATTGTGACTCGCAAGTCGGCATTACAGGACAAGCTGGGTTTTGCGGTCCCGGTGCGTTTGCTGCGCGAGCTGAAGTCGGATCCCAATCCGGTCCTGATGTCGCGTTGGAGCACGATAGGTGCTCTGGATCCGCAGCAGTGGACGGTGGTTTCCGGGGGCAACTGGCGTCAGCGTGCTGGTCGGATACTGGTGACGGGTGAGGGTGCGGGATTTGGCGGGCGGACATTGTGCATCAGTCGGGCGGATGTTCCTGCAGTACCATATGACGTGCGAGTTCTGGTGCGTCTGGAGGATGAAAGTGGAGCGGCGGGGCTGGTGTTTCATTCGGACGAGGGTGACCGTCATTATGGATTTTATCCCAGTGCGGGGAACCTGCGTCTGACGCGGTTTGATGGTCCGGACGTGAATTCATGGACGATCCTGCATAACCAGCCGCATGATGCGTGGCGTCGTGAGCAGTGGAACAGTCTGACGGTCCGGATTTATGAGGATCGAGTGCAGTGTTATGTGAACGAGACTCTGGTGGTGGAGTCTCGCGATCTGGTCCTGCCGCGGGGTCGAGCGGGTCTGGCGGCATTTCGTGGGACGGTGGCGGAGTTTCGACGATATGAAACGGGTACAGACCTGTTGCCTGCTCCGCGTGATTCGGGTGAAGCGGCGCGTCTGCGGGACTTTGCTGCGGGGATGCGCTGGGATCTGCCGGTGCAGCAGGATGGTCTGGACACGTTGCTGCCGCTGGGTGAACCAGCGATTGAGTACATGGTGGCGGAGTCCGAGCGGCTGCAGCAGAAGGCGCGGCGGCTGAAGTTACTGTCGGAGGATCTGCACAGGGCGGCGGTCAGGCGTGAGCTGCTGGCTGCACTGCGACCGGCTGATGCGGGTCAGTCGCCGGATCTGCTGACGTGTGCCCTGCTGGTTGCTCGCATTGACAATTCTGATGTGGATGCTGCCGGTTATGTGCAGCGAGTGGATCGTATGGCAGCAGAGATCAGCGGTCGTTTGCCTGCCGATGCGACCGAGTCAGCTCGGCTGGCAGAACTGGATCGCCTGTTATTTGAAGAACTGGGGTTTCGTGGCAGTCGATTTGAGTATGACACGGCATCCAACAGTTATCTGAATGAGGTGATTGATGATCGGGAGGGAATCCCGATTTCGCTTTCGGTGTTGTACATGGAGCTGGCGAAGCGACTGAATCTGAAGGTTTCCGGGGTGGGTCTTCCGGGACATTTTGTGGTGCGATTTGAGCCGCAGTCAGGCGGTGAATCGCAGATGATCGACGTGTTTGAGCGTGGGCGTCGCATGTCTGAGGACGACATTCGCAGGATCATTGCTGCGGCCGGTTTTCCGGATCAGCCTCGGTTTCGGGAGTCAAGAACTTCGGCTGAGATTATTGAGCGGATGGTGAATAATCTGCTGAATCTGGCTGAGGCTCGGCGGGCAGACGAGGATGTGCTGTCGTGTCTGGAGACACTGGCAGTCATTGTGCCGACGAATGTGGAGTATCGTGCCAAGCGTCTGGAGATGCGTGCGAGGACGGGTCGTCTGGCGATGGCGATTGCGGATGCTGAGTGGTTTATTACTGAGGGTCCTGAGGGCGTGGACATCGAGCGGGTTCGGCAGCTGAAGCAGACGCTGCAGGAACAGCTTGATCAGCAGCAGCGTCCGCGGTGAGTCGTCAGGTGGTTTCAGATTTTTTTGCCAGCCGGTGGAACAGCAGTGCGTACAGACCGCAGGTCAGCAGCAGGACACATCCTGCAGCCGGCCACAGAACCGTGGGTCCGAAGCGGGACAGCACGAATCCTCCCAGAGGTGCTCCGAGGGCGATTGACATGGCATGAGTGATATTGAACAGGCCCATGTAGCGGGCGCGCAGGTCGACGGGTGCCATTTCCGAGACGAGAGTTGGTTTCCAGGGTGCCTGCAGGATTTCACCCAGTGTCCAGAGTGTGATGGTGAGAAGGATCATGGGGGCACTGGCAGCCGCTGCGGTGAGCGCGAATCCGGCTGCCATCAGCAGTTCCCCGCAGATCAGGACAGCGCCGCGTGGGAATCTGCTGAGGATGTGTGTGGCGGGCAGCTGCAGCAGAACGATCAGGGCTCCATTCAGGCAGATCATCTGTCCGAATTCCAGTTCATTGAAACCGAGTCTGTAGAGGTAGAGTGGCAGTGTGACGAAGGCCTGCATGAAGACGATATTTGTCAGCAGGCTGCAGACCATGAACAGCTGGAAATTGTGATCGTGCAGCAGATGCTGCAGGGCAGCCTGAGCGGAGCGGGGTCTGGACTGGGAGTGTTTGTGGAAGTGGCGGATTTCACGGATTGTGAGCAGGACTACAGCCCCGTACATGGCAGTTGTGGCGGCATCAAACCAGAACAGGTACTGAAAGGATTTTCCGGCAAGGTATCCGCCGATGGGTGGAGCGACGGCGAAGCCCAGATTGAATGACAGGTAGAGTAATCCGAAGGCGTGCGGCCGTTGTTCGTCCGTTACAGCGTCACCGACGAGTGCTGCGGAGGCCGGGCGGTACATGTCCATGATCAGGGCGAACAGGAACAGTGTGAACATGAACAGCCAGCCATTTGTGATCTGGCTGAGCAGCAGCAGGGTGGCAGCTCCGCCGAACAGCGCCAGCAGCATTGTGCGACGACGTCCGAATTGATCGGCGAGCTGTCCGCCGAGCAGTGCGGAGACCACGGATCCGCAGCCGAATGCACCGATGCAGTAGCTGGCAAAAGTGGTTCCAAGCTGCAGTTGTTCGCTGACGTAAATGGACAGGAAGAGCATCACGAACGAGCCGACGCGGTTGATGAATGAACCGACGCACAGCAGGTGGACTGTCCTCGGCAGTTCCTGATACTGCTGGATCATGCCGCGAGTATTTGAGGCGGGGGAATTCATGATGTGTGAGGGTGAAAAAAAAACCGCCAGACCCGGCAGGGCTGGCGGCAGGATAGGTTGCGTGCTGCACCGCGGCAGTTTTGTGCGGTAAGCAGAGACGTGTATTGAAAGGTGTTCTCAGCCGTTGGCGTCGCTGACCTGAGATTCCCATGGCTTCGCATTGCGTTCACGAAGTCGAGTGGCCTTGCCGGTACGTTCACGGAGGTAGAACAGCTTTGCGCGGCGAACGCGAGCGTGTCGTTTGACCTCCACAGCAGCAACTTTGGGGGAGTTGATGGGGAAAGTTCGCTCGACGCCTTCACCCTGCACAATGCGGCGAACGGTGAACATTTCGCGAGTCCCTGAACCACGGCGAGCGATGACGACGCCGTTGAACTTCTGGATGCGTTCTTTGTTACCTTCCAGAATGCGAGTGTGCACGTCCACGGTATCACCGATTGCGAACTGCAGCGGCTGTTCACGAAGACTGGACTTTTCTGCACTTTCCACGAGCAAGTTACGCATGAGACTGGTCCTTCCTGCCTGAGCCGCCAATTGCGGCGGATCGTTAAGAGCGTCTGTCAGAGGTTCGAATTGTCCGGGAGCAGATCACTACGTCTTTCAGCGGTTCGCTGAAGGCTTTGCAGATGCTGCCACTTCTGTATGTCTTTGTGATTGCCGTTGATCAGCACATCGGGAACCGTCATGCCTCGGTATTCGCGTGGGCGAGTGAACTGAGGATGCTCAAGCAGACCGGCATGACTGAAGGAATCATAACGGCTGCTGGTTTCGTCGTGGAGAACTCCGGGAATCAACCTGATGACTGTATCTACTATCAGCATGGCCGGTACTTCACCGCCATTGCAGATAAAATCGCCGACCGAAACTTCGAGAGGCCTGAGCCCCTGTCGGATCCGATCGTCAAACCCTTCATACCGCCCACAAAGGAGCAGCAGTCGAGGTTCGCCTGATAACTCTTCGACCAGCGTCTGATCCAGTCGCCGACCCTGAGGAGTCATCATCAGCAGCCGTCCTGGCTGCTGTTCCTGAGCCTGCACCGCTTCAACACAGTCGAACACGGGCTGGCACATGATCAACATGCCGGGCCCGCCACCAAATGGTTTGTCGTCGACCTGCTTCCGCTTTCCCGGGGCATAGTCCCGAAAATTGTGCAGTTGGATGTTTACCAGACCGCGTTCAATTGCCCGCTTCAGATGACCCTGCCCCAGATAGCTGTGAAACATTTCCGGGAACAAAGTCAGAATATCAAATCGTATCGACAGTTGCTTTGCAGGAAGAGTTGTGTCGGGGTTGTCAGGTTCTGGTGCCTGAACGGCAGCGGATTCTGACAGATCAGGACAATCAACCTGCGAACCCTGAGGCAGGTCTGCATGGGAAGGTGTCAGATCGGGATCTGACGACCCAGCAGCAGCATGGGGTTCAGCGACCGTCATTCAGTGGCTGCAGCCTCTGCTGATTCAGCAGGAGCCGCTTCCTCGCGGACCTTCGGAGCCAGCATTGGCGGCGGAGCCTTTGCGGTGCCGAAACGGTTCGTCTTCACCTTGCGAATCAAGGCGTTGACCTTTTCGCTGGGCTGAGCACCCACTGACAACCAGTAATCCACTCGCTCAAGGTTCATCTTTACGCGAGCAGCCTTGTCATGGACCATTGGGTCGTAAAACCCAACTTCCTCAATCGTCTTGCCGTCACGGGCGACTTGCGAATCCATCACACAGATACGGAAGAACGGGCGATGCTTGCGGCCCATTTTCTTCATACGAATACGAACTGACATTGCTGCTCCCGGTTTTCCACAACAGATTTCCACACCGATTTGATCCAGGTTGATCAAGCCTGATCAAGCTTGATCGAGCCTTCTGGCGACGCGGTCTGACGCGCCAAAAGGTTGGAAGAATCCTTTAAGATAACGACTGAAACCGCTGCAGAGCAATCCGGGAGGCAGGTATCCGGGACGGTCCGGGAAACTTCCCAAACTCGGCAGGATTGCGGGAGTGTGCAAAGGTGCACATCCCTTGCCTCGGGCCGGTTTTAACGGCGACGATTTCGTTTTTTGGCCTTTTGAGCCTCTTTTCGCTGTTTTTTCTTTTTGTCCCGAGCCGCGTCCTTGTCGGCGGGGCCACGAGCACTTCTTAACTTTTTCTCGACAATCTCAGCTTCGGGGTTCATGAAACCGCCGTCCGCCAGACCGCGCATCATGCGCAGGCGGTCGCGCAACCCCATGTTGGTCATCCCCTGCATCATTTTGCTCATCATCGAAAAGTCCTTGAGCAGCTTATTGATGTCGGCTGCCTGCATGCCACTACCGCGAGCAATACGGTTGCGGCGACTGCGATCGATGATTTCAGGATTCTGACGTTCCTGCATGGTCATCGAATCGATCATGCCTTCGATTCGACGCATGTCGTCTTCAGGGTTCAGATCCCCCAGCTGGTCCACAAGGGCCCCCATGCCGGGAATCATTTTCATGATATCCCTCATCGAGCCCAGTTTCTTGATCTGCCGCATCTGATTGCGGAAGTCATCAAGAGTGAATTTGCCCTTCTGCATCCGCTCTTGCTGGCGGAGCATTTCGTCTTCGTCGAATTCTTTGCGAGCTTTTTCATAGAGCGACAGGATGTCGCCCATGCCAAGAATTCGGCCGGCCATGCGATCCGGGTGGAATTCTTCAAGGCGATCCAGCTGTTCGCCCACACCAATAAATTTGATGGGGACGCCAGTGACGGCCTTGACGCTGAGTGCCGCACCGCCACGCGTATCCCCATCCAGTTTGGTGAGAATCACGCCATCCAGTTCGAGGGCCTCGTTGAAGGCCCTGGCGCTTTGAACCGCGTCCTGGCCGGTCATGGCGTCACAGACCAGCAGTGCCTGATCCGGATTCACCTGATTGTCAATCTGCTGCAGTTCCTGCATCAGTTGAGCATCCACGTGCAGACGCCCGGCTGTGTCCAGAATGACGACTTTGGCACCACTGCGTTTGGCTGCCGCCACGCCGTTACGGCACACCTGAACCGGGTTGCTGTTCTGCGGATCTTCGAAGTAGACCGGACAGCCGATCTGCGCCCCGAGGATTTTCAGCTGTTCGATGGCCGCAGGACGCTGCAGGTCCGCGGCGACCAGGTACGGAGCATGGCCCTGCTCTTTTAGTCGCACCGCAAGCTTGCCGCAGGTCGTTGTTTTGCCGGAACCCTGCAGACCACACATCATGATGACGCTGGTGCCGTCACGACGGACTGTCAGCGAGTGATCAACGGGGCCCATCAGGTCCATCAGTTCCTGATGCACAATGCCCACGATCTGCTGGTCGGGGCGCAGAGCCTTGAGAACCTCTTCGCCGATCGCCTTTTCGGTCACGGTGGAGATGAAGTTCTGTACGACGTCGTAGGCCACGTCGGCTTCCAGCAACGCCTGCCGGACCTGCTGCATGCCTTCGCGGATGTTGCCCTCGGTGATCTTTCCGGTACCGCGGAAAGCACTGAACGCCCTGCCCAGACTTTGTGTAATTGACTCAAACACAGGAACAGTTATCCAGACCAGTCTGCAACTGCCTGCAGCAGGCAGGCCGAGCAGAGAATTGAACGGGGAACGACTGACGCCACAATGACCGACGCGACAACAGATGACGCCAGACGACGCCACAATGACCGACTTTGCAGATGCCCCGGAGGCCGGGATGGGCTGCGGTGCCCGATCCAGCAACCACTGACAGGACACCGCGGGACAGCGGAGACCCAGATCAGGCTGCAAAAATGCTGGGAAATGCAGGCCCAAATGATACCGGTCAGCGACCGAAAAACAAGCTTCTGCCGGGAAAACGGGGCGATGCGGGAGGAATTGCCGGGGCCTGCCCGCAGCCGAATTACTGTACCACCAACTCACTTTCTGCGTTTTCTCGGATGCGTCGCAGCTTCATGTCCACCTTCTTGACCACGGCGACCTTGAAGTCACTGCGGTTGGCTGCGAGATCCTTTTCTTCGGTGGTGACGGTCACAACCCAGCGAGCAAGTCCGAAAGGAACCGTTTTCGACACCCAATACTCGCCCTCGTTTGTCGAACGGGTTTTCTGACTTTCCATGACAGCCTTGCCACGCCAGTGCACAGCAGTGATTCCCGCACCCTGAAGAATCGTGTCCGGAACTTCGTTGTCCGCCACTTTTTCAGGGTCGAGGTAGCTGGTCAGCAGAGAAATTGTGGGGAAATACCGCAAGGACGAGGTTTTGATCGGTTCCACTCCCTCTTCCCCCAGTCGACGGTAACCCTTGACGATCGGCAGCATGTCGTTGGGAATGCCAGCCTGGTCCTTCCAATCCTCGTTGATCCTGCTTTCCGGCACCAGTACGCGGTAAATCCGCGAGCCGACGGGGCCTGGATCCAGCCCGGCGGCACCGGCATTGCCTGTCAGGACTTTGATCTCAACCCAGCGACAGGGCTGCATCCGACCTTCAAACTCGGCGTCCTCACGCCCAACCGACTTGATTGTCAGTTCGCAGGTCCACGTGAGCGGTGCTTCGTCGTCGACGGATGTGGCCTGAGTCAGAGTGCCCTCGTACTCCACCATGAAGCCGTCTTCGGGCAGATGAAAAATCAATCCCTGTGCAGACACGGCGGAGCCGGTCACAGCGAGGGACGCACATGTCAACAAACGCATGAGCCACGAACGCAACATAGCCAGATACCTTCCATCACCGATCCGCACGGGTGAGCACCCCAAGGCGCAGCCTGACGTATTTACTCTGATATCGACCAGTTTCACCAACAAATCCCGCGATAGGCAAGCCTATTCCTGTCAGGAAAGCAGGAAGACACCGAAAGAACCGTCAAAACCCAGCAGTTTGTCAGTCGGGGATGGGGATAGCCAGTCGCTGCGGGTCATCCCCTTCGCACCGCCCCAAAACGGGATCGTGTTTTCGCAAGTTGCTTATTGCGATAAGTTTACGTTTTCAGGTGCCATGCACCTGAGGTGCCGTGCGAGGTCTTTGGTGGGTTTTTGAGGGGGTCTGGCGAGAGTTACGGATGGTGATGGATTTTCTGGATAAAGGTTCAGTTCTCTGGGACAGGGAATCTGTAGCGGTTGTAGGGAATCTGCGTGCTGTTCAGAAAAGGGCGATTCGACAAGTCATGTCGGGGGTGTGGTTTCTTTGGATTGTGCGGATTTCTGTCCGATAGGCTCAGTGGAGGCTGTCCTTTTCGTCCGCTGCAACGGCTCACCGAACATGCGTTCATATCGTGGTCAAATCCTGATTGTGTGGTGTCTGCTGACGTGTGTGGTCGCCACTGGCTGTCGCGGACGACGTGCGATTGTGCGTCATTCGGTCGAGCCGGATGCTCCGGTCTACGCACCGGAGATCCCTACGGCTCAGAAGAATCGCGGCCGAATCAGCGATCTGCTGACGCGTTCGCGAGTCCGCAAGCCTGTAGTGCCGGAATCCGTATCGAAGGATTCTCTGTTACCGACGGTTGAGCAGGTGGCGGCTTCTGATGAAGCGTCTGCGGTCACTGCGGGGGTGCAGCAGGCCGAGTTTGTGGCTGAGAGTGTGGCTGCGGAACAGGAACTTCGTGCGGTGCCAGCGACAGTGAATGGTGACCAGCCAGTACCGGCAGCGACGCCTGCGGCTCAGCCGGTGACAGATGTTCGTCAGCTGTCTCTGGAGCAGGTGATTGATTCGGTTTATCGATCGTATCCGATGCTGCAGTCAGCGTTATTAAGTCGCAACATAGCAGCGGGTCAGCAGACGGGGGCGTGGGGTGCTTTTGATACCAAGCTGAAGGGCGCCAGCGAGAACGGTCCGGTCGGTTTTTACGAAACGTATCGGCAGAGTGTGGGTGTGGTGAAGCCAACGTACTGGGGTGGCGAGGTGTTTGGAGGATATCGGATAGGTCGCGGTGAGATGCAGCCGTGGTATCAGGAGCGAGTGACGGATGATGGTGGCGAGTTCAAGGCGGGAGTGCAGGTTCCGCTGGCTCGAAACCGCAGCATCGATGATCGGCGTGCGGAGTTGTGGAAGGCTGGTTTGGAGCGGCAGCTGGCGGAGCCGGACATTCAGGCGCAGCTGATTGATTTTGTGCGTAGTGGATCGTATGCGTGGTGGGACTGGGTTGCGGCGGGTGAGTATCACAGGATCGCGACTCGGATTCTGACGTTGGCAGAAGATCGTACGGCGCGGGTTCGCAGTCAGGTGGAGGCTGGTTTTACGGATCCTCCGGAACTGACGGACAACCTGCGGATGGTGTCGATACGTCAGGCGAAGGTCGCGGATACTCGACGCAAGCTGCAGCAGACGGCGGCGAAGCTTTCGATTTATCTGCGGGATGGAGAGGGTCGTCCGCTGGTGCCTGGGGAAGCTCAGTTGCCTGGTTTTCCGCGGCTTTCTGACCAGCCGGTGCAGGAGCTGTCTGCGGGCGTGGAATCGGCGCTGGCGAGGCGTCCGGAGCTGAAGCTGCTGGATCTGCTGCGGCGTCAGGTGCAGATTGATTACAGCAATGCGTCCAATCAGCTGCAGCCGGAGCTGAATGCGGTGTTGTGGGGATCTCAGGATGTGGGTGCGGCGGCCAGCAGCAAGGGCGACAAGTCGGATCTGGAGGCAGAGGCCTCATTGCTGCTGGATGTGCCTGTGGAGCGTCGCAAGGCGCGGGGGAAGATGACGGAGACGCAGGCGAAGATGTCGCAGTTGACTGCCAAGCGGCGTCTGACAGCGGACAAGATCACGGTGGATGTGCAGATGGCGCATGCGGCCATTGTTTCAGCTCAGGAGCAGGTACAGGAGACGGGTGAGGCGCTGCGTCTGGCGGAGGAGCTGGCGGAGCGTGAGCGTCAGAACGAGGAGGCGGGTCTGTCGGACATGCTGAAGGTGGCGCTGCGTGAGCAGTATGCTGTGGAGTCAGCGGAAAAGAACGTGGATGCTTTGCAGTTGTATTTTCACTCGCTGGCGGATTTTCGAGCAGCGGTAGCGCAGGACGATCTGTCACGCTGAGGCGTGTGCAGTGATCAGCGTGAACCGAAGTAGTAGAGCATCAGTGCGAGAGCCGCGCGGTCGTATTCGGGTGGCAGCGGGTCAATGCCCCTGACGACCCTGAAGAAGACGGCTGTGCCGACGGTTCCGAGTATCAGCAGGGCCTTCAGATCACCCCAGCGGGCATGCAGTGTGGTCTGAACGGGGCGGCGGAAGAGCAGCCCTTTGATGCCGCGGACGATCGAGCCGACGATGAAGGAGGCGACGATCAGCAGCAGGGAAACAGCGCGGGGTTCCTGCAGTCGATTTTCGCGAAACAGCCAGAAACCCATCGCGGCAAACGCTGCCAGCAGCAGAAAGCGGATGCTGTGTCGAGGCAGGAAGAGAGGGTGCTGATCCGTTTCAATGACACCTTCCTGCTGCAGTCTCTGAATGATTTCCGGGGGGAGTGAGACGAAGCGTCGCGAGGTGTAGTAGTAGGCGAGTGTGATCATCAGGCTTTCGGTCCAGATGATATCGAGTGGTTGCTGTCGGATGACGGCCTGAATGACAACTCCGACCACCATCAGAGTGAGCAGTGCTCGGACGCTGCCGGTAGGCAGTCCGAGTGGTGGCCACTGGTTCGGGGGCAGCTCAGGTTCAGACATGGCTGGATGATCCCGTCGTTGGGGGAGGAAGGTGGGGAAAGGTCCGTGACACGAGAGCTGTGGGCGGTCTGGATTTTCGCCGGATTGGTGTGGATTTGCTACCGTCTGGGTTAAGAATTATCGCTGAAGTTTTCCGCGGCGATGAAGTTTTCTGATGAGTCGAGTGACGAGTGCAGTCCAGCCGGTCTGATGGCTGGCTCCGAGGCCACGTCCGTTTTCTCCGTCAAAGTATTCGTGAAACAGAGACAGTTCATTCCAGGTGGGATCGTCGCGGTAGCGAGTATCACCTCCGAAGCAGGGGCGATGTCCGTCCGGTCCCGGCATGAACAGGCTGATCTGTCGGCGCATCAGTTCTTCGGCCACTTCACCGAGCGTCATCCAGACACCGGATCCCGTGGGGCATTCCACGCGGAAGTCCGGGCCGTAGAATTCGTCGTAGCGTTCGAGTGATTCGATGAGCAGATAGTTGAGGGGGAACCAGACTGGTCCGCGCCAGTTGCTGTTTCCGCCGAACATGGAGGAGTCGGAATCACCGGGCACGTAGTTGACTCGGTGTTCCTGTCCGTTGGCATTGAAGGTGAAGGGCTGGCTGTCATGGATGCGAGAGAGCGAGCGAATTCCGTGTGGTGAGAGGAATTCATTTTCGTCGAGGACGTACTGGAGGATGCGGCGCATGCGTTCGCGCGAGGGGATGGCCAGCAGCCGCAGGGCGCGTTCGGGGCGCAGTTCGTCCGCTTCCTTGGTGACCTGCAGGAAGGTGATGTTGCGGAATTTGTCTGCTCGATATTTCAGGAACCATTCCATACGGTTTCTGAAGCCCGGCAGTTTGGCGAGCACGACATCGCTGATCATGACGGAGCTGAACAGCGGGATGATGCCCACCATCGAGCGGACGCGGAGGGGAATATGCTGTCCGTTGTTGTAGAGGTGGTCGTAGTAGAAGCCATCCTGTTCATCCCACAGCCCAACACCTCCCATCGAATTCATCGCATCTGCGATTTCGATGTAGTGTTCGAAGAATTTGGAGGCCATGTCCGCGTAGGCCGGGCTGTCGCTGGAGAGTTCGAGTGCCATCGTGAGCATTCGTGCGCAGTAGAAGGCCATCCATGCGGTGGCATCAGCCTGATGCAGATGTCCTCCGGTGGGCAGTGGTTTTGAGCGATCGAAGACACCGATGTTATCGAGTCCCAGAAAGCCTCCACTGAAGACGTGCTTACCGAGCAGGTCCTTGCGGTTGACCCACCACGTAAAATTCAGCAGCAGTTTCTGAAAGGCGCGGGCGAGGAAGGCGCGGTCGCGGCCGCCGGGCAGTCCGGAATTCTTGTAGACGCGCCAGCAGGCCCATGCGTGTACCGGCGGGTTGACATCACTGAAGTTCCATTCGTAGGCGGGTAACTGGCCATTCGGGTGCATATACCATTCGCGCAGAAACAACAGCAGCTGATCGCGAGCAAAGCGGCTGTCGACTTCGGCCATGGGGATCATGTGGAATGCAAGATCCCAGGCGGCGTACCACGGATACTCCCACTTGTCCGGCATGGAAATGATGTCGCGATTGAACAGATGCGGCCAGTCATTGTTCCGGATTTCGCGACGAGCTTCAGGTGCCGGCGGAAAATTCGGATCGCCGGTGAGCCAGTCTTCGACGACAAAGTTGTAGTACTGTCGAGTCCAGAGCAGTCCACCGTAGCACTGGCGCATGACCGGTTTCAGGTGGTCGGGGATTCCGGTGGGGATGCGCGCTGCGTAGAAATGATCGGCTTCGGTAGTGCGTTGCTGGAGAACGCGGGCGAAGGTGGTTCCGAAGACTTCTGCTGGCTGCTGTTCGGCTGACCAGAGCCGCAGCTGCAGGACTGCCGATTCACCGGATCGGAGTGTCAGTCGGTAGTGTGCAGCTGCCTTGGTTCCATAGCCATCGCGATTGACGGCATCGGCGTGGCCGTCGACGACACAGCGATGAAATGCATCCTTTGTGAAGGGGCTGACATAAGCATCCGCCGGCAGATAGTCGGCATGAGATTCATTTTCGGTGAACAGCCACTGCGGTGAGCGGCCATCGGGTGCGACATCTGCGGCGAAGCGGAAGTGTCCGAGGGTCTGATGATGGGCATCAAGTCGTCCATCGGCAGCCAGTGCGATCCGGGGTTTGGTCCAGCAGCCTTCGTGAGTACAGCCCCACGACCACGTATTGCGAAACCAGAGCGTGGGCAGTACGTGAATGGGGGCGACAGTGGGACCGTGATTGGTGATCCGAATACGGATCAGGATATCGTCAGGTTCTGCCTTGGCATATTCGATCTGCACGTCGAAGTACCGATTGCGATCAAAGGCTCCGGTATCGACAAGTTCCAGTTCCGGCAGCTGTCGACTGCGGTGCTGATTTTCGCGTACCAGTCGGCCGTAGGGGTATTCTGTGGCTGGGTATTTGTAGAGTCCGCGGGCGTAGGAATACGTGGGCGTGGCATCGAGGTAGTAGTACTCTTCCTTGACGTCTTCACCGTGATTTCCTTCAAGGCCATTGAGTCCGAACAGTCGTTCCTTGAGGATGGGGTCGCGAGTATTCCAGAGGGCCACGGCGAAGCACAACCGACACTGTCGGTCGCAGAACCCCAGCAATCCATCTTCGCCCCAGCGGTAAGCGCGGCGTCGGGCATCATCATGGGTGAAATAGGTCCATGGTGTCCCGTCTTCCGAATAATCCTCGCGCACGGTACCCCACTGGCGTTCAGAAAGGTAGGTCCCCCAGCGACGCCAGTTGGCGTTATCCGCACGGGCTTCTTCCTGTTCCATTCTCAGCAGCTCGGCCGAACGCAACTGCGAAATTTCCGGATCAGTCATGAGCTGTTCTGCCGTCAGTCGAGATACAGGAATTCGTTGAGATTCAGAAGGGTCAGGCAGACAGCCCGCCGTGCCTGTGCGGGCTGCAGACCATCTTCGGTCTGCAGGCGCTGCAGCAGTTCGGAGAGCAGTGTGGTTTCAGCCGCGCTGGGGGTTCGCTGCAGCAGGTATTCCACGGCGGCCTGCAGCCACTGAGCATCGGTCTGCAGCTGCAGCTGTTCGAGGCGTTCGGCAAATCGTGCGGCCTGCTGCTGACTGAAGGCACTGTTCAAAAGTCCCAGTGCCTGACTGGGCTGCGTGGTGACGAAACGGACCGGACAGGTCTGATCCGTATCAGCGGCATCGAAGTTTTCCAGCAGCGGGTCCTTAAGTGACCGTTTGACATGAATGTAAATGCTGCGGCGGAATTCGTCTTCCGGTGAGCTCTGGCCCCAACCGGAGCCTGGTCGGGACTGCCCGGCCTTGACTTCATCGGGAATCGCACTGTAGACCGACGGGCCAAACATTTTCTGCAGGTTGAGTGCACCACTGGCAGCCAGCACGGAATCCCGGATTTCCTCGGCCGACAACCGCCGCATGTCAACTCGCCAGAAGGCATCATTCAGCGGGTCCTGATCCAGTGCCTGCGGATTACCGGCGGAGCTGAGTTGATAGACGGCTGAGTTCATGATCAGGCGGTGCATTTCGCGAACAGACCAGCCACGGTCGATGAATTCCGCAGCCAGCCAGTCCAGCAGTTCCGGGTGCGTTGGTGCCTGTCCCTGGAACCCGAAGTCGCTGGACGTCCGAACGAGACCTCGACCGAAGTGATACTGCCAGATGCGGTTCACCATTACTCGGGCAGTCAGCGGGTTTTCCGGACTGGTGATCCATTTCGCAAGTGCCAGTCGACGACCGCTGGTGGCGGGATTGTGTGACGCTTCGAGCCGGGGTTCTGGTGGCGAAAGAACGGCCGGGAAGCCGGGCTGGACCTGTTCAGCGGGTGCGGCCGGATTACCGCGCTGCAGGACAAAGACAGGTGGCAGTTCGCCGGCTGTTTCTTTGACGCAGAGTGCCTGAGCAATACCCGTGGGGCGATTTTCTGCCAGTTGTTTACGGCGATCTGTCAGCCGCGTGTAACGCTGCACTTCATCGTCCGTCAGCAGAGTACCACGGCGTTTTTCCACAATTGCAACGCGATTCATCTGGTACTGAAAGTCGTCACGTTCCACCCCACTGAAATCTGCTGTCACCTTGTTTTCAATCTTCTGCAGATCGCGATCAACCGTTTTGAGGTCGTTTTCGTAACGCAGCACGGCTGCGGCATGCACACTGCTGTCTTCCGGGCGATCGATCTGGATGAGGGAAGCATCCTGAACGGACTGTTCGGAGCGTACGCCGTAGCGGCGTACGCCACGGAAGAAGGCCAGCAGACGATAATAGTCGCGCTGTGGCAGCGGATCGATCTTGTGATCATGGCAGCGAGCACAGTTGATGGACAGTCCCAGCATCGTCTGTCCGGTTGTGGTGATGATATCGTCGATGTCATCGAAGAAGGCCAGCTCGGGATCAGCCGGTTCGTCATCCCAGCGACCCAGTCGGTAGTAGCCGGTGGCAATCATGGAATCCGGGGTGGGTTGTGGCAGTTCATCTCCGGCCAGCTGTTCGGTGAGAAATCTGTCGTAGGGCAGATCACGATTGAAGGCGTCGATGATGTAGTCGCGGTAGCGCCAGGCAAAGGGCTTTGCGCCGTCGCGTTCATAACTGTTGGTTTCTGCATAGCGGACCAGATCCAGCCAGTGGCGTGCCCAGTGTTCGCCGTAATGGGGGGACTGCAGGAGCTGTTCGACGAGGGTGGCCCAGTTTTCCGGAGTTGGGCTGGCGAGATAGTGTTGGATCTGTGCGGGAGTCGGGGGCAGGCCGGTGAGGTTATAAACGGCACGCCGCACAAGATGTCGTGGGTCAGCGGGGGGATTGGCTGTCAGCCCGCGAGCCTGCAGGCCGGCAGCAATAAAAGCGTCGATCTCATTTCGACCCCACGAGGCTGCAGCCGGGACTGGGGGCTTTCTGATGGGCTGGAAGGACCAGTGCTTTTTCGTTTCTTCGTTGACTTCGGGAGCCCGGCGAAGGGGTCCGGACTGCAGCTGCTGAAGATCGGCCGGCCATGGCAGCCCGGACTGTACCCATGTTTCGATGTCCTGTATCCGGGAGGCAGCGAGTCGGCCGGTGGGCGGCATCTGCGGGCCCTCGTAGCGGACGGCCTGCAGCAGCAGGCTGGCCTGCGGGTTGTCGAGGTCCACGGCAGGTCCGGACTCGCCACCTTTCAGCAGTCCATCACGAGTTGCGAGGTTGAGGCCACCTTCCGTTTTGTCGCCGGAGTGACATTTGAGGCAGGACTGCTGCAGCAGCGGTGCGATTCGGGTGCGAAAAAGCAGAGCCGAATCCGGGGATTTCTGCTGTTCATCGGCCGCCGAGACTGTTGGAAACAGGCAGGCTGCCAGCAGCCAGATCCAGCGCGAGGACAACAAGTGAGTGACTCCTGGAAATGCAGGCCCGCGACGAGGCCTGAAAAAAGGCGGTCCGGCGGGAGGGCAATCGCTGTGAACAGCCTACGGTGGCGGGGTCCGGATGTCAACAGGGGCAGTTTTCCGGTGGTTATGGAGGTGGTGGGGTGGGGATCTGTTGGGGGGCTGTTGTGCCGAATAGCAGCAGGTAACAGCCGCTGTTTGTCGGGGTTTGGACGTCTTTTTTGCGGCCGTGGGCTGGTTTGGTGGGCCGGCTTGCAGCGGCAGCGGTTCTCCGGCTACAGTCGCAGGCTCGCGGTCAGCCGCGGTGAACGTCTGTAGATCTGTCTTAATGTGCGCCTGATTTTTCGGAAGCTGTGCAGCTTATGGCCGTTACCATTACGGGTTTTGAAACCTTTGACATTCGTTTCCCGACTTCGCAGCAGCTGGATGGTTCCGATGCGATGAATCCGGATCCGGACTATTCGGCGGCTTACGTGATTCTGCGGACCAGTTCGGATGAGCTGTGTGGCTATGGGATGACGTTTACGATTGGGCGTGGCAACGAGCTGTGTGTGGCGGCGATTCAGGCGCTGGCGAAGCTGCTGGTTGGTCAGACGGTGTGCGGGTTGATGAAGGAGCCGGTGACTCTGTATCGGCGGTTGACGGGTGACAGTCAGCTGCGCTGGGTGGGGCCGGAGAAGGGTGTCATTCATCTGGCGGCTGCTGCACTGATTAATGCCGTGTGGGATCTGTGGAGTCGATCGTTGCAGAAACCGGTCTGGCAGGTGGTTTGTGAGATGTCTCCTGAGCAGTTTGCTTCCTGCATTGACTTCCGTTATCTGACGGATGCTCTGACGCCGGGGCAGGCGGTGGAGCTGCTGCAGCCGATGGCTGGTGGGCGAGCCGAGCGGATTGAGCGTCTGCAGGCGGAGGGGTATCCGAGTTACACGACATCCGCCGGCTGGCTGGGGTATTCGGACGAGGCGTTGCGGCAGAAATGTGCGGATTTGAAGACGCGCGGCTGGAAGCATTTCAAAATCAAGGTGGGTCGTGATCTGCAGGACGACCTGCGGCGTTGTCGGGTTCTGCGTCAGGAGATGGGTGATGATGCCTTCATGATGATTGATGCGAATCAGGTCTGGGATGTACCGCAGGCGATTGAGTGGATTCATCAGCTGGCTCCATTCAGGCCATGGTTTGTGGAAGAGCCGACGTCCCCGGACGACATCCTCGGTCATCAGGCGATTGCTCGGGCCATCGCACCGATTCGGGTAGCGACCGGAGAAATGTGTCATAACCGAGTGATGTTCAAGCAGTTCATGCAGGCGGGCGGTCTGCAGGTCTGTCAGCTGGACTGTTGTCGTCTGGGAGGCGTGAATGAAGTGCTGGCGGTGATGCTGCTGGCTGCTCGATTCGGAATCCCGGTCTGTCCGCACGCCGGTGGTGTCGGTCTGTGCGAATATGTGCAGCACGCCAGCATCATTGACTATGTGTGTGTGACCGGCACGATGGAAGGGCGAGTGACGGAGTATTCGGATCACCTGCATGAGCATGTCTGTGAACCGGTGATCATGCGACACGGTCGATACATGCCCCCGCCGGCTCCGGGTTACAGCGTGCAGTTCACAGAAGCGGCGCTGCAGGGTTATGCGTTTGGTTAATTGACAATCGGCGAGTGTGTTTCAGTCGGGTTCCGGGGTCGGGTCAGCTGATCAGCCTTCGACTCGGCTGCGGAGTTGTCCGTGGTGCAGGCGCGTGATCAGGATCTGGCCGGGCTGAACCTGTTCAGCACTATGGACAATGGTGCCGGCTTCGGTTTGAGTCAGCGAGTAGCCTCGTAACAGGACTTTCAGTGGACTGAGAGCATCGAGTGAGGCGGTGAGTGCAGCGAGGCTGGCTTTGTGGCGTTCGACGAGCAGGCTGATGGTTCGCTGCATGCGATCACCGAGCAGATCGCAGTCCTGTCGTCGCTGATTGATCAGGTTTTCGGGTTTCTGCAGCACAGAGCGGGCTTCCAGTGCGGCCAGTCGGAGGCGGAATTTTTCGATACGGGCCTGCATTCCGACTCGCAGTCGTTCGGCGTTCTGGCGGAGTTTTTCGCGCAGTTCTGTGGCGGACGGCACAACGAGTTCCCCGGCTTCGCTGGGAGTGAGTGCGCGGCGATCGGCGACCAGATCAGAGATGGAGACATCGATTTCGTGGCCGACAGCGCTGATGACGGGAACTTTGCAGGCCACGATGGCTCGGGCGACCGCTTCGGTGTTGAAGCACCACAGATCTTCAAGACTGCCACCGCCGCGTCCTACAATTGCCACATCGACGTCTGGGATGCGATGCACCATGGCTAAGGCCCGGACCACATCTTCGGCGGCGCCGTCACCCTGGACTCGCACAGGCACGATGACAAGGTCTGCGGGTGGCCAGCGGCGAGTGATGACCTGGATCATATCCCGTACAGCGGCGCCGGTGGGGCTGGTGACGAGAGCGATGCGTCGGGGGATGGCGGGCAGTGGGCGACGACGTTCAGGATCGAACAATCCTTCGGCTTCGAGTTTTTCCTTCAGCTGGCGGAAGGCCAGTTCCAGCGCGCCGACGCCCTGCGGCAGCAGTCGATTGATGATGAACTGGCACTTGCCACCCTGAACATAAACTTCCAGTGCACCTGTGGCGAGGACTTTCATGCCGTCCTGCGGCTGAAACTGCAGACGCTGCGCGACATTCCGCCAGATGGTGGCGGGAATTTCTGAGCCAGCATCCTTGAGTGTCAGATACCAGTGTCCGGCGGCACTGCGTCGGCAGTTGGACAATTCGGCTTCGACGATACAGGGAGGCAGCGCGGTTTCGATCACCTCTTTCATGGCTGTGACCAGTTCGGTCACGGAAACTACGGGCAGGTCATTCGTCATGTCAGGATCTCCGGGCAGGCCGCTGCAGAGCTGCCTGCTGACGGCGACATTCATAGAGCAGGATCCCGGCCGCTACGGCCGCATTGAGGGACCCGACCTGACCCTGCATGGGAATGGCGGTCTGGATATCGCACAGCTGCAGCAGCTGATCTGAGATACCAACGGCTTCTGATCCGATGACCAGCACGAGTGGGCCGGTCAGTGGTGCATCCCACAGGCAGTGCTGCGCTTTTTCGGATGCGGCAACGGCCGTGTAGTGCAGCTGCTGCAGGGCCTGCAGGCTGTCAGTGAGTGATGGGACTTCGTAGAGCTGCAGGTGATTGACGGCTCCTGAAGACGCGCGAGCCACGTGCGGGGTGACTGCTGCCTGCCCACTTTGCCCGACGATGATTCCATCAGCGGCGACAGCATCGCAGCAGCGCAGCACAGCACCGAAATTGTGTGGATCCTGAAGTCTGTCGCAGAGCACAAACAGGCCGGATCGACCGAGTTGTGCGGCCGTGCGAGCAGCCTTGATCAGGGCCTGCTGTTCGCCACAGGGAAAAGGTGCCATGCGAGCCAGCAGACCCTGGTGATCGGGCTGGTGGCAGAGCTGCTGCAGGCGTGCGGCTGGAACGGTCTGCAGTGCGAGACCACGGTGGGCAGCGAGGGCCTGCACCTGCTGCTGATCAGCAGTCACAAGTTCCTCGGCTGCCAGCAGTTCCAGTACAGGCCAGCGTCCGGCGGTCAGTGCTTCCAGTACAGCATGGCGTCCCCAGAGCCAGCTGCGCTGATGGCTGGCTGCCAGAGTTCCGCGAGGGTTACGACGCCCCTGCTCGTCCGCTCGTCTGCTCACTGAAACTCCTTCAGTCGAGAGATTCCAGCCACGCGGTCAGCAGTGTCTGATAGGAATGCAGGTCCCCGAGATGGGCCATTTCCGTTACCGTATGAATGTATTTGATGGGACAGGCGAGGCAGATGGTGCGGACACCGCTGCGAGAGCGCTGGATGGCGGCACCATCCTGACCGCCGCGTGGCAGGATGGAACGCTGACAGCGAATACCACGGGCCGCTGCGACCTGTTCGAACTGCTCTACAAGTCCGATGTCGGCGATCATGGAGTTGTCCATGACGTGCAGACAGACGCCGTCACCGAACACGGAAATTCGATCTTCGTCGGGAACCCCCGGGGTCTGACAGCAGAGAGTTGTGTCACAGGCCACGCCGATATCCGGATCAACCGCCCATGCTGACGGGATGGCACCCCGCATCCCGACTTCTTCCTGCACGGTCCAGACGGCATGGATTTCACAATTGTGGTTGCGCAGCTGGCGGATGGCTTCAATCTGTGCCCAGCAGCCAACGCGGTTATCGAGGCATTGTGATACGACGGTATTGCCCACCTGATGAAACGGGCCATCCAGTACGACCATGTCACCGATTCGAATGCGGGAGCGGGCGTCATCAGCGGTCAGCCCGCAATCCACAAAGAACTCTGTGACTTCCGGGATCTTTCTGCGATCGGCTTCGGAAGAGATGTGGATGGGTTTTCCGGAGGCATTCATGATGCCGGGAATATCGCCGGTGGCCGTGCAGACTCGGACACCCCGGGCGAAGAGATTGCGAGCATCGAATCCGCCTGCCGGATTGATTCTCAGGCAGCCCTGATCATCGATGTGTCGTACGAGGAAGCCGATCTGGTCCATGTGAGCGGCCAGCATGACTTTGAGCGGGCGTTCACTGACCTGACCGCTGGCTGGGCGTGGTCGGCGGATACCGATGAGTGAACCGAGTGCGTCTGTGGTGACTTCGTCAAACAGCTGGTGGCGAGTGATGTAGTCGTGGATGACGGCGCGAATGCGGGATTCGCGTCCGGGAACGGAGGGAGTCTGGGTCAGAATGCGAAGCAGGTCCATGGCAGACATTTCCGGAATGGCGGGCTGTTGGCAGTGGGATGATCCAGTGCCGTTGTTGCCGGGATGGTACCTGACAGTCCTGGTGGGCTGAAGTCTGCGGGGGATAACCGGGGGGGAATTCGCGGAAGGGGCATTGGGTTGTGTGGTCACTATCGGCAGCAGCGACCGTCTGATATACTCAGCGGTTTCCACGAGGTTTCTGCAATCAGCGGATTTCCCGCCTGAAGTCCTTCCATCGGAGTACGCCATGTCATTTGCCGATGTCTCCCGCCGTTCGTTTCTGGCCGTGTCTGCTGCTGCTGCGGCCGGTTCTGGTCTGGTCACTTCTTCGGCGTCGGCTGGTGTGTCGGTACCGCTCCTGCCCGACGATGGACTCAAGGGACGGCTCTGGAAAACCCTGAAGATCGGCATGGTTCAGGTGAAGGGGTCGCTGACGGAAAAGTTTGCTGCGGTGCGAGATGCAGGTTTCGACGGCATCGAAATGGATGCTCCGGGAATGAATGTTGAAGAGACTCGGAAGGCCATTGCAGAGACTGGTCTGCCGGTGGATGGGACAGTGAATTCTTCTCACTGGCAGATTCGTCACACGGATGCTGATCCGGCGGTGCGTGCGAAGGCTCTGGAGTCACTGACGACGGCCATTCGCGACACGCATGCGGTTGGCGGTCATTCCGTTCTGCTGGTGGTGGGGCATGGCAAGGACGGTTCCGAGGACGAGATCTGGAAGCGTTCGATTGAGAACATTGCTCTGGCCGTTCCGGTGGCGGCGCGTTACGGAATTCAGATTGTGATTGAGAATGTCTGGAATCATTTTCTGTACAATCACGAAGGCGATCATACTCAGACGGCCGAGAAGTACGTGCGTTATGTGGATGAGCTGAATTCGCCGTGGGTGGGGATGCAGTTTGATATAGGGAATCACTGGAAGTACGGCAGCATGGGTGACTGGATTCGCACTCTGGGTCGCCGCGTGATGAAGCTGGATATCAAGGGATTTTCGCGAAAAGACAGCAAGTTTACTCGCATTTCCGAAGGTGACATTGATTACGCAGATGTCCGGAAAGCGTTGCGGGAAATTCAATTTTATGGCTGGGTAGCGGCAGAGGTTGGCGGTGGCGATGCTGCTGAACTGAAACGCATATCCGGGGAACTGGATGTCGCCTTTGGACTCGTCTGAACCCGTTCAGGAAAGTGCTTCTGTTGCCGTGACAGGGGCATTACTGGAGCAGCTTGCGCAGCAGTATGGTCTGCAGGTGACGTCGCAGCAGGCCGTGATTCTGGCGGCCTATCTGCAGCGTCTGCAGTACTGGAACCAGCGTCTGAATCTGACTCGCCACGACCAGCCCGAGCTGTTCGTGAGTCGCGATCTGCTGGACAGTCTGCGGCTGGTTGCGCATCTGCCGCAGGGTGCGAAAGTGCTGGATGTGGGATCCGGTGGTGGCGTTCCGGGATTGATTGTGGCGATCCTGCGTCCGGACCTGACGGTATCGGTGTGTGATTCCGTGGGCAAGAAAGCTGCGGCTCTGCAGGATATTGTCAGCAGTCTGGGTCTTGCGGTGCAGGTGTATGGCAAGCGAGTTCAGGATGTGCTGCCGCAGCAGCGTATTCAGATCGTGACGGCTCGCGCTGTTGGTGCCATCGACAAGCTGCTGCCGTGGTTTGATTCCATATGGGCGCAGGGTGCCGAGGTCCTGTTGATCAAAGGTCCGCGCTGGCAGGATGAACTTGCAGAGGCTCAGCAGTCAGGTACGGCGCGTGGTCGTCGCATTGAGCGGATTGCATCGTGGCATACGGCTGGCCGTGACGGCGAAAGTGTGCTGTTGCGGATTCGTTAGGCGGTCCACTCAAGCCAGCGCTGGACAGCTTTTTCAGCTGTCTGCTGCAGCCAGTCTGCGGCAGAAGATTCCGGCTGCAGCAGATTCAGGCAAGTGCCGTTCCAGCTGCACTGCAGCAGCGGCAGAGCCGGCAGCCAGGTGTGCAGCTGGCGGGCATTGCTGGAACGCGAAAGGTCAGTGTTGGAAGTATCGGGTGGGGCGATGTCATTCAGGACAACGCCGACCACATCGCAACCCGATCGCTGCAGCAGTTCCACGGTCATGCGAGTGTGACTGATGACGCCGAGACGATTACCGGCGACAACGACGACCGGGCAGGACAGTCGCTGCACGAGGTCGAAGACGGTGGAGCGTGCAGAGAGGGGGCAGTACAGGCCACCGGCACCCTCGATGACGACAAGGTCGCAGCGATTTCGCCACACCTGCAGGCCATCCGACAGCAGCTGGTCATCGACTTCACGTCCTTCGGACCGGGCGGCTGCATCAGGAGCCAGAGGTGCCAGGAATCGCTGCGGGCAGATTTCTTCGATCCGGGCAGGCAGTGAACAGGCCTGCTGCAGGCGTTGGAGATCGCTCCAGAATCCCGTTGCGGGATGCTGCGGGGTGCTGGGTGTGGGTGTGGGGAATTCGATACCGCTGCAGACGGGTTTGTAAGCGGCGGCGTTGAGTCCGAGCAGCTGAAACTGCTGCAGCAGCACGGCGGCGACGTGAGTTTTTCCGACGCCGGTATCAGTGCCAGTGATGAAGAGCATGAGCGGGAACTTCCGCACGTTGTTGAAGAGAGGGTATGAGGTTCAGCGTTCGTATTTGGGAATGTTGGGCTCTGGCACTTCGGCAACCAGTTTGCGGATGATGTCGTCTGTGTCCATACCTTCCGCCTGTGCCTGGAAATTTGTGGAGATGCGGTGTCTGAGCACTGGTATTGCGACACCGCGGACATCGGCCAGCGTGACACTGGGGCGGCCCGCCATGGCGGCCATGGCCTTGGCACCGGCAATGAGATACTGGCCGGCGCGAGGACCAGCGCCCCAGTCGACCAGTCGACGGATGAATTCCGGAGTTGCCGGGTCTTTCGGTCGAGTCGCTCTGACGAGGCGTGCGACATAGCTGATGATCAGTGGGCTGGCAGCGATCTGTCCGATCTGTTTCTGCAGGTAAAGAATGGACTTGGCCGACAGCACTCGGCGGACTTCAGCACGCTCACCCGATGTGGTGGCTTCCAGGATTTTTTCTTCTTCTTCGAGAGTGGGGTAATCCACTTTGACATTGAACATGAAACGGTCGAGCTGCGCTTCGGGAAGCGGGTAGGTGCCTTCCTGTTCAATGGGATTCTGGGTGGCGATCACGAAGAAGGGTTCCGGCAGCCGATAGGTGGTCTGACCAACGGTCACTTCCCGTTCCTGCATGGCCTGCAGCAGCGCTGACTGTGTTTTGGGAGGTGTCCGGTTGATTTCGTCTGCAAGCAGAATATTGGTGAAGACCGGGCCTTCCACGAAACGGAATTCGCGACGCCCGGATTCACTCTCTTCCAGCACATTGGTGCCGGTGATGTCGGAGGGCATCAGGTCGGGAGTGAACTGGATGCGGCGGAACTGGACATCCAGCAGCTTGGCGATGGTGCTGACGACCAGAGTTTTGGCCAGTCCCGGAACTCCGACCAGCAGGCAGTGTCCACCGGTGAAGATGGCAGCGAGGATCTGATCGATGACAGCGTCCTGGCCGATGATGACTTTGTGCAGCTCTTCCACCATGACTTCGTGGTGGCGATGAAATTTTTCAAGGAAATCGTCGAAATCGCGTTTTTCTGCCACGGCAGGATTCCCGTTGGGATCGGAGTGCGAAGCAGCCGGCAGGCCGGCGGATGCAGTAGCGGCTGAGAATAGCAGAAAGTTGGCAGGAATTCCGCTGCTGGAGGCAGTGTTGCGGGTTTCCTGACTGAGAATTTCGGCGGTTTCAGCAGCAATTGACGGCGGTTTGTGTCGCCGGGGTTGCATCCGCTCAACCCTTGCTTACTCTGTGGCAGCCTGCGGCAGACTGTTGTGTCGCGGTGAACAGACGACAGATGTTGAAAGAACCAGGGAATGCAAGCTGACTTTGTGCTTCTGCCAGGGGACGGGATTGGTCCGGAGATTGTCGCTCAGGCGAAACGTGTCCTGACAGCCGTGGCCACGGCGTTTGGTCATGAGTTTCGGATGACCGAGCATCTGATGGGGGGCTGTGCGATTGACGCATGCGGCAATCCGCTGCCGGATGAGACACTGCAGGCCTGCCGTCAATCGCAGGCTGTACTGCTGGGGGCTGTGGGGGGGCCGAAGTGGGACGATCCTCGCGCAAAGACTCGTCCCGAAGTCGGTCTGTTGAAAATTCGCCGTGAACTGGGGCTGTTTGCGAATCTGCGTCCGACAAAGACGTGGGATGAGCTGCTGGATGCATCACCACTGCGTCGTGAGATCGTGCAGGGGACCGATATTCTGTTTGTGCGTGAGCTGACGGGTGGGATTTATTTCGGCGAATCCGGTCGTCGACCGCATGCCAGCGGCGAGGAAGCGTGGAATGTGATGACCTATTCCACAGGGGAAATCGAGCGTGTGGTGCGGCTGGCGGCTCATGCAGCTCGTGGACGTCGCGGTCGGCTGACAATGGTGGACAAGGCCAATGTGCTGGAGGCATCGCGACTGTGGCGTCAGGTGTCAGAAGCGGTTGTGAAAACAGAGTTTCCGGATCTGCAGTACAATGTGGTGCTGGTGGATGCCATGGCCATGCATCTGATTTCGAAGCCTCGGGATTTCGACGTGGTGGTGACAGAGAATCTGTTCGGGGATATTCTCACGGACGAAGCGTCGATGCTGCCGGGCTCTCTGGGACTTGCACCTTCGGCGTCGATTGGATCCGGAGGTCCCGGTTTGTTTGAGCCGATTCACGGGTCGGCGCCGGATATCGCCGGTCAGAATGTGGCGAATCCGCTGGCTACGATTCTGGCTGCGGCGATGATGCTGCGTTATTCCCTGCAAATGGAGCAGGAAGCGCAGGCGATTGAAACGGCTGTGAATCGCGTGCTGGCAGCCGGTTGTCGGACTCGCGATATCGCTGGTGGTGGTGCGTATTTAAGTACGACGGAGATGGGTGATCGGGTGGTAGCGGCACTGGCCTGAGTCTTCCTGCTGCGAATCCTGTAACAGACTATGAACCCTCGCACTGGCCCGTTTGCTGCGGTCTGGTGCGGGGGTTTTGGGTTTAGTTGTCAGTGAAGTTCCGCTTTGGGAGGGCGAGGCTCCTGCCGAGCTGAAGTGAACTGTGATTCAGCGTTACCGAGCTGGTGCTCGGTGGTCCCAGCGAAGTTCCCGTTTGGGAGGGCGAGGCTCCTGCTGAGCCGAAGTGAACTGTGATTCAGCGTTACCGAGCTGGTGCTCGGTGTTCCCAGTGAAGTTCCCGTTTGGGAGGGCGAGGCTCCTGCCGAGCTGAAGTGAACTGTGATTCAGCGTTACCGAGCTGGTGCTCGGTGTTCCCTGCGAAGTCCCCCCTGGGAGGGCGAGGCTCCTGCCGAGCCGAAGTGAACTGTGATTCAGCGTAACCGAGCTGGTGCTCGGTGGTCCCAGTGAAGTTCCCGTTTAGGAGGGCGAGGCTCCTGCCGAGCTGAGCGGCCCCTTCGCCGTACAGGGTCGAGCCGTCAGCGTAAGCTGACGTGTAGTGTCGTTTGCGTCTGAGCGATTGCGTTTTTCCTGGCACCGAGGCCGTCTGCGGTGCGTTTTTCGCCAACCCCGGCAGGCAGAGGCCAGCAGCTGCGCGCAGGATTTCTCGTTGCTTCGGTTTTGTGTGTCTGTTGGTCGGGTTAAGCGGTGGAATCGATACAACTGTAAATGTGTGGCAATATTTGCCACCCTACGTAGGTTTTCTGTTTCGTCCCTTTGACATTCGTCGGGCGACTTGGTGGAATCGGAAACTGTGGAAGCCGGACGTGACAATTTCAGGTGATGCTGTCAACGTGACAGGCATGAACTCCGGTTTCCGGATCGCTGGTCGAAAAAAGGGGGACGTTCCGATGAACAGATTTCTGAAATCCACTGGTGTGCTGTGTGTCGCCTTCGCAATGACTCTGGGGCTGAATCTGTCGGCTGCCGACGACAAAACGCCGGCCACCGGCAAGTCGGTACCAACTGTGGCCAGATCGGCGGCCTCGTCTGATACCAGCGCGAAGCAACCGGCTGCAGAAAAGAAGTCAGCAGTCGACAAAAAGCCGACAGCCCGGAAGAAGACTGCAGAGAAGAAGCCGACCGTGAAAAAGTCGTCAGACAGCAAGCCGACACAGAAGAAATCGGCTGCCACAAAGAAGCCGTCGACAAAGAAGCCGTCGACCGTGAAGCAGCCGTCAACAGCGAAAAAGACGACTGCTGCATCCAGATCGACGTCGTCCCCAAAGCCGGCAGCGTCGCAGAAGTCCACAACTGCGAAGAAGTCAGCGACGGCAAAGAGTTCTGATTCAGCAAAGAAACCTGTGGCTGCTGCGTCAAAAAGCTGATGTTCTGAGTGATCGGCAGGCTTTTCCCGACAACCTCTCGCGGACCGCGAGGGGTTTGTTGTTTTTCCGGGGTTTGTCCTGAATGGCAATCAGGACGACTGCAGCGGAGACAGCGATTGTGACGATAGGGAGCAGGGAGCGGGTGGCAGCAGAGGGCAGGCGGCGGCAGGCATGATGTTCGGGACAGCTGGTCGCCTCGGAATTCCCGCCCTTCACCAGCTCTCCAAAAACCCTGTGTTTTTCTTCCATTCAGGCCCAGTTTCACGGCCCAAACGGACTTTTGTCCTCGGCGTCAGATATGACCGATCCAGTACAGCAGGTTCAGGAACTGAAAGAGCGTCTGGCTCGTCTCGAAGAGGAGCTGATGCGTGCGCAAAGGCTCAGTTCGGTCGGGGCTCTGGCTTCGTCGATCACTCATGAGTTCAACAATATCCTGACGACTGTGATCAACTACGCGAAGATGGGTTTGCGTCATCCGGACGAAGCCACTCGCACCAAGGCACTGGATCGGATCCTGACGGCATCTCAGCGGGCAGCGAAGATAACAACCGGGATGCTGTCATACGCTCGCAGCACTTCCAGCCGGATTGAGCCTCAGGATCTGAAGCGCCTGCTTGAGGACGTGCTGGTGCTGGTGCAGAAGGATCTGCAGATGCATCGGATTTCTGTGGATCTGCAGGCGGCGGACAACGTGTGGGCGCTGGCAAATTCCAGCCAGATCCAGCAGCTGCTGATGAATCTGATTGTGAATGCGCGGCAGGCCATGAAGGAAGCTGGTCGACTGCGGCTGATCGTGCGTGACAATCCTGACGAAGGCTGGGCCGAGCTGGTGGTTTCGGACACTGGCTGCGGGATTCCTCAGGACAAGCTGCCCCGGATTTTTGAGTCCTTCTACACCACAAAAGCTCCGGATGAACGTGGTCAGGGTGGTACTGGTCTGGGTCTGGCGGTGTGTCTGAAGATTGTGGAGTCCCATCACGGCAGGATTCGGGTTGAGAGTGAGGTGGGTCGAGGCACGACCTTTACTCTGCGTCTGCCGCGCAGTGAATCGCCGGCCGGTTTTCTGTCGACTGCGGCGCCGGTCCGGGCTGGTTCGCGCTGACTGCAGGTCGTTGATGTGCGGGATCAGTCGTGGGGCAATCGGCCTTTGTTGAAAGCCAGTCGTGCGCAGCCAGCGGCACCGATGAACCCTGCGTCGCCGCCCAGTGAAGCCCAGTCAATGGTGATTTTTTCAGCGAGTGTGGGGAATGTCCGCGTCCGGAACTCCTGACGGACTCGCTGCATGAATTCCCGTCCTACCAGCGTTGTGTCGCGTCCGAAAGTCATGGCCCCACCCAGCAGGACCATTTCGGGGTCGATGACGTGAGCGCAGGAGGTGATGGTGGCGCCCAGGTACTGCGCCATTTCCATGATCAGTTCCAGTGACAGGTGATCGCCGTGTTCGGCTTCTTCGGCGATCAGCAGTGGAGTCAGGGTGTGGCCTGACTGCAGTCGGCGACTGACGGACGTGACTGCTCCGGCTTCCAGTTGTTCGTTGAAGCGGCGGAGCAGAGCAGTGGCGCTGACGTAGGCTTCCGCGGTCCCGTACTGCCCTGTGTTGCAGTAACGACCGCCGTGCATTTCAAGAATGACATGTCCCAGTTCACCGCCGTGAGAATGCCGGCCTTCAATGATGTGGTCATCGACGATGAGTCCCCCGCCGAGGCCGGTGCCGAGCGTGTAGAAGGCGAGGCTTTGTGCATGTTTTGCCTGCCCGGCCCAGTATTCTCCGTAAGCGGCGGCATTTGCATCGTTCTGCAGAATGGTGGGTAATTGCAGTGCCTGGGCGACGCGGGCGCGAATCGGGAATTGATTCCAGCCAGGCAGATTGGTGGGTTCCAGCAGCATGCCGGAGGGGATATCCATGGTGCCGGGGCTGGCCAGTCCCACTGCGGTGAGCTGTTCACGAGTTACCCCGGCGGTCTGCAGTGCATTGTGTGCCGCCAGTACCATCTGCCTGATGCCGTGATCCGGTCCGTGTTGTGATTCGGTGGGAACACTGCTGAATCCGAGTGGGACGCCGTCGTAGTTGACGACACCGGCTTTGATGTTGGTGCCACCCAGATCGATTCCGAGGAACAGTCTGTTCTGCTGAGTTGCATTCATGACAGTGCCTGAATTCGCGGAGGTGAGTCGAGTTTCAGCCAGCAGGACATTTGGGTGCGGGGCAAGGAAGGAGTTTCCAGCACGAGAAAACTGATCGTACCTGTGCCGGCGCAGGCGGTGCAAGCAGGGTTTTTGAAGAGTTCCGGAGTTTCTGTGGGGCAGTTGGCTGTGTACTTCTCAGGTTTGGTGTCATGCGGGGATCCGGATCTGGCCGGCAGTTGGCCGGGTAAGAGCGGGAAAAAGTGGTGTTTTTTGGTATTCGTGAGAGTTGGTCCGGCTGTGGCCGGGTGTTGGAATCGCTGCCAGTGGTTGTGCTGCGGACGGTTGCTGTCCAAATCCCGCCCTCGATTCTCCCGATTCTCTCTGATTTTTGTTATGATTCCGTTGAGATGGCGCAGGCGTTTTCTGACGTCTGAGCGGATTTGCTGACAGTTCTCTGCCCGCAGAAGTGCTGAAAACCATGGATCTGAGCGTCCGACTGAACAGGTTGCATCTGAAAAACCCGATTCTCGTGGCTTCGGGAACCTTTGGTTATGCGCGAGAAATGTCGGCGTTTGTGGACTTTGATAAGCTGGGCGGAATTATTCCGAAGACCGTGACTCCGGCGCCCCGTCCCGGCAATCCTCCGCCACGAACCGTCGAAACTGCCAGTGGCATGCTGAATTCCATCGGTCTGGACAACGATGGGTTTGATCAGTTTGTGGCAGAGAAACTGCCATGGCTGCTCAGTCTTGGCACTGCCATCATTGTGAATATTGCCGGGAAGTGCATGGACGATTTCCCGCGGATGGCGGAAGTTCTTGAGACGGTTCCTGGGGTGGCAGCGATCGAATTGAACATTTCCTGTCCGAATGTTTCCGGGGGGGTGGATTTCGGGACGGATCCGGAGCTGGCTGGTCAGGTGGTGCGATCTGTTCGGCAGTCGTGCAGTCTGCCGGTGCTGGCCAAGCTGACTCCCAATGTCACCAGTGTAGTACCGATTGCTCAGGCGGCAGCTGATGCGGGGGCTGATGCGGTCTCGCTGGTGAACACGTTTCAGGGGATGGCGATTGACTGGCGGCGACGGCGACCGGTGCTGGGTAATGTGCTCGGTGGGTTAAGTGGCCCTGCCATCAAGCCGCTGGCGTTACGGATTGTCTGGCAGGTACGGCGTGCCGTGCAGGTACCGATTATCGGCATCGGCGGGATCCAGTCGCTGGACGACGTGATGGAATTTCTGGTGGCTGGAGCATCTGCGGTGCAGATTGGCACCGCGAATTTCTACAATCCGGGGCTGGCCAATCAGCTGATCACTGAACTGCCTGAGGCGATTCGGTCGCTGGGGGCTGCGGGGTTATCGGACATCATTGGCTGCCTGCATACTCAAAACACTTCGAAATGATTCTGGTACATCCATGAAAGTTCTATCCGGTATCCAGCCCACGGGTCGTTTTCACTGGGGCAACTACTTTGGTGCAATCCGCCAGTACATTGCCTTGCAGGGGCAGGAGCAGTCCTTTTTTTTCATTGCCGACTTTCATGCGCTGACAACGATTCGGGATCGTGATCAGCTGCGTCAGAACATTCGTGATGCGGCGATGGATCTGCTGGCGCTGGGGCTGGATCCTGAAAAGGCCTGTCTGTTTCGGCAGTCGGATGTGCCCGAAGTGACAGAGCTGACGTGGCTGCTGATGACGATTACTCAGATGCACCTGCTGGAGAAGTGTCACGCTTACAAGGACAAGAAGGCGAAGGGGTTGGCGGCGGATGCCGGGCTGTTCACCTATCCGGTTCTGATGGCGGCCGACATTCTGGCCTACGACAGTACTCATGTGCCGGTTGGCGCTGACCAGATCCAGCATGTTGAAGTGGCGCGGGATCTGGCGCAGCGATTCAATACGATTTATGGAGATACGCTGCAGCTGCCTGAGGCGATGGTGTTACCGGAATCGGCAAAGGTCCCGGGTCTGGATGGTGAGAAGATGTCGAAGAGTTACGGCAACACGATCCCGATCTTTGAGACTCCGAAGAAGCTGCGTAAGCTGATCATGGGAATTCGTACGGATTCGGCTGCGATGGAGGACGTGAAGAACGCGGATGCGTGCACGGTCTTCCAGCTGTATCGGCTGTTTGCAGATGAGTCGCGTCAGGCGGCATTGCGGCAGCGGTATGAGGCCGGGGGCATGGGTTATGGAGAGGCCAAGGAGCAGCTGTATCAGGCGGCCATGGAAACCTTTGGTCGGGCCTTTGAGCGTCGTGCTGAACTGGAAGCCAATCCGGATCAGCTGGAAGAGATTCTGCGACAGGGAGCCTGCAAAGCGCGAGCGCGGGCGCAGCAGGTTGTGGCTCGAGTACGAGAAGCCTGTGGTCTGACTGCCCAGCCGGCGCTGTGATCAGCCGGCACTATCGGGTGCGTCATAGAAGAAGTTGGACATCAGGTGTTCTGCGCAGAACAGCAGCAGCAGCAGGCCCAGCAGCAGCGGCAGAATCTCGACGCCCAGTCGTCCTGTGCGCTGGATGGCCACAAGTTGTTCCGGGTCGTGAATGACGACTGCTCGGCGGTCGCCGGTCAGTAGCTGTAGTTCGTCATCCGTGATTTTTGTCAGATCTGTTTCTTCATCGCGAAAGTTGACTGCGAATGCTGCATCGAAGCCTGTGGCGGCATCCAGTGCCTGCAGCAGGTAGTGTCCCGGTTCTTCAGCATCGGTGAGCAGGATTTCTGAGGTTTGGGGATCCAGTTGTCCGCGTGTTTGTCGCAGACCTGGCCGTCGCAGCAGGTACTGCTGAAACCTGCGATTTTCGGGGATCACAAGACTGACGGGTTGTCCGGCTGTGTAATTGCAGCGAGTGTCGGAAGCGTTGGTCAGGTGCTGCAGCAGGCTGTCGGCCAGCACCAGAAAGCTCCAGCTGGCGGGCAGATTATTCCAGAGGTTGCCACCATCGGTCAGGTTATCCATGGCTGAGGTGAACAGGACGCAGCGTCCTTTACCGACAGTTCGTTCCAGCAGTGCTGCTCGATCAGCCGGGCCGGTGAACTGCATCAGGACGCGGGCTGCGGGATCTGTTTCCACCGCCCAGCAGCGATCGAAGGCCACGGCGGCAAGTTCAGTTCGCAGGTTGTCATCCTGCAGAAACATGCGCGAGACACCGTTTTGTTCGGTCAGATTGAGATAGCCGGGTGTGTCGAGGTATTTGACGATGGTGAGCGGGACTGCTGGCAGCAGGCTGCGGGCGGTGGGGGTGGACCAGAGGGCTGGCTGAATACGGGCAGAACCGGCGACGATGAAAACACCACCTCCGGATTCGGAATACTTTCGCAGGGCATTCCAGAGGGTTTCATCGGGCCGCCCCGGGTTAAGCAGCATGACGGCATCGTAGTCTGAGAAGTTCAGTTCTGCCGCCGCTGCGGTCGCTGCGACCTGACATTCACACTGTCGGATCCCGGCTCGTTCCAGCTCTTCAGGCTGCAGTGCGTTTTTCAGGTAGAGTGTTTCTTCGGTGCGATCGGCCATCAGCAGGATTCTGGGCGGCGGTCGGACGGCACAGGTGAAGCTGCGGACGTTATCATCCATCAGCGGATCTTCGGCTGCCAGTCGGACACTGCCTTCGACCCACGCGGTGTTGGGCGGGATGCGAATGGCCAGTTGGACGCGGCTGGCAGTGCCGTCAAGTCGCACACTGGCGGGGGGGGCTGCGGGTGTTTCGCGGCCGCCGGGGTCAATGATGGAGGCTTCCAGCCGGGCGGCTGCGGGCAGTCCACTGGTGGAACGCACTGTCAGATTCAGCAGCAGATCGCGACCACTGACAATCGATTGTTCGGAAATTCGCAGGTCAGCAAGTCCGGCGTTGACTGGTTGCGGCACTGAGACATCCACGAGGTAGATATTGAGCCAGTCCAGTTCCTGCAGCAGTTCCGTGATCTGTGATTCGTCAGGTAGCTGCCACGCTGTTTTCGAGAAGTCGGTGAACACGTAGATTTCGCGTACGTACTGATCCGCAGAACCACCCAGTCCGGCTTCCTGCTGGGTCCTTTGGCGGTCTTCCTGCTGTGATTCGACGGCCAGTCGCAACTGCCGGTTCAATCGCGTTGGAACAGCGGTCACTGCCAGTGATTCCAGTCGAGTGGCGACGCTGCCGGTATCGGACTGGAAGATGACTTCATCGTCGGCCTGTGTACTGAGAATTGCTGAGCGACTGCCGGCGGGGAATTGTTCCAGTTGTCGTCGACACAGCAGCCCGGAGTATTCGAGGCGGGTGAGATTTTCCTGTCGGTAATTCATGCTGATGCTGTTGTCGATAAGGAAGACGGCAGCGACGGGAATGTCTTCCGATCCTTCGCTGGCCGGTGACAGCAGCTCCGCCCGAACTCGCAGTCCCCATGGAATCCCGGTCAGCAGCAGGCAGGCCAGCAGACCACCCAGCAGGCAGAAGACGCGACGGCGTCCCCGTCGCTGCAGCAATCCGGCGGAGCCGCCGTGGTTTGCCGAGTCACGGCGGTTGAGCCAGTGATAGCTGCCGCAGGCCAGTCCGACAGCGATTGCGGCGCCGGCCCATTCCCACCAGCGGAGGCTGTAGTTGGCGGCAGGCAGCGAAGGACGCGCGAAAAGCAGGACAAGAATCACGATCAGCAGAGTGCGCAGGACCAGCAGCAGGATCTGTCGCAGCCGCATCCGGCGACTGTTGGCCGTACGTCGAGCCTTGAGCAGTCTGAGCGCAGGAAACTCGATCCGTTTCGGACGAGCTTTCATGGTCAGATGCAGAATCAGCGGGACAGCAGCAAGCAGCAGTCCTGCAAGAATTGTGGAATTGATGAGCGTCATGCGGTTCCGTTCTGGTGACGTTGGAGCCGTCAGCGGGGATCTTCAGCATTCGGACGCTGTTTTGCAAGAAAAGGGGCTGTTGAGCTGTGAGTTTCCGTGCTGCCGCACGCTTTCCGATTGATTCAGAGGTCTGAGCTGCAGATAATTCCAGCGGAACGCGGTTCCACCATCCGGTCTCCGTGGCCTCTTTTGTGAAATCCCTGCCGTGTCTGGTGCTCACTCGATTTCTCTGCTGCGAATGACGCTGGGCTGTCTGTTGTGGACGCTGCCCGTGGCGTGGGGCGCGTATGCGGCGGTGCAGCAGTCCGACGGTACAGGCTCAGTGATTGAGCTGTTCCGTCAGCTGGGTCGCTGGAGTGGCGGCGCGATGGTCCAGTACGAGGGGGTTTCTGAGACTCCGCTGCTTCTGGCTGCCAATGACCCAGTCTTCATTTCTGATGCTGCCGGCAGGGTGCGGCAGGTTGGAAAGGTGCGCACGGCAGGTGGGTATCTGTTTGATCCCGCTGCGACTCGACAGTCCCTTGTGCTGCTGGATGACGCTGTGGTGAATGGTCTGTGTCCTGACGGCTTTGAACTGCACTATTACTCCACCCCGACCTCACTGGACTGGGTGGCAGCAACGCTGCTGCCGGAAAGTCGTCGGGCCGAGATCGTGACGATTCTGGCTCGAGAATGGGAGCAGCATGGGCCTGCCCTGACAGCTCGGTTGCAGCCCGTACTGCGGGATGCCATGGGACAGATGGCGCGGGCGGTGGAATCATAATTACCGGCCGTGCTGGAAAAGCACCGCGAGCAGATTTCACGGATTGCCGAGTCCTACCAGGAAGAGGTGGTGAAGCAGAAAATTGTGCCGCTGGTGCGGTCGCAGATCCTGCCGATCATCGAGCGTGAAATGCGACCTGTTGCGCTCGATATCGGACGCGAGTTATGGGATCGGGTTTCACTGTGGTCTTTCACATGGCGATATCTCTATGACGTCTCGCCCCTTCCCGAACGCAATGCGGTGCGCAAAGAGTTTGAACGGTTTCTGGTTGAAGAGATTCGGCCGGCAATGGAAACGCGGGTCGATGACTTCGTGGCTGCCACCGAACGAATTGTGCGGGCCATCAGCCAGAATCCTGAGGTTCGGGAAGTCATCAGGGAAAGTCTGCACTCGTCGTCCACAGACAGTCAGATTCAGGAGCTGACATGGTCTGTGTTTCGGGACGCGTTCCTGATGAATGCGGCGGTGCATCAGGAACTGAAAGAGGCATTCGGCACCGCAGATGCTCAGGCGGCATTCCGGATGGCCAGTGTGGCGTTTGAACCGGCCGTCCGGGATATCGGCGATGCGATCTTCGGCAATCGCGATGACGGGATCAGTGCCGAGTTTTCGCGGGTGATGCGGCTGCAGATTCTGCTCAAGGATCGCCGCTGGTTGCACGTCGTCCCCGTGAATGGGGGCCGTGCGAATCGTGGGCCATTGAAAATTCGCCCCGGAGCGGACCAGCGCGAGTTTCCGTTGGAATTTGAGGGCCGACAGCAGAGCCCACTGACGCGACCAGAGCCGCAAGTTCCCTGAGCATCTGTCGCTGGTGCTGTGTCGCTGCTAAATTCGGGAACTTTGGGTCCGAAATTGGATTGTTTATAGATATTTCCGATGTGTGTGGGGGATTATATCGCAGTGGCAACGCACGCGTGCTCGAGCAGGGAGCGTCTGGCCTTTTGTTCAGTTAAAGATCCGATCGTTGGGAGTGTTGAGGTCGGTGGGCATGGGGTTCTGAGCGTGGCCAAGGGGTGAAAAAGGCTGTTTTGACCGTTTTGGGCTTACGATCGGCTAAGTTTGAACGATTTGCCGGTATTGCGGCGGAAGTTTCAAAAAAGCCTTGGAAATCAAGCCGTGCATTTTGGCCATGGCGGACGGTCAGCCTAGAACACTCGCTGGAATGTTTGTTTTTTTCGACGTTGGGGTCTTTTTTCCAGTCGCAGTGCCTCTTGTTGTGAGAAATGGTTGTGAGCCAGTTCTTTTCGCCACGAGAAGTAGCCGTAGCCATAGGTGTCAGCGAGTCTTCGCTGAAGCGCTGGGTGGACAAGGGTTTGATTCAGGCATCGAAGACCGGTGGTGGCCATCGCAGGCTACTGCTGGATTCGGTACTGCGATATGTTCGAGACGAGAAGATGTCCCTGGCGAATCCGGAAGCGATTGGGTTGCCTCCGGGGACCGGGTCCGGCACGATCGCTGAGCAGGGCGCTGCCGGCGAGTTCATGCGTGCGATGACGACGGGGGACGAGATGACGGCCCGCCGTGTCATTCTTGATCTTTACATCAGGGGGATGGGTGTTTCTCGGATCTGTGATCAGATCATGGGGCCGGCGTTCCACCGTATTGGCGATATGTGGCAGTGTGGTGAAGTCGAGGTCTATCAGGAGCGTCGGGCCTGCGAAACCTGCCTGCGAGTTCTGCATGAGCTGCGGAATGCCGTGGGTGCTGGTCCTGAGAATGGACCTTTGGCACTGGGGGGGACTCTGGACGGCGACCCGTATACGCTGGCGGTCAGTATGGCTGAACTGGTCCTGCGGGACTGTGGCTGGCGTGCTGTTTCCCTTGGGCACATGTTACCTTTTGAGACTCTGCGTCGGGCGATAGAGATTGACCGCCCGTCTTTGATGTGGGTCAGTGTCTCGACGATTCGCAACGTGGACCGATTCATCGCCAGTTTCAACACACTGTTTGACACAGCGACGGCATTTGGGTGTGCGTTGGTGGTGGGCGGTCAGGGGATGACGGGGGAAGTGCGTCGAATGCTGCGGTTCACGACATTTTGTGACAACTTCATGCATCTTGAAGCGTTTGCTCGCACGATCCGCCCGCGGATCTGATTTTGCTGTTCTAAGCGGTCTGACGGCTTGTTGAGCGGTAATTTCTGCGGAATTGCTGTTTCTGTGGATTGGCGACAGCCTGAACGGCGTGCGTGTCTATATTAGGGGGTTCAGCGACTGCCCTCATCCGAATCAGGCTGCACGCCTGCCTGCCCGCATGGATCCGCCAATGACAACGACCTGTGCCTATGATGCAATTCTGGTGCTTTCCTTTGGTGGACCGGAAAAGCGTGAGGACGTGATTCCGTTCCTGGAAAACGTGCTCCGAGGCAAACCAGTGCCGCGCGAGCGTCTGCTGGAAGTGGCTGAGCACTATTACCATTACGATGGGGTCAGCCCGATTAATCAGCAGTGCCGTGAGCTGATCACGGCGCTGCAGCAGGAGCTGTCTGCTGCCGGTATTCAACTGCCGATTTACTGGGGCAATCGGAACTGGCATCCGCTGCTTCCCGAGACATTGCAGCAGATGCATCGGGACGGCGTGCGTAAGGTGTTGACCTACGTAACCAGTGGGTTCAGCTGTTATTCGGGTTGTCGCCAGTATCGTGAGAACATTCTGGCTGCCCTGCAGGATCCGGCCCTGGCCGGGATGGAAGTGCACAAGATCCGAGTCTTTTATAATCATCCGGATTTCATCGATGTGTTGTCTGAGTCTGTGGGTGCTGCAGTGCATCAGGCTGCTGCCGGCGGTCAGGTTCCGGCTGTCGCCTTCACGGCTCACAGCATTCCGATGGGGATGGCCAACACATCGGATTATCAGCGACAATTGGGAGAGAGCTGTCGGTTGACTGCCGAGCGTCTTTCTCTGGGGGCCGACCAGTATCGTCTTGTGTATCAGAGTCGCAGTGGTCGTCCTGAGGATCCGTGGCTGGAGCCTGACATTCTGGATTACATCCGTGAACTGCATGCTGCTGGAGTGCGGAGCGTTGTCATTTCTCCGGTTGGTTTTCTTTCAGATCACATGGAAGTGTTGTACGACCTTGACGACGCGGCGCGGCATTTGTGTGATGAACTGGGGATGACGATGGTCCGAGCAGCGACTCCCGGGACACATCCGCAGTTCATACAGATGATTCGCAAGCTGATTGAAGAGCGTCTGAGGGGTGCGGAACGGGAATGCATCGGGCTGTATCCGGCCAACCACGATGTTTGTCCGACGGACTGCTGCCCTGCACCTCAGCGACCCGGCCGACCGGCCGCGGCTGGTCGACCTGCCTGACCGTTCTGACAGGTTTACAGCCGGTTTGTGCGAGCGGGAGCGACAGCAGTGCGGGTCTTCGTCGAGGGCTCTGCTGCATTGGCTTCAACCTGATTCTGCAGTGAGCGGGCCAGTTGTGCGGGAGCCGTTCTTTGAGTCGTGGGGGCGGTGCGGCGAGCCTGTTCGGCCCACGTCAGGGCTTCGTTTGGCTGACCATTTGCCTGCAGGGTTTCGGCCAGCAGCGAAAGCAGTTTCCAGTCCCGAAATTCGGATAATTCGCATGCTTTTCTGGCAGCGAGGACGGCCTGTGCCGAATCTTTGAGTGCCGGATCAGGGCAACGGAGCAGCTGGCGAGCGTAGTGTTCCCATGCCTGTGGATCACCTGGTTTCAGTGCCAGCACCTGTTCAAGGTCTCGGCGTGCATCCGAGTGCTGACCAAGGGCGGTGCGGGCCTGTGCCCGACTGTGCCACGCGCGATCGAGGCCCGGACGCAGTTCAATGGTTCTGGTCCATGCGTCAGCAGCTTCCGCAAGCCGATTCAGGCGATAGAGTGCGAGCCCGCGGTTATACCAACCGATGGCGTGATCGGGTTTCAGCTGCAGGGCCGCATCATAGAGCACCAGTGCGGCGACGGGGCGCGAATCGGAGACTTCCAGATCGGCGAGGTCGAACAGGCAGTTGATGTTAGTGGCATCAAGTCGCAGGCTGCGTTCGAGGTCACGGCGGGCCACATCGCGTTGTCCCATACGACCTCTGGCCAGTCCTCGCAGATGCCACGCTTCAGCGGACAGTGGCTGTAGTCTGAGCAACTGCATGAGGTCGGTTTCTGCAGCATCATTTCTGCCGACCTTCAGCAGCAACCGGGCTCGTTTGAGCAGCAGTTCGGGATTTTGAGGCTGTTTTTTCAGCAGTACAGAGTAGTCGGCAGATGCTTCACGAAAGTTGCCGCGGGCCAGTTCAAGGTCGGCTCGCGCCAGTCTTGCTTCATCATGGTCCGGAGCTTCCAGCAGCAGTCTGCTGAGTTCTGCAGACGCCTGCGTGGATCGCTCGGCAGCGAGCAGGCAGCGACAACGGGCCCAGACAACCGCTGTTGTATCCAGTTTTCGTACCTGATCGGATTCCAGATCCGTCAGAGCGGCCGCTGTGTTGCCGGTCTGGGCATGCCGCATGCCTCGGACGAGGCGAGCGTGCCCATTGTCCGGATCATGGAGCAGTACGACATCCGCGTCCTCTTCAGCATCCTGCCACGCCTCAAGTTCTGTCAGGATTTTCAGACGCTGGATTCGAGGTGAGGCTTCTGCGGGTGAGATTTCGATGAGCTGATTGAGGATCTGCCGGGCTTCTGTGTTCTGACCACAGCGTATGAGTGTATCGGCCAGCAGCTGCAGAATTTCGGGTGTTCCTGAATTTTCGGGGATCTGCTGTAACAGTCGGACAGCTTCGTGAGGATGTTCGTTTGCCAGCTGGATTCGGGCGGTCAGCAGCAGTACGTGGGGCTGCTGTCGTTCGTTTTCCGGAAGCTGTTCCAGTGTTGTGAGGGCTTTGGAAAGCTGGCCCTGTTCGAGCAGCAGTTGGGCGTGTTGCATCTGCAGTGTGGTGGAGAGTGCGGCCGGGCAGGCTGTGATTGCGCGATCGAGCAGTTCCTGCTGCGCGGCTGTACCTCCGGTGCGACCGGCTGCGGCAATCAGTCGCAGCAGAATCTGTTCGGTGGCCTGCGGGAGCAGATCCGGGTGCAGGTATTCAGCATCGGCTTCTGGTTCGCGCTGCAATTGTGTCAGCAGATCGGCTCGCAGTCGTCGAGCGTCACAGCTTACGGCGGGCAGCAGCAGCAGCTGATCAGCATCCTGCAGGGCAGCCACGGGATTCTCCAGCGACTGCAGCACGCGGGCTCGCAGCAGCAGGGCGGGGGCATGTTCCGGGGCTGTGGACAGAATGACATTCAGATCCTGCAGGGCCGCCGTGTAGTCACAGCTTTCAGCCTGCAGGCCGGCTCGCTGCAGTCGGAGCTCTGCATCCTCATGTCGCTGAGAGAGCAGCCATGTCAATTCTTTCAGGGCCTCCTGTGATCTGCTGAGCTGTTGGAGCAGGTCGGCATGCAGCCGACGGGTTGTTTCATCGTGGGGGCGTTCGGCCAGCAGAATGGTCGTCTGCTGCAGCGCTGTTTCGGGCTGCTTCAGCTGTTCGAGAGCTGTTGCCAGCAGCAGTCTGGCATCGCCGAGTATCGCGGGCTTCAGAGCTGACAGAACAGGATCCTCGATCATGCCGGTGAGGATCCGGGAAGCATCTGAGTGCTGATCATTTTCCATCAGCAGGCGTGCGGATTCGAGGCGTGCGGCCGGATGTTCCGGGGCGAGGGCAAGCACCCGCAGCAGCAGTCGTTCAGCCTCAGATCGGTCACCCTGCAGTTTTTCGGTCAGTGCCAGTTCGAACAGTGTTTCTGTATCCTGCGGTGCAAGTTGCAGGGCGTGCTGCAGGTCCCTGCGAGCTGCCTCAGGATCGCCTGAGATACGCAGTTGTCTGCCGCGTTCGCGCCATGCGACCTGCATTTCCGGCTGCAGCTGACAGGCTGCTGCCAGATCAGAGAGGGCGCGCTGCTGATTACCGGCATTGCCCCACGCGCGACCACGCAGCAGCAGAGCTTCGGTGTTCAATCGATCATGCTGCAGCAGAACGGACAGATCCTCGATGGCCTGTTCGGGGTGTGATTCGAGCAGCAGGCGAGCTCGTCTCAGGCGTGCTTCCCGATGATCGGGGGCGCGGCGGATAACAGCATCGAGGTCGTGGAGTGCGGCCGACTCCTGCAGCGACTGCAGCCGGATTTCACTACGGGTGAACCAGGCAGCAGTGAGTCGTGCATCAGTTTCGATCGCGCGAGTCAGGGTTTGTTCAGCAGAGATCGGGTCATGATCTCTGAGCTGAGCAGTTCCGAGGGCCTGCAGTGCCTCGGCCCAGTCAGGCTTCAGTCGCACGGCGGTTTCGAGGGCGATTACAGCCTCTGCCGGGCGGTCCAGAGCCGAGAGACAGAGGCCACGACCGTAGTGCGCTTCCGCCATCTCCGGCGCCAGTGCTGTCGCCTGACTCAGTTTCCGGAGTGCTTCGGCATGTCTGCCAGCGCCCCGCAGTTCGGTGCCTTCGGTAACGAGGCGTCCGGCCTGCTTTCGCTGATCCGAACAGCCAGTCAGCAGCAGGGTACTGACCAGCAGCAGAACCGGCAGTACGGCTGCGGTGTGTGGCAGACGAGCGGTGGAATGCAGGGAAGCGGGTAGCACCGTAGCAGGCCTGTGTGAAGCAGAATTGACCGGCGATTCGTGACAGACACTCTTTCGGGAAAAATCGGCACCACTGCTGCAATGCAATTCTTTGGCGGGGGTAATGTCGTGGGGAATTCCGGGGACGGTTGGTGGCCGGCCACAGGCCTTACCTGCCTTGCCTGACCGGAACAGCGGGAACATTCTCTGTGTTTTGCCCTGCTTTGCCTGTCCGCTGCGAGTGCAGTTTCGCGTGGGATTGCCGGCCGGTGTCTGCGTCCTGCTGAAGCCTCGGAGGGAATTCGCCGAAAAACTCAGGCAGGACCTGCCGAACGAGGCTGCCTGCGCCGGACCGTGTCTGTGACAGGTCGGGGCGCGCCCCCAAAGCCACAGGATATAGGGTACATGGACAACATGAATCTTTTTTCAGATGATCAGATGGCTGTTCTTGGTTGCCTTGCTGCGATTGCGGCTTGCATGCTGATGATGGGTCTGAGCTTTCGGTTCGGGACGGTCAACGAAGTCGTGGGTGAGTCCGATCTGCCTGCTCAGCCGACTGCAGATGATGTTCGCAGATCGACAGAGCGACGCGCTGCCTGATTCTGGATCGGGGATTTGCTTCTGCTATTACAGGGTTTCAGTCATGATGCGGACCAGAAAACTGATGGGTGCGGCTGTGCTGCTGGCGTTGGGCTATGTGGCGGGTGCGTTGACGCAGCCGGCAACGCTTTCTGCCGTCAGCCAGGACGGGAGCAGCAATGATGTGGGGCAGGACGTGCTGAAGGCTTATCACGCCGTTAGCAAGTCTGTGAAGGAGCTGAACAGCCTGCTGTCTGCGGGCGGACAGAGCTCGACTGTCACGTCAGGCGTGAACTTTTTCAGTTCGTCGGTGGGGGGAGTGAACGCTGAGCAGGATCTTGAGGAGGGGCGTGGTGTTGACCCCGAGACCTTTGCTGCTCTTTATGCGGATCTGGCGACACCGCAGATTGCTGAGCACATTGATTACGACGAACTGGGTCGTCTGCGGTATAAGAAAAACGTGGTGCGGATTTATTCACGTGAACGGCTGAAGGCGCTGTTCAGCCGGCGAGACCAGCTGGATGTGCGGTCTGAGACAGCCAATTGAGGCTTTTGCGGGCGGATTGTGCCGTATCTGAGGAATAGAATGGTGCGACCGAGCCGGATTTTTGCGGCTCGGTCGTTCCTGCCATAGGGTTGTGAGATAGTTTTTTGGTGTCGGCCGGAAGTTCTGCTGACTTCCGCACGTTGTTGCCGGTCCACTTTAGCTCGGATCATCAGAATGGCTGCAATCCTGCAACCGCTGGGCCCGGGTCGACAGATTTCTGTTGACCGTGCGGTCGTTCTGATTGGCCGCAGCAACGACTGTGACGTGATCCTTGAAACCAGTACTCGCATCTCGCGAATTCACTGCGCCATTGTGCAGGTCAACAACGAGTACTTCATTCGTGACCTTGGCAGTATGAATGGCGTCTGGTGTGGTGGCGAGCGAGTGCTGCGGGATCTGAAGCTGGAAAACGGTCTGGAAATATCGATTGGCGACCTGCGGTACGTATTTATTGACAGCGCCGTGGCGCCGCGTTCTGCGTCACCGGTTGTTCAGGCCGCTGGACAGACCCCGCCGATTCGCGCCGTGCAGATCCTGCCGGGCAATGGTATTTCCCTGGATGAACCTTCAGACGCAGACACGATTCGAGATCAGCGGATGTCAGCACCGTCCAGTGACGCCCGATTCCATTCGAGCGATCAGGCTGAACAGCTGGACGAAGTTGAGGTGATTGATGACCTTGAGGTCATCGACGATGAGCCGGACATTCGCCTGAAGCCCTGACGCCAGTCGTCGATGAACAACTCGTGGCCGCTTATTTCATCCCCAGTGATCGAACGAGAAACGCGAGTTCGTCGGACGATTCTTCGATGATCTTTGCAGTTGGTTTACCTGCACCGTGACCGGCTGACGTTTCGATTCGGATGAGCACCGGGGCTGTTCCGGTGTGAGTTGCCTGCAGGCGAGCGGCGAATTTGAAACTGTGCCCGGGTACCACACGGTCGTCAGTATCGGCAGTGGTCACCATGGTGGCCGGGTACCTGGTACCTGGCTTCAGGTTGTGATAGGGGGAGTATTTCAGGAGGGCCGGAAACTCCTCGGCGTTGTCTGCACTGCCGTAGTCGTCGGTCCAGAATCGACCGGCGGTGAAGCGGTGGAATCGCAGCATGTCCATCACGCCGACCCCTGGCAGGCAGGCACCGAACAGATCCGGACGCTGCGTCATACAGGCTCCAACCAGCAGTCCTCCATTGCTGCGACCCTGAATGGCCAGTCGGGAGCTGCTGGTGTACTTGTTCTGGATCAGCCATTCCGCAGCCGAAATGAAGTCATCGAAGACATTCTGTTTCTGCAGTTTGGTGCCGGCTTTGTGCCATTTTTCGCCGTATTCACCACCACCGCGCAAATTGGCAACTGCGAGGACCCCGCCCATTTCCATCCAGGTGATCCGGCTGACACTGAAGGACGGTGTGATCGAAATGTTAAAGCCACCATAGCCGTACAGCAGGACGGGATTGGTGCCGTCCTGCTGCAGGCCTTTACGGTGGCACAGAAACATGGGAATACGGGTGCCGTCGCGGCTGGTGTAGAACACCTGGGACGTTTCGTAGTCATCCGGATTGAATTTGACCGCTGACCGTCGGAATTCCTGGCTTTCCCCGGTGATCATATTGTAACGATAGGTTGTGGGAGGCAGTGCAAAGCTGCTGAAGGAGTAGAAGGTTTCGGTGTCACCGCGACGACCGTCGAAGCCGGCCGCTGAACCGATACCAGGGAACTGCACTTCACGAACAAAGGTGCCGTCCATTGCATGCAGGCGCACCTGAGTGCGGGCATCTTTCAGGTAGCTGCAGACGAACATGTTGCCGACGATGCGAGTGCTTTCGAGGGCGTTTTCGGATTGCGGAATCAGTTCCTTCCAGTGTTCCTTCTGAGGCTTCCGGAGGTTGATGGCGATGATGCGGCGATTGGGAGCGTTCAGGTTGGTCTGAAAAAACAGGACCTCACCGTCATTCCCCACATACGAATACTCATTTTCAAAGTTGTTGATCAGCTCCCACGGCAGGCCGTAGGGTTCGCGCAGATCCTTGACGACGATGCGATAACGGTCATCAGTACCGACCCAGACGGTAATGATCAGATAGCGGCCATCTTCTGAGACGCTGAGCTGGAAGCCCCAGTCTGGCTGATCCGGGCGTTCATAGACCAGCACATCAGCGGACTGAGGTGTGCCGATGCGGTGGTAGTAAACCTTCATGTCACGATTGAGTGACTGGAAGGCGGCGTCTGCGGCGGGTTCCGGGTAGCGTGCATAGAAGAAGCCCTGACTATCCGGAGTCCACTCGGCCGAGCTGAATTTCACCCAGCGAATTTCATCGTCAAGGACTTTGTTTGTGGCGATTTCCATCACCTTCCACGTGTTCCAGTCAGAGCCGGCCTGCTGTACCGCGTAGGCCACGTAGCGTCCGTCGTCGCTGAAGGCACTTCCGGAGAGTGCAGTGGTGCCATCCTTTGACCATGTGTTGGGGTCAAGCAGCACAGTGGGTTCTGATTGCAGTGTTTCCTGCATCCAGAGGACATTCTGGTTCTGCAGGCCGTCATTGCGTGAAAAGTAGTAGCGGCCACCGCGTCGGAAGGGGGCCCCGACCTTTTCGTAGTTCCAGAGTTCCGTCATGCGCTGACGGATTGTTTCGCGCTGCGGAATGGATTTGAGGAAGTCAAAGGTGACGGCGTTCTGAGCTTCCACCCAGGCAGCTGATTCCTTTGACACGCGAACATCGTCTTCCAGCCAGCGGTAGGGATCGGCGACTTTGGTGCCGTGGAATTCATCAATCTGTTCGACTGTTCTGGTGGTGGGATAGGTGATTTTCACGTCCTGAGCTTTCGAGGTGCTGCTGCAGGCCGGATGGCTGCAGAACAGAGCAATGGTCAGCAGGGCAGTTGAGAGCAGACGGTGCATTGAGGAACTCTCCTGGATTTCGATCTGACGGAGCGGGCGACCCGGACGCGGGAAATAGCATCTGCGGGGACCGGATCGCTGCGATCGAGTGTATCAGAATCCGGTTTGCGTGTGAATTCCGTGCAAGGCTTGCAGGGGGTGTGGCGTTGTGTCGGGCAGTCGACGCGTGCCGGCCGGCCGTGTTGGTCTGGTCGGCTGACAACCGTGTCGATATATTTCTCATTGAAAACGACTGGTTTTCTGTCGTCAGAGGCCGTCGATGACGCGAGGGACGATAGACGTAGTCTGGGCTTCAGCCCGGGTACGAACTTCTCGTCACCCTTAAAATCCCCGGTGTTTTTTGAGGGCTGGGGCCGAGCAGAAATGCTCGGGCACATTTTGTCACTCGCGTCATCCCTGGCTGGTCGGGATGGTTCCGGAATCTGAAATACAGCAGGCGGAGATATGGCAAATGACGATCTGGCGAAACGCATTGGTTTTCAGCCTCTGTTTATCTGGCCTTGCGGATGCTTCTGACTGGCCGCAGTTTCTGGGGCTGAATCGGACTGGAACTTCGGCGGAAACGGGGCTGTTGAAGAGCTTTCCGGCGACTGGTCCGAAGGTGCTCTGGAAGACGCCGCTGGGCACCAGTATGTCGGGGCTTGCGGTAGTGGGCAGTCAGGCGTTGACGCTGTTCCAGGATGACACTCAGCAGTACGCGGTGGCTCTTGGTACGGACGATGGTCGGGTGCTGTGGAAGACGGCGCTGGCCCCGGCTTTTGAGAATGGTATGGGGAATGGTCCGCGGACAACACCTGCTGTTGCAGACGGGCGAGTGTTTGTGATGACGGGTGAAGGTTTGCTGGCGGGTCTGGACGCTGCCAGTGGCAAGTTGTTGTGGAAAGTGGATGTGCCACAGGAATTCGGTGGTGCTGCTGCGGAATATGGCGTGTCCTGCTCTCCTCTGGTTGTGGGCGATCTGGTGATTGTGCAGGCGGGGTCGGATTCCGCCGGGGCTGTGGCTCTGCAGTGTCGAACGGGCAAACCGGCATGGAAAGCTCGCGGAGGACGATCAGGTTATGCATCTCCGGTCCTGATGAAGCTGGCCGGGGTTGCTCAGGTGGTGGTTTTTGATGCGGCTGGAGCGGGCGGTCTTGATCCGCAGACGGGTGCCGAGCTGTGGCAGTTTCCGTTTCCGACGGAGTACGACTGTAATACGGCCTGTCCGATTCAGGTGGGCGACAACGAGGTGCTGATTTCTGCGGGTGAGAATCATGGGGCCGTTATTCTGCAGGTGGCAGCCTCGGCTGATGGTCTGAGTGTGAAGGAGGTCTGGTCATCGCTCGGTAAAGACAGTCAGCTCAGGGCGGAATGGCAGACGCCGGTGGTGCTGGATGGTTATCTGTACGGGCTGGATAACAGTGGCAGTGCGGGACCGATCACAAACCTTGTCTGCATCCGTTTGTCGGACAGGAAAACGGTTTGGCAGAAGCCGCGTTTTGGGAAGAGCAACCTGATTCTGGCTGACGGTCGTTTGTGGATGACCACGATGAAGGGGGAGCTGGTGCTGGTAGAGGCGAGTCCGGAGAGCTTCCGTGAACTGGGGCGATCGGTGGTGCTGGAGACGACTCGCCAGGCCCCTGCCCTGTCTGCAGGTCGGTTGTATGTGCGAGACGATCAGCATGTGATCTGTCTGGATGTGCGGGCGGAACAGTGAGCCGGGCGGATGGTCTGTACAGTACCGTGGAATCTGCGAATTGAATTCACAAGTGCAATTGTGGATTTTCTTTGTGGCTTCAGGTGCCATGCACCCTGGCGTTTCTTTTGCTGTTTTGTTCAGTGTTTTTGGCGTGATTGCGGTGGTGGTTGGGCGACCTGTTCCCGGGCCTCAGTAAAATCCTTGAGTGCTTGTTGAATTCTGCCCCTTTGGCGCTGGCCATCTGCTATGCTTTGGGGGGATTGGTTTTCCTCAGAACAGTCATTCGGGCGGGCTTCAGAACGGTATTCAGGCACATGGCATCTGCTTTTCCACCGGTTGAGGAACAGCTGCGAGTTATTACTCGTGGAATCGAGAAGGTCGTCCCACAGGACGAGTTACGGAAGAAGCTGCAGAACAGCCGTGACACGGGAACTCCCCTGCGGGTGAAGTACGGGATTGATCCGACCGGCATTGACGTGCATCTGGGGCATACGGTTCCGTTGCGGAAGATTCGTCAGTTCCAGGAGCTGGGTCATCAGGCGGTGATCATCATTGGCAACTACACGGCACTGGTTGGTGATCCCAGCGGTCGTGACGAGGCTCGCAGTCGTCGTCTGACGGCGGACGAGGTGGAAAACAACGCTCGCGACTATCTTGCTCAGGTGGGCAAGGTGGTAGACATGTCGCGGGCTGAAGTGCATCGGAACGGCGACTGGTTTGGTCGTATGACTTTTGCGGATGTTCTCAGTCTGTGTGGCCGTGTCACGGTGGCTCAGTTACTGACGCGTGAGGACTTTGCGAAGCGATATCGTGAAGAGCGTGCGATCTTTCTGCATGAGTGTCTGTATCCTGTGATGCAGGCGTGGGACAGTGTTGAGATTCGCGCGGATGTTGAGTTGGGCGGCACTGAGCAGCTCTACAGTTTCATGCTGGCTCGTGATCTGCAGGCTCAGCAGGGTCTGTCGCAGCAGATTGCCGTGATGTCTCCGATTCTGGTGGGTCTGGACGGTGTCCGTCGGATGGGCAAGAGTCTGGGGAACTACATTGGGATCAGCGAGCCTGCGTATGAGATGATGAAGAAATTCATGCAGCTTCCGGACGGTGTGATGCGGATGTATTTTGAGCTGCTGACAGAGCTGCCGATGGAGGAGGTTGACCGTCTGCTGGCGGGACATCTGAAGGAAGCGAAGGTCGCGTTGGCGACGAACGTGATTTCTCAGTATCACTCGGCCGAGGCAGCTGCGGCTGCTGGGCAGCGCTGGCAGGCGGAGATTGGTGGCGAGGCATTGCCGTCGGACATTCCGGACGTGGTGCTGGAGGCCGGTCTTCTGTCGAGTGGTTCGCTGACCGCGGTGCGTCTGCTGACTGCGCTGGGTTTGTGTTCCAGCAACAGCGAGGCTCGGCGGTTGATTGAAGGTGGTGGTGCTCGCATCGGCGAACAGAAGGTTCCGCTGACCAGCCATGATATGCAGGTATCGGTCAGCGACGGGCTGCTGGTCTGGGCTGGGCGTCGGAAGTACTGTCGAGTGCGAATTGGCTGAACAGGAAGTTTTCATGGCTGTCAGAACTCGGTTTGCTCCCAGCCCGACCGGTTACATGCACATTGGGGGGATGCGTACAGCGTTATTCAACTGGCTGTGGGCGCGTCGTAATCGGGGCACATTTATTCTGCGGATTGATGACACGGATCAGCAGCGCAACATGGATGAGGCTTTGGGGCCGATTCTGCAGGCGTTTCGCTGGCTGGGTCTGGACTGGGATGAGGGTCCTGATCGTCCGGGGCCGAATGGACCATGTTTCCAGTCTCAGCGTCGTCATCTGTATGATGCGGCGCTGCAGCGTCTGCTGGCGGATGGTCATGCGTATCGGGATTTCGAACCTGCTGCAGAAACTCAGCGGCAGCGTGAAGAGGCTGAGCAGCAGAAGCGGGTGTATGTCAGCAGCCGTCAGTCGCTCTTGCTGACAGCTGAACAGATTCAGCAGCAGCTGGCTGCGGGCCAGCCCTGTGTGATTCGTCTGAAAGTCCCGCGTGAGGACCGCGTGGTGATCGACGATCATGTGCGTGGTCGGGTGGAGTGGGACTGCAGTCTGATGCCCGACCCTGTGATTGCTCGCAGCGACGGTTCGCCGTTGTACAACTTTGCCACGGTGGTGGATGACGCTGCCATGGAAATTACTCATGTGATTCGGGCAGAAGAGCATCTGTCGAATACTCCGATTCAGGTGCTGCTGCATCGTGCACTCGGGAATAACACTCCCGAATGGGCCCATATTCCCTACGTGGCAGCTCCGGGCAGCAAGGAAAAAATCAGTAAACGGAAGATTGCTCAGTATCGCAAAAATCCGCAGTTTCAGAAGTTGTTTGAGCTGGGCGATGCGGTGCTGGGGCGACTGGGCGTGGACGCGGCAGCGGATGCTTTGTCGCCCGTCATGGTGGCCTACTCTCAGCAGGTTGGATTCATTCCGGCCGGGGTTCTGAACGCACTGGTGCGGATTGGCTGGTCCTACGATGACCAGACTGAGATTCTGTCACTGGAAGAGATGATCACGAAGTTTTCGCTGGAGCGAGTGATTCGCAGTCCTGCGGGGCTGGACCCGGACAAGCTGATCAGTTTTCAGTCGCACTGGATGCATCAGTTGTCAGTGGATGAAAAGCTTGAGGGGTGTCTGCAGTGGCTGCAGCGTGCGGGTTTGATTGCCGATGCGGCTGATCCTGAGGTGCGGCAGTATGTGGCGAAAGTGATTGATCTGGCGGGCGACCGTCTGCGTGTCTACGGAGATATTTTCTCGGTGGACGAGTTCTTTGTTGCTGATGACGCAGTGCAGATGGATCAGAAGAATTTTGAGAAGCGAGTGTTGAATGCGACGGGGGCTGTGGAATTGCTGCGCCAGGTGCAGCAGCTCCTGGTTGGCCTGCCGGAATACAGTGCAGGTCCGTTACATGATGCGTTGCAGGGGATCCTGCAGCAGCGGGGCCTGAAGCCGGGTGATCTGTTTCCGGCGTTACGGTTGTGTATCAGTGGTCGGGTGCAGGGTGCCGATCTGTTCAGAACTCTGGAGCTGCTGGGGCGTGAGAAGGTCGATCGTCGTCTGAGCGGGACACTGTCGCGGATTCCCGGGACGACCTGAACTGGTTCGTGCAAAGGGGGCAGTGATGACTGTTGTGCTGGTGACTGGCGGAGCAGGTTTTCTGGGCAGCCACCTGTGTGATCGTCTGATTGCGCGGGGTGATGACGTGATCTGTGTGGACAACTTCTTCACGGGATCGCGTAAGAACGTCGGGCATTTGCTGGGTCATCCGCGTTTTGAGCTGATTCGTCACGATATTGTGCAGCCGTTGTATGTGGAGGCTGAGCGAATTTTCAATCTGGCGTGTCCAGCATCTCCGCAGGCCTATCAGTTCAACCCGATCAAGACGATCAAGACATCGACGGTGGGGATGGTGAATATGATGGGTCTGGCTCGACGCTGTGGTGCCAGGATCCTGCATGCATCGACGTCAGAAGTTTATGGTGATCCTGAGATTCATCCGCAGCATGAAGACTACTGGGGCCATGTGAATCCGGTGGGTCCGCGCAGCTGTTATGACGAGGGCAAGCGGATCGCTGAGTCGCTGATGATGAACTACCACCAGACGCATGGCACCGAGATTCGGATCATTCGAATTTTCAATACGTATGGTCCGCGGATGGCTCCGGATGACGGTCGTGTGGTGTCGAACTTCATTCTGCAGGCTTTGCAGGGGCACGATCTGACTGTCTATGGCGATGGGACTCAGACGCGATCCTTCTGTTATGTGGATGACCTGATTGAGGGGATGTTGCGGCTGATGGACCAGGATCAGCAGCAGGGTCCGATCAATGTGGGCAATCCGGTTGAGAACACGATGCTGGAGCTGGCGGAGGCTGTCCTGGGGGCGGTGGGAGGCAGTCGATCGCGGATCGTGCATCATCCGCTGCCTCAGGATGATCCGCGGAAACGCTGTCCGGACATCAGTCGAGCGAAGCAGTACCTGAACTGGGAACCTCAGGTGCCTTTGGTGGAGGGATTGCGGCGGACGGTTGAGTGGTACCGCCAGTTACTGCAGAATGCGACGTGAGCGGCGGCTGGGTATCTGTTAAGTCTGACTGTGGGGCTTCTGCCGGAGAATTCTGATGTCGCAGATTGTGCCTCCGTCGTTTCTGTTCCAGTATGCTCTGCCGATGGTGCGTATCGACCAGTTACCGGGTCGCGCAAGCAGTCCGCTGCGTCTGCCACCGTCGGCATCTGTGATGTTGCCGGCGCAGCTGAATGTGGCGGAATTACCGTGGTCGTTGCGAGCCGCATGGAACAGTGAGGGTCTGGGGTTTGAGGTGCGTGTTCGCCAGAAGCAGATTCCACCAGCTGGTCGCTGGGGCTCACCGGCATCGTCGGATCGAGTCCTGATCCTCCTGGATACTCGGCCGACTGCGGGTGTGCAGCGGGCGACGGAGTTCTGTAGTCTGTTGACCGTACTGCCTCTGGACGATGATCAGGACGAGCAGCCGTCGGCGCGATTCATCGAGATTGCTCAGCAGCGAACACAGAAACTTGCTCAGGATCCGCGGCGATGTCGTGTGGAGACGGTGTTGTCGAGTGATGGGTATCAGTTATCGGTCTGGATTCCGGGCAGTCAGCTGCCGGGTTTCGCCGAGCTTGCTGAAACGAGGGCGCTGGGTCTGTATGTGGTGATTGAGGATACAGAGCTGGGCCAGTTGCCGATGAGTGTGGGTGGTGATTTTCCGCTGGCATGGAATCCTTCGATCTGGACGCGGATGGAACTGACAGACGAGTCGTGACTGTCTGGGGGTGGATTGTGAAGAGGAATCGAATCTGGCGGGACCTGCTGTGGCTGGCGCTGGTCGGTGTGGCGGGGTCGTGGAATCTGATCGCTGTCTGTCAGGGTCAGGTCAGCGATGCAGCACCAGCGGGGGTTGTCGTGGCTGATCAGACAGTGGCGGCCCCGATTGTGATTGCTCATCGAGGGGCTTCCGGTTACGTGCCTGAGCACACGACGGAAGCTGCTGTACTTGCGCACTCTATGGGTGCGGACTACATTGAGCAGGACGTGGTGCTTTCGAAGGATGGGATCCCGGTTGTGCTGCATGATCTGACGCTGAATGAAGTGTCAGACGTGGCGCAGGTCTTTCCGGAGCGAGTTCGGGAGGATGGTCGCTGGTATGTGATGGATTTGACTCTGGAGGAGCTGCGTCGTCTGAATCTGACTGAGCGACGATCAGAGAATCGTGCGTGGAAGCAGGCAGGGACTCGTTTTCCCCTCGAGCTTGGTCGGTTTCGTATCGCGACTCTGGCAGAGCATCTGGAGCTGATTGCGGGGCTTAATAAATCGCTGGGGCGAACAGCCGGCGTCTATGTTGAGGTCAAGGATCCGGCTCGCCATCGTGCGGCGGGTCTGGACAGTTCGGCCGAGATTCTGAAGGTGTTGACGGCAGCCGGTTATGATTCCGCAGCAGCACCGGTATTCATGCAGTGTTTTGATCAGGCTGAAGTGCGACGGCTGCGTATGGAATTGAAGTGTCGATTACCGCTGATCTGGCTGACGGCGAAGATGCCGGACGAGGCTGTCGTGCGTGAGGTGTCGGGGTTCTGTGATGGCCTTGGCGTGACATTGAACCTTGTGGTGTCGTCAGTCACAGCCGCGGGTCGGCCGGTGATTACGTCCCTCGTAGAGACGGCTCATCGGCACGGTTTACAGGTGCATGCGTGGACCCTGCGGGCCGATGCGCTGCCGGAGGGAGTCAAGGAAGTGGATCTGCTGCTGGAGTGGCTGACGGTTGATGGGGGGGTGGACGGGATTTTTTCGGATCAGCCGGACGTGGTGGTGGGTTGGCGTAATCGTCGACTTGCGGAGGACGGCAAGGGAAATCCTTTTCGATTGCTGAATGCGGGCGATAAGCAGTTGGAAGCGGCGGGTGATTCGGCGGTGAAAACGCCGTCACAACCCGCAAAATCTCAGAATTAGCGGATTTTCCGCGAATTGCCGGGAAAACTCAGGGGAACCTCGAACCCGCGGATTGTCTGCGGGTGTCCTGGGCCGTAGACTTTTGTTTTGCATTTTCTGTTCCAGATTTCGGTACCCATTCTGATGACTTCGTCTCGTCCTACAGACACAATTGCTGCTCAGTCTTCCGGCGGTTCTGCAGCTCCTCGTTCGGCTCAGCTGTACCAGACCAGTCTGTCGAATGCTGTGATTGCGGCTCATATTGCAGATCAGCTGCGTGGTCAGAACATCGTTGTGCTGGATCTGACGGGCATCACATCGATCGTGGATTTTTTCATCATCGCGACCGGGACCAGTGGACGTCAGATGCATGCGATTGCCGACGAGGTCAATCGGAAGTTGAAGCACGAGGACGGCAACCGGCGGGTCAGTATTGAGGGTTACCGTACCGAGGGTAACTGGATTCTGGTGGACTACGGCGACGTTGTGCTCCACGTGTTCACTCCGGAAGGTCGCCAGTTGTACAACCTTGAGCAGCTCTGGGCAGATGCTCCGCGGATTGACTGGAAGTCGCTGGCTCCGCCGACGCGTGTGCAGTCTGCCGCAGAGCCAGTCGAGGGCTAAGGGCTGCTGCATTGACAATTGCTGGCTGATTGAGTTTGCTGTGCCTGCGGGAAGTCGGGAAGGTAATCGGCACACGCGGGGGATCAGCTCATGGCTCAGGCAATTCTGGCTTTGGATCAGGGTACGACCAGTTCTCGAGCGATCGTATTTGATCAGGGTGGTCGGATTCTGGCGGTGTCGCAGAAGGAATTTCGGCAGTATTTCCCGCAACCCGGCTGGGTCGAGCATGATGCGGATGAGATCTGGCAGACTCAGTTGTCCACAGCGAAGTCTGCGATCCGGAAAGCGGGTTTGCAGGCTGCAGACATAGCTGCGATCGGGATCACGAATCAGCGTGAGACGACGGTTCTGTGGGATCGGCAGACGGGCCAACCGATTCATCATGCGATCGTCTGGCAGGATCGCCGAACGGCTGCGGTGTGTCGTCGTCTGGCGGCCGGGCGTTATGCCGCTGAGATCCGCAATCGCACGGGGCTGGTGATTGATGCGTACTTTTCGGGTACGAAGCTTGCCTGGCTGCTGCAGAATGTGGCTGGTGCAAAGGAGTTGGCGAAGGCTGGACGGCTGGCGTTTGGTACGGTTGATTCGTGGCTGCTGTGGAAGCTGACTGGTGGTGCGGTCCATGCGACTGATGTAACGAATGCATCGCGCACGATGTTGTGCAATATTCATGACTGCACATGGGATGCTGAGCTGTTGAAGGTGCTGAAGATTCCTGTGAGTGTGCTGCCGCGAATCAGCAGTTCGAGTGAGGTATTTGGCCAGACAAAGTCAGAGTTGTTTGGCGGATCGATTCCGGTGGCTGGGATTGCGGGTGACCAGCAGGCTGCATTATTCGGTCAGTTGTGTCTGAAGCCCGGGATGGTGAAGAATACGTATGGCACGGGCTGTTTCATGCTGATGAATACGGGGAATCGCCCGAAGGCGTCGACTCGTTCGCTGCTTAGTACGGTTGCATGGCGGATTGGGAATCGTACTGAGTATGCTCTTGAGGGCAGTGTCTTTGTGGCGGGTGCAGTGGTGCAGTGGCTGCGGGATGGACTGGGGATTATCCGGCGTTCAGCCGACGTGGAGGCTCTGGCGCAGACCGTTCCTGACAACGGCGGCGTGTGTCTGGTGCCGGCGTTTTCGGGTTTGGGTGCACCGCACTGGGATCCGTGGGCGCGGGGGCTGATTGCCGGACTGACTCGTGGCAGCAGTGCTGGCCACATTGCTCGAGCTGCACTGGAGTCGATTGCTCTGCAGGTGGCGGACGTGCTGGATGCGATGAAGGCGGATTCGGGGATTCGTGTCACTTCGCTGCGGGTGGACGGTGGCGCCGCGGTGAATAATACTCTGATGCAGATGCAGGCGGACTTTACGGGAGTCCCTGTGGTCCGTCCGCAGGTTTTTGAGACGACGGCGCTGGGTGCGGCGTTTCTGGCGGGGCTGGCGGTTGGTGTCTGGAAAACACCGGCGGATTTTGATGCCAGCTGGCAGGTGGACCGGACGTTTGAGCCGCAGATGAAGAAGGCGGACGTTGAGCGGATTCGGGGTGGCTGGGAGAAGGCTCTGGAGCGGTCCCGAGGCTGGGCAGAGTAGAGTGTGTCTGTGCACTTCGGTGCGGTGTCGTTCAGAGTCGATCCGGGTGATTGGCCACGACGGCATCACCGATATCGTGATCATCGACCGCGAAATTGGCGAACTGCACTGTGGAATTGCGTTCGAACCAGTTTCGAATGACTGGTTCAGCGTCGGGGTTCTGTTCTGGAATCGTCATGAAAGTGCTTCCGAACGGCACTGCTCGAATTTCGCCATCATCGATGATCATCTGTCCGCTGCGGAAGACGTAGCGGGGGAAGCGAAACATGGCTTCAAGGTCATTCTGTCGGCTGTAGATGCAGACATCGGCATCGGCACCGGGTCCCAGGTGTCCTTTGGAGTGCAGTCCCAGCATGCGGGCCGGTGCAGCGCGAGTAATGATGGCGATTTCACTGAGTGAGTATTCTCGAGTGAGGTCGGCGAGGCAGCAGGCCTGTCGCAGTTTTTCAGGCATGCGCTGCAGGTATTCGCGACGTCTGGCGCTGTCCATCAGCAGGGCAATGATTTCCGGATAGGCCAGGAATGAGCCACCATTGGGATGATCGGTGCTCATGGCAATCCGCCATGGATCTTCAACCAGCAGATACCACTCCAGCCCGATCGCCCATTGCAGTGAATGTACGAAGCTGCGATCGCGATAGGTGATGGGAACGATCCCGCAGCCGCCTTCCAGCTCCACATCGCCACTGAACCAGCGACGTCCGGTGACGCGATGCAGATAGTGTCCCAGCGGTCCATCTCCGGTCATGGAAGTGGTTTCACCGAACATGACCTGCCCGACATCCACGGTCAGTTCCGGGTGCGTATTAATGAAGGCGGCCAGCGCGGGCGTCTGCGAACAGATGGTACTCTGGTCACTCAGTCCACCCCCATAGCTGTGAAACTGAATATGGGTGAGATGTGCGCGGGCCCCCTCAAACGATTTCATGGTTTCAAGTGTGGTCGTCCAGTTACCGGGGATTCCCAGCTGATTGCAGTGGACATGGACGGAATGTGGCAGCTGCAGGCGATCGGCCGACATGGCCATTTCGCGCAGGATTCGGCGTGGCGTCAGGCGATAGAGCGGGACTTCGTCATCCAGTCCGCAGTACCCATCACCGCCGGACTTCCACATCTCCACGCCACCCGGGTTGACCAGTTTGACAGCGTAGCCCCCTGTGGATTTCAGCAGCCACGAAACGGCTCCGTCGAGCAGTTCCAGCTGGCCTTCGTGCAGTCGTTCCATGATCAGATGGTTATTCCCCATCATCACGTAGAAGCCGCGATCAAGGACGGGTGTGTCCTGAAGTTCGTCGTGGGCATGTCGCGCGGCAATGGGCGGGACAGCAGCGTCGAAGGCGCTGGTGTAACCAAGTCCTGCGTAGAGATATCCTGTGGCGAATGTGGAGGGAACGGTGCCCAGAGTGCCCGAGCGTGTCAATGCGGTGCGGTGCATGGGGGGAGTTCTGCGGCGCTGGTCCGGCAGCATTTTGCGTGCCGTATTGACCTTCGGCCCGGCAATATGGCAATGCATGTCCACACCGCCAGGCATCACGACCATGCCGGAAACATCGATAATCACCTCGGCTCGATCTGTGGGATCTGTCGGAGGTGCAATACAGCGGCCAGCCTGCATCCAGACATCGCGCAGTTCGCCGTTGATCCCGTTAGCGGGATCATAAACCATACCGCCTTTGAGGCAGGTTCGGCTCATCCACTGGTGCTCCGATTTCAGCAACGAAGTTCGCACAGTACGAACAGGATCAGACGCCGTCAGTATCGGCAGGAGGGCAGAGTAGCCTGAGGGGCAGTCTGCGGGCCAGAGTGATCATGGCTTTTTGCTGGTATCGTGAATTCCGGAGTTTTGCGGCGGATTGCTGGAGCAGACATGGGAAAGTAGGATTCCGTCTGCGGAGCCGGTGCAGATGTGTGTGCTTCTGTTCAGTCTGTGACAGGATATGGTATGAGTCTTGACGAGCTGCTGCAGGAATATGAGCGTGGTCCGATTCTGTTGAAGGATGCGGTGATGCGAGTGGGTCGTGACGGCTGGCGGGCGCGTCCGGTGCCGGGCAAGTGGACGATCCAGCAGGTGGTTTGCCATATCGCGGACTTTGAACCGATCTACGCTGATCGGATGAAACGTGTTCTGGTCGAAGACAATCCCACGATGTTTGGGGGGGATCCTGACATTTTTGCGTCCGGTCTGCAGTATGAGCATCGATCGGTGGAGGAGGAGCTGGAGTTGATCCGTCTGGTGCGTTCTCAGGTGGCGCGAATTCTGCGTCGCACCGAGCTGGAAGATTTTCAGCGTACCGGTGTGCACAGTGAAGCCGGCCCGTTGACTCTGGAGACGTTGCTGGAGCGAGTGACTGGGCATATCCCTCATCACTGTGCCTTTATTGATGAAAAAGTGCGGTTACTGTCTGCACGCTGAAGAATGAGGATAGTTCTGAGGGGACGTCTCTGATGGTGAATCTGCCCTCGGCTGAGCTGCTGGAAAGTCAGCACACATTTCCGTGCACGTGGACGTTCAAAGTGATCGGCTATGCCGATTCGAACTTCACTGCCAGAGTGGTTTCGGCTGCGCGTGAAGAGTTGCGAATGGACAATGATCCACCGTATTCACTGCGCAGCACGACGCATGGTCGTCATGTGGCAGTGACACTTGAGCCTGTGTGTCAGTCGGCGCAGCAGGTCCTGGCGGTGTATGCACGGTTGTCCGGTATGGATGGGCTGGTGATGCTGTTGTAGTGGTGTCTGCAGACTTCAGCCGGAATACAGTGCGGTCATGACGTTTCCGTCACTGATGCGAATTGGTCGCTCGACAGGATCACGGTAGTGCTGTGACGGATCGATTCCGAGTGCAGAGAAGATGGTTGCTGTGACATCCCATGGTCCCCAGGCCTGATCTGTGGGCCATGCGCCGCGGTCATCGGAAGCACCAAGGATTGAACCGCGACGGACTCCTGCCCCGGCGAAGGCGATGGAATAGACGCTGCTCCAGTGTTTGCGTCCCGGCAGGGCACCTGCGAATCGTGGTTCAAGAGCAACGATGGGAGCGCGGCCGAATTCACCCATGCAGACCACGAGTGTTGATTCGAGCATACCGCGCTGATCGAGATCTTCAATCAGGGCCGAGAATCCCTGATCGAAGCGTGGCAGCAGATGATCGCGCAGCCCATCGAAGATGTCGTTGTGAGTATCCCAGCCCCAGAGGTCTGTGTTTTGGGGTTCACGGTCCTGGCCACGGTTGCTGGGCGACCAGAACACGGTGATCAGGGGGACTTCGGCTTCGGCAAGTCGTCTGGCCAGCAGGCAGGCCTGTCCCGACTGATTATATCCGTAGCGTTCGCGAACAGTGTCGGGTTCGGCGCTGAGGTCGAAAGCGCCCCGAGCCCGCGGGTTAGCCAGCATTTCAAATGCCTGGCGATACATGGCGTGTTTTTCCAGCAGCAGACGATGTTCCTGCAGCAGTGGCATCGAGGATTCGATCTGTTGCAGCAGATTGCGGCGTGCATCCAGTCTGAGTTGTGGCAGGTCTGGCTGCGGCAGGAGTGATGGGATGGCATTGAAATCCCGCGAGACATCTCCGAGTGTGAGCGGGTCGAATCCGCCACCCAGCAGTCCGCCGGATTGCCCGGGTGCCGGAAGCTCGGGGACAACGGCGGGGCCGTTCAGATGAACAGCGGTCTGTGGGGCGGTGACTGACGGGCGCACTCGCTGCAGCACTGAACTGTAGCAGGGTTGGTCATCGGGGGCCGGAGGCGGGTTGCCGGACTTGCGGCGATGGTAGCGACCGGTCATGGCCAGATAGAAGGCTGAGCCATGGTCAAGGTCTTCATGAGACATGCTGCGTACCACTGTCAGTCGGTCAGTGATACGAGCAATTTGTGGCATGTGTTCACAGACTCGCAGCCCGGGAACTGCGGTGGGAATGGAATCGAACGCCCCGCGAATCTGTACCGGGGCATCGGGTTTCGGATCCCACATATCCAACTGGCTTTGGCCCCCACTGGCAAAAACGACGATCACCGACTTTGCCCGTCCGAACCCGGGAGCCTGTGCGGTGTGTGTGACTTCTTCAGCGGCAGCAGAGTGCAGGCCCAGGAACGTCGGCAACAGGGAACATCCAAGTCCCAGTACCTGCCGCCGCGAACGGCCGTTGGTTGATCCTGATGTCCAGTGGAAACCCGGCATTGTGTGGTTCTGTTCAATTCAACGATGCTGACCGCCCTGCTCTGCTGTCACCAGCATACGTTCCGGAATGCGAGTGCGACACGTGAAAACCCGTGGCGTCGGGGGAAATTCGGCAAAGAATCTGGCCCTCTCAGGAGTGGGCCTCGCACAGTTGTGCAGCGATTGAAAACTAAAGACCACCGGCTTTCAACCGCAGTCCGGTTGGCAGGGCTTCGCCAAGGATCTGTCCGGTCGCTTCGTCGTCGAGCGGTCCACCGGTCTCGATGACCTGAATCAGAGCCGGTCTGGCTGCGGCGGTTTGCAGCGCCGCGACAGTTCGAGTTCTGAGTGCTGCCGGGATATCCCGAAAACGATCGCCTGTTCGACGACAGATCTGCGTGATGGCCAGCTGCGTGCCCGACTCATGCAGATCGGCGGATTTCAGCAGACGTTCCAGCCAGCTGCAGACAACAGACGTGGGCAGGACCAGATTGAGCGGGCCATAGACGGGCAGGCGACCACCAACTCGTCCCAGCATCCAGACGAGTGCACTGCGTACTGGAGTGAATTCGTCCCGGAACATCAGTTCCAGTCCCATTTCGCCCAGTTCCTGACGAGTATTCAGATCGAGCAGTTCGAAGGAGCCCAGCAGTCGCCAGATCTCGGCAGCTTCATGATTCCCGGATGCATAGGGTGCCGGCTTGCCGCGACCGGTCTGAACCTGGCGGAATCGCTGTCGGACCGCTGGCAGCAGCAGTCCGGCAATCTGTGTCTGTCGGCCTGCTGAGAAGCCTCCGGAAATACGTCGACACATGGTGCGATGCTCGGCGAGGCAGGCTGGTACGCCGTGGACAGGTCGCAGTCCCACGACTCGATACATTTCTTCTGCTCGCCAGTCGTCAGCGGCATAACCGAAACCGGGGCGAAGGCAGTAGCCTGCAAGGTTGAGCCAGCGTGCCTCGTGGACGGCACTGCGACGGCGACCGGATTCCAGATCAAGCAGCTCCTTCCAGATCGCTCGCAGCAGCGACGGTGGCCACTCTGCCCGCGACTGTCCTGCAGCTTCAGTCAGCAGTGTCGTGATCTGGTCCGGGTGAGTGGCGGCGTCAGTGCCAAACACGGACTGCAGAGCAGTTCGCGTGGCTGCGACGATGCTGTCATCAATGATCCCGGCAGACTCGCCTGTGCCGGAATGTGCGGTGCGGTCAGTTTCCACGGCAGATCGGACGTCGAACTGCAGCTGCCAGCGACGTGATTCCGTGATCTGCTGACACCACAGCTCCAGAGTACCGATTTCGGTGATGCGAACTGCCAGTCGGGCATCCACAGTTGTGGTCTCGCCGCGTTTGCGACTGGTCAGTACGGTGCGGACGGGGGGCAGGCTGGTGAGCTGTTCCGGATCGAGCGGGATCAGCTGGCCCGGCTGATCGGCGGTGCGGGCACTTGAGACATATACGGGGAACTCCACAGGCTCTGACGTGCGAACCTGAAAAACCTGATCCAGCACAGTGGGCTCGGTTGTCGCCTCGGTGCCTGCGGCCACGAGGCACAAGGCCGCTCGCGTTCCGTCAGACTGCTCGACACCGATGTAATAAGTGCGGGCCAGTCCGGCCGAAATGCGAATCCCCTGTCCACGGCGTGCCAGCCCGAATACGGCGGCGCCGTAAGCCACAGCGAGGTCAAGTCGGGGGTTAGTCAGCAGTTTGGGGGTCCAGAGCGGATCAGCACGGCGAAACATGGATTCAAGGAGTTCGCGAAATCGCTGTCGCAGCACCGGAGATTCAAAGAAGCCACCGTTGAACAGCACGAAGTCCGGGCGGACGGAATTTCCATGCGTACGCAGAAAGTCAGCAAGATAGCGGCTGATTGCCGCATCTGCGGCATAAGGCAGACCAAACTCACGGAAGCCGGACTGTCGTCTGGCCGGGGCCGCATGCAGTGTGACGTCCGGCAGAAACCCATCGAGAATCAGGCGAACGATTTCCGCCTGATCGAGTTCGATCCGCAGGCCACCGCCAATCAGTTTTGAGCCACTGCCACTGAGTGTCAGGGTATATTTTTCCGGAGGGTGCTCGGACAGCAGAATTTCCTTGGCATGGCGACAGGCGGCTGAAAGCATGCCCCATTGACGCTCATCCATGGCATCACGAGACCCCAGTCGCTGCTCAACAAAGTGAGCAATCGCCAGATCGAGGTTGTCGCCGCCAAGCAGCAGATGTTCGCCAACCGCGATCCGGTGAAACTGGATGCGATCGTCACTGCCTGCCCGCACGTCAATCAGGCTGAAGTCGGTGGTTCCACCGCCGATGTCGCAGACGAGGATTTTCTGACCGGGTGCGACCTGCTGTTCCCAGTTGTTGCGGTGTTCATGGACCCATGCATAGAAGGCCGCCTGAGGTTCTTCCAGCAGGACAATCGATCGCAGGCCGGCAGCGCGCGCTGCGGCGACAGTCAGTTCCCGAGCCACCTCATCAAATGATGCGGGAATGGTCAGCACGACATCCTGGTGCTCCAGTGGATGCTGAGGATTGCGGGCGTTCCAGGCTTCACGCAGGTGTCGCAGACAGCGAGCGCTGGCGTCCACTGGAGACAAGCGTTCGACATCGGGTGCACCATGCCATGGCAGAATTGCAGCACGGCGATCAACTCCAGGATGACACAACCAGGATTTGGCGGATTCAATCACTCGTCCGGGAGTCAGTCGCCCCTGATCTCGAGCAAAGACGCCGGTAGTCCAGCATTCCGCCTGACTCTGCCATGGCAGGCGACAGACACCGGCTTGTTGCGCAGCGGCGCTTGTCTGCAGGTGAAATGATGGCAGCGTTTCAAGAAGTTCGGTCTGGCCTTCGCTGACAATCTGCGGGATGGAGAATGTGTGGATCGGACTGTCGGCCACCAATGTGTCTATCCAGCACATTGCCGAGTTGGTGGTGCCAAGGTCAATTCCCACAATAAATCGGGGAATCGTCCGGCCGTCGGGATCGCTGCCGGGGCCCGCGGAGGTCCGATCCGAAATATCAGTCACTGCATTGTCACTTCGATGAATGGAAAAACGAAAAAAGCGGCAGTTTCCTGCCGCTTTCGGTTTCTGCAAGTCCTGAAATCCCCTTCAGACTGAGAATTCAGGGGCAATCCCTGCGATGGGATCACTGCTGCTTCTTTTTACCACCCTTGCCTTTGGCTCCGGCCGGCTTCGGAAGTTTCGCTGCCTGTTCCGGAGTCAGGATTTTCTTCAGGCCTTCAATGGCCTTTGCGGTAAAGGCCTGCTGAGCCTGCTGAACGGTCTTCATCTTTTCCTTCTGCTCGTCAGTCAGTTTCAAAGCTTCGTCAACAGATTTCTTTGTTTCTGCAGGAGTCTTACCGGCAGTCTTCGCGGCCTTCTGAGCGTCGCGCTCTGCAGATTTCTGCGTTTCTGTCAGAATCTCAGCACGCATTTTCGTGATCTTCTGGCTTTCGGGGGCCAGTTCCGCATCCAGTGCAGCAACCTTTTCCTTTTGCTCGGCTGTCAGTTCGATTCCGTTCAGAAATCGCGCAGTTGGCGTCGGGGCTTTCTTTCCGCCCTTCTGCTTCTTTTCATCGGCACCCGCACTGATCGAAAGGCCAACAAGCAGCCCAGCGTAAAGCAAGCCACGGCAAACGGCCCGGCAGGAAAGTCCCATTGCAATATCCCCCTGAAAAAACAGTGAATCGCTCGACGTTGCAGAATTGCAGAAACGTCGAGTCTACAGGCTGTTCTTTACGAGGGCTACTGCCCGCCGTTTATTTCAGCAAACGCCGGGATCTGCGATTTTTCGGGAAAACAAGAGCGGCCAGTTCGGCGATTCCCGGCCTGTTCAGTGTGCTGCCTGCAAAGCTTCGGCGGTTGCCCTGCGGCGCTGTTGCCAGCGATTGTCGGCCACCCAGTCTTCCCGAGTGTAAACGATGGTGGAGGTGTCAGTTTCCTGAACCTCCAGTCGCTGCAGTCGGAAACCAAACTGCGTGATCTCAGTAAACAGCTTATGGCACAGGTTTTCCACGCTGGTCGGACCGTCAAACACATTCAGCCGCAGCTGTTCACCGGTACGCGACATGTGGTCCAGCAGCGTGTCGTAAAGCGGATCGTGCCGATTGATCAGCATCCCGTGATCGTAATTCTGCTTCAGCCAGGGCTCGATCTGAGCATCGAAGTCACCGAACAAAGTGGAAATATCACCGTTCCGCTCAACCTCAAAGCAGCAGCGAATCCCGTAGCGATGCCCATGCAGATTTCGACACTTGTCCTGCAGAGTTTCGTTGCGATGAGCCGCATAAAACTTGTACTGTTTTTCAATCAGCATGATGATTCAACCAGGCAAGGTTTGCGAAGTGTCAGCGCCCCGAGTTTCCATGAATCAGCGACAACAGTTCAGTTCGGCTGGCAGCATTTGAAGCAAATGTTCCTCGCATGGCGCTGGTCACTGTCATGCTGCCCTGCTTCCGAACTCCTCGCATTGACATGCACGAGTGCTCGGCCTGTACCACAACTCCCACAGCCTTTGTCCCCAGTCTCTCCTCCAGCAGGTCGGCGATCGTTTTTGTCATGCGTTCCTGAACCTGTGGTCGACGGGCCACCTCTTCAACCAGTCGCGCCAGTTTACTGAGCCCCGTGACACGCCCGTGAGGGATGTAGGCCACGTGAGCCACGCCACGGAATGGCAGCAGATGATGCTCGCACATACTTGTGAACTCAATGTTCTTAACAAGTACGATTTCGTCGTAGGTTTCTTCAAACGTTACTGACAGATGACGACCCGGATCCAGGTGCAGACCGGCGAACATTTCTTCGTACATCTTCGCGACGCGTCGCGGAGTTTCCAGCAGACCCTCGCGGTCCGGATCTTCACCCACGGCCCGCAGGATCATGCGAACGGCCTGACGAATTGCCTGATGATCAACTCGCGATTCAGCAGGTCGCTGGCGGTCTGACAATTCCAAAGCGACCTGTTCCGTGAGCAGATCGTGCTCTTCATCCCATGAGTCATTCAGAGCACGTTCAGGTATGGCAATTGACATATTGGAATCTCGCAACAGAACGGCCAGGCCGCTTCGGTGAAATTTCAGAACAATCTGCAGGGGTCAGAAGCAACGACCAGCAGGTCTCGCTCCGACACCATCGTTCTAGTCCGCTGTCATAAAATGCCACCTCGGTTTTTTTAAAACGTTCAGTTCGTGGTTTTCTTTGGACGAATTTTCGGGCATTTGACGAAGGGAGTGAATAGGGGGGGAATTCAGGTCAATCTTCCCGAAGTTGCTTTCCGGATTAAGTTGTCCTGATTTTGTGATGTCAGTGGTTTGATTGACTGCTGCGGCGGAATCATCCGGGCGTTAAATCGCTTGTCTGTCGCTGAAAAGTCCTGATTTTTTTTGCAATCCGGGCGGGGTGGCGGAATACGATCGGGCTGTTTGGGCTGTGTCAGGGGATTTCTGCATTCACGTTGTGGTTGTCGTTCTGGTTGCTGTTGGACAAGTTGTTGACAGTGTCCTTGCCAGAGGCATCCGCAGGGGATTGTGTGACGGTATTTGTGCACGAGAAACGTTCATTGTTGGCAAAACGTGCAGTTCGATGGAAATGGCTGGGTTGGATGTTGAGTGCGAGTGTGTAAGACTGCGTTTGTGCTGGAAGTTGAGTGATTCGTAAATCAGGTGGAGGGGAATACCGACATGGTGATTTCGCGCAGGCATTTTCTTTCTGGTGCGGTGGCGATGGCTGGCCTGCTGCAGGGCAGTCGTGCGGCGATTTTCCGCGAGGGTGCGGCGGTTTCTGAGAAGCACTTTGAGGTAGTGGACATTCGTCGCACGACAGTGCGAATGGAGTTTCGTGAAGTTCCGCGGCGGAACATGGACCGGGAGATCCCGCACTGGCGTTATTCAGAGATCTGTGAGGTGCAGCTGGGCTGCGGTGCAGTGGGAGTGGGTGAGACGCTGTTGTTTTACACGTGGGGTGCGACGACGGACGCTGCGGTCGAGCGTGCGCGGGGTGGCAGTGCGATCCAGCTGATGTGGGATGATTCCCTGGGCGCGGGGCTGCAGATGGCCTTATTTGATGCCGTGGGTCGGGCCGCAGAAGTTCCGGTGCATGCCTTGTTGGGAACCAAAGTGCATTCGCGGACACCGTTGTCGTGGTGGAACATTGATACGTCTGCTGCGGATATGGCGGCGGAATGTCAGGAGGCGATGCGACAGGGATATCTGTCGTACAAGACGAAGGGGCGACCGTGGTTTGATGTGTTTGAGCAGGTGCGGACGGCGGCTGCAGGTTTGCCACCGGAATTCAAGATCGACATGGATTTCAATGATACTCTGCGTGATGCAGATCGGGCATTACCAATCCTGAAGAAGCTGGAGGAGTATCCGCAGGTCGACATTTATGAGACACCGATTCCGCAGGGAGATGTTGAGGGTAATCGGCGGATAACGGAGGCGACGCGAGTCAAGGTTGCGATGCATTACGGCAATCCTGCTCCTGCGACCGTGGTGCGGTCCGGTTGTTGTGATGGCTTTGTGGCTGGCGGTGGTGCAGCGAAGTTGATGGGAACAGGTCGATTCTGTGAGCAGTCCGAACTGCCTTTGTGGCTGCAGTTGGTGGGTAGTGGCGTCACAGCAGCATTTTCACTGCATTTTGGTGGTGTGTTGCATCAGGCTGTGTGGCCGGCAGTGAACTGTCATCAATTGTACGAGCGGAGTCTGCTGACTGAACCGATTGTTGTCAGCGGTGGACATGCGCAGGTTCCTGATCGTCCGGGGCTGGGATTTGAGCTGAATCGGGATGTCATGGCGGCGCTGAAGGTGCAGAAACCGGTTGCTCGTCCTGAGCCGGACCGGCTGATTGAAACTGTCTGGTCGGATGGTCGAAAGATGTATACGGCCAATAATGGGACAGTGAACTTCATGCTGGAGGCAGCCAATCAGGAGCGGTACCCGTTTTTTGAAGCCGGTGCTGAGACTCGACTTGTACCTGACAACGGCACGGCAGCGTGGAGAATGCTGTATCAGAAAGCTCGGGCCGGTGGTCCGATGATTGCCGACGGTCTGTGAGATCGTGGCGACAGACGAGGCTGGCTACTGTTGGACGATTGGGCTGGTGGGATCCATGAGTTTGATGTCTTTGTGTGGCTGGTTGGTGTTTGTGGCTGCTGTGCTGGCAGCTGTTCCTCCGCTGGCGGCATTGAAGCGCAAGCGACTGGTGCGTTATGTGTCATCTTCTGCGGCGAGTGATTCCGGCAGTCTGTCTGGAACGAGTGTGGTGGACGAGTGTGGGCCACTGGTGAGTGTGATTATTCCGGCAAGAAACGAGGCGGAGAAGATCGCAGACTGTTTTCGTTCGCTGTTGCGGTCTGAGGGTGTGACGTTTGAGATTCTGGCTGTGAATGATCGTTCGGAGGACGCGACGGGAGAACTGATGGATGCGGCCGCTCGTGCTGACGCTCGTCTGCGAGTGATTCATCTGCGTGAGTGTCCGTCGGACTGGCTGGGCAAGAATCATGCGATGCATCGAGCATCGCTGGAGGCTCGGGGGCGACTGCTGTTATTCACCGACGGGGACATTCTGTATGAGCCACAGACATTGCTGGCTGCCGTACGATATTTTCAGCAGCATCAGCTGCAGCACATGTGTCTGTTACCTGAGATGATCTGCGGTAGCCTGCTGGAGTCGGTGATGACGACATTTTTCGGGATGTCGTTTGCAATTGGGACGCAGCTGCATCTGATTCGGACGCGATTTCCACTGGCGTATGCGGGGGTTGGGGCATTCAACCTTGTGGATGCAGATTTTTACCGTCGGCTGGGCGGTCATCAGCCGATTCGACTGGACGTGCTGGATGATGTGAAGCTTGGCAAACTGATCAAGTGTCGCGGAGGTCGTTCAGATTTTCTGCTGGCTGACGGACTGTTGTCAGTGCGGTGGCAGCCATCTTTATGGGGTGTGGTGACGGGGCTGGAGAAGAATGCTTTTGCTTCGGTGAATTATTCTTTGCGCGGCATGCTGTTCCTGACCCTGTTATTCAGTGTGTTCTTCGTGTTACCGGTGGTATTGCCCTTATTAAGTCTTGCGGGGCAGCTGTCACCTGCAGATGTGGCAGGCTGGCTGGCCACGGTTGTTTTGTGGCATGTGTTGTTTGCGTGGCTGGCCTGGGGGCAGCGGGGATTTCTGCAGCAGATACCTTTGTTTCTGGCGGGGCCGTTTCTGATGGCGTTTGCGTGGTGGCGTTCAGCCGTGATCACATTGCGGCAGGGTGGAGTGCGATGGCGAAATTCCTTTTATCCGCTGCAGCAGCTGCGTGAAGCCGTCTTCCGCGGGTGAGTCAGTGCCGTGCTTGTTCGGCCGCGCAGATTCCGGTGCTGAATTCGGTGGGATTCAGCGTCTGGTGGCTGCAACTGTGCGAGCTTCGGCAACACAGGCAGCAACTTTCAGGCGCAGCATTTCGCAGAGCTCAGCTTCGTTATTACTGGAGAGTTGCTGACGTTCCGATTCTGAGAGCGGCGGTCCGATGACAACGTGAATACGGCAGGGCCTGATCCAGAGGGCTCCTTTGCCAAGAGCTTTTTCTGTGCCGGCAATTCCGACTGTGTGAATGGGCTGACTGGTGCGGCGAGCCAGCAGCAGGAAACCCGGCCGAAAGCGTTCTGTTTGTCCGTTGCTGGACCGTGTGCCTTCGGGGAACATTCCGACCAGTAGTCCCTGCTGCAGTCGTTCAATACCGGCCCGAATGCTGCCGGTTCGGGTGGATTCGCGACTGATGGGAATCACAAAGGTGCGTCGCAGCAGGCGCCCCAGCAGGGGAATGCGGAACAGATTGTCGCGTGCGAGGTAGCAGACGGGTCGGTTCAGCCAGACACCTGCGACCAGTGGGTCGAGATAGCTGACATGATTCATCAGCAGGAGTGCCCCGCTGTCCGGGCGAATATGTTCGGTGCCTGAGACAGTGACGCGCAGCCATGTACGACAGAAGATCCGGAACAGGAATCTGAGCGATTCCCAGATCCAGCTGCTTTCCAGTGCTCGGATCTGAGCCGCGCTGGGTGGCTGAGGCGTGCTGTCAGTTGTGGGCCCTGAGAGCACTGCCTGTGGTACTGAGCTGTCTGTCAACTCTGGTCTTCCGATCGTGAACTATCTGACATCAGGGAGTGGCAGTGCGGCGCTATCGGCTGGCGGAGCAGCAGGTGGGTTACTGCTGACCGCTGCACCATCCATGGTCTGCAGGTCTGTGACCTGCAGCAGCTGAGCAACATCGACCAGCGAATTCCATTCATTTGACAGAGACAGGACGTAGCTGTCAACGACCTGAGCGAGAGTCTGCTGAGAGACGACAACCTGGGCGAAATCGACGGATTGTCCGTCAACGAGGAAACGATCGTAGATGCCCCGATAAACTCGAACCTGATCCGGAACGATGTCTGTGCGGTAGCTTATTGAAACGACTCGACTTGTTTCATAGCGACTGAAGTTATCGGCCAGTTGTGACAGCAGATTATTATTGACCTGCACCATGTCCTGACGTGCTCGAATCAGGTCCGCATGTGCGGAGGCGATATTTCCCTGATTGCGATTGAGCACAGGTACGGGTGCGGAAACCTGAATATTTGCGGAGAGATTGGAAAGCGGAGTTGTATCATCGTGCTGAAGAGCACCATACAGGGTGAGGTTGGGGGTGGGCATGGCCTCCTGCAGACGCAGATTACCGGCTGCGGCATTGACTCGCGCCTGAGCCGCGGCGATATCAGAATGATTCTGCAGCATGGCAACGGCCTGTTCATAATTCAGTGCTGTTGTGGAGTTTTCCACACTGCCCGCTACAACGCGTCGTCCCATCATGGGTGTTCCGGCTGCTGCGGCCAGCTGACGCCATGCGGCATTCAGTGTATTGGCCGAGGCCGTGACATTGTTTCTTGCCTGCACTGCAAAGACTCGCAGCTGTAACGGTTCGTAGGGGGCAGCTTCACCGCCGGCGACGAGGTCGATCTGAGCTTTGTAGACTTCGTCACTGAGTCGTGAGATGGCTTTGGAGAATCGCAGTTGTTCCTGAGCGATGAGGACCTTGTAGTAGTTTCTGCGAACATCACTGGCAAGGCTGATGCGAGCCTTTTTCAGATCCGCTTCAGCAGCTCGAACTTCCTGCATGGCAGCGCTCTGAGCCAGTGACAGTTTTCCACCACGAACAATTTCCTGAGTGAAGAAGACACCGTTGTAACCTGCGGTGTCAGCGGTTCCGATGGTATCTCCCTCGTAGCCGAGTGTGGGGTTGGGTTTCAGGCCAGCCTGAATCGCCTTTCCACGTGAGCTTTGCACAACGGCGGCAGCCTGACGCACTACCGGACTCTGCTCTTCTGCGATCTTCTGCAGTTCGGCCAGTGTGATGGGCGTCTCTGCAGTGGCTGGTGTTTCCTGTGCCGCGGCAGGTGTCAGGTCGGGGAACAGGGATTCTGCGAGGGATTTTCTCTGTTCGATCGGCAGGCTGGGGTCCATGGGGGGCAGCGAAATCCGGGCCGAGTCGGCTCCGGGCAGCTCGGCTGGAATCTCGAATCGTCGTCGCGGTGGGTCGTCCTGCGAGGTGGCGGTCTGGACCGGTGGCAGTGGGCTGTTGGCTGCGTCAGCCGGGCCGTCGTAGCTGACGGATTGAGCTGATGTATTGGACGCAGATTGAGCGAGCGAGTTCTGTTCTGGCAGATTGGGACTGCTCAGGGCAGAAATCGTATGACAGCCGGCAGTGCAGGCCAGCAGGAGCAGCGACATTGGTCTCATGAATTGGTGTCCACACGGGCATTGATCAGAGTGATCTCCGGGGAGGTCATCGTCCCACCAATTGTCCTGTCTGGATAAATCCGTGCTTAGCATGCAGCTGTTGTTTTCTGCAGGACTGTCTTGATTGTTCTGTCTTGCGTAGTTTCTCTATTTTCTGAAGCGAGGGGCAGAAGTCGAAGTCTGGGCATTAGGCCGGGCACGAATGTCTTGTCACCCTTGAAATCTGCGGTGTTTGAGGAGTGGGGCCGAGCAGGAATGACGCGAGGGAGAAAAGTCGGCTGAGGCCGTCAAACTGACTTCGGATCATGGAAAAATACTGTGTTTTTGCGGTACGGGGCCGAGCAGGAATGCTCGGGCTGCATTTTTGTCCCTGGCGTCGGGAATGTTCGGGCCACCTTTTGTGCTGCGTGTCATTTTCCGGGGTGTTTCCGCCATTGCACGACTCAGGAAAAGCAGAAAATTTCTTTCCTTCAGCAAAATCGGTCTGTTGCTGAAATCTGAAATTGTCTAATCTTTTTTCACTGGGCTGCTGAATCCGCTGGTTTTTGGGTTGTGCAGGCAGTTCAGATCTGATTGGAATTTATCTCGTATCAGCAGTTCTGGTACGGTTTTTCATCCCTGTCCGCGGGCAGCGGCAAATGCCTGCAATTTGGTTTCGGCGCTGAGCGTTGGTTCAGATCCGGTCTTTTTTTGCAGCAGGCAGTCATTTTCGGGGCTTCGTCCGCTTCAGTGGGCGAAGCCTTTTTTTTATTTTGGGTTGCTGTTGTTTCAGGTTGGGTGCGGGTGTTTTTTGTCTTTGAGTGTTGATTGCCTGCCATGCCTCTTTCGCTCGCTGAGTACGCTGACAGTCTGGAGCAACGGAATCTGATCTGGCCGCGGGTTTCGGCTGCAGTGTCAGTAGCAGCGAATCCATCGATCAGGCCGATTCCTGGAGTGCGAGCCGTGCTGTGGGACGTTTACGGCACGTTACTGCGAGTGACGGATGGTCGTTACGGGATTGTTCCTGCGGAGGAGTTGCGACTGCAGATCGCGCTGGACAAGACGATTCATGAATTCAATATGTGGAATCACATGTATCGGAAGCCGGGTCCTCCGTGGCAATCGATGATTGGGATTTATCGTTCGACGATTGAGCGTTTGCAGATGCGTGCCAGTGCTCGCGGTGACATCACTGAAGTGAGTGTGGTTGAGGTCTGGCGTCAATTGATTGAGAAATTGTTTGAGAAGGCCTATGTGATTGACGAGGGTTTGTACGGGGACGTGGACGAGTTTGCAGAGAAGGTGGCGTATTTCTTTCATTGTTGTCTGCAGGGTTTGGAAGCGCGAGAGGGTGCGGTGCATGTGATGACGGACCTGTCGGGTCGTGAGATTCGGCAGGGCTGTCTGAGTGATGGTCCTGAGTTTGGTCTGGTGCAGCTTCTGCGGGCATTATCTTTGCAGGCTGCCTTGCCTCCGCTGTACGAATTGTTTGGCAGTGGTGTGGTGTTGTTTTCTTCGCAGCTGGGGGTTCGGAAACCATCGCAGAGTCTGTTTCAGGAGGCCGTTTCGCGGCTGCGTACTGGTGGGATTTCGGCGGAGGAGACGTTGTACGTCAGTTGTCGTCTGATGACGGATCTGGTGCCGGCTCGGCGGCTGGGAATGAAGACGGCGTTGCTGGTGTCCGAAAAATCCGGGCTCGAATTTTCCCGTGAGGTACTGCAGAATCCGGAGACTCGTCCGGATCGACTGCTGACTTCATTGACTCAGGTGGCAGCACTGGTGCAGGCCTGAGGTGATTGTGCTGCAGTTTCTGACCGGGCGACGTGGCTGTATTCAGAAATCCTGTTTACCGAGAGTCTATCAGTGCGACCACCATCCATCGGTCGACAGCGTTCTGCTTTTCGCTTCAACATCACGCCGATGATCGACGTGGTGTTTCTGCTGATTATTTTTTTTCTGGTAGCCAGTTATTTTATTCGCAGCGAGCATGCTCGTCCGGTGACGCTTCCGCAGGCACCGGGTGGTCAGCGTGACACGGCCGACAGTCGTCCGCATCTTACGGTGACAGTAGAGTCGGCGGGTCAGTATTCGGTGGGTGGTCAGCAGATGTCGTATGATTCTGTCGTGCGTCGCATTCAGGCACTGGCTCAGTCTGGCCAGTCAGGAACCGCTGGTCAGGTACGAATTCGGGCTGATCGAACATCGCATTTCGGTGAAATTCGGCAGTTGATTGAAGCCTGTGCCCAGCAGCGGCTGACGAGTATTCGTTTTGCGGTTGTGCAGCCGGGGGAATAAACGATGCGCCTGCCTCGCCCTGCCGAACCGGACTATGGCGACCCGATGACGCCGATGATTGATGTTGTATTTCTGCTGCTGGTCTTTTTTATCTGTGCGTCTGCGGGGGCAATGTCAGAGAAGCTGCTGCCGGCTGAGCTGACGGGTGCCTCGACCACGGCTGCGACTGCCGAGCCTGAACAGTCGGTGCAGGATCCGGCCGAGCATCTGCAGGTGCGGATTCGTCTGCAGCCCGGTGCAGCGGGTCTTGAGGTGCTGCTGGATGAGCAGGTTCTGGCTGGTCTGCCGGTGCTGCGTGAGAGGTTGATGCGGCTGGCTGAGGCGGATCCGGAATCCCGCATAATTCTGAGTGTGCATGATGCTGTGGAGGTGCAGCAGTTTATCAGCGTGTATGATCTGTGTCAGTCGCTGAAGTTTCGCAGTATTTCATTTGCGGTCTCGCCTGAGGGTCGACCGTGAATACCACGGTGTGGCGGGCCGCAGGAGGACGAAGCGTGGGCAACGGGACAAGGTTGAAGTCAGTGATTGTGGACTGCTTATGCGCTGTCATTTGCGGGCTGTTGCTGAGTCATGTGGCGGCTGATGAGGGCGTTTTGCCGCGAATTGTTGTCAGTGCTGATGGGACAGGTTTTGTGCAGTCTGGTACGGCAGTCAGTTTCACGGCCAGCGGCTTCAATTATGACCATGATCTGCAGGGGCGATTGATCGAAGACTACTGGCATTCAGACTGGGCACTGGTCGAACGGGACTTTCAGCGGATGAAGCAGTTGGGTGCTTCTGTCGTGCGGGTTCATCTGCAGTTTGGTCGGTTTATGGAGACGGCTGCGCAGCCGCGGCAGTCTGAGCTGCGGAAACTGTCTGAATTATTGAAGCTGGCGGAGCGTGAGCGACTGTATCTGAATCTGACGGGGCTGGGCTGTTATCTCAAGGCGGACGTGCCGCAGTGGTATGATTCGCTGGATGAGGCAGATCGCTGGAAGGCGCAGCAGGTGTTCTGGCGCAGTGTGGCTGGCGTGGGGCGTCACAGTACGGCGGTGTTCTGTTACGATCTGATGAATGAGCCGGTGATTGGCGGGGAAAAGCCGGCGGCCGACTGGCTGGGACCGGCCTTTGGGGGCAAGCATTTTGTGCAGTTTGCTGCCCGTGAGACTCGCGGTAGAGCTCGAGTTGAAGCAGCGCGTCAGTGGGTTCGTCTGATGAAGTCGGCGGTGCGTGAGCAGGATACGGCAGCGCTGGTAACAGTAGGTCTGGTGGACTGGAGTCTGGATCGCCCGGGGCTGACTTCGGGATTTGTGCCACGCGAGGTTGGGGTGGATCTGGACTTTCTGTGTGTGCACATCTATCCGGAAAGTGGTCAGCGGGCTCGAGCCACAGAGACTTTGGCGGGCTTTCAGCTTGGCAAGCCGGTGGTTGTGGAGGAAACGTTTCCGTTGAAGTGTTCTGCTGCCGACCTGGAGACCTTTATGCATGCGTCGCAGAACCGTGTGCAGGGTTGGATCAGTTTCTTCTGGGGGACGCCGGCTGCTGAGCAGCAACCGACGATCGGAGCCGCGATTACAGCAGACTGGATACAGCGGTTTTCGCAGATTCTGCGGTCCGAGGTGCGGGCCGTTGCGGCCAATGAAACTGCGCCTGCCCTTGTGCGTCTGGTGGAACATATGGCGGAGCATGGGGACGGTCAGGCCGCATACTCGCTGGATCTGTCAGCCTGGGATTCGGAGACGCGCGACCTGCCGATTGGTGTGTTTGATTCGGGAATTGGTGGACTGACAGTGCTTGAGTCTCTGTTGACGGCAGACAATTTTGACAATCGAACGTTGCAGCCCGGAGCTGACGGTCAGGCCGATTTTCAGGGTGAGCAGTTTGTGTACTTTGGTGATCAGGCCAACATGCCGTACGGCAACTATCCACAGGCGGGTGGTGCTGAGTACCTGCGTGGTCTGGTGCTGCGTGATGCCGTGTTTTTGCTGGGCAGAAGGGTGCGTGAATCAGCGGGGGCAACGCAACCGGTACTGACCAAGCCTCCGGTGAAGGCAATCGTGATTGCCTGCAATACGGCAACAGCGTGGGGGTTGCCGGCTGTCAGGCAGGCGCTGGCAATCTGGCGGATTCCGGTGTTTGTCATTGGCGTTGTGGATTCCGGTGCGCAGGGGGTTCTGGAGCGGACCGGTGCGCAGCAGCAACGATCGATTGCGGTGCTCGCGACGATTGGTACATGCAGCAGCAATGCGTATCCGCGAGCGATTGAGGAATCTCTGGGACGAGCCGGCCGACCGACGTCTGAGGTCGTGCAGCGGGGTTCGCGTGGGCTGGCAGGAGCGATTGAAGGAGACCCGGCATTCGTGGGGCGTCGCGATTCCAGCACGGTGTCTGCAGATCCGATCAGTCCTGTCCTGCGGGACGTCTATCAGTTTGATCCGGCAGGCTTGCTGGGAAGTTTTGAACAGCCAGAGAACCTGCAATTGAATTCCGTGAAGAATTACATTCGGTATGAAGTGGTCAGTCTGCTGGAGGAGCTGCGCCGTGCTGAGCAGCCCCTGCGAAAGCCGATTGATACTCTGGTACTTGGATGTACTCACTTCCCGCTGGTGCGTGCGGAACTTGAGAGTGAGTTTCAGCGGCTGAGAGATCTGCAGCAGGATGGCCTGTATCCTTACCGAAGTCTGATTGCCGAGCATCTGGACGTGATTGATCCGGCGGGGCTGACTGCGAATGATCTGTTTCGTGAGTTAGCGCGGCGGCAGTTGTTTGCCACACCGCAATCAAAGGATGCCGTGAAGAAATCGAAGGATCTGTTTTTTGTTTCTGTGCCAGCGGCCGGTTATCCGGGGATTCGTCTGGCTGCGGATGGTGGTCTTGAGAAGTCATGGAAGTACGGGCGAACGGTGGACCAGCATCTTCTGGAAGAGGATACCGAGGTCGTGCCGTTGTCTGCCGGGTTGTTGCCCGAGTCCAGTCGGCAGTTGATTCAGCAGCGTCTGCCAGCCGTGGCATCACGGCTATTAGCACCCTGAAGACCCATCCAGCCGTATGCCGGTTCCGAGGGGTGGTCAGTGTTCAGTGGTCAGTGGTGAAATCGCGGGGAGTTTCCCCTTGGGAGGGCGAGGCTTCCGCCGAGCCGAAGTCAACTGTCAGTGTTCAGTTGTCGTTGTTCGCCGACAACCGTAGCCCGGGCATTCCTGACGCGAGGGACAAAAGTCGTAGTCTGGGCTTTAGCCCGGGCACGAACTTCTCGTCACCCTTGAAATCCCCAGTGTTTTTCGGAGGGATGGGGCCGAGCAGGAATGCTTGGGCTACATTTTGTCCTCGGCGGCATTCCTGCCCGGTCGCCTTTGGCCCACACAAAGCCGCGATGCGGCGCACGTTTGCCCGACGCTCAGCGTTATTGGGTTAACCGGGACTTGGCCCTCGTTATTGCGTCGTGGCATTCCTGTTTCATCGTGGCGGGGGGGGGCGATCGGCGGAGGACGAGTGGGCTGAGGTGGTGTTCGGTGATGGTTTGAGGTTCCCGCAGAGGCGCAGAGAGGTTTTCTGTTGGTGTCATTTCTCCGCGTCTCTGCGTCTCTGCGGGATTTGGCCTTCGTTATTGCGTCGTGGAGTTCCGGTTTTACCGAGCCGCGGGTTGTTGGGTTGGCGTTACCGGTCTGGTGCTCGGTGGTCGCAGCATGGGCTTCAGCCCGTGTCATTACCCATGAACATGCAATATTTGTGATGTCGCTCCGCTGCTGCGGAAGAGGAAATCCATGATTTTCGGCTGGAGTTTTCCCAGGGCGTTACCCAAGGCTTTGTTTTCTATGGCCGTTGGCCAATTGTGGGGTGAGGGACGCCCCAGACCCAGGGCTGCGCCCTGGGCTATCGGAAAACGGCCATTCAGGCCTGAATCGCAGACGTACGCACGACACAAACCAAAAACGCGCCGCAACGGACTCGTGACCGGATGGGTTTTGTGGGTAATGACAAGGCTTCAGCCCGTGTCGTCCACCGCGTTCAAGCCCCGCCTCACAGGCGAGCCGTCAGTGTAAGCTGACGGTTGCTGTCGGGCGTTACCGAGCTGGTGCTCGGTGGTCCCGAG
>CAIOKE010000156.1 GCA_903858815.1 uncultured Planctomycetaceae bacterium | reverse complement strand
CGCCCTCCCGAAGGGGGCGTGCAGTGGCAGGCCTGGGAGGGCGAGGCTCCCGCCGAGCCGCGGGGTCTGGTGCGTTTTTCGTACAGTTCGGCTCTGCAGGAGCTTCGCCCTCCCGAGTCGTTGTGCGAGCTTCGCCCGCCCGAGTCAATCAGACGTGAGGCGAACAGTGCGGCGCATTCTGTCAAGGCCGTTACAGCCACAGGTACCGTTGCAGGAATTCCACGACGTCTCCGAAACACCAGAACGCCAGCGACGTTTTTCCGCAGTAGATCCGCACGGTGACTTCGGTGCCGATTCTTAGTGGCGGCAGCTCCTGACCATCTTCGGCAACGGCTGTCAGTTCAAAGACAGCGCCTTTTTCTGAGTCAGTTGTTGATCGGCTGGCGACCTTTGTCAGGCGACAGGGGTACTTCTTTTCTGGATCACTGGCCAGCACGAACGAACCGGGCAGTTCCACGCTTTCTCCTGCGTCCAGCCGTGCCCTTTGAGCACGCAGCAGATGCCCCATCCGTTTTTCATCCAGCAGCAGTTCCATGTGCCACGGCCCCTGTTCATTCATCACATCGAACAGGTAGTCGCCGGTTCGGACTGGTCGATTCTCCAGCATTTGGCGCAGCTGAAAATCAGGGATGCTTCCAGTGGCCGGAGCCAGCACTTTGAGCTTGGTTTCACGTCGATTTTCAAGAGTCTTCAGTTGTTGTCGGGCAATCAGCTCATCGCCCTGCAGGCGTTCCAGTTCCACTTTCAGTCGTTCGCGGCTGAGCTCGCTGTTGCGGGCTGTTTCCGTATCGACCGCATTTTTCTGACTTTCCGTGCGGCGGATTTCTTCTTCCTTGGCCTGCACCAGCATCAGCTGTTTGCGGACGGTGGCCGCTGCTTCCTCGATTTGTCCGTCCAGTTCTTCGTTTTCCAGAACGATCAGCACATCACTGGCGGCGACGCTCTGGTTTCCGTCGATTCGCAGGCCATCCTTTGTGATCAGTCCATCCCACGTGGCAAACACGGCATGCTGTTCGACCGGCATCAGCTTGCCTTCCGCCGTGACGGGATACTCAAGCCGAATCAGAGTCATGGCTGCAACCAGTATCAGCAAACCCGCTGAAACCGCCAGCGTGATCATCAGCTTCCGCCCATGGAACCATTCACGCATTGAACCGATGGCAGTCCAGAGTTTCAGACCAAAGATGCGTTCGTGCTGGCGCGCATTCCAGAGTGCTGCACCAGCGTGATCCGCCAGCAGCTCTGAACGTTGTTCAAGCTGTGGTCCCGGTTCAGATTCCGCAATCTGTTCGACGATCAGGCAGCCGATGGCTTTGGGGCGAGCGCGACGCTGTTCACGATCGGCTTCTTCGCCCTGTTTACGCACCATGGGTGGAGATTCGAACATGGGCACCAGCAGCACCATGCGCGATCCACTTTCCTGAATGAAGGCTGCCAGTGGTTCTTCGATCTGCGGCGCCAGTCCGTCGATGCGGCCTGTGTACTTCAGCGTTTCCCCCATTTCGATGACGCGCTGCGCCAGCCTGGCCATCGCGGCAATCAGGTTCGCGCGAGGATTCACGCTGCTTTGTCCACTGACAGCCAGGATCTGGACACTGCGACCCTTGCGTGACGCAACGGCTACCCGGTCACAGCCCAGTAATGAACGGCTGTCGCTGGCTACCGCATCAGCCACTTCCTGTTCCCGCAGCGATCTCTGAGTTCGCAGAATCAACTGTTCAAAGTCTGTCCAGAACTGATTCTTGAGATCGTCTGAGACTGCCTGATTGCGACGCCGACCCTCAAGAAACCTTGAGGCGTACCCAGACATCTGTTCAAGAAACTGCATGTAACCGGACTGAGCTTTGGGGGGTACGTTCGATCGCTGAAACAGCTCGACGACACCCACGCACTTCTTTTCACGGTGCAGAGCAGCCATCACCAGCACATGCTCTGTCGGCAATTGAGTTTCACCGCCGTGAGCAATCGTGCGAGCTTCACCCTTCTGCAGCACATCCATCAGCAGACGTTCGTTGGTGGCCATCGCCCCGGGACGTTCCGCAAGCCCCGTCTGATCCAGTCGAACCTGGGCCACAAGGGCCGGTCGGCCACTCTCGTCCAACAGCCAGACACCCCCGGCAACGGCGCCGATCGCCTGCACAACCCGCGTCAGGAACTCGCCAAAAAACTGTTGCGGCGGCAACTCCTGGCCAGACAACTGTTCGATCTCCCGCGCAAGCTGCATCACTCGCTCACGCACCCGTTGGAGATTCTCTTCGTTTGAAACAGGCTCGTTCATGAGTCAATCCGTTCCGCTGCCCTGCCAGTCCATCGCAATTTCCTGCCATTCTCACTGCGTTTGCAAATCGGGTCAAGACTGCTGCCCTGAATGGGGGACACACCGGAGTTGTTTATTCATTGACTTCCCCGAGAACTCGCAGTTCCTGCTGAGAATTGGCGCATTTGTTGCTTTATTGGCCATTGATGACGGCCGGTGTCCAGCGTGTATTGAAAAAAAACGTCACTTGTGCAGTTTTCTGGCCTGCTCAGTGTCCTTTTTTTGATGGACTGCCTAAAAAACAGGCATTTTGCGGCGCGAAACGGAAGCAGTGTCAGTTGCTCTACAAAGATCTCAGGACCATGAATCGACCGGAAGACGAGAATTTGCTGATCAGCGGGCTGATAGGTCGCAGTCCAGCGATGCTGGAGGTGTACCGGCTGACTCGCAAGGTGGCCCCTTCGACAGCCACGGTGTTGTTGACCGGCGAAACGGGGACGGGCAAGGAGCTGATCGCGCGGGCGCTGCATGAATTGAGTCCACGGGCCTCGGGGCCTTTTATTCGAGTGAATTGCGGGGCGCTCTCTGAAAGTCTGCTGGAAAGCGAACTCTTCGGCCATGCCAAGGGGGCATTCACCAGTGCGGTCGAGAACCGGACGGGGCGTTTTGAAGCCGCTCACGGGGGCACCATCTTTCTCGATGAAATCAACAGTGTCAGCTATCAGCTGCAGGTCAAGCTGTTGCGAGTGTTGCAGGAGCATGAGTTTGAGCGGGTTGGTGATACGCGAACGATTCATGTGGACGTGCGAGTGATAGCAGCGACAAACGTGGACCTGCAGGATGAAATCACGGCTGGCAGGTTTCGTGAGGACCTGTTTTATCGCCTGAATGTGATTCCGCTGTATCTGCCCGCGTTGCGTGAGCGAGGCGATGACATCTCGGCGCTGGTGAATTTCTTCGTCTGGCGATATGCACAGGCAAACCGCATTTCAGCAGCCAGTATTCATCCGGAAGCCCTGCGTTTTCTGCAGGATTACGACTGGCCGGGGAATGTGCGTGAGTTGCAGAACTATGTCGAACGGGCTTTAGTTCTGAGTGGTTCCGGGGAAATCACCGCAGATTTGTTGCCACCGCATGTTCGTGGACTGGCCCCTGTGAGGATTGGGCGTCGAGCCAGCGATGATCTGGGAGTTGTCTGTGCAGATCTGGTCAGTCGTAAGCTGGCCGAGATTGGTGATGACAGTACGGACGCGTGGAATCATGTGATCAATTTTGTGGAGCGGGAACTGATTCTGCAGGTGTTGCGACAGACGCAGGGAGTACAGACGCGAACGGCTTTAAGGCTGGGGATCAATCGAAACACGCTGCATAAGAAGATCGAAGATCACAACCTTGGCTCGGAATCGCGCTGACCGCTGGATTTGGGGGGCTTGTTCGGGAAGTGGCAGGCCTGCGATTCGTGCTGCGAAGGGCGTGGCGGGCGGAACGGTTTGCGCTGGATTCCCACGCTTCCCGATTTTTCGTAACCCCCGCACTTTTGCTTCACATGGCCCTCAAAATCGTTAGACTGGAGCAGGTTGCCCGATTTCTCTGACTGCGTGGGGATCAATCACATGCGTAAATCTCTGGTTTCTATTCTGGCATCCACGTGCGTGGCTGCCGTGCTTGCAATGTCTCTGGTGCATTCCGCTGTGGCCGGCGACCGGATTGTGCTGCGTCGCCCAGTGTTCACGGGGCCTGTTGTGGCCGGTCCGGCCTGGCCTGGGTATCCCGTTTACGCGTCCCCCTATTATGCGGCCCCTTATTACGCCTCGCCATACTTTGCGGCACCGGCTTATGTGGCCCCCGTGGCCCCTGTCGTCTATGGCTCGCCCATGTACCCCGTGTCTACTGTGACAGTGTCAACAGTACCGGTTCTGTCCACTTACTATCATACCCCGATTCAGCCTGTCGTAGTGGCCCCGGCACCAGCACCAATCGTCGTTGGCCCTGCTCCGATTCATTACTCAGCACGCACTCTGCGTCACTTCCGTCCCTATCGTCGGATGGACGTGGAATACGAACGCGACGGTGACATCGAGATTCACTACCGCTGAGATAAACGGTGCGGTAAGAATGTCAGACGCAGGCCGGGGTCACCCCCGGCCTGCTTTTTTTTGCTCTGCGTAAAATGCAGTTCGTAAGTGGTCAGTTATCGGCCAAAATGCAGCCCGGGCATTCCTGCCCGGCTGCCTGTTGCCCACACCAACCCGCAACGCAGCATACCTTTGCCCGTCGCTCATCCATTCCGTGTGCTGATAACCATCAAGCAAAGAGTCGCCTCAGCATCGTCACCGAGCTGGTGCTCGGTGGTCCCAGAGAAGTCGCCCTTGGGAGGGCGAGTCTCCTGCCGAGCCGAAGTGCACTGTCCGTGTTCAGCTTTCGTTGTTCGCCGACAACCGTAGCCCGGGCATTCCGGACACCCTGGACAAAAGGTCGCCCGAGCTTTCCGGCTTGGCCTTGTGCTTAAGAATCCCCCTGGATTTCAAGCGAGCTGTGGGTTGTGTTCCCGGGCTGAAGCCGAGGCGACGACATTTGTTTCATGCATTTTCGCTGGCCCTGCGGATGGCAAGGTTGCCAGTGAGTCTGGGTGATTGCGTTTACGCCGATGCAGGTCACACGTATTCAAACAGGCTTTGGATCCGCAGAATGGCGCCGTTGCTGGGGAAGGTGTGGAACGAGTGCACAACCAATCCGTTTCGCAGCAGGTCGCTGCAAAGGTAGGACAGGCAGGGCGGACTGGCGGCCGAGTTTCCGGGCAGGGAAATGGCCAGCGAAGCTTTGCGAGCATCCGTTTCCATTTCGCGATGCACCTGCAGGTAGACTTCAGGGTCCGTGGTTTCCAGCTGATAACTGCACTCGTAGCGAATGCGGCCGGCCTGCACGGTATGAGTTCTGTAGCCGATGAGCCGTCGGCTGACGGCACAGCCTGACAGTGGTGTGGGCGTCAATCGACTGACGGCCAGCTCGGTGACAGCAGCGTCCTTCGTGCGAAATTCGATGGCATGACCATCACGGCACAGGCGGAGGATTGCGGAATGTTTTCCGATGGAAAAACGCAGTTCGCGGAGTGTTTCGAGGAGTTCCGGATGGACGGACCGCGAGAGGACTCGCAGAGTCATATCGGCAACATCCGGCCTGGCAAAACTGACGGTCATGACCGCAACACCCCGAGAACGGAACAGAACACAAAAGACACAACAGCAGTCTACGTCATAAAATGGGGGGTGAGCAACGAAGAATTGCCGGAGCGGAAAAACGGTCGGGAGACGATTCAAACGCAGTGAATTCTGCAGTTGGTAGGGAAATCGGGGGATTGCGTTTTTCGAAAATGTGATATTTCCCGGCAAACGGTTTGCACGAGGCCCCGTGACCGGTATCATTCCGGCTCGCAAACGCTCCGATAGCTCAGTTGGTAGAGCAACTGACTCTTAATCAGTAGGTCTAGGGTTCGAATCCCTGTCGGAGCAATTAAAACGCCACCTGCACGGTTTGCCCGTTTGGTGGCGTTTTTTGTTGGGGCGGTTGCAGTCTGGGGCGGTTTCTGCGATGTCGTGCCGATCG
>CAIOKE010000155.1 GCA_903858815.1 uncultured Planctomycetaceae bacterium | reverse complement strand
GATTCCCTGACGTTCAGTCATACGGAGCTCTTTTTTGCAGACAGGACACAACATTCTGGTTTGACTCCACAAGCAAGTGCCATGTGCAAACGGCACCATCCAGCCAGCCGTTGCTTCTCCCCTCAGTATTGGCAAGAGGACAACATTGAACATCCTGATATTTACGGTAAGAAGTATTTGTTTTTTCGATACTGGATTTGAGCTGCCCGATGTCAGTCACTGAACATCAGTTTCGATCAACCTTCCGCAGCAACGCTCGCACTGGCGCTCCGTCAGCTCCAGGGATCAGCAATGGCAGAGCCAGCATTTCGTAGCGGCCGGGGGCAATCTTTGTCAGATCAAGGCCTTCAAGAATCGTAATGCCGCCGCGGTGAAGGTCATGGTGGTTAGCAAGCAGGGGACTATCGAGCGGATCGACACTGGGCAGGTCCACTCCGATCAGTCGTACTCCGGCTTCGACAAGCAGACAAATCGTGTCCGGGCTCATCACGGGAATCCGAGCAGGGAATCTTCGTGAATCGGGCCACGCATCGGTCCGCAGCAGTACCCGCTGGGGACACGGCTGGCTTTGATCGAGTGCGAACGGTTCAATCAGTTCGCAGCCTCTTGCATCCACCACCAGTGCGGGGCCGCACAGCAGCGTGGGATCGAGCGATTCAGCAGCAGGCCCATCCGTTAGAAAATGGATTGGAGCATCACAGTGGGTGCCTGTGTGCAGGCTCTGCTGAAATTTGCCGACAGTGACGGAATCACCACGCGCCCGACTCCAGCGTTGCTCCAGCAGCACCGAAGTGTCTCCAGGCCAGCCGGCCAGGTCCTGTCGCAGTGGACGCGTCACATCGATCCAGTTCATTGGGTTCTCCTGCAGCAAAACTTCAACTCACTAAGTAACGAGTGACTGCGACAGATCAGACAGATCCGTACTTTGGGAAAAGATGCGACAGATCTCTTCTATGAAATCATCGCAGTCTGCAAATCTCGAGTACAGTGGACTGGGAGCAATTCGCAGCAGATCCGGTTCGCGAAAATCGGGCACGAATCCACGGGCTCGCAGCACTAAAGACAGGTTTCGAGCCCGCGGGTGACGAATGGCCAGATGCCCTCCGCGACGGTCATCGGCCTCGGGAGTCGCAAAGGAGAATCCGGAATCCGGCAGTCGTTGCCGGAACAGTTCGCGAAGGTAGCCGGTCATTCGCAGCGACTTTTGACGCAGCCGATCCACACCGGCAGCTTCAATGACCTGCAGCGAACCTCGCAGTGCCGCAAGACTGAGCAAATGCGGTGTACCCAGCTGCAGTCGCCCGGCTCCCGCTGCCGGTACCAGCTCCCGCTCCATGCGGAACTGCCGTAACTTGTCGCTGCCGAACCAGCCGGCCAGCCCCGGCGGCAGATCATGCCAGCGGGGATGCAGGTACATGCCAGCCACTGAACCGGGTCCTCCGTTAAGGTATTTGTAGGTGCACCAGATGGCCGCATCCGGCTGCAGCACTGACAGATTGAGTGGCACGACACCGACGGAGTGCGAACAGTCCCAGCAGATACGGACATCGTGCTGAGCAGCTGCCGCAGTGACCGTGGCCAGATCCAGCAGTTGCCCGGTCGTGAAGACGACTGAAGGCAGAATCGCCATTTGCACGCCATGAGTAAGGCCTGCCAGGATGTCTGCCTCCTGCAGCAGGCCTGCGTTATCAACAGCCACCTGCAGCAGATGCTCAGCAGGGTCAAGCCCCTGACTGCTCAGGAAGCCTGCAACCACGTATCGATCCGTTGGAAAGGCGGAGCTATCGATCAGTATGCCCCGACGCGAATCATCGCGACGATACAATGTGGCCAGTACCTGATGCAGATGCAGAGTTGTGGATCCGGTCAAAGTAATACTGTTGGCAGGAGCCAGCAAAATTCGGCACAGCTGATCGGCGATCTGCTCGGTCAGATGAAACCAGTCAGGCTGTGCGAGAGTCCAGCCTTCGATAGCGAGTTCTTTCCATTGTTGCAAAGTGTCCAGCACCGCTTGTTCTGCAGCATGGCACAGCAGCCCAAGAGAATTGCCGTCGAAGTAGATCTTCGCCTGAGGCAGATAGAACTGATCTCGGAACGGCGCGAGTGGATCAATTTGGTCGAGTGGATGCGTGTTGACGGGCATCGTGAATTTCTGCAGGAAGGGACAACGTAGAACGAATGTTCTTCAGACATCAGCGACTAAAAAACCAATACCTGCGGAGAATATCGGTTCCCGTAGTACCCGTGCAATCAACTCTGAGTCCCGTCAGCAGGGTCATCTGATTGCCGCAGGTGCGGATCTTCGCCCTGATGGCAATCGCGGCCGAAACGAGTTGTTCGTTATGGAGGTGCTCACAAAGGAGTCTTCGGGCGTGAAACACCGCGACAGATTCGAGCCTTGTCCAAACACTTCAGCCCGGTCGATTGTTTTTAATCGCAGGCTGGGAAGTGGGTTGCTTTGCGAGCCTCTGAATTTAGCTGGATTCGAGAATGTTGATGATCTGCCGGAGGACATGTACCAGCGGCGAGCGAGGAATAACGGGGCAGTGGACGGGTGGCGGGCAGCAGTCAGTTACAAGGGCGAGCAGGTTTGGGTCGGTGGCGGCGATGGGCGGCTGTTGACAGTCTTTCCGCCAGACTTCAATCCGGGGAGCCGTGGTATGCTGATCGCCTTCGACGAGAATCAGAGCGCAGTCGCTGAAGGCTGAGGCGAAAGCCCTGTAGCGATCGGCTTCAGGCTGAGCACTGCGTTCGAGTGGCAAAAAGAGTGCGGTGATCTGGGGTGACAAAATCCCAACGGCGGCGGCACCGGATTCACGGTGTTTGTGCGAATCCTTGCCCGGGGTATCCAGCTCGTGGCGGTGGTGCGTGTGCTTGACACTGGCCGTGCGAATTCCGCGGGCTGCAAGTTCCCGAAGCAAGTCACAGACCAGTGTCGTTTTTCCGGCATTTTTGCGGCCGATGATGTGAATCCGCGGCGGTTGCAGCATTGAGGTTTCCATGACTGGCAGGCCGTGTTGCCCGAAACTACTTTGGCGGTTCAACAGCGACTTCGGATTCGGGGACGAGCTGGATTTCGACGTTGTCGCCGCGGAGGTATCGGTCGAAGAAATTGTTGACGAGACTGACAACTTTCGGTTTCGTGAAGGCACCGCCGCCGTGTCCTGCACCGGGCAGTGTTTGCAGCCACGCGGGGATTTTCTGAGCTTTCAGGGCAGCTTCGAGTTCGACGCTTTGGGCGTACGGCACGAGTGCATCGTGAGTACCGTGAAGTATCAGCATCGGCGGATCGTCGGGGCTGATGTAGTGCACAGGGCTGACGGCTGAAGTCTTTTC
>CAIOKE010000154.1 GCA_903858815.1 uncultured Planctomycetaceae bacterium | reverse complement strand
GACAGCGTGGGCGGCGAACGAAGAGGAGTGCGGTCACTGCGGAAGGCGCGTCGGGATTGATAGGTCCGCTGAGCCGCGAGTCCTTCCTGCCAGTTCGTGTGGCAGAAAGGTCCGTAGCAACTGCGGGCGTGCCGGCGGCCGTGGTCAATAACCCACGTCGAACCGGGCGCAGTGACAATGTCCCGGCAACGCCAGCAGGCATCGAGGTCCGACTGCCGAATAGTGTCTGCATGTTTGTACCATGCACTGAACCGGACGCGCTGGATGGAGTGATCAGCGCGGTCGGCCGACTGCCGGCTGTGCCTTGTGCTGTAGCGAATCAGGGCGATGTACTGTGGGAGGGCGTGTCATGCTGACCTGTCCGACTTCTCTGCCGATTGACTTCTGCACCACGCCGGTGGATTTTCGCCAGAGCTTTGATGGGCTGACCGGTGTGGTCATGGCAGTTTTTGGAAGCAGCGTGCCTGACGGTCACTTGTTTCTGTTCATCAATAAACGCCACGATCGCAGCAAGGCCATGTGGTGAGATCAAGCTGGTATGGTGATGGCCTGCAAGCGATAGGATTCAGTTTCAGTGGCTGATCACACAGCGGAAGCCGACGGCATCATCCTTCGTTTCTGCGGTGACTGTCTGCCTTGAGCTGCTGGTGAGCAGTGAGTGGTGATCTTTCCATGAGCCGCCACGCAGGATGACAGGTTTTGCAGTCTCCGGCTGTGCGACGGAGTTCAACTGCGGGTCCGCTGTGACAAACTCGGAAAGATAACCGTGCATGTCATAGAGTCCCCATGGGTTGGGCTTGAGTGCTCCCACGGGCGGGTCATTTCCGGCTGCGTTGCCGGTGTGCCACGCCCATGGATCAAGCAGTGACGCCTGTTTGTCCTTATCACCATCGGCGGTCGCTGAATCTCCGAAACTGTAGCGAGTTGTCGTTCCTGCGCGACAGCAGTATTCCCATTCGACTTCGGTGGGCAGTCGAACCTGCTGATCGGCAGGCAGCAGATTCAGTCTGTGCAGTTCCTTAGTGACCTTGCTGCAGAACATCCGGGCCTGTTCGAAAGTCATCAGTTCGACCGAGTTTCGAGGGCCTTTCCAGCGACTTGGATTGGAGCCCATGACGGCTTCGTAAAGTTCCTGAGTGACTTCGTAGCGACAGATGCGAAACGGGGTATTGATTTCGACCTTTGCTGCGGGCAGTTCACCTTTCCCGCTGCCGCCGATGGAGATCGTACCTTTGGCGTATGGGGGTTGTCCGGGAATGATTTCCACGAATTCCTCGGCGAATTTCTTCAGCAGTTCATCGGCGGACTGCGCCTGTGCGGCAGGTGCAGCGAGCAGCAATAGCACGAACAGCAGTGAGGCAAGTTGCAGAGAGCGGGCGAACATAGACGGCTTTCGAGGTTTGAGTGGTGGGCAGCTCAGGGTTGCCAGTTTTCGTTGAAGAAGCCGGCGGCGGCGATGCGACCGGGCCAGACGGAATTGGGAGCGGTGGTCAGATCCACCACAGCCCAGTCAGGCAGCATGGGGACCTGGCGAGCATTGTTGAGGTAGGCGTAGTCGCGGAAAGTGAAGCTGCTGTTGAGCACCACATAGCGTTCCGGATTCAGTGGGTTGGGGTAGATCAGGATGGGTGCGTGCGTGGCAGAGCTGAAGGTCTGACCACCGACAGTGATGTTTTCTGGTGTCCAGCGGACGGGCAGCTGACCAGCGATGCGGCCCATCACGCTGTTGGACTGTGGATCGCCCCACAGGATCAGATTGGCTGACTGAATGAGTTCGTCCGTGACTTCGTTGTCGTTGACGACTTGAGCGTCACCGCGGAAGTGCCGTCGCCAGTGTTCAATGGCTCGATCCAGTTCAGCGGCAGCCCAGCGTCCGGTCTGTTCACTGGCAGCTTTGCCGGTGGGGCGAACGAAGACGAAGGCATCCATAAAAGCGTCGTCAATGGGCCCCTGCAGCAGATGTTTTTTGCGGAGTCCGGCGGGAGGCGGTCCTTCCACCCACTGGCCCTGATCGTTGCGATGTCCCTGAATCCGCATGGAGCCATCAGAGAATGGTCCTTCGGCATGCAGGAAGCTCATTTTCAGGTGGGCATTGGGGCCGGGCTGCTGATCTTCGGCACAAATAAGTTCCACCACAAGTCCTCGATTGGGCGGGTGGTGCAGACGATCGAGGGTTTCAGGGGACAGAGGCAGCTCACCGGCTGCAAAGTTGACGGTGAAGGCGGAGACATTGGAGGTATTGATCTGAAGGTGAGCCGGGTGGCCGGGCTTTTCAGTTTCACGGCACCAGACCATCAGGCTGGCTGGTTTCCAGTGTTCCAGCATGCCATCGATGGTGGCGGCTTTCATGCGATTGTAGCGCAGTGAGAAGGTGGTGAGTGAGATCAGCGGTGGGGCTTTTTCACGGCCAGCATGTGCGAGGGAGGCCATGGTGTTTTCGATGATCTGTTTTGATGCGGGGTCGTATTTGTGTCCCATTCCGGCCCCGATGATATGTCGCAGTCGTATGCCATGGCTGGCCAGTGCCTGTTCCATGACGTCCGCCGCCTGTTTCTGTGAATCATTTTCCCCGCTGTAGGCGATGGTGGGGCAGTGAGAGAGGTTGAGTGCCCATTTATCGCAGTCGTAGAGATTCCAGAGTTTCTGTTCCCATGGCTGCGGCTGCAGTTCTTCCTTCTGAAAGACTTTGAGGAACTGTGGTGTTTCCGCGAAGCCGGCTCCGGGTGCAGCGGCAAACCAGCGGTCTGCGTAGTGGGTGGCGAACTGCCAGCAGGCGGCGCCGCCCATGGAGAAACCTCGCACACTGACTCGGTCCTCGTCCACTCGATATCGTCGACTGACATCTTCGAGTGCTTCGAGGACATCCATTTCACCGGCAAATCTGAAGGCATTGCAGTATCGACCGTAGGGATGCAGCACGAGAGTGTGTGGCGGGGCGAATTCGCCGGGATTCCGCATCCGTTCCCAGATGAAGTTGACTTCGCTGAGTTTTTCACCGCGACCATGAAACCACAGGTCGAGTCGTGTGGGCACGCTGTGATTCATGGCATATGTGGCTGGGACGATCAGGCCGTACGGCTGGACGGTCTGGTCGATGCGGCTGATGTATCCGCGGACAACCAGCCCGGTTTTTCCGGTCCATTCAGGTTTTCCGGCCAGCAGCTGTTCACTGCGTGCCAGTCCTTCAGCGAGCAGGGTATCAGCTTTATCAAATTCCTTTTCATCGAAGAATTCGTTGTAGTCCAGAGCGCAGCGCACGGCCCGTTCAAAGATCAGGACATCGGGAAGCAGTGACTGATCGACGGTGTTTGTGCTGCGGAGTTGAGAGATTTTCTGCTGCAGCAGCTGCAGTTGGGTGGACATTGCGGCGCGGCGTTCTGCGGGCACCGGGATGCCAGGGGCCGGAATTCTGCGGACATTTTCGGGCAGGTTATCCTGCAGGCCGTCACTGGCGACCGAGCAATTGAAACTACACAGGAGGAGCAGCAGCTGGAGGCAGACGCGATGCATATTGGCGATGACTTTTGCTGGTGAGTGAGGGGGCCACAAAGCGCTGTTGTCAGTTTACTGATTCCGGGCGGGGTGTGAAAGCGGGTGTGATGGGTTGCAGGCTGGAATTGCGGTCTGGCGGTCCTGGGGAGTGGAGTCCGGCGGGGTGGTACTGTTGGGCTGATCAGGGTTCGAGGTCAGTGCTGGATTCGTTGAAAGGCTCGACGTGAATCAGGGCATCATGGATTCCATTGCAGCGATTTCGCAGGTGTGATCGCACCTGTCCACCGACGGCGTGGGCCTGTTGAATGGGCATCCGGGGGTCGACCTGGATATGCAGTTCTGCGAGCCAGCCACCGCCACTTTTGCGGACGCGGACTTTTTCGACGCAGCGAACATGGGGAATCTGAGCTGCGTTGGTTCGCAGTGATTGAGCGAGGCCTGGTGCATCGGCGTCGAGCAGTTCAGCGAGAGCTGGTCCGGCCATTTTCCAGGCTGTCAGCAGAATGATGCCACTGGCAAGGATGGCGGCGGCTTCATCGGCGAAGACGAGTGCGGGTAGTCCGCACAGTTCCGGTCCCCAGACAGCGACTGAGACGCCGATCAAAGCGGCTGCTGAAGTGATGGCGTCAGAGCGCTGGTGCCAGGCATCGGCGGTGGCGGCAGCGGAGGCTTCGGCTGCGGCGGTGTGGATCATGCAGCGAAACAGCAATTCCTTGACGATGGTGACGATGACCAGCAGCAGCAGCGTCCATGCGGCGGGAGGCTGGTGTGGAATCAGGATTTCGTGAATTGACTGAACGGTCATCAGGATGGCGGCAACGACGAGCAGGGTGCCGGTCAGCAGGGCAGCCACGGCCTCTGCCTTGCCGTACCCCCACGGATGTTTCTCGTCTGCCGGGCGCGCTGCAACTTTCAGGGCCTGCCAGACGAGGAGTGATCCGAGGGAATCAGCGAGGGATTCGATGGAGTCGGCGACCAGTGCTGTCGATTTTCCGAAGAGACCGGCGAGCAGTTTGAGGGCAGCGAGCAGGACACTGGCGGCGAATCCGATGAGGGTATTGCGTTGCAGACTGGACTGTGACATGGCTGGCTGGTGGGTAGCGGGGACTGGAGGTGGCAAACAGGGAAAACGCCCGGAATCAGCGGTGATGGTTGGTATCCTGTCGCCGGATACTTATGATGATGGCGAGTTCAGCGTGGCCGTGGAAGTCACATTTCCGGCTGTCTGCGGGCAGAAAGTCACAGGAAGGGTGGATTGATGTCGGAACAAGGTGAACCTCTGTCAGCTCAGGCTGTGGATCTGCTGCACACGTCTTATCGGCAGTTGCAGCAGCAGATTCGCCGGGTCATTGTGGGGCAGGACGAGGTGATTGAGCAGTTGCTGATTGCATTGTTCAGTCAGGGTCATGTGCTGCTGGAGGGCGTTCCGGGTCTGGCGAAGACATTGATGGTCAGTACGGTAGCGCGGTGTCTGTCGATGACATTTTCCCGCATCCAGTTTACTCCGGACCTGATGCCGGCGGACATCACAGGTACTGACATTCTGCAGGAGAATCGCAGCACCGGTCAGCGTGAGTATCGTTTTATTCCGGGGCCGCTGTTTCACAACGTGGTGCTGGCGGACGAAATCAACCGGACTCCCCCGAAGACTCAGGCCGCACTTCTTGAGGCGATGCAGGAGCGGCAGGTGACGGTTGGTCAGACGATTCATCGCCTGAGTGCTCCGTTTTTCGTGCTGGCGACGCAGAATCCGATTGAGCAGGAGGGCACATATTCACTGCCTGAGGCTCAGCAGGATCGTTTCATGTTCAAAGTGTTTGTGAAGTATCCGTCATTTGATGAAGAGCGTCAGATTGCTCGGCAGACGACATCCAATTTTCGTCCGGAGGTTGCTCCGGTGTTATCCGGCGAGCAGGTGCTGCAGATTCAAAGCACAGTGCGTCAGGTGCCGGTGTCTGATCATGTGATCAATTATACTCTGGCTCTTGTTCGTCGGACTCGCGTGCGTCAGCCGGGGACACCGGAATGGGTGAACGAGTGGCTGGGCTGGGGTGCTGGTCCACGAGCGGTTCAGAATCTGCTGCTGGGTGCGAAGGCGCGAGCGCTGCTGAGTGGCCGCACAACGGTATCTGTGGAGGACATCCAGCAGCTTGCGGCTCCGGTCCTGCGTCATCGAATTACTCCGAATTTCACCGCTATCAGTGATGGGATAACTTCGGACAGTGTGATTCAGCGTCTGATTGATGAGACCCCTTCGCGTGAAAGCGAGCTGAGCAGTGACCCGGCCCTTGGAACAATCCTTGCGTCCTGAAGAGCTTGCTCGCATCTCGCGGCTGGAGCTGCGGGCGCGGCAGGTTGTGGAAGGCTTTGTCTCGGGGCTGCATCGCAGTCCGTATTTTGGTCAGTCGCTGGAATTCCGTCAGCACCGGGAATATGTGGCTGGGGACGATCTGCGGCGGATTGACTGGAAGCTCTGGTCGCGTTCTGATCGTTATTATCTGAAGCAGTATGAGGAAGACACGAATGTTCGAGTGATGCTGGCGGTGGATGGAAGTGAGTCGATGCAGTTTGGTTCGGGTGCGATGACCAAATTCGACTACGCGAGGACTCTGGCGGCAGCCGTCAGTATGCTGGCATTGAAGCAGCATGATTCGGCTGGCGTGTGTGTCTTTGACAGTCGCATGCGAAGTCAGATTCCGGCCAGCAGCAGCAGCCATCATCTGCAGGCAATTCTGCAGGGTCTGGAAGTGCAGGCGGCTGAGGGTCGCACGGATATGCTGGCCGTGCTGAAACGTGTGAACGAGATACTGACTCGCCGCAGCATCGTTGTGTTGTTTTCGGATCTGCTGTGTCCGCGTGACGAGGTGTTTCGCGGGCTGCAGTTGCTGCGGCAGCGCCGGCACGAAGTGATTGTGATGCATGTGCTGGATGATCAGGAGCTGGATTTCAGATATTCGGGGACGATGCGTTTTGAGGGTCTGGAGGGGGCAGGTCGGCTGACCTGTGATCCGGCTGCGCTGCGTGCCGGCTACCAGGCGGCGCTTGAAAAATTTCTGGATGCGGTCCGTCGTCGTTGTGCGGGCAGTGGCATTGATTATCAGCTGGTGCGGACCTCAGAGAATCTGGACGCTGCACTGGCTCAGGTGCTGATTCGCAGGATGGGGTAGTGTGAGGGGGGGGGGCTGGGGATGTTGCCATCAGGAAGCGGCTGTTTGCGGCGGTGGCTGACCGGTCTGGTGGCGGGGATCTGTGGCTGTGGGCTGGCGGTCTGCTGTCTGCGGGCGGATGAACCGGTGCGGCTGCTGACTGGCAGTGCGTTGCAGAAGGCGCTGCAGTCATCCGTTTCGTGGTCGGCGGACAATGTTCCACTGCGGAGTCAGCTGGAGAGTCTGCGGCAGCAGACGGGGATTCTGGTATTGCGTGATCGTCGTCTTGATCCGCGATTTCCCGTCAGTGTTGATACCGGTTTTGTGCCCCGAGCAGTGGTACTGCAGCAGCTTGCCGGGGCGATCCCGCAATGTCACAGCGTGGTGACGGACAGTTATGTGCTGCTGGGGCCGGCAGACCGGGTGGGGCGTCTGCCGGTGCTGTTGAAGCTGGTGTCAGAGCAGTTGAACAGCTGGAAGAAGCTGCCGTCGAATCGGCTGCCGCGGAAGGCGTTCGGGGACATTCAGCCGGCGTGGCTGGCGGGGGCGGAGCCGCGCGAGATTCTGGAGCGTGCCGCCGCGGAATGCGGCATCGAGCTTGAGAATCCTGAGTTGTTATCTCATGACGTGTGGGATGCGGCGAGTCTGCCGCGGATGACGTTCGCCGAGCTGGCCTGCCTGGTGCTGGTGCAGTTTGATCTGCAGCCGGAGCTGTCAGTGGATAAGGCTGTGGTGCGTCTGCGGCCGATCGATCCGGGTGCGGTACTGGAACTGAAGCACAGTGTGTCGGTGCGTCAGAAGCCGCTGGTTCAGGAGGCGTGGCAGCAGCTGCATGCGGACGCAGCACTGAAGTGGTCATCTGCGAATGTGGTGCTGAGCGGCGGGATAGATCTGCAGGGGGAGCTGCTGGGTATTCTGCAGTCGACTGCTCAGGCGCGTCCAACGGAGGCGCCGGTGACCGGCGATTCACTCAGGACCCGTTTGTTTCAGCTGATGGGGGAGCGAGTTACGGTGGAGTATCTGGTGCAGGAGTTTCGGAAGAACCGGATAGTGATTGAGATTGAGGGTGAGGAGACGGCGGAGGTGCGTGCTGTGCTGAAGGCGCAGGTTGACCTTGCGGTGGTGCGAGAAAAGCTGCCGGGTCTGAAATTCTTTCCGGCGTTGTTTGGCCGGCAGTTCCGGCGTGTTGAGGTGCGTGATGATCGTGTGTTGCTGGGGCTGTGAGGGAGTGCACTGATGTCGGCTGAAGGCTGCAGATCCCCCATTTTTACCCATTTTCCCCGAATTCGGTCCTGATTTTCAGTAAGCTTCAGTGGCAGCCGACGGTAGGATGGAGCGTGTCCAACAGAGGGGGGGGGCGGCGATGACACAGGCACGTGCAATTGGCATCGATCTGGGTACGACATATTCGTGTATTGCGTGGCTGAACGAGCATGGTCAGCCGGTGACGCTGCCGAATCAGGAAGGTGAACTTTCCACTCCTTCGGTCGTGTTCTTTGATGAGCAGGGTCAGACGATTGTGGGGACCGAGGCACTGCGAAATGCGATCGCCAGTCCGCAGCGAGTGGTGCAGCACGCCAAGCGTCACATGGGTGACGGTTCAAAGTTCTGGAAGATCAACGACTATCGATATTCGGCTGAACAGATTTCGTCACTGGTGCTGAAGAAGCTGCTGGATGCGGCGCGGGAGCAGATCGGTGAAATTCGGCAGGCGGTGATTACGGTACCGGCTCAGTTCAATGATGCTCAGCGGGAAGCGACTCTGCAGGCAGGCAGACTGGCGGGTCTGGAGCGTATTGAGATGATCAATGAGCCGGTGGCGGCCGCGCTTTGTCATGTGCTGGGGAATGACGGTCTGGTCTTCACGACTCTGGCAGAGACGCAGCAGATTCTGGTGTTTGACCTTGGTGGTGGAACTCTGGATCTGGCCGTTGTTCGCTACAGTCCGGACGAAGTGAGTGTGGTGGCATCGGATGGTGACCTTGAGCTGGGCGGTCTGGACTGGACTCGGGTACTGACCGACATGGCGGCTGAGCACTTTATTGAGTCGTTTGAAGCGGATCCGCGCGAGCATCCGGAAAGTCTGCAGCATCTGTCTCTGGAGGCAGAGCAGGCCAAGCGCAGTCTGTCGGTGCGGAATCGAGCGGCAGTCACGGTGCGTCATCAGAATCGGCTCAGGACGTGGCAGATTGAACGTGCTGAGTTTGAGGAGCGCAGTCGAAAGTTGCTGGACCGTTGTCAGCAGGTGGTGCAGCGGATATTGAAGGAGAACCGGCTGGGCTGGGCTCGAATTGATACGGTCCTGACGACTGGTGGGGCTTCACGGATGCCGATGGTTCGTGCGCTGCTGGCCCAGCTCAGCGGTCGAACATTGAACACGACTCTTTCGCCGGATCAGTCGATTGCCCATGGTGCGGCCCTGTACGCCGGAATGCTTCAGGACGATCCTCGTGCGACTCGCAGAAAGTACGCTGGCGGGCAGTCTGAGCGATCTCAACCGGTCCTGAAGAACGTCAGCGGGCGAGCTCTGGGAATTCTCGTGCGGCAGGAAGAAACGGGTCAGCGAGTGCCGCATTATCTGATTCCCGCCAACAGTCCTTTGCCGGCTTCTGCGACTTCGGTCTACGGGACTGTGGTTCAGAATCAGCGGAAGGTGCATGTGTGGATTGTGGAAAGTGGTGCCGGTTCAGACCGTGCTCCGACGGTTCTGGGGGACTGTCGAATTTCCGGTTTGCCGGCCGATCTGCCGGAGGGGACGGAGATCGAGGTGACGCTCAGTTATGACCATCAGGCGCGGGTCCATGTGACGGCTCGCGAGCCGATCAGTGGTGCGGAGGCAGAAATTGAGATTCTGCGGTCAGAGAATCTGCGGGAAGCGGCGGGGGCGATGCGGCCTGCGGCTGCGGCGCCCGCCTCCGCAGCGGCATCTGCGGCTTCTGTGAAGCCGCCATCAGGTGGGTTAGCGAAGGCCGGTACTGGCGCTGGTGATCAGGGGCTGCAGGCAAAGCCTGTTCAGGCGGGTACAAAGCGGGTAGAGCCGGATGAGGATCTGCTGGATGTATTCCAGGACCTGTTGAAATCGATGGAAGGGCGTGACACGGGTGTTTCGGAGCAGCCGATCCTGTTGTGCGAGAAGTGTCAGGGCGAGCTGGGTCGTGGAGGTCGTTGTACGAAATGCGGTGCCGGACCGGTGGTGGGGAAGTCGGGTCGCAGCGGGAAGGTGGCGGCGGATGCACGCGCTGGTGGTGCGGTCAGGGGGCAATCGGGAAAGCGACCTGTGAAGCGACCTGTGGATCCCAGTGAGCAGGAATTCTGGGATCTGCTGGAGGGTGAGAAGTGAGTGATCATGGTGCTGGAAATCGGGGTCGGTTGCTGTTGGCGGTTTCTGCGGGGCTGATGGTGTTGCGGTGTGGTGTACTGCTGTGTGTGACCGGATCTGTGGTCCAGGGGCAGACAGCGGGCAGTTCAGCTGACGAGTCGGTTCGGGTAGTGAATTCGGCGGTTGTTCACGAGGCTGGGCAGTTGGGCCCCGGATGGGCTCGTACCAAGGTCAACATGGCGATTTTTCGGCACAGTGCTGTGGACAGTTCTGGTGATCGGCAGGTGGCGGGCTGGTATGACGGCGAGGGGCGTATGTGTCTGGCAGAGCGTCGCCATGGTGCGGATGTCTGGCGCGTGCGGGTGACGGAGTTGCGGGGGCGAGCAGAGGATGCTCACAATGTCATATCGCTGTCCTTCGATGGTGCTGGTGAGCTGCATGTTTCGTGGGATCATCACGGTCATCCGTTGCGTTATGTGCGGATCCCTGCTGGGTCGGATCTCAGGCCGGGCAGTCAGTTGTCGATGGTCGGGCAGGGTGAGTCACGGGTGACTTATCCTGAGTTTTATCGTCTGCCGGATGGGGACTTATTGTTCTTTTACCGTGACGGAGCCTCCGGGGCGGGCAATCTGGTACTGAATCGGTATCGGTTGTCGCGGGCTGGTGAAACCGGTGGCTGGCAGCGTGTGCAGGACAATCTGATTGATGGTGAGGGCCAGCGAAATTCTTACTGGCAGGTGGCTGTGGATAGTGTGGGAGTGATCCATCTGTCGTGGGTCTGGCGTGAGACGCCGGATGTTGTGACGAATCATGATCTGTGTTATGCGCGATCGGGGGATGGAGGGCTGACGTGGACGGATTCTGCCGGCCGTCGTCTGACGGTTCCGATCACAGCGGCGAATGCTGAGTATGCGTTGCGAATTCCTGCGGGCAGTGAGCTGGCCAATCAGACCAGTATGGCTGTGGACGGGTCTGGTCGACCTGTGATTGCGACGTTTTGGCGAGGAGCTGTGGGCGAGGTGCCTCAGTATCGGCTGGTATTTCTGACGGAGTCCGGGTGGCGTGTCAGTCAGGTGGGACAGAGGACTCTGGATTTTGAGCGGCGGGGCAGTGGCACGAAGCGTCCGCCGGTTTCAAGGCCACTGGTGCTGCTGGAGTCTGAAGTGGGTTCGCGGCGGTGTGTTGTATTGTTTCGTGATCAGGAGCTTGGTGGGGGGATTGTGGCAGCTGTTGCGAGTGATTATGAGCGAGGTCCGTGGGAGTTTCATCGTCTGACGGACGCGGTAGGACAGGCGGATCCGCTGGTGGATTATTCGATCTGGCGTCAGCAGTCGCAGGTGCATCTGTTGAGTCAGATGACGGGGCAGGGTGACGGAGAGCGTCAGGAGTCTGTCGAGCCGACGCAGGTGCGTCTGCTGGAGTGGCGGGTGGGCTGGCCGAGTGTTCGGTAGGGGCAGGGGGGGGGGGCAGATTCTGAGAACACTCGGGCGATTGATTTCAAGGAAAATACGCCGGCAAGGCCCCGAATTTGCCTAAATTGACTTTCAGCATCGGGAATTTGCGGTCATCTGGTTCGCAGGTTCTGGAAACTTGCGGGCTGGTGTCTGTGTGGTGTCGAATTTCCGGGCTCTAACAGCGTCTGAGACGGCCTGAAAACTTGAGATTCCCCCTTTTTCAGCCTAAGATGACTGCTCGCCGTAACTTCTGGTGTTTCCGCTGGAGCGTGTTTCCGAGGCAGTTTGTGAGTGGCAGTCAGTCATCTTCAGGGGCTCCTGCGGGTTCCGTTCTGCGAGTGATGTTCGTCTGTACGGGCAACACATGTCGCAGTCCGATGGCCGAGATGTTGTTTCGCAAGCTGGTCTCAGAGCAGCTTGGGTGTCGGAATCAGGAGTTGCGTGAGCGTGGTCTGGATGTGTTTTCAGCGGGTGTTGGAGCCTGGGAGAACCTTCCGGCTTCGCCAGAGGCGGTGCAGGTGATGCGTGAGCACGGTCTGGACCTGACTGAGCATCTCAGTCGCCGTGTCGAGCGGGGGATGATTGAGCAGTCGACACTGGTGCTGGCTTTGACCAGTCGTCACCGGGATCTGCTGTTGAACGAGTGTCCTGCTTTTGGTTCCCGAATTCACCTGCTGGATCGTGATGGTCGGGATGTGCATGACCCGTTCGGAGGAACGGTGGACGATTACCGCCGTTGTGCTCTGCAGATTGGGCAGAACCTGCGGTTGTGGGTGAGTGAGCTCTTCAAGAAAGACACGACACAGACATGAAGATCGGGATTGCCAGTGACCATCGTGGGGTTGCCCTGAAGGCCAGACTGGCTCAATTGCTGCAGTCGATGGACTGTGAAGTGCATGACCTGGGCCCCTTTGAGGCTCAGAGTGTGGACTATCCGGACTATGCTGCTCGGGTGGCTCGTGAAGTTTCCACTGGTTCCGTGGATCGGGGCATCCTGATTTGCGGGACGGGACTGGGGATGTGCATTACGGCGAACAAGTTTTCGGGTGTGCGGGCGGTGACGTGTCAGGACAGCGTGACGGCGGCCTACAGTCGTGCTCACAACGATGCCAACGTGATCTGTCTTTCGGCTGATCAGTTGAGTGATCAGGTCGCCGATCAGGTGGTTCGCATCTGGCTGAAGACGGAGTTCGATGGTGGTCGGCATGCTCGCCGGCTGCAGCGAATCAGTGAACTGGAGCGTGAGGAAGCGGAGCGAATTCATGGATCCTGAAACACTGCGTTACGCAAAGACTCATGAGTGGGTGTCGGTTGACGGCGACATCGCGACGGTGGGAATTACGGACTATGCGGTGAGGTTGCTGACGGACATTGTGTTTCTGTCACTTCCAGTCGTTGGGAAATCGTATCGTCCTGGCCAGCCCATGGGTGAAGTTGAGAGCGTGAAGGCGGTGAGTGACATTTACGCGCCGGTCACCGGTGAAGTGCTGGAAGTGAATACGGGATTACCAGACCAGTTGCAGTTGTTGAGTGAAAGCCCGTTCGATCGGGCGTGGATTGTAAAGCTCAGGGTTGTCAATCCGGCGGACCTTCAGAATCTGCTCAGCCGTGCCGACTACGTGCAGCACTGTGGCGAATAGTATCGTCGTGGTGCTTTGCGTGGTTGACTGGTGTTTTCCGGCTTGCGGAGCTTTGTCTGGCGTGTCCTGATCGGCTGACTGCGGTTTGAATAAGCTGTCAGGAGGATCGTTAGGGTGGCCTATCTTTTTGATACTCCGGAACAGCGCCAGCACATGCTGTCGGCGATCGGTGCTGGTTCGGTGGACGAATTATTTCAGCAGATTCCTCAGCAGTTGCAGCTGGGTCGTGAGCTGGCTCTGCCGGATGCTGTTTCCGAGCTGCAGCTGGAGCAGGATCTGCAGCGGCGACTGGGGGTGGTCGGTGGTGGTGGCCTGTGTTTCCTTGGTGGCGGGGTCTACGACCATTTTATTCCAGCGGTTGTGGATGAACTGACATCGCGGGGTGAGTTTTACACCGCGTACACGCCTTACCAGGCGGAGGCCAGTCAGGGCACATTGCAGGCCTTTTATGAATACCAGACATTGATTTCGCAGCTGAGTGGCATGGAAGTTTCGAATGCCAGTCTGTACGAGGGTGGTACGGCTGTCAGTGAAGCTGTGTTTATGGCGATGCGAGTGAATGGGCGTCATGGTCGGGTGGTGGTTGCCGGGTCATTGCATCCCGAGTACCGGCAGGTGTTGCGGACGTATTTTTCGCGGCTGGGCACAGAGATTGTTGAGGTTCCCGCAACTGACGGCGTGGTTTCTGTGGCCGCCTGCCGGGCGGCTCTGACAGCGGAGACGACTGCACTTGTGTTTCAGCAGCCGAATTTCTTTGGTTGTCTGGAGGATGTTGGTGGCTTGACTGCTGCGGCGCATGCGGCGGGGGCATTGGCGATTCTTGCATTCGACCCGATCAGTCCGGGACTGTTGAAGCGGCCGGGGGATTATGGAGTGGACATCGCGGTGGCTGAGGGGCAGCCGCTGGGGACTCCGTTGCAGTACGGGGGTCCGTTGCTGGGCATTTTCACGTGTCGTGGTGAGTATGTGCGGAAGATGCCGGGGCGATTGATTGGTCGCACGGTGGATCGGAATGGTCGTGAGTGTTTTGTTCTGAACCTGCAGGCTCGTGAGCAGCATATACGTCGTGACAAGGCGACCAGTAACATCTGCACGAACCAGGGCTTGCTGGCATTGCGTGCGACGGTGTTTCTGTCCGTGACAGGGCCTCGTGGTCTGCGGCAGATGGCGGAACTCAGTCATCGCAAGGCTCGTTACGCGGTCGAGCGTCTGACATCACTTCCGGGTGTCTCGTTGAAGTTTGGTCAGCCGTTTTTCCGTGAATTTGTGCTGGAGACGCCGCTGCGGGCTACGGAGCTGCTGGAGGCTCTGGCGGCCCGTGGGTTCAACGCGGGACCGGCGCTGTCGCGGTTTGGTGGCAGTCTGGGGGCTGATCTGGAGCGTTGTTTCCTGGTTGCTCTCACCGAAAAGCGAACTCGTGCGGAAATTGACGGGCTGGTGCAGGCGGTGGCAGAGGTTCTGGCGGGCTGAGTGAACCGAGGAGTGGTGGGTCAGATGCGTAATCCAACGGCGACGCGACTGCTGTTTGAAATGTCTGAGGCTGGTCGGGGCACAGTGGTGTTCCCGGAGGCGGACGTGCCTGAGGTTTCAGGGCTGCCGGAGATTGGTGCGGAGTACCGTGCTGAGTCATTGCTGCCGTTGCCTGAGCTGGCGGAGCCGGATGTGGTGCGGCATTTCGTGAATCTGTCGACGCTCAACATGAGTGTGGATTCGCACTTCTATCCGCTGGGCAGTTGCACGATGAAATACAACCCCAAGCGTCACGAGCGTCTGGCTCGACTACCGCAGGCGGTTGCCAGTCATCCGTACCAGCATGAGTCTCAGATTCAGGGACTGCTCAGTGTGTTGTATGAGTTGCAGGGCATGCTGGCTGAGATCTCGGGGTTGCCTGGGGTCTCGCTGCATCCAGCTGCCGGTGCTCAGGGTGAGCTGACGGCATTATTGACGGCAGCTGCATGGTTTCGGCATCGGGGGGAGCAGCGGACGCGTGTGCTGTTCCCTGCAAGTGCTCATGGAACCAACCCGGCCAGTGCTGCGCTGGCGGGGTTTGAATGTGTGCAGCTTGCGGGTGGCAGTAATGGTTTTGTGGATCTGGCGGAGCTGCGTGCTCAGCTGGACGAGCGCACGGCAGTCTTCATGGTGACCAACCCCAATACTCTGGGGTTATTCGAAAAGGACATAGCCACGATAGCCGGGATGCTGCATGACGCTGGCGGGCTGGTTTATATTGATGGTGCGAACATGAATGCGATTCTTGGGCGAACGCGGCCCGGGGATTTTGGTGGCGACATGATGCACTACAACGTGCACAAGACCTTCACGGGGCCTCACGGGGCCGGCGGTCCCGGTGCTGGTCCGATTGCAGTACGTGATTTTCTGGCGCCATTTCTGCCGTCGCCTGTGGTGGCATTTGATCCGCAGAAGAACTGGTATTCGCTGCAGGAACCGCAGCATTCGATCGGGCGAATGCGATCGTTCTTTGGTAATGTGGGAATTCTGCTGCGTGGTTACTGTTACATCAGGACGCTGGGCGGGCGTGGTCTGCGTGAGGCCTCTGACTGTGCTGTGTTGAACGCGAATTATCTGCTCAGTCAGGTGCGTGATTTTCTGGACGTACCTCATGGTCAGCGGTGCATGCATGAATTTGTGGCCAGTGCGAAACGTCTGAAAGAGCAGTCCGGAGTCACGGCGATGGACATTGCCAAGCGTCTGCTGGACTACGGATTCCATGCTCCGACTGTTTACTTCCCGCTGGTCGTGGACGAGGCGTTGATGATGGAGCCGACAGAGACAGAGTCACTGGCGACGCTGGATGCCTTTGCAGCGGCTCTGCGTCAGATCTGTCAGGAGCCTGCAGAGTTGCTGAAGGGGGCTCCGCATTCAACGGCGGTCTGTCGTCCGGACGAGGTGAATGCTGCTCGTAAGCCGGTGCTCTGCTGGTCTGCGCAATGCTGACGATTTCTTCCGGCGAGGGATTCTGAGCGATGCAGCCGATTCTGTCTGTGCGGAGAATGGGTCGAACTTTTGGCAGCGTTGTGGCTCTGGACGACGTCAGTTTTGACATTCGTGCGGGAGAGACGCATGCGATTATGGGTGAGAACGGTGCTGGCAAAAGCACGCTGATGAAGATTCTGGCGGGCGTGCAGGGTCCGACTTCCGGGGAGTTACTGGTGCGTGGCCGGCCGGTCAGTTTCGCCGGGACTCGTGAAGCGGAGGCAGCGGGGATCAGTATGATCCATCAGGAGCTGAATCTGGTGGAGCAGCTGTCGGTTTCGGCCAACATTTTTCTGGGTCGTGAACTGACGAATGGCTGGGGTGTATTGCAGCAGGGCGAGATGGATCGGCGAGCGGCGGCACTGCTTGAGCAGCTGGAAACGCCGATCAGTCCGCGGGCGTTGGTTGGCAGTCTGCGAGTGGGCGATCAGCAGCTGGTGGAGATCGCGCGAGCTCTTGCGCTGGAGTCGGACATTCTGATTATGGATGAGCCGACGAGTGCATTAACGGAGTCAGAGGTCGCTCGGTTGTATCGAGTGGCTGATCGTCTGAAGGCTCGCGGGGTCACCATTCTGTATATCTCGCATCGGATGGATGAAGTTTTTCGTCTGGCGGATCGGATTACGGTTCTGCGGGACGGGCGTTTTGTCACGACTGTGGATCGTGCTGTAACGAGTGCTCGGGAAGTGGCACACTGGATGGTGGGTCGTGAGTTAGCGCCTCGGCAGCGTCGAGTGATGCAGCCGCTGGAGTCCGGATCTGAGCCGGTGCTGCGGGTGCAGAATCTTTCGTTGCCGTGGGGTGGTCGACGTGGTGGCTGGCGTTTGCACAACATCAGTTTTTCTCTGCACAGGGGCGAAATTCTGGGGCTGGCGGGATTGATGGGGGCAGGTCGGACGGAATTACTGGAATGTCTGTCAGGTGCGTCCAGTGTGCGGCACACGGGGGAAATCCGGCTGCATGGCGAGCGCTGTCATTTTCGGCATCCGGCGGAAGCCATGAGGGCTGGGATTGCGCTGGCGACGGAGGATCGGAAGCGACTGGGGATCTTTCGCCAGTTGACGGTCCGTGAGAACATGACCATCAGTGCTCTCAGCCAGTTTGCTTTTGGCGGTGTGATTTCCGGGCATCGAGAGCAGCGAGCGGTTCAGCAGCAGACGGATTCGCTGGGAATTCGTACAGCGGGAAGTGAGGCGCTGATCACATCATTGAGTGGAGGAAATCAGCAGAAGTGTATGCTGGCGCGATGTCTGCTGACGAAGCCGGACGTGCTGCTTCTGGATGATCCGACGCGAGGTGTGGATGTGGGTGCGAAATCGGAAATCTATCGCCTGATGGATCAGTTGTCAGAGCAGGGAGTATCGATGATTGTGACCAGTGGCGAGTTGCCTGAGCTGCTGGCGGTCTGTGATCGGATACTGGTGTTGAGTGAGGGGAAACTGACGGCCCGGTTTTCAGCGACTGAGGCGACTGAGCAGTTGATTATGGAGGCAGCGACTGCAGGGCGTGATGGTCTGCGGTTCGCACCGTGAAGCGGCATAAGCTCTGTCTGCCGAACAACTGTTGGTGCAGGCATGTTTTGCCGATTTGCAGAGCTGAACAGCGGATGGAACGGGCTGATTTTGCCGACCATTTTTTGAGGTTGGATTCTGGCTGAACCCGGTGTTGTGGTGCCGGGGCGCTGGGCCTATAGTGGCGTGAAACAGTCGGATGTGCAGTGTGATACTGTGGTTCGACTGGCGTTATTGCCGTTGATTGTGTGTTCTGGTGCTGTGGGAAGTTGTCTGCGTGAGTTTTCAATTTTCGAATTCAGCCTGTTCTGACGATGAACAGTTCATGCGGCTGGTCCGTCGGGAGACCGATGTGGATCTGCTGACGGCCGCACTGGAGATATCTCGAGACGGCCAGTCGGATGTCAACTTTGCCGACGCCAGAGGTATTCTGCAGCGAGCCGTGTCGCGGCTGACGCATCCGGTGACTCAGGCAGGCTCTGATCTGGAAGAACTGAAACTGCTGTCCCGCTACATGACTGAAGAGCTGGGTCTGCATGGTGAAAGTGAGTATCTGGCCGATCCGCATTCGCATTATATCAATCGGGTTCTGGCGACAGGGCGAGGGATCCCGATTTCGCTGTCTCTGATCTATCTGCATGTGGGTAATGAACTGGGTATTCCGCTGGAACCCATCAGTACTCCAGCCCGCTTTCTGATTCGCCTGCCTGCGGATCATGGTCCTCTGTATGTGGATGCGTTTGACCGGGGACGGATTCTGGATGAAGCGGAGTGTATCGACCTGATTCAGGATCTCGCTGGTTGTACTGCGACTGAGGTTCGGGCGCATCTCAGGCCAGCAGATGACCGTGCGGTGATGATCCGTATGCTGCAGAATCTGAAGGCATTATTTGGTGGACGTGAAGACTGGGCCGCCACGTGGAAGGTTCAGACGCGTCTGCAGCTGCTGTTGCCGGGATCGTGGCGTGAACGTCGGGATCATGCGGTATTGACGCTGCGAGCGGGGCATTTTGGGGAGGCCATTGACCTGCTGGAGCGCAGTCTGGCCGTGTGTCCGGCTGAGGATCGACTGTTTCTGCAGAATCATCTCCGGCAGGCCCGCCGGATGCTGCCGGAGTGCAATTGAGGTCGCGGCAGGCTGCTCGAATTCCGGATGCTGCCGGGCCAGATTTGTGCAGGTGGCTATAACAGGGAGAAGTGCCGGCCGACGGGGCAGGGGTCCTGTGGCGTGCAGCACAGAAAGGTTCGGAATTGTTCAGGGGATGAGAGAATCATGGCTGACTGGATTGAACCACCTGCGAAGGCCCCGGCGTTTTCACTGAAGTCAACGACTGGTGAAACCGTCAAGCTGTCAGATTTCAAGGGTCGCCCCGTTGTGCTGTACTTTTACCCCAAGGACGATACTCCGGGTTGCACAAAGGAAGCCTGTGCGTTTCGGGATCGTCTGAGTGAGATCGAGGCTCTGGGTGCTGTGGTGCTGGGCGTCAGTGCGGACACTGTGCAGTCGCACCAGAAATTCACAGAAAAGTACGCTCTGAATTTCCCGCTGCTGGCGGATATTGAGCATGCAGTGGCCGAGAAATATGGTGCGTGGCGGGAAAAGAATATGTATGGCAAGGTGTCGATGGGAATCCAGCGATCGACATACCTGATTGGTTCTGATGGCAAAGTGGCGAAGCTCTGGAAGAAAGTTTCAGTAGACGGTCATGACGCTGATGTGATTGCTGCACTGCAGGAACTGACGACGGACTGACGCGGAGGTCATTGTGAAACGCAAAGTGGCGGGGTCGGTAAGTGGTCTGGCGGCGGCCCTGCTGCTGGCTTTGTCTGGTTGTGGTCAGCAGGTGGCAGAGCCACCTGCTGACGGACGCAGCAGGACTCAGTCGCAGGCTGGCCCGGAAGCTGCTCCGGTAGTTGGGCGGACTGCCAGCGAGCAGCAGTCGAAGGATCTGACGGAACAGGTTCGTCAGGCGATCGCACATGTGGACGCAGCAGCTCTGAGTCGACTGGCCAGCGATGAGGCCTTCGCAGATCGTGTTCTGCAGGGAACCGATCTTCGTGGAACAGAGCGGCGGGAGGCGGTCGAGGGACTGTCTGGCACACTGCAGGAGATTTTTTCCGGTGTGACCGAAGGCTGTCGCAACGGGGGCAGTTACAGTTTTGTTCGCCTGATCGAACGCGAAGGGGAATTTCGACCGTTGTTTCGCCTGTGTCTGCCGCAACTGTCGGGTATCAATTACCATGAGCTGGTGCTGGTACAGACCACAGACGGAACGCGCATTGCGGATGTGAATGTTTATCTGTCGGGTGAGTCTGTTGCGGACAGTCTGCGGCGTCTGGTGCTGCCGGCACTGGCCGCCTCGAATCGAGGCCTGCGGGCAACTTTGAGTGCTGCCGAGCTGCAGCAGCTTGAGTTTGCTGATGACATCCGCGAAATCGGCGATCTGCAGCGTCGCGATCAGCCAAAGTCAGCGATGGAATTGTTTCGCAGGCTGCCTGACGTGATTCGCAAGTCAGAGCCTCTGCTGCGATTGCAGGTCCGAATCTGCCGTGGTCTGGGACCTGAAGAGCTTTCGGCTGCTCTGCTGGAGCTGGTGGAGGGCTGTGCGGACGATCCGGGTGTGGGATTCATTGAGATTGAGCGACTGGAATTGCTGGGAAAGCCTGCCGAGACAGCGACTGCGGTGGATCGTCTGCGTGACAGGATTGGTGACCCGTATCTGGGCCTGCTGAAAGTGGAGTCACTGCTCCGGCTGGATCGGGCGGAAGAAGCGTCTGAGGCTGTGGCTGCTGCGAAACAGGTTTCTGAGGGCGATGCTGATGTGGCTTTGACTGACCTGCGAGTGCGTCTGCATCGCAGGGACTTTGCCGGTGTGGCTGAGCTGCTGGATAGTTTACAGCAGTCACCGGAGGGTGCGGCCGGGATTCCTGAGTATCAGGAATTCCTGCAATCTGAGGCGGGCAGGGCGTGGCTGCAGCGGCAGGTGAATCAGTCCGAGGCCCGCTGACTCTGGACTGCTGGTGTATCCAGCCAGAGGGTTGCTGGTGACAGGCTGTTGATTTGTGGACGCGTTGACGGCGAGACGGCGTCTGCTGACGACGCCTGTCGAACCAGCTGGCGACTGCGGAAATTAACACCTCCGGTAAACGCTCCCATCAGCAGTCCTCCGGATGCACTGCGGGTCGTGAGCAGGGGGACCGTTTCACGCGGCACTGGCCACGACCTTCCCGGCAGAATGGAAGAATCGGTCAGCATCTGTGGGTGTAGATTGAGCAGACCAGCTTCCTGCAGCTCGCGACAGACGGCGACGGCCGTGAGGATGTCAAGGATATTCTGCAGGTCAGCGAATGCCGGGACTTTCTGAACAAGTTCGGGCAGGTGCTGATTGAACAGCTGAGCAAACTCATCACCACTACCACGGTTGGTTGTGATATCCATCAGATTGCCGTTGTTGTCCATGATCTCTTCCTGAGCCAGCAGCAGCAGTCGTGGGCCCTGCAGAGACCACTGAGTGCGTTCAGGATTCACAGTGAGAGTTGCCGGTGCTGAGGCAAACCACCAGCGGCGCATCATATTGTCACCTGGACGGGCGAGGGCGAGGCTGCTTTTCATGCCACGAATACCGGTGGAGTCTGCGCCGATGGCGATGCGTTTCATCAGGTAATCGGCTTCAACCATGGCGAGGCACATACGACTGTCCTCGGGGACGCCGAAGGTTGTCACATTCCATCGACCCTGCAATCGCACCATCTGTTCGAGTCGGGCTTTCGCGACAGCGACGACGGCCGGTGAAGAATTGCGTGCCAGCCAGCCCTGTGCGGCGGCCAGTCGTTGCGAATCAGGATCGATGGAGCAACCGGCGGCATCGAGAATGTCGTCATCGCGGAATGCTGTCAGCAGATCTTCAAGGCAGAGCACGGGACGGCCGGAAATCAGTCCTGTCATGCGATTGCTGCGGAGTGCAGCAAAGGGTTCTGCCGGACCACTGAGGATCAGATCGGTACCATCCTGTGACAGAGTGATGGAATCGATGCGTGTCAGTCCGGCGAGCCATGTCAGTTCCGGAGGTACAGGCAGACCGGCCGTGGCAAGTTCGGTCAGCCGTGCATCGAGTGTGCGCAGCGAAAGCATGCGAATTTCAGCGGGCTGTCGCAGTGCTTCAGGCAGTGCAGCGATGGCTTTTTCGCGAAGCTGCCTCCCAGGCATCGAGGGGACGACCGGAGTTGCCAGAGCCTGGGAGATCAGTCCCTGAGGAGAAATCAGGATGCCACCGGGTGATGCCCCGGGAGTATTGCCACCCTGTCCGGGGGCGCTGCCCTGAAACGGACCAGGCAACAGCATGATCGTGAGTACGAGCAGCAGATGTCGCATCGTTCAGGCTCCTGGGGATGGGCCGGGATCGGAGCCCCTGATAATACTCTGAGGCATGGTCAGAACGCGAGCAGAATTGCAAAGCATTGGCCGAGAATGTGGCTGAGCTCGATTGTTCAACTCTGCTGATCTGCAGCGCGCTGCAGATCCTGCAGGCTCAACTGAGCCCGATTCAGGAAGAAAACTCCCATTCCCGTGACTGCGATATAGGCCACGATCTGTGAGTATAACGAGGCCGCCAGCACGAGCGATGGATCCGGCTTGATCTGCTGGACCTGTACAGCGATCTGAAAACAGACCTGTACAACACCGAAATATCCGGGGGCAGCGGGGATCATGACACCCAGCGCGGTGATACCCGTGAGGATCAGGCCTGTACTGAGCGTCACCTCGACTCCGAAGGCCTGCAGTGCAAGGCAGGCCGAATAACCATTGATCAGCCATTGCAGCAGGGAATTGAGTGTGATGAGGAGGATCGCGCGAGCACTTTTCAGCGAATGCAGTCCGATGGCTCCCTGCCTGAGCAGATCCAGCAGTTTTTCCGTAAGCCATTTGGGTACGAACGGAAACAGTCCGGCGATGCGTGCTGTTGTGGTAACGAACCAGTCCGTCCAGACCATGTAGACACCCATGATCAGTACGATACCGGCAGCAAAGGCAGCAAAGGTCAATGCTCCCCGCTGATAATTGTCGGGCATATCCGGAGCCATCAGGATGCCGACGCCGAACAGTGCGAGGATCGCGAAGATATCAAAAATTCGTTCGAGCACGACGGACGAGAGCACGGTACCGGCGGGGACGCGATGCTGCCGATTCACCACGAAGACGCGGACGAATTCTCCGAGGTGTGCGGGCAGAATATTATTGGCCGCAAAACCGATCATGACCGGACCGAACAGCTGGCGGGCTGTCAGTGGTGCTGCCGGTTCCAGCAATTGTGCAAAACGGACGGATTTCAGCCAGTAGAAAGCCAGCAACAGCAGCAGCAGGACCGGCAGAGTCAGATAGTTGGCTGTCTGAAAGGCCGAGCTGACCGTGCCGAGATCGGTGTCTCGCATTGCGTACCAGAGAAACCCGACAGAAACTGCCACCCCGATCAGCAACAGCAGCAATCTTTTCATGGTGAGGCCGTATCAGCGAATCTGGTCCGTACTGTGCAGAAGTCTTTGAGCTTCTGTGCCGGAGAGGAACAGTGGGCGAGTTTCATCCGGGTTGAAGATTCTGAGTGGGGCACGAGACCTGCGGCGACGCGGTGGCCAGTCCAGTGCCCAGTCCATGTGATCGTCGGCAGAACTGCTGACGATACAGGGGGAAACCGTCGGGATGGAAAAACCGAGACCGGTTTCGCAGGAGAATTCCGTTACCACCGCCCGAATCGGATTGCGGTTTGCCTGCGGAGCTGCCGACGATCGAGTGACGATTCCGAGGAGTAATCCGTCAGCATCGGTCACCGGTAGACTGTCCGTATGAGACTCGTAAAGCAGGGAGCGAGCAGAGGAGGCTGAGTCGGTGTTGAGGATACGCCTGTTGACCGGCCGAGCAAAGTTGCTGGCCAGTGTGTATTCCGCAGCACCACTGAAAAGTGCCTCGAGCAGATCACTTTCGGTGATCTGACCGATCAGTCGTCCCGATGTGTCGACAGCAAACAGTACAGAGTGCGATTCCTGCAGTAACTGGCAGGCGGCTTCGCGCAGCGTGGCATCCGGTCCGATACTGAAACCAGAGCTGGGGCACATCAGTGTGTCAGCCAGCAGATTCATGACAGTTTTCCGGGGATCGTTGTAATCTGGACAACCGCCAATGCGGTTGCTGTTGGAAATCTTTCTCCACGGCGGTTGGAAGTTTGAGGAATTTCGGCAACATTCATGATGAGATCGCACAAATTACCATGAGTTTACTGGTTATGCTGTGTTTACCGGTTTTACGGCAGGGGGGATACAGAATGAGAAGTCAGCTACTGGTTTTGCTGTGCGTTCTGGGGTTGGTGTGTGGCTGTGGTGGACCAGCTGGTCCGCCGGCTGCGGGTGATGTCGGCACTGCGACGGCTGCGCAGACCACAGGAACGGCTCTGAGCGCACGACTGGCCCTGAATTGGTATCCCGAGGTAGAGCATGGTGGCTTTATCGCTGCGGATGTGCTGGGGAAATTCTCGGCTGAAGGTGTTGCGGTGGAGATTATTCCGGGAGGTCCGGGAGCTCCGCAGGCTGTGATCGCGGAACTTGCGGCGGGTCGGATTCAGTTCGCTGTTTCGGATGCTGACAACGTGGTTTTGGCGCGAGCTGCGGGAGTCCCGATTGTGGCTCTGTTGGCACCCCTGCAGACATCTCCTCGATGCATCATGGTTCATCAGGCTGCAGGTTTCAAAACGCTGGCCGACCTGAAGGACATCGAGCTGGCGATCAGTGATGCTCGACCTTTTGCCCTGTGGATGAAAAAACAACTGCCTTTAACCAATGTGCGGCTGCTGCCATTCAGTGGCATGGTGGGAGAATTTCTGCAGAAGCCTGCGTTTGCTCAACAGGCCTTTGTCTTCAGCGAGCCCTTCGTGGCACGTGAAAAGGGGGGTGATCCACAGGTACTGATGGTGTCAGAGATCGGTTTCGATCCTTATGCCAGTCTGTTGATCACAACTGAGGCGGTGATTGCGGACAATCCTGAGTTAGTGCAGAAGGTTGTACGAGCCAGTGTGTCCGGCTGGCAGCAGTATCTGCAGTCTCCTGCTGCAGTGAATCAGGCAATCGGGAAACTGAATTCTGAGATGACTACTGCGGCGCTGGAGTTCGGTGCTGAGGCTATGGCACCGCTATGCAGAACGGTGGACGGGCAGGTCAGCTGTGGAATGGATCTGGAACGCTGGGAAAAGCTGGTCAGTCAGATCGAGGAACTGGGGCAGATTGAGAAGGGCAGTGTGCAGGCTGCTGAGTGCTTTTCCGTGAAGTTTCTGGGACAGCAGTGAAATCGTCCCTTGAAAGTGTTCGGCTGCAGGATCGGCAGAAAGTGCCGATCCGAGCTGCGAGGGTGTTCTCAGCAATTTTTGCTGCGAGTGGTCAGCATCCGTTCATCATTCGGGTGTTTAAGACAGGCAGAGTTTTCCGGAAACGTTGAGTTTGCGGGAATGCCGTCAAGCGCCGTCGTCACAACTGACGAAATCGGAAATGTCGACGTATTCGTTACGCACGGCCGATTACGCGCGCAGTCCTGCAACGCTTCTGTCAGGAAGTCGTTGAGCGAGTAGTACTGGCTGGCGGGTGCAGGTGTGGATACGCGGCAAAGACCCACAGGCACTGGAGTAGGGCAGGATGCTGAGTGAAATGCTGCGAAAGAAGCTGCGGACGCGTTTATCGCTGCTGCTGGTGGGAGTTGCCGGCGTGTCGTCGCTGTCGGGATGTTCCCGTCAGTTCTGGCGCAAGCAGGCAGATCGAGATGCGTACACGGCGATCGGTGAAAAGATCAATGATCCGCACTGGAGCCTGCCGCGAGTCGATCTGACGCCGGATCCGCGCAGTCGTTTCTATGATCCATGGGATCCGGACAAACGTCCGCTGCCACCGGACGATCCCACGGCCCACGAGTTGATGCATTCAGTGAATGGTCGTCGTGGCTACAAGAACTGGCACAAGCTGGGGGTGTCATTTGCCATCGAAAATCCCCACTGGCTGAAGCCTTATGGAATCGATCAGACGGGTGTTGATCCGGTTGGCTCACATTCCGGAGTCAGGTTGCAGGATGTCAGCATTCCGGATGCCATGAATCTCACTGCGATTCACAGTCGCGAATACCAGAATTCCATTGAGAACCTGTATCTGGATGCTCTGAACCTGACATCTGAGCGATTCAAGCTGGGGGTTCGTTATCTGGGGACCAATCGAGCGGAACCCAGTGCGGATTTCACTGCGCGGTCGAATGCAGCGGGTCGGACATCGGGAGTTCTTGCGACACCGTTTGGTATCAGCCAGACGCTGCCGACGGGCGGCCAGATTGCTGCCGATATCGCTAACTCTGTGACGTGGGTATTTTCCGGGAATGGCAGTGAATCGTCTGCACCATCGATCGGATACAGTCTGACGCAGCCATTGCTGTTCAATGCGGGGCGGAAGATTGCCCTTGAGTCACTGACGCAGAACGAACGTAATGTGCTGTACAGTGTTCGCACACTGGCGCGTTTCCGACAGACTCTGTTCACTCAGGTGGCATCCAATTACCTGACACTGCTGCAGCAGCGACAGAATATTCTGAACACTGAAAACAATATCCGGCAGCTGGAAGAGCAGCTGGAGGCTCAGGAGATTCGCGATACTCGAGTGCCGGGTGTCGTGAATGCGGCACTGGATGAATTCCAGAATCTGCAGATTCCAGTCGATCTCCAGGGCCAGCTGTCGTATGACGGAACGTGGCTGAAATGGCGCGGTGATCTGACGCCTGAGCAGGAGCAGCGGATTCTGTCGCTGTCGCAGGATCCGGACTATGTTGCAGCTGCCTCTGAAATGATCGATTTCAAGAAGCAGCAGACTACCAGTCTGTCGTATCTGCAGCTGCGCGACCGGCTCAATCGTTCTCAGATCAACCTTGCCAACTCCCAGCGGCAACTGCAGGATTCTCAGGACTCATTCAAACTGGTTCTTGGACTGCCGCCAAATGTGGATCTGAACATCGATACGAAAATGCTGGGGCCTTTTGAATTGATCAGCTGGGATTTGATCAATCTGGAGCGTGATCTGCGTCAGGTCCAGAAGGATATCGGCAATCAGCTGTTGCCTGGTCAGGGTGCTGCTGATGCGCAGGCCGGCCCTGCGCTGGCCGCTGTACGCGAGTATGTCACGAAGCTGTCGCAATCCCGCGATCGACTGTATGAAGTCGGGATCAAGCGAGTGGCAGCAGACTTCCAGCCACTGGAACAGCTGCTGGAACGAACGAAGGATGACTTCCGCAGGATTGAGCCGGGTCTGCGGTATTTCCGCCAGCCTGAGGAACGCACTGACATGATCGTGCGGCTGGAAAAAGACCGGCGACTGTATCGACTGGCTGAACGCGAGTTTGCGTTTGGCAGTGGTCTGCTGGATATGCTGACAAAGCTGCTGGCACATGGTACCGAAGCCGAACTGCTGCAGTCGCTGGATACGAATGCGAATGGGCAGATTGAGCTGGCCGAGCTGCCGGAGGCGTGGAAGGATCTGCCACGTTCAGGCGACCGTGACGCGGCTTTGACTTACACAGTACCAGAGTTGTTAACGGAGGTTGCCAGCGGAGCGCGCGACCTGCGCGACAAGTATCTGCTGCGTATGGCTCAGAGCCTTGAGGTGCTGCAGGCATCGCTGCGAGTGGAGCAGGTGGCCATTACTCCGTTCAGCCTGGACGAGTCGTGGAATATTCCTGACATCGAGCAGGTGGTGGCTCTGGGGTTGGAATATCGGCATGACCTGATGAATCAGCGGGCCGCCGTCATGGATGCTCGCCGGCAGGTGGAAATTCAGGCCAATCGACTGGAAGCCGGTTTGGACGTGACGTTTCGGGGTACTGAGGGTTTGAATCCGGACGCTCGCAACAGCACGAACCACAGTGCTGGACTTAAGTTCACTACTCCGTTGGATCAGGTTTTGGAGCGGAACGGTTATCGTCAGTCTTTGGTGGCTTTTCAGCGGTCTCGTCGGACGTATATGGAGCAGGAGGACCGAGTTAAGCAGTCGATTCGTTCGAGCTGGCGTCAGCTGGGCGTGCAGGAGTATCGGCTGAAGGTGGACCGGATGACGGTGCGTAACGCGGCTTTGCAGTACGACAGTGCGTCGCTGCAGGCGCAGGGTGGTGGTGGCGGTGGTGTGGGTGGTGGCGGTCAGGGGAATGCGTTGAGCCTGATTAACGCGTTGGATTCAGTTTTGCAGGCTCAGAACGGACTTGTCCAGGATTGGGTGGTATATGAGACGAATCGGCTTAACATCTTCCGTGATATGGGTATCATGGAGATAGACGCGAGGGGTGTCTGGACGGACCGGTTCTACCTGCAGATGCAGACATCTGTACCGGTAGAGGGTGTGTCTCCGCCTGCTGCAGCCTCCGAAGCGCCTTCTGTTGTGCCTGCTGTTCCGGCCGCACAGGACGTTGTTCTTGGTGTGTCGGAATGATCCCTGCCTGTTTTCCTGCCTGACGTACTGCGTTTACGTGACGCGTCCAGTTCTCAAAGGTTCACCACATGATTCGTCCGCTTCAGCCGGATCGTTCCGGCAGGTCCATGGCAATCACTCTGCTGGCGCTGGCGGTGGCAGCTGCCGTCGCTGTCGCGGTCATTCCGGCGGCGCGTGAGCGGGTGCTGGGTGTGCTGTCGGGATCGCGGAAGAGCATCCTTCCGGACTACGTCATGAAGCTGGCCGAGAAGGGTCCGTTTCGGATTGTGATCACGGAGAACGGAACGGTCGACAGTCTGCGTAATTCAACGCTCAGCAACAGCGTGGAGGGTTCGACAACGATCATCTCGCTGGTTCCCGAGGGCAGCAAGGTCAATGCTCCGGTGGTTGCTGAGTTTGACGGTGTGGTGCAGTTTGTTGATGGTGCATCTGAATCCGCGAAGACGGTGCGTGTTGTGGCGGAAGACGGCCAGGAGAAGGTTTATGAACTGATCTTCGGCGAGCATACGGAATTGCTGGTGAAGGATCGTCAGAAGGTTCGCAAGGGTGATTTTCTGGCAGGTGATGTTTGTTGCGAGCTGGATTCGTCGACTCTGGTCGAGAAGGAAAAAGAGCAGCAGATCAAGGTGACAACGGCTCGAGCCAACCTGGAAAAGGCATTGAAGGACATCGAGATTCAGCTGACGACGAATGAAAGCAACGTCGCGAAGGCGCGGCTGGCTGAGGATCTGGCTGCACTCAGCCTTGTCAGTTACACATCGGCTGGTGGTGAGTACGAGCAGGAACTGGAAACGGTCAAGGGTGATATCAAGAAGACTGAGGAAGAGTTGTCGATCAATCGGGAAGAGTATGAGCGTGTTCGGGACCAGGCTCGACTTGGCTATGCCAACGTCAATCAGCTGGAAAGTGCTCGCCTGAAAGTCACTCAGTCTCAGATTCTGCTGAGTGTGAATCGTGGCAAGCTGGAAGTGCTCGAAAAGTACACTCGGCCAAAGAAGGAAAAAGAGCTGGCTCAGACTGCGGAAGACTCCAAGCGGGAAACTCAGAGGGCTCGCCTTGAGGGTGAGGCTCTGATGACCCAGATGAAGGCGGCTGCAGATGCAGCTCAACTGACCCTGTCAGTCGAAGACGAAAAGCTGGATCTGTTTCAGCGGCAGATCAAAGCCTGTCGCCTTGTCGCGACTCAGGCCGGAGAGGTTGTCTATGCATCTCAGAAGAGTTCTCGTGGCAGTGAGCCGGTGGTGATTGAGGAGGGTGCTGCAGTCCGTGAGCGACAAGCCGTGATCAACCTGCCGGATCTCGAGAACATGAAAATTGATGCTCGAATTCACGAATCCCGCATCAGTCGGGTGATGATTGGTCAGCCGGTTGAGATTGAGATCGATGCCATTCCCGGGGATCCATATCGAGGCAAACTGCAGTCAGTCTCGTCGGTACCGATTCCGGGCAGTTGGCCTAACACGGACCTGAAGGAATATGAAGCTATTGTGCAGATTCTGGATTCCCCGGAGCGCGTGCGAAAGCTGAAGCCAGGCATGACGGCTCAGATTCGCGTCGTGGTGGAAGACCGCAAGGAACCGGTTCTGCAGATTCCCGTTCAGAGCGTGGTGTCATTTTCCGGTTACTACTACGCTTATGTGTATTCCGGCAAGGAACAGAACGGGGCTCAGCGTCGTGAATTGAAAGTTGGCGACGCGAATGACGAATACATTGAGATTCTGGAAGGTGTGGAGCTGAATGATCTGGTGATCATGAGTCCGCGAACTCACTTCAAGAAGGAGTTGGCGGAGTTGGAAGCTGCGAAATCGGCTGAAGCTGAAGCCAAACGCGAAAAACTGGAGACTCCTGATCGCAAATCTGGCGGTGGCGGTCCGGGCGGTGGCGGTCCTGGAGGTGGTGGTCCGGGAGGTGGTGGTCCTGGAGGTGGTGGTCCGGGAGGTGGTGGTCCGGGAGGTGGTGGTCCGGGAGGTGGTGGTCGCGGTCCAGGTGGTGGCATGCAGATGAACCCCAAAGTGATGTTTGAAGGTATGGATAAGAACAAGGATGGTGTGGTAACTAAGGACGATGATCCACGACCGGAGTTCTTCGATCGCTCCGATCTGAACGGTGACGGTAAGTTGACTCTGGAAGAGTTGCAGGAAGCGTTGCAGAAGATGATGCAGCAGCGTCCGCCTGGTGGCGGTGGCGGTGGCGGTGGCGGTGCCGGCTGAGTGCAGCTGTCTGGGCAGCAGTTTTCTGTGTCTTATCCGGCTGGTTATGAACTCGGGTAGTGGCTTCTCATGAGTCTGGCAGCACAGGTAATCGATCTACAGAAGGACTACATGCTGGGCACTGTGCCGGTGCAGGCACTGCGTGGCGTTTCGATCGATTTTCCGCGAGGGGATTTCGTGGCGATCATGGGATCTTCCGGCAGTGGCAAAAGTACTTTGCTGAACCTGCTGGGGGCTCTGGACCGACCAACGCGAGGTCACTACATCGTGGGTGGTCGTGATGTGTCTTCCATGACGGACGACGAGCTTTCCACGATCCGCAACGAGAAGATTGGTTTTATCTTTCAGTCGTATAATCTGATTCCGCAGTACACGGTGCTGGAGAACATAGAGGTTCCGCTGCATTATCGCACTGGTTATCCGAAGATTGGTGAACGAGAGCAGCAGCGGATCAAAGAGCTGGCAGAGATGGTGGGGCTGGGTGAGCGCATGGATCACCGTCCGTTTCAGTTATCCGGGGGACAACAGCAGCGCGTGGCCATTGCTCGATCGCTGGTGAACGATCCTGAGATTATTCTGGCGGATGAGCCGACAGGTAATCTGGATTCGAAGACCGAGCAGGAGATTATGGAGATGCTGCTGAGGCTGAACCTTGAGGGTCGTACGATCATCATGGTGACTCACGAGACCTCAGTCGCTCGGCTGGCGAAGCGTCAGATCTACATGAAGGACGGAGTGATTGCGGGTGAAGGATTATTTCCGGGCTGAGATCCGTCGCTTGGCGGGTGTTGGATTCTTTGGGTACCCGGCAGCGGGTTCCGGATCATTTTGTCGGGTTGGCGTTTTATGTCCAATATTCTGCGAACAGTTCAGCTGGCTTTAAAGAGCCTGATGCTGCACAAGCTGCGTTCCGGCCTGACGATGCTGGGGATTGTCTTCGGAGTGTTTTCGGTTATTGCGATGCTGGCGATTGGTGAAGGTGCCAGTCAGCAGGCTCAGAAGCAGGTGCTGCAGCTGGGGGCGACAAATATCATCGTGCGCAGCGTCAAGCCGCCACGTGAAAACGCCAGTGCTCAGAATCAGAACAGCTTTGTTCTGCGGTATGGGCTGAAGCGAGCGGATTTTGATCTGCTTTCAAGGACGATTCCGACCGTGCTGCAGGCGGTACCGATTCGAGAGATCACCAAGGCGTGTCGATTTCTGCATCGCGAAATGAACTGTCGCATCGTCGGGTGTACTCCCGAGTACCTCGACATGAATCATCTCGAGCTGGCTCAGGGGCGTTTCATTTCTGACAAGGATCGTCGTGAAAAGACAAACGTTTGTGTCCTTGCGTCGCAGACGGCTGAAGAGTTGTTTCAGTATCAGGACCCGGTCGGGCAGTCTGTGAAGATTGCTGATCGTCGTTACGCGGTTGTCGGTGTAACGACTCCGCGCGAAGCCAGTGCGGCCATCGGGGGTAGTATGTCGGGTCAGGAATACAACCAGGACATCTATATTCCTCTGGAGACCATGCGAGTCCGGATGGGTGATCTGGACATCGATCGCCGACAGGGTTCGTTCAGTGCGGAGGAAGTGGAGCTGAACCAGATTACGCTGACAATTTCCGATGTGGATCAGGTGGTACCGACCGCGGGAGTGATTCGGGAAAGTCTGCAGCAGACACATCGCTCGGGCAATGATTATTCAGTCGTGGTTCCGCAGGAGCTGTTGAAGCAGGCTGCTCAGATTCGTACGATTTTCAATGTGGTGCTTGGTTCGATTGCGGCGATCAGTCTGATCGTTGGTGGCATTGGTATTATGAATATCATGCTGGCAACCGTGACCGAGCGGACTCGTGAGATCGGTATTCGTCGAGCCCTTGGTGCCAAACGTCAGGATATTACGACACAGTTTCTGACCGAGACGATTGTTCTGGCTGGCAGTGGTGGGATGATTGGAGTGTTGCTGGGGCTTTCGACTCCGTGGGTCTTCCAGGGACTTAAGTCAGTCGCGGAGCGATTCTTCTTTGAATCCGGTGGTGGTTCAGAATTCAGTGAGATGTTCACCAATCTGAATCCTCAGGTTGTTCCGGCCAGTCTGCCGCTGGCATTCGGCATTTCCGTGGGGATCGGGGTGATCTTCGGGATGTACCCGGCGAGATCAGCTGCTCAGCTTGATCCGATTGAAGCGCTACGGCACGAGTGATCTGTGGAGTCAGGGGACCGCGGGGCATTCGAATCAGCCGAGCCTGCCGAATTGCTGATCGAGCGTATGTCTGCTCAGGGTCAGTGCTGTGGGGCGACCGTGTGGGCAGTGATGAGCATCCTGAACCAGATGTCGTTGTCGCAGAAGTTCGCGCATTTCTTCGATCGTCAGGCGTTGTCCGGACTTGATGGCTGCGCGACATGACATGGTGTGCAGCATGTGGTCCAGCAGATCGCGACGGCTGAGTCGGCCGTCTTTTTGTACCAGTTTTTCAGCGAAGTCAAGGACGATGCGGACGATCCCACCGCGCGGGATCAGGGAAGGAAACGCATGCAACAGCAATGTTGTTCCGCCGAATTCCTGAATGTCGAAGCCCATTTGCGTCATAAGTTCAGACGCTTCGAGCACCGCGGCGGCCTGCACGGCTGTGCATTCTATTGTTTCCGGAATCAGCAGTCGCTGAGATTCAACAACGCCCGCAAGGATCTTGTTACGCAGGTGTTCGTACATGATACGTTCGTGCAGAGCATGCTGATCGATGATTTCCAGTCCTGCGTCACTGGCAACGACAAGATAGCAGTCGTAGATCTGGAAGGCACGGAATTCGTCCGTCAGGATTTCAGGCGAGCTGCTGACAGTGGATTCTGCAAGCATGGGGTCCGGAGAGTCCGTGACGGGGGCAGCTGAGGTGCTGCCGCGAGCCTGAGAAGGCGGGACAGCCAGTGCAGCAACGACTTCCGGGTGATTGAGAATGGTTCGTCCGGTCATGGCAGCCTGTGAGATGACAGGCGGCGATGGCAGATGGGTACGCGGCTGGGACAGATTGAGCTGTCGATGCTGGCGAACAGCCGATTCAGGCCGATCAAATCGAAGATCTGAAGCAAATCCAGATTCTGCAGGGGCAGGCCCGGGGGCTTGCGATGCCGCTGCTGCGGACGCTTCGTTCAGATTCAGGCCAACTCGGAATTCCAGTGACAGAAAGCGATCCCGCAGCGTCTTCAGCAATTGCCTGTAGAGCAGCTGGCCATCCTGAAATCGGACTTCACTTTTTGTGGGATGGACGTTGACGTCGACCAGCGCCGGAGGCAGATCAAGGAACAGAAAACTGACGGGGTGTCGACCGACCATTAACAGTCCGCGATAGGCTTCCTCAAGGGCATGCTGCAGACTGCGATCCTGGATCCAGCGACCATTCAGGAACAGGAACTGGTCGCGTCGCGTCGCGCGGCTGAGCGAAGGTTCGCCGACGTGTCCGTACAGACGTACTTTGCGCTGTCCCGGCAGCTCAACCTCGGACGACAGCTCGATCAGATGATCGGCCACCTCACTGCCGAAGAAGCGTCGAATTCGGTCGACAGGATCGGCCGATGCCGGGAGTTCGTAGACGAGTTTTTCGTTGTGTCTGAGCGTCAGGTGCATGCGAGGATTGGCCATCGCAATGCGAGAAAACTGGTCGACGATGTGTCCGAATTCGGTGGAGGCTTTCTTCAGGAATCGTCGTCGAGCGGGCGTATTGTAAAACAGGTTGTGGACTTCCATGACAGTGCCCGGTGGGCAGCCGCAGTCGCGATTGACGACGATCTGGCCACCCTGGCTTTCCAGTTCGCGACCGACTTCGTTTTCGTGAGGTCGCGTGCGGATGCGGAGCCGCGAGACTGAGGCGATGGAAGCGAGTGCTTCGCCGCGAAATCCAAGAGTTGTGACGTGGTCCAGATCAGAATCCGACTGGATTTTGCTGGTGGCATGAGCAGTGACCGCCAGCAGCATATCTTCGGGATGAATGCCTTCCCCGTCGTCAACCACCCGAATCAGATCCATGCCACCGTTGACAACTTCGAGATCGATGCGAGTAGAGAGCGCATCGACGCAGTTTTCGAGCAGTTCTTTGACGACGCTGGCCGGCCGCTCAATCACTTCACCAGCGGCAATGCGATTGATGACCTGAGTGTCAAGCTGCTGGATGCGTGGCATGGCGGGGGGGGCCGTTTACGAGGAGAACTGCAGACGTCCGCGCTGCTGAGACCCGATTATAACAGCCCCCGAAACACTTTTCCCGCTGGATCCCAAAACGCTCTCTGTTTTCCCCTTTTTATCGATTCCGCCCACCTTCCGGACGCTGTTTTTCACTGGTCAGACGCATTCCGGACGCGTTTCAGGATCTCCGGTATCTCCTGCTGAATCTCTCGATCATTCGCCAGCTCAGGAAACTGCGAACGAGACAGTTCGAGACCGATCCAGAGGGACTCGTTGCGAGGATTTTCGATGCCAATGGCAGTGCAGATCATGCTGCTGAGGATGCGTTCTTCAGGAAACCTGTCGAACATGACAACTGCTGTTTCCTGCTGGATCAGTTCGATGCGGCGGTTGAGCACAGCAGCGAGTGAATCCGGACTGGCTGCGGCATCGGCGGGGATGGCCTGTGGCGAACTGTCACCGGAGGAGGGGACGGGGATGGCAGGAACCGGTGTCAGCACGGCGGCGACAGAGGCCCACTCCGGTGAAGCGGACTTTTCAAGCGGAATCCCGAGGGCACTGAAGTCCTGAAACCGCTGGATTTGTTTGAGCAGTGGTTGCAGCGATTCGAAGTCTTCTGCGGTTAAAGATGAGCCTTTGACGCGCCCGGCAACAGGCTTTAACTGGCGAGCCCATTTGGGCTGTCGATTGACGATGGATCGCAGCGTCTGAGCCGTTTCCTGTTCACGCAGTGTTGAGTACCCGTTGCGATTACTGTTGCGGATCAGCTGGCGATTCAGGAATGCTTCACTGTAGTCTTTGCCGGTACCGATCTGGCGGATTGTGCGAATTCCCAGCACGAGGTCACCCTGCTGCAGTTGGGTGGCCACCGGGCCACCTGGACGTGACCATGTGGGATGGGAATCAACGATCTGGATGGAACCCAGCGGTCGGTAGTGATTGTCAGTACGGCGAAATGCTGCCAGTTTATCCCCTTCGAGGACTCCGTGGACATCACCGAGGTCAATTCGCTCAGCTTCGGCAGCTGTTGAGAGTACCGTGCCGACGTACCAGACAATCCCACCACCGGCCCGAGTATTGGCGTCGGTTTGAGCACTGGCCGGAGCAGCATGCAGCAGGCTGCAAATGAGCAGCAGGGCAGGGCGGACAACTGTGGCAGACCGCAGAATGCGGTCACAGGCCGAACGGATGGCAGAAGGATCCATGGAGACCACCGATGCGCAGGAATGCCTGATGCCGGGTCGGATCCATCGACGGGGGCGGGCGAGGAAGAGTCAAAAGACAGGCAGTCTTTGCCCGATCGATCCAGATTCTAACGCAAGAGCGCTGTGAGTACCAAAAGATTTTGTCGGACAAATTTGCTGGATTCCGCAGGGGAATGAGCGAATCCGGTCTATGACAGGGCAAATTTCGGCAGTCTGCACGGTGTGAATCACAGGTGCAGATCAGGCGACAGACTGCAGTGCCAGTTCCTCAGCATTGACTGCGACAATGGAAATACCGAATTTGTCGGCCAGTGCGGCCGTTTCTTCGGGACTGATGATGATTGTCATGCCGGCCTCAATCGCCAGCACTCGACCACCAGCTTCGTGCATGCTGCGAATTGTCTCAGCACCCACTGTGGGTACGTCAAATCGCATGTCCTGTCCCGGCTTGGCCACCTTGACGACCGTGAACCCGCCACGACGACAGAGCTCCCCGGCTCGTCTGATACAGCGATCCGTCCCTTCAATGGCCTCTACCGCAATGACAGCGGTATCGTTGACAACGACAGTCTGACCGACGTCCAGTCGTCCCATTTCACGGGCCAGATCCCAGCCGAAACGGATGTCCTTCCACTGGGCCGGTGTGGGACGACGCTGGGTGAGAAAGCCGTGTTTCACAAGCAGCTCCGGTGCAAAGGTAAGTGCCGAGTCAAAAACGAGTCCGTCACGCTCAAATTCCCGAATGATTGCCAGCAGAATGGTGTCATCTTTCTTGTTCTGCCGCGCGAATCGATACCACATATGGATGGTGCGCCAGTCGGGCAGCAGTCGCAGCCAGCGGAACGGATGAAACAGGACGGTCTTTTCGATCTTTCCCGCCATTATGACGCGGTCAACTTTTGCCTTTCGCAGCAGCCGAATAGCTTTTCCCATGCGTGCCAGCGGTGCGAAGCGAAATTCACTGCAGGCATCAAACAGCTCTTCCGATGCCATTCCAGCGACGCCCAGTCCGTAGACAAAGTGCCCGGCTCGCCGCGCTGAACGTGCAAAGCGGACGGGAAACTCACCGCCACCAGCCAGCAGCCCCAGACGCAGTGCTCCGGTGCCTTCCTGCGGGTGCCGAGGAAAGGCCAGCGTTTCAGGCCTGGCATCAGGATTTGGGAAGTCAGAGGACATGGTACCTGCGAGTGTATAAGGACGAATCGTGAGACACAGGGGAACGTCAGGCAGCAGCCGACTCTGCTGTTTCAGATGGTCCGTCAAGGCGTCTGCGCAGCTCTGCCATGTCCCGCTCGAGTTGCCGAACTGTGTCTCGAAGATCGGGCAGTCGTTTAAGAGCCATCAGCTGTCGCGTTGTTTCAGCTACCGGACCGGCCGGTGCTCCCAGATATGTCTGGCCCCCGGGCATGTCTCGATGCACGCCCGCCTTGGCCCCCACAATCGCACCATCGCCAAGGTGCACATGGTCTGCGACCCCCACCTGACCCGCACATACGACATAGTCCCCGGTGGAAACGGAACCAGCAAATCCCACCTGAGACACGAGAAGATTATGGCGACCAATCTGGCAGTTATGGCCAATCATGACGAGGTTATCGATACGAGTTCCCGTTCCAATGACGGTCTCGCCAACCTTGGCGCGGTCGATTGTTGTGCAGGCACCGATTTCCACGTCATCACAGATCCGGACGATGCCGAAGTGCGGCAGTCGCTGATGTCCACCATTGACAAATCGGTAGCCAAAACCGTCAGCCCCGATGACACAACCCGCGTGAATAATGACGTGATTGCCGATCTGGACGTCAGAATAGAGCACGGTACCAGGGTGCAGCACCACATTGTCACCGATCGAGCAGCCGTCTCCCACTACCACTCCCGCATGAATGTCACAGCTGTGTCCGATGGTGACGTCGGCACCAATGACAGCATGTGGGTGAATATTGGTGTTTGAGCCGATGCGGGCCGAATCGTGAACAACCGCATGGGCAGAGATTCCGATGTTCGGACGCTGTCGGGGCGGTCTCAGCAGGCCTGCGATCGTCAAAAATGCGGGTTCAGCCTCTGGCACCAGTACAAAGGTTCGATCGTCAGTCGCCGGCAGTTCATCGCGCACGGCCAACGGGACAATAATCACGCGGGCCGCTGTCTGTTTCAGGCGTGACAGGTTCTTCTGATTTCCCACAAACGTCAGATCTCGAGCGGTGGCGCGTTCAAGAATCTGCACGTCGTCGATTGAAACATCGGGGTTACCCAGCAGCTGGGCATGCAGCGCCTGAGCAATTTCCGCGACGGTCAGTGCCGGTCGTGGCTTCGTTATCAACATCAAGCTCTCCGTAGCCTGCTGGTACCCGCTGTGACCCGAATCGTGCGTCCTGCGGCAGGAAATTCAGCCGCTGAGCCGAGTCTCAGAAAGGTGAAGACTACTGGGATCCTAGCGAAATTCCGGACTGAGACGCAAGACGGGCTGCAGCACGAGGGCGATTGAGACGGCTAACTGCGCGGTCCAATCCTATGGATTAGTCCGAATCCTGGGATTTCACCGAGCCCCTCGATTCGCTGAAGGTGATGGCAGTGGTCGTCACCGGCACAGCAGATAGAACCGGATTCAAAGAAATGACTGTTCCAGATTACCTGTTTTGACAGGTTCGGGGGAGCTGTAGCGATTGCAGGGGCTGAAAAGTCAGCCCATTTTGCGCGACTGGTACGACCGCTATAAACGTAACGAAAATTGACGCAAGTAATTGTGCAGCAAACACCTGCGCAGATTCAAGGGGAGGAATTGAAGGCGACGATAGACCTCGCAAGTCCCTCGGACTGCAGATGGCAGATTGAGGCTACGGAGGCCTTAATTCCCTGAAATACGATGTGAAGTCATCGACTGTGATTGCCGGAACGACTGTCTGAGATTCTGAGTAGCTGCGAGAAGGTGTGGAGAAGCAAAGATCCCACCGCAGATCGAGGGATTTGAGAAGTTCGAGCCGAGAAGTGCACGGGGACAGTTGTCGGACAGGGCGGTCGAAGGAACGATTTCCTTGAGAAGGAGAAACAGGAACATGAAGTTGTCATGGATGTTCAGTGCAGCAGTCGCGCTGGCCGGGATGACAGGCACGGTTGAAGCCGGTCTGTTCGGAAGCGGCGGCTGCAAGAGCTGCGGCTGTGCTGAAGATTGTCAGCCAGCAGTTTGTAAACCGACGATTGCGCGTCCGTGTCACAAGAACGTGTACACGTACCAGCGCAAGTGCTCCGACATCAAGCCACCGTGCTGTGATGACGGATGTGGAAACGATTCAGGCTGTGCGCCTGTTTCCTGTGGTGCTCCTGCTGGTGATGGCTGTGCCGCACCGGCTGGCTGTGCACCGGCAGGTCCTGGTTGTGCAGCTCCGGCTGGCTGCGCTGCTGATCCGAACTGTGCCGCTCCGGCAGGTGCTGGATGCGCAGCTCCGGCTGGCTGTGCTGCCGACCCGAACTGTGCCGCTCCGGCAGGTGCTGGCTGTGCAGCTCCGGCTGGCTGTGCTGCCGACCCGAACTGTGCAGCTCCGGCAGGTGCTGGCTGTGCTGCTCCGGCTGGCTGTGCCGGCGACCCAAGCTGTGCTGCTCCAGCCGGTGACGGTTGTGGTAATGAGTGTGGCGAAGGCTGCTCGGCTGAAGATGCGTGTGAGATCGCCAAGCTGATCTACACGTCGATGACTGATTGTTACGCTGTGAAGCGTCGCAATGCTCTGGATGAGCTGGGCGACTACGACTGCTCATGCCATCCGGAGATCATCAACGCGTTTGTGTATGGTCTGAACGACACCGACGAGCGTGTGCGTAAGGAAGCCGCAGACGAGCTGGGTGATGCAGCCCGCAGCAACAGCTGCTGCTGCAGTCCGGCAGTTGTGTCCGCTCTGACCTGTGCTCTGGCTGACTGTGATCGTGGCGTACGTCGTCAGGCTGAAGAAGCTCTCGAAGCCTGTGGCTACGAGATCGTCGACGGCAACTGCGACAGCTGCACGGAAGGCTGTGCTAATGGAGCCTGTGGTCATCAGGCCGCTCCGGTTGAAGCTCCGGCTGCCGCTCCGGCCGCTGAAGTTCTGCCGGCTCCGGTTCCCCCGACCGACAGTCAGGCCTTCTTCCCCTCACGTCTGCACAACAAGTCGCAGACACGGAGCGGACTGGCCAGCCTGTTCGGCATGAAATGATCGCAGTGACTGCGATCTGAGGTGGGGAAGAACTGCTTCCTGTTCTGTTTGACCCATCGCTGAAAACTCAGAAACAACGGCCTCCGATCATCCCGTCGGAGGCCGTTTGTTTTTTGGGTCGATTGATTCGCGAATGCGGAATTCAGCAATCAGGGCCCGACGACGTTCGGCGACTGCTCTGTCAAACTCTGAAAGGACATCCAGTGCCTTGTCCCGCGATGTCACCAGTCCGATGATCAGGTACTGAATAATGGCCATCAGATAACAGATCCAGCCAACGGCCCAGCGTTCCCGATCTCGTTGGTAGTCACTGGAAAGTCGCAGATGATTGGCCAGCACGGAGAATTCGAGTTTCCTGCCAAGTTCCGGATCTTCCTGCAGCGCTGCGGAATATTGTTCGGTCATGGACTGCAGCAGTCGCTGTTCCAGCAGCAGGCAGGCCTGAATTCTGACGGGTGCCGGATTGCCGACATGCTGCATCCAGTTCCACAGCAGTGTCGACTGATGGACGACCACCTGTTTCTGCCATGCTGCTGCCACGGATTCCACGGGTAACTCCGGCAACCGAGCACCCACGATCGCACACATCATCGCCAGAACCGGCGAAGATTTGTTGATGTGTCGACAGAGAAAACCTTTCACGAGTGGCCAGCGTTGTTCGCGCAACTGCTGCAGCAGACTGACATTCTTCTGCAGTCTGGGAGGTCCCGGATGCAGGACCGCAAACAGTTCCTGATCAGGCATGGTCTGAATCACGCCGATCACCATCAGCAGACGCAGCCCCATCGTCAGCCAGTCGGCCCGATCCAGCCAGTTGATCTCCACCAGCCAGCCGAACAGGATATGTTCCATATTGGCGGTAGCTGCCAGCAGCAGCAGAGCTCCACGAAACCACTCCTGCAGGTCCTTTTCCAGCTCCTGATCCAGTTGCTGAATCCGCAGAATCCGTCGCAGCAGGAAACGGAACAGGGGGATTGCCACCAGTCCCAGCACCAGTCTTGAGACCGGTCGCAGCACAGGTCGAAGAATGGACTGGAAGATCGGTACACCCATCAGGATACGAAAAAGATCCAAGGCCGATTCTCCCGGAGCGTGGCCGCGGAAACTTTCGCGGCCGTCTTCGTCATCTGAAATGACCGCTTTATGGCAGGCTTTTCAATTGACGATGCTGAATTCGACTGTGATACACTGTATCCTGCGGACGGCGAGGGCTCCACACTGAATCCTCCGAATCCTGCTTCTGTTGCGGGGACTGCACAATGTTCGGATCAGCCGGTCACAGCGAATTTGATCTGAATTTTCAGGTATTTGGCGTCCCCGTGCGGGTACACCCGTTTTTCTGGCTGTCAACGGCGTTCATGGTCTGGGCCGGTGATGATCTGCAGCTGACGCTGATTGGTGTAGTCTGCATTTTCCTCAGCGTCCTGGTGCACGAGCTGGGGCATGCACTCGTAATCCGTCGGTTTGGTTATACCTCAGAAATCGTGCTGTATGTCTTTTGTGGTTATGCCACATCGTCCCACTTCCCCTTCCGCCGTGCCCTGGCCGTCTCCGCCGCGGGGCCCGGGGCCGGATTGCTGATGGGGGCTGTGATCTTTGCACTGCAGAAGTTTCTACCGGCGGCACTGCTGCAGCAGTATCCTGGACTGAACTTCGCATTCCAGATGCTGCTGTTTGGCAGCATCACCGTCAATCTTCTCAATCTGGTCCCCGTACTGCCTCTGGACGGCGGTCAGATGATGGCCGCCTGTGTGCGTCAGTATGGTCCACGCGGTCGCAGCAGTGCCGATCTGGCTCTGCAGATCTCGATTGGTTCAGCCGGATTGCTGGCACTGTGGGCGGCACAATGTCAGAACAGTCATTCGGCCTTCATCCCCTTCTGGGTCTTTCAGTGGCTGCCCACCGAGGACGCTGTGCTGCTCTGGACACTGCAACCCTCAGCACGGTTCGAGGTGATCTTCATGGGATATCTTTGCGCCAACGGCGTGATTGCACTCAATCAGACCAGACGAATGTTCTGACATCGCTTTCAGCTTGTCCGGAAACAACGCTGCCAGTCTGTACCCGGGCGGGTGCCTACTGAGGCTTGCCGGACAGAACTGAAATCTCCTGAGCTGTCAGCGCTCGGTCGAACATCGCTGCTTCGTCCAGTCGCCCTTCCCAATTGTTCTCTGCGTCACTGCGTCCCCCGAGGAAGACGCGGCCCGCTGCAGGTCTGAGAGTATTGACCTGCAGTTGTCGTTTCCCGTTCAGCCAGACGCTCACAGTATCGCCATCGCGTACCAGAGTCAGATGGGCCCACGTCCAGCGTGCAATCCGATCCGGCCCGACGACAGGTTCACGATCACCACTCAGAAGCATCAGTCGCCCGGTGTGTTCTCCGGAGCCACCGATTCCGAGATGTTCACCAGTGCTGCTGATACCATTGTCATGATCCCGTGAATACAGCCAGCCGGCGACAGGTCGTGATTCGTCCGGCATGCCATTCCAGAACCACAGTGACAGCGAATACTGTGAGCCGAGATCGCTGAAATCGGCTGCCACGCGTCCGCCGACAAACTGCGGACAGCGATTCAGAATTCCCGGTCCACACCAGACTGCAGAATCAGGTCCTTCAAGACTGAAGGTGATGCCGGGTTCAAGGACCGCATGTCGATGTTTTCCGGAGGAATCTGAGGCGACAGGACCGTTGAATTCATCGAGACGCCACCAGGCGACAGGACGCAGCGACTGCAGCGTCTGACCTGCCGGGCCCTCCGGTTGCTGCCACGAACGTCGCGGCTGACCGCTGACTTTTTCCAGCAGGCGAATTGCGGCCTGAGCAATTCTGGGTTCGGCATCCGTCTGCAGTCCGGCAGATCGGGCCTCCCACGTGTTGTAGCCTCCAAATGCGTGCTGTTCAGGCGGGGGAATGTAGCCGTCTCCCCCATTTGCCAGCTCAATCACCATGGTGCTTTGCAGCGGACTGGCGGCCTTGATTTTGAGTCCTGTGACGGCGTAGGTTTCGGTAGGAGTCGTAGCGATACCGATGGAACCGACTCGCAGGGCCTGCACCACAACCTGTGTTTCCTTCGCTGCGTGCAGCAGCAGCTGCTCGCGCGCATACACTTCACGCTGATCCTTCGGCAGGCGATCAATAACCGGTTCCATGATCTTCTGCGACCATTCCAGCAGCTGAGTATTCGGCGTGCGATACTTCATAGGCAGGCGCTCTTCTGCCATCTCAACTTCCGCCTGCTCCTCATATTGTGCCGAACGGTATGCGGACACTGCCAGTGCCACCAGTTGTGCCGCATAGTTGTCAATCGTCAGTGCGGGGTCCCACGTCTCCGGACGTCGATAATCGCGCCGCCAGATGTCTCCACTGCATCCGTGAGACATGATGCCGATGAATTCCGAATCCGGAGCCAGTTGCTGCTTCAGGCCATCCGCAAACAAGCCAAAGTAATCTGCACTGATATCACTGTCACCGAAGTAGTGCATGGAAAAGTTTGCCAGCACAGCCAGTGGCCTGCCCTGCTGTGTCTGAATGCAGATCAGGGAAAGTTCCGGATCTTCCGGACCAGCTTCCCCGGTCACATCGTCGAGATTTGCCCCTGCGTGCATGTTGGCCCGCACGGTCTGGTTTCCAAACGGATCTTCAACGATGCGGTCAGGCCGTCGAATCCACTGTCGCAGGGCGGTGAATTCCGGAGCCATTGTGCGAGCAAACCCGATCCGCGCGGGCTGCAGTCGGCTGGTGGCCCGTTCAATAGCCTCCACCAGACAATTACGGAGGAACGGGACGTAGTCCGGATCTGCGTCGGTCCCGAGGCAGCCCATGGATGCGGGGGCAGAGTGGGCATGAGTTGCTGAAATCAGGATGTGATCCGCTGCGATTCCTGTTCTGACAGCAGCCAGAGCTTTCACTTCATCCAGCAGTACCCTGCCGATCATGCAGCTGTCGACAACAACCAGTGCTGCTCGATCCTGACCATCAGAGAATACAAGGGCCCGAGCATGGACGCGAGTTTTTACTCGATCGAGGCTGCGACTGGTCATGCCGCCGTTGACGAGGACGGGCAGTTTTGTCGGCGTCACATCGATCAGTGCAGTCCCGACATGCAGATTGCCGGCCTGCGTACGGGCAGAGATCAGCAGCAGCAACACAAACGGCAGGGAACGCAGGAAAAAGGGCATGCTGAAACTCCGATTTACCGGGCAAAGAAACACGACCGGCAGTATCATATGACAATCGAGGTGGAAAGCTCCAGCAAGCCGGTCTTTTCCAGCGACCCTCGTGGCAGCCTGTCGGCAGAGGAATTGTGGCCCATGAAACTCAAACTGCTGATCGCTGCCGTGCTGGCTGTGCTTCTGACGGGATTCCTGTGGCAGGGCAGTAAGGACAGTCGTACCGTTGTCTCTGACTCAGGTTCTGTCAGCACTGCGACCCACACGGATGTTACCGAACCACAGTGGGCGGGGACGGAAAGCTGTCTGGAGTGTCATGATAATCAGCATCGGTCGTGGCTACAGTCCGTGCACAGCAGGGCTATGAGTGCGGCCATGTCGGGACCGGAACCTGCAGATGGTGACTATCTGCACGTCGCTTCCGGACGTCGCTATCAGTCCCGGCAGAAGAACGGTGAACTGTGGCACGCTGAAGCTCTGGTTGATACTGTTACCCAGACTGCCCCGCCAACGGTTGATGTTCAGCTGAAGTATCTTGTCGGGTCCGGTCGTCACAGTCGTACATACCTTGCAGAACTGGACGGGTTCCTGACGGAATCACCTTTGACATGGTATTCGTCGACCGGTTCCTGGAGCATGTCGCCGGGATATGATCATGCTGAGCATCTGGGCTTCGAGCGACCGGTCGATACCGGTTGTCTGATCTGTCACTGCGGCAGGATTGAGTCTGTCGACGGGGCGTTTCACCGGCTGCGGATAGCTGAAACTTCGATTGGCTGTGAACGCTGTCACGGTCCTGGAGCAGAGCATGTTGCGGTGCAGCGAGTGGGACGAAGGTCAGGAACAGCGATCAGCGATGCCGAAGATTCAATTGTTAATCCCGCAAAGCTGTCGCGCGATCTGCAGGACGCCATCTGTGCTCAGTGTCACCTGCGTGGTGATGCAACAGTTACCATTCGCAACAGGCAGGCGGCGGACTTTGTTCCTGGTGAGCCGTTGACGAATGTGCGGATCGACTGGTTTCTCAGTGCAGCTGATGGCCGGATGAAAGTGACGGGGCATTCTGATCAGATGGTGGCCAGTCGCTGCTGGCAGGCTTCTGAGTCCCTTACATGTGTGACCTGCCACGACGGTCACCCAGCGACAACTGACGCTGCGACAGGGACTGCGGCTGTGGTTGTGAAGGACTATCGCAGCCGTTGTCTGCAGTGTCATGCAGAGGGTGCCTGTGGCGAGGCTGCGGCTGACAGGCGGGCGACGGTACCACAGGACAACTGTATTGCCTGTCACATGCCGCAGGTAGCGACCGACATCCCGCACATCGCGTTTACTCATCATCGAATCGGTCTGCATGGTGAGCAGCAGAAGGCAACTTACAATGCCCAGACTGCCGACTTACTGCCTTTCGGTGATGTCAGTGCCGTGACGTCGGTGGAACTGCAGCGAAGTCATGCACTGGCATGTGCAGAATTTTCTTCCAGAGCCCCGTCGGCCGAGTTGTCAGCGGAGTTTCGTCGCCGAGCTGTCCGGGAACTGGCGAGTCTTGTACGAACAACGACGGCTGACGGAGAGGTCCATGCGGCGCTTGCGAGGCTGTTGTGGGAGGATGGGGAAGTGCAGACTGCTGAACAGCAGGCAGTGGCTGCGCTGCGGGATCCTTACCTCAGCCCTGGCGGTCGAGTGAATTCATTGTTTGTTCAGGGGGATTCACTGCTGCAGCGGCGTCGATTCGCGGAGGCGGTATCTCCGTTACAGCAACTGACGACGCTGCGCAGAAGCTCTGAGGACTGGCTGATTCGCGGTCTGGCTGAGTTTCAGGCGGGGGAACAGTCAATTGGGCTGAGGTCAGTGGAACACGCTGCGGCGATTCAGCCGTTTCGTCGGGACATCCCGGAAACGCTGCGAAAACTTCGGGCAGCTGCGAAGCAGTGACTGAAGATTTCTCCCAGTGATAAGGGCTTTCCATAAAATGCTGTGCGCGGTGTGTTTTCAGTTTTCAGTTTTCAGTGTACGCAAAGTTTCCTTTGGGAGGGCGAGGCTCCTGCCGAGCCGAAGTCACTTGTCAGTGTTCAGTTGTTGTTGTTCGCCGACACCCGTAGCCCGGGCATTCCTGCCCGGCGGCCTGTTGTCCACACAAAGCCACGGCGCGGCACACGTTTGCCGGTCGCTCAGCCATTCCATTGGCTGATAACCACTCAGCAAAGTGGACCCTCGGTATCGTCCCCGAGTTGGTGCTCGGTGGTCCGAGGGGAGGGAGCTGACGGGTGTTGTTTTTCATGCGGTTGGAGGGTGCGTTGGGGTGACTCACCGGCGGCTGGCGCCGTTCTGCTCACGGTGGTGCGTGTTGGGGTGTTGTCGTTTGCGTCTGAGCGGTTGTGTTTTTCCTGGCACGGAAGCAGTATCGAGTGCGTTTTTGCCAACCCCATCAAACTGCAACCTGCAGGTGCGGTCATGCTTTTTGTTGATCCATGATGAGTGGATCTGAGGCTGCCAGCGGAGTCAGGGCACGATGCCGTGCTGCCTGAGAGCCGCAGTCTGAGCGGGCTTTGACAGCAGGCTGACAGCAACCATGACCAGCACGGTCACGATGAATGCCCAGATGGAAAAGTACAGAAACGGGTCTGAAATTCGAAACAGCGGGCGGATCTGCAGCAGACTGCAGACGGCTGGCTGGTTAAGAGCAAACAGACTGATGGCAGTGGAGATACCGGTCAGTAGTCCGATGGTTGCGGCAAGTGCCGTGGCGCGTTTCCAGAGAATACCAAGCAGCAAAATGGCGAAAGCCGGCCCCTGGAAGAAGGACATGAGCGTTTGAAAGATGACATAGATTCCTGAGCCCTGATCGATGCGCATCAGGATTTCAGCAAACAGAATGGCCCAGAGTACAAGCAGCGCTGTGGCAATCCGTCCGATACGCAGCAATTGTTCGTCGGTTGCCGCTGGTCGCAGCAGTCTCTGATACAGGTCTTTGCACAACAGTGCAGCTGCGGAATTGACGTATGAATCGACGCTGGACATGAGTGCGGCAAGAAAGGCGGCGATGAAAATGCCGCGAGCTCCGGCCGGAAGAACTTCCGTGACAAGTCGAGGGATCGCCGTATCACCATCAGGCAGGTCCGGAATCAGTGCAAAAGCAATCAGCCCGGGAATGGCCACAATCAGCGGAATGATATTTTTCAGCACAGCTCCCCAGACGTACGATGCCTGTGCTTCAAACTCACTGCGTGCTCCGAGCGAACGCTGTACGATGGCCTGATTACCGATCCAGTAGGCGGGACTCAGGATCATCGCCAGTCCGAACAGGATGCCTGGCCACGGGAAGGGTGTGGGTGTATCAGCGGGCAGTATCAGCGACATTCTTGAGGCTGCTGCATCCGGCCAGCCGGCTGAGGTGGCTGAGGTGACCGGAGCAGGCGGCGTCGACGATGCTTCTGTCGTCTGCTGAGTCATGGCAGCTCGGCGCTGTTCCGCCTGTTCAATAGCAGCCTGCAGACCGCTGATGCCACCAACCTTAGCCATACCGACAGCCAGTACCAGCAGGCAGCCGGCAATCATCACAATGCACTGCAGCACATCCGTGTAGACAACTGCTGCCAGTCCGCCGGCACAGGTGTAGATACCGACAAGTCCGGCAGTGACCAGAATGCACAGCTGCGGATCCCAGCCCAGCATTGACGACATCAGCCGAGCAGATGCCAGCAGCATGATTCCGAGGTTGCAGGCCATGAAAATCAGCCAGCAGCAGGCCAGAATGATACGTGGAGGCAGGCCATACCTCAGCTCAATGAATTCCGGGATCGTGCTGACTCCTGCCCGATAGAACCACGGGATAAAGACAAACGCGGCCAGAATCATGGCAGGAATACACCCGATCCACTCGAAATTTGCGACTGCGAGGCCATGTCTGTAGGCAGCGCCACCGGCGCCGATAATGTCGGTACCACCGATGTCCGTTGCAACGAGTGACATACCGATGGCCCACCATGGCAGCTGCCGCCCCGCCAGAAAAAAGTCGGCTCCGCCACTGACTTTCGCGCCGATTTTCAGGCCGAGCACAACAGTGCCAATGAGATAGAGAGCGATGACCAGATAGTCCAGCAAATTCAGTAGACTGTCAGGCGACTGCATGGCACTTCATCTCCCGGGGAATTCCTGAGCAGGATCATGGAATTTAAGTAGTGCCGGCAGCAGACGGAAGTGACTTTCCATCAGATCAGTCAGTGCTGCGAACAGGGTTGTTCGGCGACGGCACGCTTTGATTTGACAGGCTCTTATTCTGAGTATCAGGCTGGTTGCTGGGTGAGATTCATCTGCAGCAATCGCTGCATCTGCTGGTCTGCATCGGCAGGCTGGTCCGCGAATTGTGCTGCATCCCACAGATCAGCAAAGACTCGCCCGCGTTTCCAGCTCAGGGATTCCCGCAGAACGAATTCCAGCGAAGACAGCTTCGGTGGTTCAAACTGTCCGGTTTTTCGCAGTTGATCCAGCATGCCATTTCCTGCACGCACGGGGATCACGGAACAGCAGGAGACACCGCAGTCAAAAGCAAAGCGAATGGACTGCAGGGCATGTTCAACGCCCTCCTGTTCGCTGGTCCACGGAAGTTTCAACAGGACAAAGCTGCGAATCAGGATCTGCTGCTGCAGTAGTCGTTGACAGGCTGATTCGAAGTCAGCCAGTGTCATCTGCTTATTGAGTCGCGCGAGTGTGAGTTCGTGAGCGGTTTCGAGGCCGAGTGCCACTTCGAGCTGAGTGCCACAGAGTTGCTGAAACTGACCGCAGCGCTGATCGCAGAGACGTGGGTGATTCTCAACGATCACAGTTTCAAAGCCATGTACCCGCGAGGCGATAGCCGGAAGATCCTGGCGAGGGACAGCGGCGGCATCAAAGAAATTGCCGCTGTTATACAGTTTAAGATGAGGTGCAGCAGGCAACTGCTGCAGGGCGAAGTCGATTTGCGCCGGAATACTGCCCGGAGCTACCGATTCAGTCAGGGTGTTCTGCCAAAGGTCACACATCAGGCAGTGAAACGGACATTCGCGATTGGTCAGGAAGATCGTTGAGACAGGCTCGACTTTTCCATTTCGCGAATACTCCGGCTCGCTCAGAAACAGCCATGGTACAGACGGATCCACAACATTCCTCGGGCCACGCAGGCTGAGGATCTGTTGAGTCAGGGAGTCCATGGGAAGTTGCTGTGCGCTGTTCAGGCTGTCACAAGGCTGACGGCTGCTGCTGCCGCGTTCCACAGCCACTGCGGGCTGGCGAACAACAGCAGGGCAGAGACCGCACAGAAGGCACCGGCAACGGCCGACGCAGGCCGTGGCTCCGGTTCCACAATGGTCTTCGGAGTTTCAAAGTACATCAGGCCGATCAGTCGCAGATAGTAGGCTGCTGCAACCACTGCATTGGCAGCAAGTGCGATCGCCAGCGTCCGACTGAGCTGGCTGTTGACGACCCACGCAGCCACAAAAAGGTTGAGTTTTCCAAGGAATCCGCCGGTTGGTGGCAGGCCACTCAGGCCAAACACACAGACAGACATGGCGAGAGCAAGGGCTGGTCGTGTCTGGCTGAGTCCATGCAGGTCTTCAAGAGACCGCAGCATGCGGGAGCGATTCCCGGCAGCTGCCAGTACGGCAAAGACTCCGATCGACATCAGTCCGTAAATCGGCAGATAAAACATCAGTGCTGCCTGTCCACTGGCTTCGTTAGGGTGTTCGCCGCCATGCTGCGTCGCCACCGCCAGGCCCACCAGCATGTAACCGGCGTGAGAGATGCTGGACCATGCCAGCATACGCAGCACACTGGTCTGGCGAAATGCCATTACATTGCCAAAAGTCATCGTGATCAGGGCCATGGTGGAAAACAGCCATGCCTGATTCTTTGTGGGAGCCCATGCGGCGATTCCATCAGCTCCGGCACACAGGGGCAGGATCTGCAGCAGTGCCGCAAATCCCACAACTTTTGGAACGAACGACAGCATAGCAGATGCCGAGGGGGCCACTCCCTGGAAGACGTCCGGGGCATAAAAGTGGAAGGGCACTGCAGTCAGACGGAAGCTGATACCGGCAATCATGATGATCTGGGCCACCAGCAGCATCCCATGCTCGAAGCCGGGAATGGCGCGATGTGCCCTGTCAGCGATGGCCGACAGGTTGGTCGTGCCGGCAATGCCGTAAATCCATGCCAGCCCGAACAGTACCATAGCTGACGAAAAGATACTCAGCAGGAAATACTTGATCGTGGCTTCACGAGACATCCAGTCGGACCGGCCAAGGTACAACAGGATATAGGTCGGAATACTGACCAGCTCAAGACCCAGAAAAATACCGATGAGATCATTGGCGAGTGCGACAAACGACGTGCCGGCGATTGTCGCGAGCAGACAGGCAAAATTCTCGGCCGCATGGGTGTCGTCGGTCTGATCCCAGAGGATCAGAGTCAGCAGAAATCCGGAGACCAGAGCGATACCACGGATGTACCATGCAAATGCATCCACTTCAAATGGTCCCACCGAGCCGTCGGTCAGTGGCGATTTGAGCCATGCGAATGTCGAGCATAACAGAGCGAGCAGAGTCAGGGCTCCCCAGCGATGCTTGAGACCGGCTGCTGAACTTCCGTTTTCACTGACCAGGAACGGGGCAGTGAGGAACATGATACAGACCGTGGCAATCAGAATGATCTCAGGAATGATCAGTCCGGCTGCCTGGTTCAGTTCATTAAATGCGGGCACGGCAGGGTCTCGACAACAGAGAAATCAGAACAGAAGGGAACCAGTGATTAACAAAGTGGAGATTACAGAGCAGCCTGAGCAGGCTCTGTGGTTTCCGCAGCAGGCTGTACCGGTGCTCCGGGTACGGGGCCGGCTGAAACATGAGCAATCCGATCGACGACCAGTTCCACGTCCGGTCGAATGATCTCCATCAGCGGGCCCGGTCGAATTCCGATGAACAGGCACAGGGCCGCAAGAGGGAACAGTGCGAGGAATTCACGAGCATTCATATCGTCGATTTCCTGGTCACCATGATCGCCATGATGCGGCTCACGCAGCCTTCCGAAGAAGACTTTCTGGACGGCTGTCAGCAGATACCACGCTCCCAGAATCACGCCGGTCGTACCCAGTGCGGAATACATGGGGTTGGCCTTGAACATACCCGCCAGCGACAGGAATTCGCCGATAAACCCGTTCAGGCCTGGCAGTCCGATGCTGGACATGGAAATAAACACCATGCTGATACCGATTCCCGGAAGCTTCGACGCGAGGCCACCCAGCTCAGACATCTCGCGGGTGTGATAACGTTCGTAAATCATTCCGACGATGATGAACAGGGCACCCGTGGAAAGACCATGGTTGATCATCTGCAGCACACTTCCAGTGATGCCTTCCAGATTCAGTGCAAACAGCCCAAGCATGCAGAATCCAAGGTGTGCAACGGAACTGTAGGCCACCAGTTTCTTGATGTCGCTCTGGGCCAGAGCACACAGCGATCCGTAGATGATTCCGATCACTGACAGCAGTCCGATCACCGGCAGGCCAATTGCGACTGCTGCGTCAGGGAACAGTGGCAGACACAAACGCAGAAAGCCGTAGGTGCCAAGTTTCAGCAGGACACCGGCCAGCACGATACTGCCGGCCGTTGGTGCTTCCACGTGTGCGAGAGGCAGCCAAGTATGGAACGGGAAGACAGGCACCTTGATGAGGAACCCGGCAGAGACCGCCAGAAACAGGGCGGTCTGCAGAGCTTCCGGCAGTGGATTCTGTTTCAGCCAGGCTGTCAGAGCGGGAAGATTGGTGGGGTTTTTGAGGGGCACGCCCTGGCTGGAGACATAGAGCACCAGGTACAACAGGCCGGACAACGTCACAAGACTGCCAGCGAGAGTATACAGGAAGAATTTGACGGCCGCCCACTTACGATCGCGTCCGCCCCAGACTGCGATCAGAAAGAACAGCGGGATGAGCGTCATTTCAAAGAAGACGTAGAACAGCAGCAGGTCGAATGAACAGAACACTCCGATCAGTCCCGTCTGCAGCAAAAGCAGCGCGGCATAGAATTCTGCGGCACGATCACGGATGGCTTCCCAGGAAATGAGTACAGCTGAAACTGTCAGCAGGGCTGTCAGTGCGATCATCGTGACACTGATGCCATCAATTCCAAGGTACAATTCGATCTTCAGGCGTCCTGTGTCCAGCCACGGCTGCACATACTCAATCTTAGGTCGGATGACGGCCTCAGCCGGGGCACTGGAGGCGCGCGGTTCGCGACCTGATTCCAGAGCAGCCGGTCCCGTGGCATAGTAGCTGGCCAGCAGAAAGACAGACAGCAGCAGCGTTGCCGCTGAGCCACAGACAGCAACCCATCTTGAGTTGTCCACTGCCAGCGACGAGCGGAACAGCATCAGCAGCACTGCAGTCGCAGCGGGAACAATCAGGACAAGGAAAAGAAGTGCTTGCATGAATCTTGCGCCGAAGGCTGAATGCAGAGAACGGACCAGAATAACAGGGACTGCCGCAGTTCCTGATCGCTCAGGAAATACTCAGACAGACAACAACCAGAACAACCAGACCCACCCACATCAATCCGGCATACGCCGTAACGACACCACCCTGCAGTGAACGGACACGGTCACCAAGAACTCGTGGAACAGTACCGATCGAGTCGATGATGCCATCGATGACCAGACGGTCAAACAGAGTTGAAAGGAAAGCAATTCCTCGCAGGGGAAGAACGACGAGGACGTAAAGGATTTCGTCCAGATAGAACTTGCCCTGTGACAGCACGTAGAAGGGCTTCAGCACCGTGGCAATGGTTGCCGGGACTCGTGGCATGGCCACGTACAGCATCCACGCGAGTCCGATGCCGGCGGTTGCGATAACAACGCTGAGGGCCATGACATCGAGGTGAAAATGAGCTTCGAAGGGCGTCAGACCGACGGTTTTCGTCAGCGTGTTGCCAAACAGGTGAGTCGGCCCGACTGCGAGCCCGATGAACAGAGCGGCAACGGCCAGAATTCGCAGCGGCCATGCCATGATCGGAGTCGCTTCATGCGGGTGATGCCCGGCCTCTTCGGGAAATTTTTCCGGGCCCCAGAACGTCATGAAGTAGGCGCGGAATGTGTAAAAGGCGGTCAGCAGTGCTGTCAGTGATGCAACCACCAGCACCGCTCCGAAGAACAAGCGGTGCTCACCGGTTCGAGACGCTGCCATCAGCACTGCCAGGATTTCGTCTTTGCTCCAGAACCCGGCCAGCAGAGGAACTCCGGCAAGGGCGGCGGCACCGACGAGAAACGTCCAGTGCGTGATCGGCAGTGCTCGTCGCAGCCCACTGAAGCGACGCATGTCGATGACATCACCCATCGCATGCATCACGCTGCCGGCAGCAAGGAACAGCAGTGCCTTGAAGAAGGCATGGGTAAACAGGTGAAACATCCCGGCTGTCACAGCCATACTGGCAAGGTTCGGATCGGCAGCACCACAGCCGAGGGCCATAAACATGAAGCCCAGCTGGCTGACCGTGGAATAGGCGAGCACGCGTTTCAGGTCTGTCTGGGTCAGAGCGATGAGGGCGGCAAGAGCAGCGGTCACGGCGCCAGTTCCTGTCACCAGCAACTGAGCCTGAGGTGCCAGCACAAACAGCGGAGTGCAGCGTGCCACGAGATACACGCCGGCTGTGACCATGGTGGCAGCGTGGATCAGAGCACTGACCGGAGTCGGTCCTTCCATCGCATCCGGCAGCCAGACCTGCAGAGGGAACTGAGCCGACTTGCCCATGGCACCGAGAAACAGACAGAAACAGATCAGTGTAATCACACCGCTGTTCTCTGCTGCCAACTCCTGCAGTCGCTGGGTATTGCTCAGAACTCCTGCAAATTCCACAGTGCCGAAGTTCGTCCAGATCAGAAAGATCCCCATGATCAGTCCGAAGTCGCCGATACGGTTGAGCACGAAAGCCTTCTTTGAAGCAGCAGCAGCCGAAGGCTTGCGGAACCAGAAACCAATCAGCAGATAGCTGCAGAGCCCCACCATTTCCCAGAAGACAAACAGCATCACAAAGCTGCTGGACATGACCAGCATGCACATTGAGAAGACAAACATGGATACCGCGGCGAAGAATCGCGGGTAGCCGGCATCGTGGTGCATATACCCGGAGCCAAACAGTGCCACCAGCAGACTGACTCCCGTGACCATGGCCAGCATGATGGAGGAAATGGAATCCACACGCAGTTCCAGGGGAACTCGCAGTCCACGGCGCTGTCGATTTTTCGAGGGTATGTCGGCAGTCACATCGACGTCAGCTTTGTCGGGCGCCGGTTCAAGGGACAGCCATTCGCCGATGTAAACCACTACCTCCGGTCGGTTAACCGGCAAAGAGACGTCTGGAGCAGCAGTCTGCGGTTCAGCGACAGCAACTGCTGGGTCAGTGCCTGCCGCGCCAGGCGCCGCTACCAGATCGGCCGGCGGAATGAATCCACCAGCTGTGGTAGCAGTCTGCTGAGGCAGCATGATCAACAGAGCCAGCGAGGCTGCGAAGGACACCGCCAGCGCCGACCAGCAGGGAATATGACTGCGGTACTTCAGAAGTTTAGGACCCAGCAAAGCCGTGGTGATCGCAGACAACAGAGGTGCCGCAGGGATCAACCAGAGCAGTGGTGCCAGCAAGTCTTGAGACATGAGAAAATCTTCCAGCCAGTCAGGTCAGAGCTCAGTTGAGCACGCTATACGGGAGTCCGGTCAGGGCGTTTGGGGTCCGCATTCACTGTCTTTGGTAGTTCTCGAGGCTGAACACCCGCAGGTGTCAGCATTGGAATACCTTCATATCCGGAAGTCAGCGATGACGCTCCCGCAGCATCGACTGAGACCGGTGATGGCACGTCAAACTCCCGCAGTTCGGACCAGAGTCTGATATCGAGGGAATGCGTCTGGCGGTACAGTGCCAGCACAAGCGAAAGAGCCAGCCCCGCTTCACAGGCAGCAACTGTCAGAACGAAAATTGTGAACGCCTGACCTTCCTGATTCTGATGAATCTTACCAAAGGTGACGAGGCTCAGAGATACCCCGTGCAGCATCAGTTCGGCTGACAAGACAAGCAGAATCAGATTGCGACGCGTCAGGAAGCCGATTGCTCCGAGGACAAACAGCCCCGCCGCCACCATCAGCGACCGCAGCTCTTCATAATTCAGTGGTGTGATTTCTGACATCACAGGGCTCCTTCTTCACGCCGTGGAGCAATAGCGATTGCACCAATGCTGGCGACCAGCAGAATCGTTCCAGCCAGCTCGACAGCGAACAGATAGTCGCCAAACAACGAACGCCCGAGACCCTTCATGCTGCCAACGGGAGTCTCCGGTGTCGCTCGACTGAGCAGGGCCGGAACAGACGGTGGTGGCGGTGGGTTGATCGGAGCATCAGGTGAGGGCAAGGCCGGAGGACTGGTCATGGTGCCACCATCTCGACTGCCGGAAGCACCACCAACTTCGGCGACCTTTGGAGTCTCCGGACGGTTAATCTGGAGTGGTGCCGACTGGAGTTCATAAACCACTACACCCAGCAGGACAAATGATGACAGCACAGCCGGGATCCCGAACTGCCCGCGTCGATCATAACCGGCTGAACCGGTCTGCTGTGCCAGCATGATGACGAACAGGAACGTGACGATGACAGCACCCGCGTAAACAATCACCGTTGCAGCAGCGAGGAAGGGGGCACTCTGGAGCATGAACAGCCCACAGGTTCCAAGGGTTGCCAGAGCAAACCAGAGAGCACCGTAGACCGGGTTTCGGGACGTGATCATCAGGGCACCGCAGACGAGTGCGGTCAGTGCAAATGACCAGAACATCACCTCGGACTGCAGAGTATCAACTCCGCGCCCGGCACCAAGACAGAAGGCCACGACACCGGCCGCGGCCAGCAGAATCCCGGGCAGGCCAGGCCGGGCTTTGTCAGATTTTCCCGATGGCATCAGCCACAACAGGCCGATCGCCCACAGCACAAGTCCGCCGATGGAAGCGGGGTGCTGCTGCATCCACTCATTCATTGCTGTCCCTCCCGACCGGTTGTGCGGATCACACCGGCTGCTTCTGACTTCGCTGAACGATCGCTGGTTGGCACATTCGTGGCCGGCCCGACAGCGGGCAACTGCACGAATTCAGAGGCTGGTCCCAGTCTGCCGCGACCGGTTCGCACGGGGTCGCGCGGATCGTTTTTGGTTCGGTCAAAGACACCGAGCAGCTTTTCGCGGTCGTACATCAGGTCAGATCGCGATTCGCCGGTCAGGTCGTAAATATGAGTCAGCTCGATGGCATCCACCGGGCAGGCTTCCTCGCACATGCCGCAGTAAATGCATCGCAATTCGTCCAGTACGAAGGATTTCGGGAACTTGTCACGATCCGGCCACTCAGGCGGTGCTGCCTGAGCTTCGATGGTGATGCAGCGAGCCGGGCAGGCCGTGGCACACATCATGCACGCCACACACTTGACCCGATCCTTCTCGTCACGATTCAGACGATGCACACCGCGGTAGTGCAGGGGCAGTTCGGGTTTGACTTCCGGAAACTGCTGAGTCACCGGATTGCCATCCAGCACGTGCTTCAGCGTGGTTTTCAAACCCTGCATGATGGCCGGCACAAAGGTCGATTCCCAGAACCCAAGTTCCGGCTCCTCCACCCAGCGGACATTCTTTTTCTTTGCTGTATCAGACATGGTTCTGCGCTTTCTCAGCACTAGTGAGCAGCCGCGTGACCGGCTGCGTGACCGTCATGGTGAGCATCAACTTTTTTCCGACGAACATATCCCGGCCGAGAGCGCCGTTCCGCTTCTCGCAGACTGGCACTGATCATACCCCAGGCGGCAAACAACGCACCAGAACCGGGCAGCATCCACCAGTTGCTCAGTTCAAAATGACGCACGAACATCACCATCAGCAGGTTCGCCAGCGACAACGGAATCATGACTCGCCATGCCAGCTCCATCAGCTGGTCAAAGCGAAAACGGGGAATTGTCCAGCGAAGCATGATCATCACGCAGATGAAGAAGAAGGCCTTCCCCATCAGTACCAGCAGCTTGACCAGCCACGCCAGAGGATAAGCACTGTCAGGTTCCGCAATCCCTGGCAGATGCCAGCCACCAAGGAACAGGATCGAAGTCAGAAAGCTGATCGTGATCATGTGTGTGTATTCACCGAGGAAAAACAATGCCCACTTCAGGGCGCTGTACTCGGTGTGCCAGCCACCCACCAGCTCCTGCTCACACTCCGCAAGGTCAAACGGCAGGCGATTGGCTTCGGCCAGCGAAGCTGTGAAGAACAGCAGTGCGGCAAGTGGCTGGAACCAGATATTCCACGCGGCAAAACCACCTGAGATCTGACGCTGCATGATCTCTTCAAGGTTAACCGTCCCGGACATCAGTGCGATACCAAGCACCGACATGCCGAGCGGGATTTCATAGCTGACAACCTGAGCACTGGCACGTAACGCGCCGAGGGCACTGTATTTGTTATTCGAAGCCCAGCCACCAAGTACCACGCCGTACACCGCAAGGCTGCCCACCGCAAAGATAAACACCAGTCCAATATCAATGCCGGGGGCAATAATGAATCGCAGGAAGCTGGGAGCACCCTCAGCTCCGACCGGGCCGAAGGGAACCACAGCAAAAGCCAGCAGAGCAGTGAAGACGGAAAGTCCGGGAGCAATCAGGAAGAGGATCCGATCGACATGAGGCGGGATCACTTCTTCTTTCAGCAGCAATTTGACGCCGTCCGCCAGAGGCTGCAACAAACCCAGCGGACCCACGCGGTTCGGACCAACTCGGTCCTGCATCCACGCAGACAGCTTACGCTCCAGCAGAATCAGATAGTTGCAGACGCCCGGGATCGCCCCAACGACGACAGCAATCGTGATAATCGTGATCAGCAGTTCCGGCATGGCAGTCTGTCACTCAGAGTAAACAGGGTCAGATTCGAATTGTCACAGGTCAGTGTCGTGTGTTCAGCAATATCAGGTGGTCTGAGCGGCCGCGGGCTGCGGGGCCCCCAACAGCACTCCAGTGGTTCGGATAGCAGGATCGGTCAGGTTGGCCAGAGCCGGAACTGCCGCAGCAATTTCAGCTCGCAGTGCCTCTGCCTGGAACAAACCACTGCGTCCGGAAAGTTCCCAGAGAATTCGCGAATCGGGGCGGCTGCCGTCCGGACCACGCACCGCACGGCGGATCAGCTGTGCCAGACCACGATGATTGACAACCGTTCCGTCCCGCTCCACGAACGTGGCGGACGGCAGGATGTGCGTAGCGTGCTGCAGCACCGGTGACGGCAGGCAGTCCTGCAGCACCACGGTCTCGACGTCACTGAACGCTTCTGCCTGCAGTTCGGAGATCCAGCCCTGAGGATCTCCGCCGGTCAGATAGACGGCAGAGAACTGACCACTGGACGCCAGTCGCAGCAGTTCCTCGTAAGGCATCGGATCGTTCATGAAATGTGCAACAACGGCCTGGACTCCCGCCCGATTCGGACACTTCTCAGCTCGAATCGTAAACTTCACAGGCTCGACAACGTTGCCGCGCAGGTCCTGCGGGAAATGCTGGTCACTGCCTTCGACTCGCACCGGGCCAACAGCCAGTACCGCCTGCGGCGAAATCGAACGCATGAAGACAGCCAGCATCCACGCTTCTTCAACTGTCATCCACGGGGACAGAACGGCCGCCAGAGACTGTTTGCCGGAGGCGGCTTTCTGCAGGGCAGACCGGACCGAGACCAGCAGATCCTCCCATGACAGCGGGGCTGCATGGCCGTTACTGCGAGTCTGCGGGGCCGTCAGACGCTGCTCGGAATGCGTGTACTTCCAGCCAAAACGCCCTTCATCGCACATGAAGTGACCCTGAGCAAGTTCGTTGTGCCGCGGTTTCAGCCGGTACACTCGGTCCTCGTTCTGGTCAACAGTCACGCTGCAGCCCGTGCTGCAACCCTGACACACCGAATTGGTGCTCTTCAGCCACCACACGCGCTGCTGGTACAGGAAGTCCTTGCTGCAGAGGGCACCCACGGGACAAAGATCGACCACATTTCCGGCGAGCGGGTTATTCACCGGGTGACCGGGGAAAATGTCGATCTCTTCATGTGACCCACGGCTGACAACCTGCAGTTCAGCTGACCCGCTGACTTCGCGAGTAAACCGGACGCAGCGAGTACACATGATGCAGCGGTCCGTGAACAGCGTAATCTGATCGCCGATGTAGTCCTTGTCCGGCTTGATGTTCTTTGGCTCGTTCAGCCGACTGTAGCCACGACCGTAGTCGAAGCTGTAGTCCTGCAGGTAGCACTCACCGGCCTGGTCGCAGGTCGGGCAGTCGAGCGGATGATTCAGCAGCAGGTATTCCAGAGTCGCTTTGCGAGCGTCCTTGACCTTCTGGCTGTCCGCGATAATGACTGTACCGTCTTTGACGGGTGTCTGACATCCCGGCACCAGTTTGGGCTGCATAGCCACTGTGCCGTCCGGCTTTTTATCACCGACCTCCACCAGACACATGCGGCAGCTGGCCACCACTGACAGCGCAGGGTGCCAGCAGTAGGCCGGAATCTCAACACCAGCCTTCGAAGCCGCCTGAATGCAGTTCAGACGCTCGTTCGAGCCGATTTCCACATCTTTACCGTTGATTGTCACCGTGGCCATGCTGGTCCCTGATCGCTGTAATTCAGAACTGAATTCAGAACTGTCCGGTTAAGAGCGGTTGCCTTCAGTGAACAGCCATGAGCTTCTGAGCAGAAGTCACGGATGCCCGACGACTGCGGATGTAGTCTTCAAACTCACCGCGGAACTTGTTGATTGCATTCTTCACCGGCCACGCGGCACCGTCCGACAGACCGCAGATTGTTGTGCCCGGAATAATTCCCATGGACCCCGCGACTTCGAGCAGCAGGTCCAGATCCTCACTCCGCCCCTGACCCGTCCGGATACGCTCGAGGATTTTTGTCATCCACGCTGTGCCCTCACGGCACGGCGTGCACTGGCCACAGGATTCATGCGACATGAATCGACAGCAGTTGTACAGCACATCCACCATGCTGGTCTGATCGTCCACCACCACGACCGCGGCCGTGCCCAGCCCGAGACAGCCCACGCGTCCAGGGCCGGCGAAGTCCAGCTTTGTGTCCAGTTCACTGGACGACAGAAAACCCATGCTGATGCCACCGGGAACCACGGCCTTGGCGCGTCGTCCCTTCCAGACGCCGCCGGCATGCTCTTCGATCAGCTCGCGGGCTGTCACGCCGAGCGGAAGTTCCACGCAGCAGGGGCGGTTGACGTGGCCACTGACACAGTACAATTTGGGGCCAAAGCTGCCGGGATCTCGCGGGTTATTCGGATCCGGTGGCACACCAATCGATTTGAACCATTCGGTGCCACGATACAGGATCTGAGTCACACAGCAGAGCGTTTCGACGTTGTTCACAATCGTCGGTTTGCGGAACAGACCCTCGATGGCGGGGAAGGGTGGCTTGATTCGAGGCCACGCGCGCTTACCTTCCAGGCTTTCAATCAGACCGGTCTCTTCGCCACAGATGTAGGCTCCCGCACCACGGTGCAGGACAATGTCACAGTTGACTCCGGTGCCGAGGATATTGGTGCCCAGAATTCCAGCCGCTCGACATTCCCGAATTGCATTGTCCAGTACGCGGTAACTGGTCCCGTATTCATATCGCAGGTACAGGTAGGCCTTCTGCGAACGAATCGCGTGGCAGGCCAGAATAATGCCCTCAATCAACTGATGCGGGTCCAGTTCCATCAGATACCGGTTGTTGAACGTGCCCGGCTCGCTCTCGTCGGCGTTGATGGCCAGGTAGATCGGGCCAGGATGATCCTTGGGCAGGAAGGTCCACTTCAGGCCGGTCGGAAATCCGGCACCACCACGACCACGCAGGCCTGAATCCTTGACGATGTTGGTGACATCGCCCGGAGCCATACTGAGGAACTCCTTCAGACGTGAATAGCCACCGTCTGCCTGATAAGTCTTCAGCGCGGCGCTGTCCGGCTTATTGATACGAGCGAAGAGTGCTGGTTCGAAAGTGGCCACTGGGATCCTCTTCCTGGTACTGATCAGGGAATCAGAGTTTTTCAATGAGGGCGGATGCGGAATCCGGAGTCACATTCATGTGACAGACGTCATTCACGAGAATGCAGGGAGCACCTTCGCAGGCACCCAGGCATTCTGCAAATTCCACCGTCATTCGACCGTCTGCCGTGGTTTCTCCGGGATGCACGTTGTAGCGATGACAGACTGTTTCCAGCAGTTCTTCGCCACCACGCAGGGCACAGGAAATACTGCGACAGAACCACACCCGATGCCGACCCAGCGGGTGCGTTTCGTCTTTGAAGAAGTTGTAGAAGGTCATTGTGTCGTGCACTTCTGCCGGATGCAGTTCCAGCAGTTCGGCGATCTCAACGATCGCTTCCCGTGAGACTGCTCGCAGAGTGTCGTGGACAAGATGCAGGGCTGGCAGAGTCACTGCGCGTTTGTTCGGGTATTTGGGGAACTCCGCCCGAATCTTCTCTCGCAGCTCTTCACTGAGAACGCTCATAACAGTCAGCCAGAATGAGGAATCAGAGGGTCAGAAAACACACACGGGCCGCCTCAGCGGTCCAGTTCCGCAGCAATGATGTTAATGCTGCCCAGCACCGCCACCACGTCGCTGAGCTGATGGTTACGGATCATGTGGGGGAACATCGAAAAATGGATGTAGGACGGGGGTCGAGTCCGAGCACGATAGGCACGCGTTTCTGCGTTGCCCACGATGTAAAAGCCCAGTTCGCCGTTCGGTGATTCGGTGGCAGCGTAGATCTGTTCGCGAGGCACTTCGTAGCCGCGATTCGGCATGATCACTTCGAAATGCTGAATCAGGCCCTCGATACTGCGATACACTGCAGGCTTGGATGGCAGCACCATGTCCGATTCCACGCCGATATTCACCGGACCGCCCGGAATGTTTTCTACGGCCTGCTCGATGATTTTGAGGCTTTCCAGCAGTTCCTGCATGCGAACAAGGTAGCGAGCATAACAGTCGCCGCCGCGGGAACAAACGACGTCGAAGTCCAGATCGGCATAGGCCAGATACGGTTCGTCTCGACGCAGGTCACGCTCCACCCCGCTGGCTCGAGCCACCGGGCCGACAGCACTGAAGTTGATGGCCTCTTCGCGACTGAGATAGCCGATGCCCTTCGTGCGATCCACGAAAATCCGGTTCTTTGTCAGCAGCCGATCGACTTCATCGTACACTTTGGGGAAGTCGCGAATGAACTTACGCACGCGATTGACCCAGTCGGTGTTGACGTCGAACAGAACACCACCGACGCGAGTATAACTGGTGTGGAATCGCTGCCCCGAGGCCAGTTCCACGATATCGTAGATGTGTTCACGCTGCTGAAAGAAGTACAGGAAGGCGGTGAACCCACCAAGGTCAAGCGCGGTGGTGCCAAGGTTCAGCAGATGGTCATGCATCCGCATCAGTTCGGCAAGGATCGTTCGCAGATACCTGCAGCGAGGTGTCAGTTCGATCCCCAGCAGCTTTTCGACGGCGTGGTGCCACGCAATCTCGTTGGCCAGCGGCGACAGATAGTTCATGCGGTCGACGATGGTCACGTACTGGTTGAAGTCCAGATGCTCGCCCAGCTTTTCAAAGCCGCTGTGCAGGTAACCGATGTACGGCACCGCATTCAGGACTTTTTCACCGTCCAGAGTCAGGACCAGCCGCAGCGTGGTGTGGGTGGCAGGGTGCTGTGGCCCGAAATTCAGGGTCCAGACATACTCGCGTTCAGCAGATGCCGATTCGAGGGTATCAACAGGAGTCAGAGGCATTGAAGGTGGCCAGACCAGAAGACCATCGGAAACCCCGCCAGGCACCCGCCCGGCAGTCGTTTGAACTGTGCAGGCAGATCAGCTGCCGGATCGAGTAATCACGGGGAAGTTGTGGCGTTCGCCACGTCCCTTCAGAGGATAATCCTTCCGCAGAGGGAACGCGTCAAACTCCTCGGGCATCAGAATTCGACGCAGATCCGGATGTCCGGAAAACGATATTCCGAACATATCCCAGACCTCGCGTTCCATCCAGTCGGCCCCGCGCCACAGGCTGTAGACTGATGGCAGCACAGCATCCGGAAGATTGACCGGCACGCGGACCGTCAGACGCTCGCCCGTATCCAGATTCAGCAGCTGGTAAACCACTGAAAATCGATCGGTAGCGCCCTCGTACTCCAACCAGTCCACCGCCGTAATGTCCACCAGCATGTTAAAGCCGTATTCGGTCTTCAGGCTGGTCAGCAATGGCAGCACTACGGCAGCCGGAATATCAATTCGCCGATTGTCACGGAAATGACTTTCCGCAATCTTCGCACCGAACTTCTGCTGCAACTCAGAAAGACAAACCATCGGCGAAGCCCCTTATCCCTGAGTCGCACTGCGGCCGGCTGAGGTCGCTGCCGCGGAAAAACCACCGAGCTGAATCAGGCGAGAATCCTCGATCCGATAACGCTCGTCCGAATCAAATGGAGCAGGTCCCGTCGGCATGTCGCGAATGGCGAATTCCCGACCCATCACGGTGCCTGTGCGACGCACCTTGGCCTGCATGTCCATCACCGCCTGTAACAACTGCTCTGGACGCGGAGGACATCCGGGGACATACATGTCGACCGGAATGAACCGGTCAATGCCCTGCACAACGGCGTAAGTGTCAAACACTCCGCCCGAACAGGCACAGGCGCCCATGGAGATACACCATTTGGGTTCGGGCATCTGCAGCCAGATGCGCTGCAGGACAGGCAGCATCTTCATCACAACGCGACCGGCAACGATCAGCAGATCGCACTGTCGCGGACTGAATCGCATAACTTCGGCACCAAAGCGTGCAAGGTCATGGCGGGAGGCGGCAGTGGCCATCAGTTCGATGCCACAGCAGGCAGTGGCGAACGGCATCGGCCAGAGGCTGTTTGAGCGAGCCCAGTTGGCCGCTGCATCCAGCTTTGTGATGAAAATGTTTTCCGGAAGACCTACCGCCATCGAAAAACTCCCTTCCGCCACGCATACACCCAGGCAAGCGCCAGAGTTGCCATGAAGACGAGCATGACACCGAAAACCGTATCCCGCAGCTCTGCGGGAACACCAGCATCACTATAGGCACTTACTGCCCATGGATACAAAAACAACAGTTCCACGTCAAAAACGAGGAACAGAATGGCCACGAGGTAGAAGCGGACATCAAAGGGCTGACGAGCATCCCCGACGGGGTCCATGCCGGATTCGTAGGGCATGTCCTTGACGGGAGTGTGTTTGCGCGGGCCCAGCAGATGGGCCAGCAGCAGGTTTGTCACCACAAAACCGACCAGAATCCCGCCATACACGAACAATGGAGGCAGATTCGGCAGCCACGAAAGATCGGGAAGTGCCACACTTCACCCCTGTTGAATTGGTATTACAGACGCCAGCAGCCTGAAAAACGCCGGACGCCGACAGCACGCCGTAATCACGGCGTGGAGCGGGCGCAATGTCTTCCCGGAATATTCTGCCCCGTTGAGATACGTCCAAATGCGGGGGGAATCAAGGCCAAGCCCCTGATCTCTCCCGCTGATCTCGCTTTCGGAAATTGCCCGGTTCACCTTGAAGCCGCTGAAGACGAGTTCTCAGTTTCTGGATTTTCCCGGCTGGCTGCGGCTTTTCCCGGACGTGCGGCTGGGCTACAGATCGCAATTCCTCGTCGAAGTCGCAGGATTTTCGCAGTACAATCGAGGTTGTGCTGCAGCAGCTTTCGCCGGTTTCCCGGTGCAGGCTTCCACCCGGTGTCATTCGCCACCATTCTTCCCGGCTCGTCTCATGTCAGAACTCAATCCTGCTTCGCCGTCCGATCCCTCCCCGCGTCTGATGGCCCAACTGGCCCGCCAGACCGTTGCCACTCTGGCCGCACTGACGACCGCTCGCAAGAACCACTGGCTGCAACTGCTGGCAAATGCGCTGCGCTCGGAATCAGCCAGTCTTGTTGCCGCCAATCAGCTGGACCTTGCTGCCGCTCAGCAGGCCGGTATGGCACCGGCCATGCTGGACCGCCTGAAGCTGGATGAATCACGTATCCAGAGTCTGGCTGGTGCAGTGGATCAGATTCGCGGACTTGTCGATCCTGTCGGCGAAGTGATTCAGGGCGAACGTCGCCCCAATGGCCTGCAGGTCAGCCGAGTCCGTGTTCCGCTGGGAGTCGTGTTCTTTATCTATGAGTCGCGTCCGAACGTAACAATCGACGCTGCCGCACTCTGCCTGAAAAGCGGGAACCCGGTGATTCTGCGAGGCGGTTCAGAGGCGATTCGTACAAATTTGGCGCTTGGGCGCCTGATCAGCGACACGCTGGCTGCGGCCCAGCTGCCGCCCAATGCCGTGCAGATCGTGAATTCCACCGACCGCGCGCTGGTCGGTGAATTTCTGCAGCTGGGTAACCTGATCGATCTGACCATTCCTCGCGGTGGCCGCGCGCTGATTGAACGAGTGACTCGGGAAGCCACCATGCCGGTGCTGAAACATTTTGACGGTGTCTGCCATGTGTTGATTGACCAGAGTGCTGATCTGCAGATGGCAATCGATATTGTGATCAACAGCAAATGTCAGCGACCGGCGGTCTGCAACGCCGCAGAAACTCTGCTGGTCCACGCGGCAGCGGCCGAGCAGCTGTGGCCACCACTGGCAGCTGCACTGCAGCAGCAGGGAGTGGAATTGCGGGGATGTGAGCGCGCTCGACAGATCGTCAGTTCCACTGTGGCGGCCAGCGAACAGGACTATCGCACAGAACACGGTGCGCTGATCATGAACGTCCGTATTGTGGAAAGTCTGGAACAGGCGCTGGACCACATTTCAACATACGGTTCAGGCCACACCGACGCTATTGTGACACGCTGTCTGGAAGCTGCCGGTACGTTTGAGAGTCGTGTTGATTCCGCGGCAGTCGTGATCAACGCCAGTACTCGATTCAATGACGGGGGCGAATTAGGTCTGGGCGCCGAAATTGGTATCAGCACCGATCGCTTTCATGCCCGCGGCCCCTGCGGGCTGCGGGAGCTGACAACGTATAAGACGGTGATTCGAGGAACCGGTCAGGTTCGCACCTGAGACTTTCAGCTGCCCCGGAGCACTGTTCGTGGGGCGTTTTGTGGCTCAACGTCAAATACGGTGGTCAGTTGTCAGTGCGCGCAAAGGTCCCCCCGGGACGGCGAGGCTTCTGCCGAGCCGTCAGCGTCAGCTGACTGGTGTTGTAGTTGGGCGTTACCGAGCTGGTGCTCGGTGGTCCCAGGGAAGTTCCCCCTGGGAGGGCGAGGTTTCTGCCGAGCCGAGGGTCCTGCCCCCGTCCGCACAGGCGAGCTGTCAGCGTCAGCTGACTGGTGTTGTGTTTGGGCGTTACCGAGCTGGTGCTCGGTGGTCCCAGGGAAGTCCCCCCTGGGAGGGCGAGGTTTCTGCCGAGCCGAGGGTCCTGCCCCCGTTCGCACAGGCGAGCTGTCAGCGTCAGGTGACTGGTGTTGTGTTTGGGCGTTACCGAGCTGGTGCTCGGTGGTCCCAGGGAAG
>CAIOKE010000153.1 GCA_903858815.1 uncultured Planctomycetaceae bacterium | reverse complement strand
TTTGGTGAATCGATACCAGCAACGAGTGGGTTTTGCACGCTTGAAATGTCACGCCAGTTGCTGGGATCGTTGTCACCGAATACGTATACCCTTCGAAACGTTTGCCAGTGTCTGGCAATTAAACCACCATGCACAGATTATCACAATTCAATTGACGATGCCATGGCCTGCGGGAGGATCTTCCTCGAACTCGTCGAGCGATATGAGCTTTTGCCGCAACGTCTCGAGGCTTACCGTTTCCGGTTGGGTGGAAATGAAACGCACGCAGTTGGTTTTCGACAACATTTAGCCTGCAAGCCTTCTGATGGGCTCGAACCCGCGGCTGAGGATCGATCGCACGAGACGCCTTTGCGCCCAACAAGTCAGCGACTTGGAATAGATCCATCGGATCGTCGATTCGAAGAAAGATTCGGGAATTCAGGGAGTGCCAGTAGCTTGGACGACCCAACCCTGCTGCAACTTTCCATCCAGTTTCAGGAGATCGCCAGGATGGGGGGCCGCCGCCAATTGCTTGCAGGCTGGGCATTTGCAATCACTGGAGAAATGATCGTCGGACCGGAGAACAGGACCAGGATCGCCGAGGCTTTGATCGCGCTTGGGGCTAAATGTGACACTCGTAGCCAGGGTTTTGCGAAAACCGCTCGTGCGATGCACGGTCCAACGAATGCATTGATCTACACAGAGAGCGTTCGGGGCAGAGTGATGGCGGGAGGAACTGTCGGCAGGAAGATCCGAGAGGCTGCAATTGTTGCAGAGCGCTCTCGCGGACCAATGGTATTTCTGTCTGAACGGCGTCTGTACGAGGTGGTTATCAGGTCTGTGGGCGTAGGACCACACTTCGCTTTTGATGAATTTGTCGAGGAAGATGAGGTCAAATATGGTCTGCGACCAGCCTTGATACGGTATATCGGGGCTGAGGGGGGAAATTCATAGGCAACATCGTCATACATCGGTGTTCACCTTGCGTCTCGGGGATTGCAACCACGATCAGTCGTCTTTTGGGTTCAGGCACGGCAGCAATGCGGAAATTTGCATTTGTCAAAAGGCATCAGTGGTGCCGGAAAGCTGCGATTTCGTCTAACAGCAGTTGCCATTTCCCTGCCCTCCTGTTTCCATGAAAGATGTCCACTCAGTCATGGCCTGCCTTATCTGAATCGGGACGCTCATAGGATCTCGCTGTGCAACAGGACTACCGTCGCACTTTCGAGTTGAATTGAGCGTTCATTTTTATAAATGAATTTACACGGCAGACCCACGGAACACACTAGAGCTTCCTGCATTTACTGCATCGCCATCACTTCACCCGACGTTGTGAAAAGAGGCGGTCCCCGTCGCTGGCAGAGTACACGACTCTCGGCTTCAGGGAAGGGGCAGAATTTGCGCCACATTCCAAGGCTACATCCCCGCACCCCCCAAAAAGCGTTCAAGGCTGACTCGAACTCCCACCCTGCATCGAAGCAACCAGCGAAACTCTCTCAAGTCGGACTGGAATTGATACGTGGGGAGCGGACAGGGCGAGTGGCTCATTCTGCTGCAGCAGTGCGGTTGAAACACACAGGCGTGGAGAGCGGAGGCCCTGCTCGGGGGTCCATGCCTGGATCACAGTGCATCCCCACGGGCGTGCGGATGCGTCAGATCCGGCGAGTGCGGAACGCACTTTTCCAGCAGCAGGAATGCAGTTGAGGAATTTGCTGATTGCAGGAGCGCATTCGCCCTGGTCGACATGAATCACCAACACCCATGTTGCTTCCGCGGCGGGACGGATTTCGTTTCAAGACGACTCCCGCATTTATGCGTTACTCGCCCAATCCCGCTCCGAGAGCCGTCAGGTGCGACCGGCACGAAAGAGACACTCATGTCCCTTCAATAAACAAAGCCGCCTGTGACCAGCAGGACCATCTTGCACTGATTCGCCAAATTCGTCATTACGCAGTGGGCTCATGGGAGTGCTTTCCCGGAAGGTCAAGTCTCGGAGCAGAGTGGTAACTCAGCTCCAGGGCGCCTTAGAATCAATTACGACCACGGGAGTCTACATCACGGCAGCACTACTGGTATCGCCAAGTTCCAAATCTGCATCCTTGCTGCCGGAAAAGTGCGCTCAAGTCTGACTGGAACTGACACAATACCAGAGTGTTCAGCCTTCGGTTCAGCCCCACAGGCGTGGGGTCCGGGTGCCGGTCGAAAATGATGCACACAGACGAGCCGGTTCAGCCCCACAGGCGTGGGGAGCGGGAGTTGTCTACTGTCTCGCCGCTTCCACCGATGCGGTTCAGCCCCACAGGCGTGGGGAGCGGTCGTCACCGTACCGTCGGAATGGCAGTCCACACGGTTCAGCCCCACAGGCGTGGGGAGCGGCACAGCGGACAGGTGTTGCAGCCAGCGAGTTATCGGTTCAGCCCCACAGGCGTGGGG
>CAIOKE010000152.1 GCA_903858815.1 uncultured Planctomycetaceae bacterium | reverse complement strand
TCGCCTCCGGGGCAGTCCTTGACGTCCGCGCGAACATTGCCACTGAAGCCATCACCGTCAGCGGTACCGGCATTTCTTCCGGCGGAGCGCTGATCACCGGCAGTGGCACGGGCACCGTCGGCGGAGCTGTCACGCTCGCTGCAAACAGCAGTCTGGGTGGAGCCGGGAACCTGATTGTCTCCGGAGCAATTAGTGGCAGCTATTCCGTGACCAAGGTCGGCAGCGGAACCCTCACGTTTTCCGGTTCGAACACCTACACCGGCTCCACAACCATCAGCGGCGGAACCCTGCTGGTCAACGGCTCCACCACCATCAACAGCGACGTCGCGGTCGCATCCGGCTCCACTCTTGGTGGCAATCTGACCGTCAGTGGCCAGGTCTCCGTCAGCTCAGGCGGCAAGGTCGCTCCCGGAACCAGCCCCGGAATTTTGAACACCGGCAGCATCACTTTCACGTCCGGTTCCAGCTTCGACGTGGAAATCGGCGGTACCACCGTCGGCACTGGATACGATCAGCTGAATGTCACCGGCACCGTGGATCTTGGTGGTGCGACGCTCAATCTGATCCAGTTCGGCGGCTTCACGATCAGTTCTGCCAGCCTGCAGACTTACGTGATTATCAATAACGACGGCACCGATGACGTGGTGGGCACCTTCGCCGGCCTGCCCGAAGGATCACCGGTGACCTACTTAGGCATGACCCTCTACATTTCCTACGCTGGATCAGCCACGGGTGACGCCGGCAACGACGTGGTACTCAACAGTCATCCCATCATCAACGGGACGTCCGTTGCCAACACCTTCGTGTTCCGCAAATCGACCACCGCGAACCGCAACGAATTCAGCACAAACGGCGGCACCAGCTTCATTGAGGTCGATAACACGCTGCCAGTCCGTTTCAACGGCGATACGGGTGTTGATTCCCTGAATATCAACTACGTCAACGGGGATCCTGCCGTGGCTGTTGCGTTCCACGGTGGCGGGCAGGTTGGTGATCTGCTGACAGTCAGCGACGCCATCGCCGGTGGTCGCACGGGGGTCTACAGCGTCGATGCCACCGCACCGACCAACGCCGGAGCACTGACTGTTGCCGGCAGCGCCCTGACCTTCACGGGTGTCAGCCAGGTGGATGCCACAGGCATCGCCACCGTGAATCTGGACAGCACCACATTGCCGGTCGCCAACACGACACTTAGCATCGCCGGCGACACAAACAGTGCGGGCCAGGCTGCGGTGAAGATTTCCGGCACCACCGGCGGAACAGCGTTCACGCCACTCTACGTCCGCAACACCACAACGCTTTCCGTCAACACATCCACGCCTTCCGGTAATGACACGGTGACCATCGCCAACATCACCGGCAGTTCTGTTGGTCTCACCAACCTGACCGTCAATACCGGTACAGGCACAGACAGCATCACAGCTGGTGGCGCAGTCAGCGCGGTGAATCTCGCCGGAAACATTTCACTCACATCCGGCGGCACACTGACTGTCAGCCAGTTCGGCTTAGTCTCGACAGGCAACGTCACGCTGAACGCTGGAAATACCACGATCATCAGCGACAACGGCATCAATACATCATCCGGAAGTGGAAACGTGACTGTTTCCACAACCTCCGGCACGCTCACCGTGAATGGTGCGGGAATCACCACGGCTGGCAATGTCGCACTCTCAGCTGCGGGGCTTGTGACCGTCTCAGGCTCCGGCGTTATCGCCACAGCAGGAACCGGAACCGTGCAGCTCACCAGCAGCCTCGACGGCGTCACAGTAAACGAAGGCGGCATTCAGGCAAAGGGCACGATCACCGTTCAGGCAGCCGGAACCAGTACGCTGTCAAATGTGGTGAACGCGACCGGCACAGGAAACATATCCGTAACCAATACGGTCGGCCAACTCACCATCAGCATCTCCGGCCTGCGCTCCGCCGGAAACATTTCGCTGTCATCCGACGGGCTCATCACCATTAATAATAGTGGCGTGAATGCCACAGCGGGGACAGGCACCGTGCAGGTCACCAGCACTGCAGGTGGAGTTGCTGTAAACCATAACGGGATCCAGGCCAAAGGATCAATCACCATTCAGGCGGCCGGTGCATCCTCTGTATCCAATGTGAAAAATGCCTCGGGTACCGGCAACATCTCCATCACAACCACCGCAGGGACTTTGACTGCGGCAAGCTCCGGCGTGCACTCTGCAGGCAACGTGTCGCTGTCAGCACCCGGACTTGTCAACATCACTGACGTAGGAGTATCCGCCACTGCTGGTACCGGAACCGTGCAGGTCACCAGCACCGCAGCCGGTATCACAGTGAATTCCGGTGGTGTTCAGGCCAAAGGCAACATCACCCTGCAGTCCAGCGGCGATATCTCGATCACCGACGCTGGAGTCAACAATTCCACCGGCACAGGGACTGTCTCCGTCACGGCCAGTACCGGCAGCATCAGCCTGTCGGGGGCCGGTCT
>CAIOKE010000151.1 GCA_903858815.1 uncultured Planctomycetaceae bacterium | reverse complement strand
CATGTCTCAGAACACGCTGGCCGCGTACGGCCGCGATCTGCGACGTTTTTTTGAATGGAACCAGAACACCAGTCGCACCAGTGTGCATGACATTGGGGTGGCGACGGTGACTGCGTTTCTTGAGCACCTGCAGCAACTGGGGCTGGCGGCCAGCAGCTCGGGGCGCAATCTGGTGGCCATTCGCATGTTTTTCCGGTACCTGATGCTGGAGGGAATCATCGCGGAGAGCACGGTGGATCTGGTCAGTTCGCCGAAGCTGTGGGAACGCCTGCCGAAGGTGCTGAGTCCGGAGATGGTGGACAGTCTGCTGACCGCCCCGATAGCTCGAGCCGATCGATTTCCGTTGCGGGACCGAGCGATGCTGGCGGTTTTGTATGCTACGGGCTGTCGAGTTTCCGAGGTTGTCCATCTGAAGCTGGGGGATATCGCGTTTGAGGACAACTACTGTCGGTGTACGGGTAAGGGCAACAAGCAGCGACTGGTGTCATTGAATCCATTGACGATTGCGGCGATTCGCGGGTATCTGGAGTCAGAGCGACCAGGTCAGGCGAGTGTGCGGGGTGAGGATGAGGGCTGGTTGTTTCTGTCGCGCAGTGGGCGTCGCATGAATCGCGAGATGATCTGGGCGCTGGTGCGTCGCTATTCGCGGCGGGTGGGTTGTCCGGAGATCAGTCCGCATACATTGCGTCACAGTTTTGCGACGCATTTGCTGGCAGGCGGGGCCGACATTCGCGCGTTGCAGGAGATGCTGGGGCATGCATCGATTCGCACGACTCAGGTGTACACGCATGTTGAACACAGTCGGCTGAAAGCTGTGCATCGGAAGTGCCATCCGCGGGGTTGATGGGACGCGAGCGGGTTGGGGCCGAGCAGGACCCCCGCTGCGGCCGCAAACCGTAGTCCGGGCTTTAGCCCGGGCAGACGATGCGGCTTACTTTGTCCAGAGTGCTTTTTGCGCAGCACCGAGTGGCGATAGTGTTTGGGGTAAAACACGTAGACCGGGCATTCCTGCCCGGCACTGTCAGGAAAAAATCGCAGCATTTTGCCGCATCGGGCTGTTTTTGCAGGGAAGTTGCCGACTGTTGTCGCTTGCGTTTGGTGTGCCTGGTAGGGTGTTCTTGTGCTGAAGCCCAGGCTACGGCCTGGCTTTGTGGCTGCGGGGAAATGAAAAGGGCTTTCCCGCTGGGGGAAAGCCCGGTCGATTGGTTGTTGATCAGCAGTTGGATTAACGCCAGCTGCGGACGCGGTACCACGTGCCGTTGGTGGACTGGGCAACAGCGTCACCAGTCAACCGCATAGCGCGGCCCGGAGTACAGGTGGCGGGACGAGAGCTGTAGCCCCAGCCGACACCTTCAAAGTTTCCGATATTCGGTCCCACGTGGCCACGAATCCCACGTGAGGCCATGTAGCGAGCTTCCGCTTCGCAGCGAGCCTGGTCAGTCTGGGCGTTCTGCCAGACAGCTCCGTAGTACGGTACGTTACTGGCAACCGCCGAAGAACACAGCAGCAGCCCCGCGACAAGCATTTTCCTCATAGCACCCTCAACACCGTTTGAGAACCTCCATCTCAGGTCGAGTGCGGCAGCACCGCAGTTCGACCTGACATCCATTCGCTGACGAATTGTTGGAGGCTGCCGGGCGAGTGTCGATAGTCCGGAGGCGAAAAAATCATGAGGTGAAAAAATAGGAAGATTTGCCAGTTCAGAGACTTGCAAAACAGCTTGTTGAAAGCTCTCTGTTTTGCCTTGTTTTCCTGCCCTGCCGATGTTCTCGGGTTGCCATCGCTATTCGCTCAGTCGGCCCTGAAACACAAACTGATGCTCCACAGGCACTCTGACCGATGCTCCGGACACAGCATGAAACACGGCCATTCCGCTCCTGAATTCAACTCGTTCGACGGCATCAAAGTTCGCCGGGATGGGGACGGCGCCCTGCAGGTAGTGGATGGCTGTGGGCTGGTCGGGTTTCAGAACGATGGCCGTGGGAATCCCCTGTTTCGTCAGCTCGTTCGGCTGCACCGAGGCCTGCAGTCCTTCAGCGAAGTAGGCGGTCACATCTTCCAGTCCAAGGCAGTTGTTGCGGCCATTCCAGGGGAACCCGTGTCGGCCTTTGTGTTCCATCCAGAAGACTGTGCTGTTGAGAACGGATTGATCCTTCATCGAGAACCACAGGTAGCCGGAGTCGGCGAACACAGCGGCGACCCATGCCGGCTGACCTGCGGGTGGTGGCTGGGGGAAGATCTGGACAAGATCTGCGAAGCCAGCGGGGCCGGGGAGTCTGGTGAGATCGGCGTCGGGGGCATTCTTCCACGCCTGAGGGACCGCGGTCAGGCTTCTCCAGGTGGTTCCGGGCAGCAGCCGCTGGTATTCACGTTTGGCCGGATCACTGAAAACTCCGGGACAAGTCATCCCGAATTTCAGGGCACTGGTGGAAATTCGCACGCTGCCGGGGTGATCGGGCATGGCCAGTGTGGCGTGATGTCCGAGCGGTGCGGGTCCGGCAAAGCCACGGATCAGGTGGGTTGAATAGACCACGTTGTGTCCGTCCTTCAGCAACAGCGTGCGGGTGATGGTTCCCGCCCGCACTTTGGTGTCTGCGGTCAGTGTCAGGGCTGACAGCGAGCCCGTGCGCTGCAGGCTGGAAGCGGTCCAGTCCATGCCGGCGATTTCTCCGTGTGGCGGATGCTGTTCATTGTTGACGGCTGCGTTATTGCCGCCGAAGGGCAGGCAGAAGAAATCGCCGCGGAGTGCCTGCAGGACGGGGGCCGGGAACGGTTGTCGTGGTTCGTCCTGCCACGGGCTGACGTAATAGGGCTGAATGGGTTTGTCCGAGCTGCGACTGAAGGTGACTGGGGCCATATGGGCGCCGGTGCGGGTCACTGCGAGGCTGACAGTGTCATTCTGCAGCACCCAGGCGGGCAGGGAATTCACAGTCTGCAGTGGCGGATCAGCTGCCTCGGTTCGCTGCTGGGTCAACGGTGCGAGTAGTCCGGCGAGCGGTAGCAGCAGGGTGAGCAGGCAGTTTGCAACGCGAGTTGTGGGGTGGTGGATGTGGGGCATGGGGTTTTGGGTTTTGGGTTTCGGGTTTGAGGTTTG
>CAIOKE010000150.1 GCA_903858815.1 uncultured Planctomycetaceae bacterium | reverse complement strand
GCTGAGAAGCCGGCCAGTGGTCCGGCGATTGAGTATGAAGGGAAGTGGCTGGTATCTTATGAACAGCAGATTCCTGGCACGGATGTGACGTTTCGGATGATTCCGATTCCCGGTGGTGAGTACCAGATGGGCAGTGTCGAATCTGAGGCCGGTCGTGGATCGGACGAGGGGCCGGTGCGACGGGTGCAGGTGGCACCGTTCTGGATGGGTGAGTGTGAGGTCACGTGGGCTGAGTACAAACTGTTCATGCAGTTGTACCGTCATCTGAAGGAATTTCAGGCGCGGGGCCTGCGGAAGGTGACGGACGACAACCGGATTGACGCTGTGACTGCTCCGACACCACTGTATGAGCCTGATTTTACCTTTGAATATGGTGATGATCCTCGCCAGCCGGCCGTCTCGATGACTCAGTATTCTGCGCGACAGTATACTAAGTGGTTGTCTGCCATCAGTGGTCAGCAGTATCGACTGCCGACGGAGGCTGAGTGGGAGTATGCCTGTCGAGGGGGCACGACCACGGCATGGTCTTTTGGGGCGGACGTCGGGGCTCTGGGTGACTACGCCTGGTTTGCCGGTAACACGGAAGGATCAGGAACTCGTGTCGTACGTCAGAAAAAGCCGAATCCTTTTGGTCTGTACGATATGCATGGGAATGCGGCGGAGTGGGTTATTGACGCTCATGGTGTCTATCCGCAGAAAGACGTCGTGGATGCAGCCAGTGACTGGGTGCGTGCGGTGAAGCCTGATCCTCGAGTGGTACGCGGGGGATCGTGGGAGCTGAAGGCTGAGCAGTCTCGATCGGCTGCGCGTCTGGGTTCGAACGATGAGCAGTGGAAGGAGTACGATCCGAATCTGCCGCGCAGTCCGTGGTGGTTCACGACAGATCCGGCCCGGGGAGTGGGTTTCAGGCTGCTGCGTCCTGCGAAGTCCATCAGTCGGGAAGCGATTGAGGAATTCTGGAAGATCGACTGTGACGACATTCGGTACGACGTGGAAGATCGCCTGAACGAGGGGCGAGGTGTGCTGGGAATCGTTGACCGTGAATTGCCGCAGGCAATTCTGGATCTGCAGAAGTAAGATTCCGCGTAGTGATGGCGATGGGCAGGGTGTCAACGGCAAGGGAGGTGCGGAATGGGGTTACTGGCAGGGACGATCTATGATCGTCCACCGCGGTGTGAGCACTGTGGTCTGCTGGAATCGGAGTGTCGCTGTGTGCCTCCGGAACCTGTGCCTCGGACAAAGCCGGGGCGTTCTCTGCGAGTGGGCGTGGAAAAGCGGAAACATGGCCGGATGATGACTGTGGTTCGCGATCTGGGTGCCGAAGATGACGCGGCAGTACTGCTGACGAAGCTGAAGAACTGTTGTGGTGCGGGGGGCTCGGTGCAGGATGGTGTGCTGGAAATTCAGGGGGCACATGCTGAGCGAGTTCGTGCAGAGTTATTGAAGCTGGGGTATCGAGTACGCGGTTGAAACCTGTGGAACGTAGCTGCGGAGCGCCGGTGTGGAAGACCTGATCGGTAAACAGGTGGTGGTGGATGTTGAGTCACCGTTTGTTTATGTGGGTCGACTGCATGAAGTGCGTGATAAGACCCTGATCCTGAAACAGGCCGACGTGCATGATCTGCGGGATTCCACAACGACGCGTGAGGTGTACGTGAGGGAATCGCGAGTGCATGGAATTCAGGCCAATCGGAAGATTGTGTATGTGCGACTGGACAGGGTTGTCAGTGTTTCGCTGCTGGACGATGTGATTCCGTAGGCAGTGGGCTGGTTACAGGGAACTGGTTGGCAGAGCAGAGCATATGGGATCGCTGTTTCCGGATGACGCGGAGTATGTGCAGGCGGAGCAGCGGGTGGGGCTGCTGCGACAGCAACTGGAGCGGCACAATCAGCTCTATTACGTGGAAGCTCGTCCGGAAATCACGGATCGGGAATATGACCGCCTGATGCAGGAGCTGGTGGGGCTGGAGCATCGTTTTCCGGAGCTGCAGACGACAGACAGTCCCAGTCAGAAAGTTGGTGGTGAGCCGATTCGGGGATTTGTGCAGGCGGCGCATCAGGTACCGATGCTGTCGATTGATAATCTGTTTGCAGAACAGGAACTGGAGGAATGGGATCAGGGGCTGCGGAAGAGTCTGGATACGGAGCAGCTTGAATATTCGATTGAGTACAAGATTGATGGCGTGGCATTGGCGCTGATTTATGAGCGGGGAGTGCTGGTTCGGGCAGTCACGCGAGGAAACGGCATGGTTGGCGATGACGTGACAGCCAACGCTCGTGTGATTGAGGGCATTCCGTTGCGGCTGCTGACGAAGAATGCTCCGGAAGTACTTGAGATTCGTGGTGAGGTGCTGATTCTGAACGAGGAGTTTGCGAAGTTGCAGGCGACTCAGATTCAGGAGGGTGAGGAGCCCTTTCGGAATCCTCGCAACGCGGCGGCGGGTGCTCTGAAGCTGCTTGATCCGCGGCTGGCTCGTCAGCGGCGGCTCCGTTTTCTGGCTCACGGCGTGGGACAGGTTTCGGGAGTGTCGTGGAGTACGTGGAGCGAGTTTCTGCAGCAGATCCGGGAACTGGGACTGCCCACAACTCCGAACGTGCGTTTTGCCGTGGGTTTCACAGGTCTGCAACAGGCCTGTGCCGAACTGATTGCCGGTGTTCCGGAGCTGCCGTTTGAAGTCGATGGACTGGTGATCAAGCTGAACTCACTGCCCCAGCGAAACATGCTGGGTGCGACGTCCAAAAGTCCCCGCTGGGTCAGGGCCTGGAAATGGGAACGCTATGAAGCGGAAACCCGAGTGCTGCGGATTGTTGTGCAGGTGGGGCGAACAGGCACACTGACACCTGTCGCTGAACTTGAGCCCGTTGAGATTGCCGGTACCACTGTGTCGCGGGCCAGTCTGCACAATCGCGACGAGCTGCAGCGGCTGGGTGTCCGGATCGGAGATCTGGTGGTGGTCGAAAAGGCCGGCAAGATCATTCCGCATGTGCTGCGTGTCAATGAGGCCGGGCGAACAGGGGCAGAGCAGTTCTATGAGTTCCCGTCGAATTGTCCTGAGTGTGGTACGGCTGTGGTGCAGGATGAAAATGGTGTCTACGTACGCTGTCCGAATCCTGCCTGTCCGGCGCAGCTCAGAGAGACCCTGATCTGGTTTGCCTCACGACCCTGTATGAATATTGATGGGTTGGGTGAGAAACTGATTGAGCTGCTGCTGAAAGCGTCTCTGGTTGACGGCATTCCGGCCATTTTTCGACTGGCTGAAAAGCGTGACCAGCTGAAGAATCTCGAGCGGATGGGTGAGAAGTCGGTGGATCGTCTGCTGGCAGGAATTGAGGAGTCGCGGAAGCAGCCATTGTGGAGACTGCTGGCAGGTCTGAACATTCGCCATGTGGGGCAGACAGTAGCTCGAACGCTGGAGCAGGCCTTCGGAACGCTGTCGGCAATCATTGAGCAGACTGAGGAGTCACTGGGAGCGGTGCATGAGATTGGCCCGGTGATTGCACAATCTGTGTATCAGTTCTTTCGCAGCGACTACGGGCAGCGACTGGCGGCTGAATTGGCTGCGCTGGGTTTGAATACAGGACAGCCTCTTGCTCCACGCGATACTTCCAGTCCTCGAGTTTTCGAAGGCCAGACGATCGTGGTGACCGGCACCATGGTCCGATTTACTCGTGAGCAGATTGAGCAGTTGATTCGCGATCTGGGGGGTAAGGCTTCGGGCAGTGTGTCGAAGCGAACCAGCCTTGTGGTGGCGGGCGATGCGGCAGGCAGCAAGCGGACAAAGGCAGAGGAACTGGGGGTGCGAATCGTCACAGAAGACGAGTTTCTGCAGCTGGCTGGCAAGCCTGTCTGAGTTCGCGTCAGGGCCGAACAGAGCCTCTGGATGTCTGGGGGTTGTGGGTTGTTCGGGGTGTCTGGGTTGATCTGGCCGTGTTTTCTGCGTTTAACTGAAAATCCGGTTCTACGGTTCCGCAAAAGTCTGCGGATCTGGACGCCTGTGTGACGAATCAAGATGCGCGGAACTGCATTCGGGCAGGATCCTCGCAGTGATTTCGTGCAGGTGGTTGTTATGGATGACCCTGCGGCAGAATCTGCCGGAGCAAACGGAGTGCACGTTCGGAGGCTGCAGGTGTCGCTGACATCTGTCTGGTTCGTTCGTGTTGCGCAGGTTGCTGCGGGAAGTCTGCTGTTGTTACTGGCTGCTGCATGGGGAACGACTCAGGCAGGGGCGACGCAGGAAGTTGATCCACCGCAGTATCGTCCGCATGTGACCACGGGGCAGCAGCGGTCGTTTGTGGAGCCGGAGATTGAAATCATTCCGCGACGGATGCAGGCGCCTGATGCGGATGTGCGGTCAGTGGTGCGTTATCCGCGAGTTGAGCCACCGCATGAGTCGCCACAGCGGTCAGCGCCAGCACCGGTTCGGATCGCTAAACCGGAGCGTCAGACTCTGCGTGATGGAACTGCAGCGACTGCAGAATCAGAGACCATTCGACGCAACGCTGGAAGTACCGAGACGGCTGAGAAACTGGTACGTCCAGCACCCGCTGGTGAACGAGCAGAGCCACTTGTTCTGCATGGCAACCGTCGCCGATCCTCGACGAACGGGCCGGCAGCCCCGCATGGTGAGATTGCAGTTCCGTTGATTCTGGGTCCGGCAGATCGTGTGCCGGCGGGGTCAGATGAGGATGCTGAGCAGGACTTCCCCGAGCTGCATGAGCAGAAGCCGGCTACGGTTCCCTCAGATGCTCCGGAACGATTGCCATTTGAAATCCCATCGGAATCACCGATTGAGGCACCGGTGTCGGAAAAACCGCCACTGGTGGTTGGTGGCGACATCCCTGCGCGAAGTTCCGAAATGACGATTCCGCCGCAGACAGCTGATGTCGGATCTCAGCCAGTGGCTGATCCGGGTGTGATTCTTTCGACACCTGTTCCCGGAACGATTGCTCCGCAGCTGCCTTATCAGCAGCCGGCGGGGGCGGGGCAGCGCAGCAGCATGCGGGGCCAGTCGTTGGCATGCCAGGTGCACAGCAGCCACCGCAATGGCGAGGCAGCAGCTCCACTGAGACAGGTGCGCCGGTCGGGCCGTCGGGATTTCCAGCGGCAGGGAACATGGGCTGGTCTGTCCCCGAGGGCTACGCGGGAACAGTGCCGGCAGCCACAGCACCACCCGGCTGGCAGCCCGGTATGGGGCAGTCGTTGCCAGCCTATTCCATGCCTGCCTACCAGATGCCAATGCGGCCTGACAGTTATCGATCTGTGGCAGGTACGGGAATGATGGCTGGTGGAGCGACAGGGACGAGTGGGCGTTATGGGGTACTGCCCGGGACCGCGCGATCGGCTGGTGTGCCGACCCCACCGGGATCTCGTTATGGTTCGATGCCGGCGGCCGCTGGTCAGCTGCAGGCACCGGCCCCGACCGTATCGCGATATCGATCGGCTGGTGCTGCTGTCGGCGGTGCCGGAATGAACTATGGTGCTCGTGCTGGAGTACCGCAGCAGATGCCTCAGTATGCACAGATGCCGCAATATTCCCGGATGCAGGCCCCGCATATGGCGCAGTCGCGGTATGGTGCTGTGCCAGTACCAGGTGGACAAGGGGCGGTGTCAGCCGGTGTACCGAGATCGGGTGGTTATCCGGTACAGGGGCCGGCGGGCAGTGTGCCGGGTGGTGCCGCAGTTTCGACGGCATCTCGCACACAGGCATTGCCTTCCGGGGGCGTGCGTTCCCCCGGTGCTGCCACCGGGGTCGCTCCGGTAAGCTCGTCTCGTTACGGAGCACCCGTGGCAACGGGTCCTGCTCAGCCTGGCCGTCGCTGACTGCCCCCAATCGAGCCTGTTGCGGTCACGGGACGACGTGTTGAACCGCTGCATCAAACGGAATATTCGATTCAACCGTAAACTTCTGCCCTGTGTTCCCGGATTCTCTGCAATTCCCAGTCCGGGCAGCCGTCAGAGTCTGTGGAAGCGGGAAGAATCTTCCGTAGGTGGAAAAGCACTGTCTGTGATGACTCCGCAGATCGCAACACATCCCGAAGCAGATCGATGGCACACCGTCATTTGACAATTCTGGGCAACGATCAGCCGACAGTTCAGCTGTCTCTGGCGGCCGTGCGTCGTGGTATTGCGGTCCGTTGTATTTATCCTGAGGTACGGCATTCGGGCTGGTTGATCGGTCAGGCTCTGCGTCGTCTGCTGCTGCGACTGATGGCAGATTCCCCGGCCTCCCGGCGTTCATCAGGAATCTCAAGTGGTGGTATGCCTTTGCTGCGGGCATTGCTGCGGCGGGCCCTTGCCGACGAGGTTGTTGACCAGCGTGGTCAATTGACGGCGGCCGGGGTTACGGTGATGTTCAGTGAGGCCGCTTTCCGCCGGCCTTCGCAGTTGACGGTTTACAGCAGCCAGCGAACTCAGCCGGCCACGCTGGACTTCTCCTGCTGTGTGATTACTTCAGGTGTTCGTCATCTGCTTCCGGATTCGGACAGGGATCGCAGTGTGTTTGACACTGAGCGTCTGTTTGAGCAGGCTCATCAGCCGTCCGAGCTGTGTGTCCTCGGCAGTGACGAGGTTGCCCTTGGTGTAGCGGCGTTGTTCAGCCTGTTTGGCTCTCGTGTTGAACTGACTGCCGAAAGTGAGCTGCCCGAGGTAATGGCGGAGCTGGCCGAGCATTCGGGTGTGACGATCCGTTCTGAGTCAGCAGTTGCGCCGTTTGCGGTGCCTCGCCACGTACCCTCACAGCAGACAGTCCTGGACTGTCGTCGCACGGTTGGCTTTACAGAGCATCTGAACCTTACTTCGATTGGTGTGGAAACGGACGACACAGGTCGTTTGTGGTGTTCCAATCGACTGGAAACCTGGTGTCAGAATGTCTTCGGGGCGGGCGCCGTTGTAGGATTTACGGCAGCGGGCTTCACGGGTACCAGTGCTCAGACAGAGACCATACTGCAGCAGGTTGCCGTGGCTGAGTTGTCGCGTGCCGGCAGGTCTCAGCGTGTCTCGGGTTGAACAGGTTTCAGGGAATTGAACCGATGCTGAGGTTGCTGCTGGCTGCAGTGATTTGTCTGCAGTCTGTTGCCGGATCAAATGATGAGCAGGCCGCGGAGTGGCGAATGGACACAGAACGCTGGCGTGAGACGCGGGATCGCAGTCTGCGTGCTCCGGATGGCTGGCTGGCAGTCAGTGGTTTGTTTTACCTGGATCAGGGAAAGCATGATTTTGGATCGGGTCAGGACTGTGCCGTTCGACTGACAGCCGATTCGTCTCTTGCACTCGCAGGGACTTTGACGGTGACCCCTGAGCAGGTCACATTCAGAGCTGCTGCAGGTGTGGCAGTGCAGCTGAATGGTGCCTCAGTTCAGGAAGGCCGTCTGCAGATTGATCTGCAGGCCTCAGAGGCGGATTCCTCTGATCGTCTGAAGATCGGCACAACGACGCTGCAGCTGATTCGACGCAGTGGTCGACTTGCCGTCCGTCTGCGTGATTCCCAAAACCCGCTGCGTTTGTCTTTCCGTGGTGAGCAGTGGTATCCGATTCAGGACGAGTATCGGTTGCAGGCGACATGGGTTCCTCTGCCGGTGCAGCGTCTGGTGCAGATTGAAAATGTGCGCGGTGGATTTTCTGAGGGTCACGTGGCGGGAAATGTGGAGTTTGAGTTGCAGGGGCGCCGCTTGACGCTGGAAGCTCTGCAGGAATCCGAACAGACCCTGATGATTGTCTTTCGTGATCAGACCAGTGGGCGGGAAACATACGGAGGCGGTCGTTTTCTCAGCATCCCCGTACCAGAGGGCGGTCGTTTAGTACTTGATTTCAATCGTGCCTATAATCCGCCCTGTGCATGGAATCCGCACACCTTGTGTCCTCTTCCTTCGCAGGCCAATCATCTGCCGATTCCGATTACTGCCGGTGCTCGAAAGCCGTCTGATCCATGAGCTTCCTGCTGACTGCAGAACTGATTCTTGCAGTGTGTTGTGGTGTAGCTTGTGGGCAGGATTCTCCGCCAGATGCACCGCGTGAGTTTCGCGCCGTCTGGGTGGCAACGCTGGATAATATCGACTGGCCATCTCGCAGTGGACTCAGTACCGACCAGCAGCAGCAGGAGACGCTGCGTATACTGGACCTGGCTGAAGAGTTGCATCTGAATGCAGTGATTCTGCAGGTTCGCAGTGCTGCCGACGCAATTTATCCATCGCAGCTGGAACCGTGGAGTCGCTGCCTGACCGGCGTTCAGGGGAAGGCTCCTGAACCCGTCTGGGACCCCCTGCAGTTCTGGATTGAACAGGCTCATCTTCGCGGGCTGGAACTACACGCATGGATGAATCCGTGCCGCGCACATACCAATCGTGGTGAACTGGCGGATTCCCATATCGCTCGACGACATCCGGAACTGGTACAGCGTTATGGAAATCTGCTTTGGATGGATCCAGGTCGCCGGGAAACGCTGGAGCAGGCTCTGAATGTGGCATCTGATATTCTGCGGCGATATGACGTCGACGGGCTGCATGTGGATGACTATTTCTATCCGTATCCTGTTGAGCAGCAGGATGGTCAGATTCAGCCGTTCCCGGATGATGATTCGTGGAAGTTGCGCAGCCGATCAGAGCGAGACAGTTCCCGTGCTGACTGGCGTCGAGCGAACGTCAATCGGCTTGTACAGGGGTTGTGGAAGCGGGTTGTTGCAGAGCGACCGGAAGTACGATTCGGGATTTCGCCGTTCGGTATCGGTCGGCCAGGCCGTGTACCCGGTATCACCGGCTTTGACCAGTATGCCGGCATCTATGCTGATCCGGAACTGTGGCTGCAGCAGGGCTGGTGCGACTACATGGCTCCTCAGCTCTACTGGGCGATTGATCTGCCTGCTCAGAGTTTTCCGATCCTGTTGAAGTTCTGGCAGGAACAGTCAGCAGGCAGGATTCCAATCTGGCCGGGCCTGCTGACCAGTCGAGTGGGAGCGAAGACGAAGCCGTTCCCTGCTGAGGAGATCCTGCGGCAGGTGGCAGAGACGCGGAAGGGATCGATGGTTTCCGGTCAGTTGCATTTCAGTATGAACACTCTGATGAAGAATCCCGAGCATCTGGCTGATCGCCTGAGATCAGAAGTCTATGCTCAGTCTGCTCTGGCTCCGGTGCATCAGCGTGCACCGGGCAGTCCCCTCGCTGCACCGCAGGTTCGACTGTCGTCTGACAGTCCGCAGAGACTGCTGCTGCAGTCGGAAGCTGGACCGGAATTTCGGGGGTGGGGCGTGTGGCTGCAGATTGGTGGTGAATGGCAGTTTACGGTGGTTTCACCCCGGGTTGCCGAGTTGCAGATTCCAGTCACCGTTCAGCGTTGTCATGTCACAGCTGTCAGTCGGACAGGGATTGAAAGTCGGCCGACGATAGTGCGGATTTCGCAGGAACGCCGATAGCGGTCGGTGTTACCGCTATGTGGTTTCCATGACGCGCAGCTGCGTAATGGCTTCAGCCAGTGCTCGACCAACTTCAGATTCATCTCCTGCCACTACATCTGCTCCTGCGGCAAGGAAATCCTGCTGATGGAGGCAATAGCGGGACCGTACGATGACTGTTGCACCCGGTGCCATACGTCGGATCTGCTGGAGCATTGACATGGAGTCATGAAAGCCCGGGACGGTGATCACGACCAGTCGCAGTTTTTCCGGGTGCAGGTGCTGCAGCAGTTCGCCGGACGATGCATCCGCCTGAATGGCATGAAATCCGGCAGCGTGGGCGTGCCGAACTCCGTCTGCACCGAGGTCGATGACCATCACTCGCTCGGCAGAATTCGTCAGTGCTGCAGCCGCGGCACGACCAGCCGGACCGAATCCGATCACCAGACAGTCACACTGCTGTCCGGTCAGTTGCTTCTGTGAGACGCCGTCCAGTGGTTCATTGACGCGACCATTCAGCCATGCTGCCAGACGCGGGGCCATCCCGATCATCGACGGTGTTACCAGCAGGCTGACAATAGAGGCAGAGACAATCGCATTAAAATGTGTCTCGGTCAGCAGACCGGCGTCCACTGCCTGACCTCCAAGCACAAATGCGAATTCACCGACGGAACCGAGGCAGAGTCCTGTGGCGAGCGATGTGCCGGATGGCGTGCCGGGGATCCGGAACAGCACAGCGACCACCGTGACCTTCACCGCCACGATCAGCATGGCCAGTGAAAGCACTGTCAGAATGTTCTGAAACATCCACAGCGGGTCCGCCAGCAGTCCGACAGTGCCGAAAAACAGAGTCAGCAGAACGATTCTGAGCGATGCGACGTCAGCCCGAATCTGAAAAGCAAACGGGGAATTGCCAAGGTACATCCCGGCGATAAAGGCTCCAAGGGCCGGTGAAAGTCCGGCGGCGTGGGCCGCCCATGTCGCACCCAGCCCTACGATGATACTGAGCAGGACCATTAATTCCCGATTCTGTCCGATCGACCGAGTACGCATGACTCGCACTGCCAGCAGATTCAGCAGCAGGTACAGCGTAATCACAACTCCAGCCCCGGCCAGCAGAATGCCGCCAATTCGTGGCAGCATGGCACTGTTGCCGGAACTGTTTCCCAGCAGCGGAATCAGAACTGCCAGTGGTACGACGGCGATATCCTGAACCAGCAGGACAGCAATAGTGTTGCGTCCGATCGGGGAATCCAGCAGTGAACGGTCGGTCAGGACACCGGCCGCCGTGGCAGTACTGCTGAGAGCGATCATGGCGCTGCACGCAATACTGGAAGCGGGGCTGAGTCCAAGGGCACAGCCGATCAGCGTACACACGGCCATGGTAACAAGAACCTGCAGCACTCCGATAATCAGTGCTCGAATGCCCAGCCCCAGCACACGCTGCAGAGAGAATTCCAGCCCGAGGCTGAACAGCAGCAGTGCGACCCCCAGTTCGGCCAGTCCCTCGATTTCTGATTCGGCCTTCACAACGGCAATACTGCCCGGCCCTCCAAGGATAAGTCCAGCCAGCAGAAAGCCCACAAGAGGGCTTTGCCGCAACATCACCATGACGCCACCGGCAGCAAAACACGCCAGCAGCAGAAGGATGATCTGAAGCAGAAGATTCCACGTATCCATGGACTGCACTCAGAGCCGGTAAGTTCGGATTACTGCTGCACACTACCAGAGACCAGGAAATCCAGTGGGTCCGGACGATCCTTGATCCGCAGCTGCATCTTCTGGCTGAATCTTCCTGGCTTATCCGGAGCCGTAAATTCCAGTTCCACTCGATGCAGTTTGTCGGCCTTGTCCGTCAGATTGGCTCGAAAGCTGCTCTGCAGATCCCCTGAATCAACCTGTTCGATTACAAACGGTTTGTTACCGCGGACGACGAGGACAACTTTTGCCGACTGTCCAACTTTGACCGGCCGCAGAGCCACGCTGGGGTTGGCGATCATAATGTCAGCTGTGACCTCACCCTGAACCAGCACTGGCACGTAAGGGTTGCGCGAGTCATCCGTGACAAGTGTGATGTACTCAGCCAACCGTCCGATCTTCGCGGTGTCAGCCAGTTTCACCTGCAACTGATAGACGATATTGATCCCGTCCGTCGGGGCCTGCTCGCGCCTGGTTTCCTGAATCTCGGCTGTCAGATCGGGGTTTGTCACTTTGACTTCCCGGATCTGCCATTCAGGGCGACCGGCATAGCTGATCGTGACCCGGCGACTGGAACCACTGCGGTACTCGACTGCACCAAAATCGACTTTGCCCGGATCAATAACCACGTCCGTACGAATGTAGGCTGAGATCGGAATGCGGACTTCTGCGAACTGCGGTGCGTCAATAATGATCGACAGCGAAGTATCTCGCTGCTTTTCAAAGTTCACCGTGTTCATTCGCACTTCAATGGTGGCCTGTTCACCCGGCTGCAGCAGTGTCTTTGAGGGATTACCGGCTTCAGCACATCGGCAGGCAGTAGACACTCCCTGAATGTGCAGCTGGGCGCCGGTGTTGTTGGTCAGAGTGACAGACCGAGCTGCTGCTGAGCCTCGCGCAATGACGCCAAATTCGAGGCGACCAGGTTGCACAAGGCCGTCAGCCCAGCTTTGCTGAGCCTGCAGTGACGAACTGTTGCAGAGCAAACAGACCAGCAACAAGGATACCAGTCGGCAAATGTTCCTCATGGCGTCTTCCGATCAGGCCACAATATGACGTGACGGCTGGGCAGTTCCAGACGGCATCTGATAGCCCGAAGTCTGGCAATTTTGAGGCAAAAACGCCACCTCAGGCGGGCAAAACCGCGATTTGTGAGAAGTTGAAGCAGGAACTGAGCCCGTTTTGAGGGCTGCTGCAGACGATCACCAGGCCTGTTTTTTTGTTCATAAGCAACGCACTTCGCTGCCTTACAGATCTGCTGGAAGGCCGCCAAACTGCCTGACAGCTTCATACGCGATGGTATTTACGGTACTGGCCAGATTCAGGCTGCGGACCTGTGAACGCATCGGTAATCGCAGATTTCGGGCCTGGGATTCCTGCAGAATTGAGGCGGGAAGTCCTCGTGATTCACTGCCAAACAGCAGGATATCACCCCGCGTGAATTCAATTTCCCACGGTGCACGGGTTCCGGACTTCGTCAGGCACCAGACATTTGATTCCGGAAGCTTGCGCTGTACTTCAGCCCAGCTGTCCACAACTTCCCAGTCCAGGTGCTGCCAGTAATCCAGACCGGCACGCTGCAGTGACTTGTCGTCGACGAGGAAACCGAGCGGGCGAATCAGCCAGAGTCGTGCGCCGATAGCCACGCAGGTGCGACCGATATTTCCTGTATTCTGCGGAATTTCAGGCTGATGCAGCACAACGTGCAGCAGCGGACTACCGGCCATGCTTACAACTTTCCGGATGCCTGCGGACCTGGGCGAAAACCGGGATCGCTGCGTCCCTGCAGTGTTTCGATACCATCCATACGGACCATCAGAATCCGCTCGGTGGAACCTGGATCGGAGAAGGGCTGGAAGAACAGGCTGCCAATACTCCACTTTTCCGGATCCTCGGCGGCATACCGACCGATGACCGCGATTTCGCCGGCGAGCAGTCGGACCTGCACCTGTTGTTCGTAAAGTGGCAGCATGTCCTGGCGAACAGGCAGTTTGTCGGTGTTCTGTTCAATTGTCAGTCTTGCTGTGGAGGATCCGGAATAAACGACCGGCAGCAGATTCAACAGCACCCAGTCAGCCGACAGTTCCCTGACTGAAAGTTCAAAAACACAGCGGATCTGACCGGCATTCTGCAGTCGTGCAAGCTGTGGAATATTTCGCAGCGAAAGACGCGATTCATCCAGCTGACTCTGAATTTCCAGATAGCTCTGGCCACCAGGCAGCAATTGAAACATGGTTCCAAAGCTGGAATCGTGAGCTGTTCCGGACGAGGTGGGAGATCCGAGCGGGCCTTCATTGGAAACCGGTCGACTGGCGTCTCGTGCCAGGCTTTGGACAGCCCATGGTGTGGAGCTGCCGGCGACCCCGACGCGGAATCCGCTGTCATTCAGTTTTTTCCGCTGTTCCGGGGCCATCAGCCCGCTCTCATCCAGCTCTTCCCAGACGAGTTTTCTGGATTTGTGATCATGCAGCGGTCGGCTGGCAATACAGACTTCAAGTCTGGCAAGTCGAAGAGTTGCCGACGGTGAGGCTTGTTTTCCCGAGGCTCGGTCCGGCGCTGGCAGCATGGACGTCAGCGGCGACTGGCCATCTCCGAGCGAGCGGAACAGGTCACACCCGGTTGCTGTCAGAAACAGCCCGGCCAGCGCCTGTCGTCGCGAACAGAAATTGCCTCGCACGCCCTCGACACCCTCAAAAAAAGAACGATCAGCCTTACAGAGGCTTGCAGACCGGGAAAGCTAAGGTTGGCAGGAATTCGCGGTCAACGTCAGGATTGTTCCCGTCAGAGCGATTCAGGTATTCCACCGTAAATAGGCAGGCCAACTGGTGTGGAACATGGTCAAAACGGCAGAAACTGCAGATTCACGCCGGCTGACAGTCCGGGATTCTGTGTTCTCGAGCTGCCGGTTCTGGTCTATGCTGCTCGGGCGGCACGTGTCAGAGTGCGTTGCGGTAACCCCTGTGTGAGCAGTCTGAAGGAACGGGTGCAATATGTCTGCGGTGACATTGAGGATCGGCGAGGGGCATGATACCCATCGCACGATCGCTGGAAGACCTCTGGTCATCGGCGGGGTTGTGATTACCGAAGCAGCATTCGGCCTTGATGGTCACAGTGATGCCGATGTGCTGCTGCATGCCATTACTGATGCACTGCTGGGAGCAGCCGGACTGGGTGATATCGGCGAATGGTTTCCGAATACAGACGAGCGTTGGCGCGGGGCAGACTCAGCTCTGTTACTGACTACGGTGCTTCACGAATTGCAGCAGCGGTGTCTGCAGGTGATCAATCTCGATTGCACGGTGCATGCCGAAAAGCCGCGGATGGGCCCATGGAAGCCGGTAATTCGCAGGCGGCTGGCCGAGCTGCTTACGGTGGACCTGCAGCGGGTCAATGTCAAGGCAAAGTCGGGTGAGGCGGTCGGTCCGGTGGGCCGTGGCGAGGCGATCAGTGCAACGGCAGTCGTGCTGCTGCAACACGTTCCCGGGTCTGCTTAACCCTGTCAGGAAATGGGACACGACAGATGACTGTCACAAATCGGTTTCTTGGCATTGATCCGGGGCTGGGTCGTACAGGCTACGCCCTGATCGAGCGTACGGCGCGTGGTCCGGTATTGCGTGAAGGTGGAGTCATTCAGACGAAGACGGATCAGTCTCTGCATCTTCGGCTGGGCGAAATTGCCAGAGAAATTCGCGAGATTCTGGCGGAGCTGAAGCCCAGTGCTGTGGGTATCGAGCAGGTGTTTTCGCATGCCAGAAATGTCCGCTCATCACTGATGCTGGCACACGCTCGTGGGGCCATACTGGCGACCGTGGCGGAAAAGGCTGTGCCTCTGCTGCAGTACAGTCCTGCTCAGATAAAGCAGATGCTGACGGGCAGTGGTAAGGCCGGCAAGGAACAGATGCAGCATGCAGTGCGGGCAGAACTGCGTCTGGCAGCAATTCCGGAACCTCATGACGTAGCGGATGCGGCGGCCGTTGCCCTGTGTCTGTTTCATTCCCTCAGATTTGCAGCCTGAAAGGTCGGGCGGTTGCTCTCCCCGTCCGTCGACCAATCTGCGACAATTCCCACGGAACGCTGAGCTGACTCTCTATTCGGATGACAGCAGATGATTAATCGTATCACGGGGCAACTGGTTGCCATCAATGAAACGCATGCCTCGATTCGTCTGGGTGGCCTGGACTATGAGGTACTGCTGCCGGATGTTGTCCGCAGGCAGCTGCAGGCAAAGCTGAACAGCGAAGTCAGTCTGCGGACCATTGAATTTCTGGAGGGGAATCCTCAGCAGGGACGGATGGTGCCACGGATTGTGGGATTCATGAATGACGCAGAGCTGGAGTTTTTCGAACTGTTCTGCTCAGTTGACGGTGTGGGTGTCAAGAAGGCGCTGCGGGCGATGGTCCGTCCGGTTCGCGAGATCGCCGTTTCCATCGAAGAGCAGGATGCCAAAGGCCTGAGTGCCCTGCCGGGGATCGGTCCTGCCATGGCCGAACGTATTATTGCCAAACTGCGTCGACGCATGACGCGGTTTGCTCTGATGATCGCCAGTCGAGTTCCTGAAGAGACGGATCAGAAGACCGATCTGGTTGGTGAGGCCTACGAGGCGCTGCTGAGCGTCGGACACACACCGCAGGATGCTCGTGAACGCATTGAAACAGTCGTGCAGCAGGGGCGCAAGTTCAAGTCGGTCGAGGACATTCTGACAGAGATTTACCAGAAGCAGCGACGCTGAAGAACGGGTCTCATCAGCAGCACCAGCGACGAATGGCCTGCTCATAGAGCGTGGTTCCAAGTTCCAGCTGCTGCAGGCTGATCCATTCATCATCGGTGTGTGCCTGAGCAATATCACCGGGGCCCCACACAGCCATACTCTGAAGTTCCGTAAGCACCGCGCCATCGGTTCCGTAGGCCACCGTCTCGGCCGTGTCTCTGCCACTGATCCGCAGCAACTCCTGAATGAAGGGCGAGTGCGGGTCTGTATACAGTGGATCGCTGGCAAATGTGATTTCGAACTGCAGACCACAGCGAACAGCGACAGAACGCATACGCTCTGTCAGTTCATCCGCAGGTTGGCCCGGCATAGGCCTGAAGTAGGCCTGACAGGAAGCCAGAGGTGAGGTAATGTTGATCCCTGTGTTGACATCATGCAGCAGCAGATTCAGTGTTGGAGTGGGTGGCTGAAACCGTTCGTCTCGCCACTGTGGCTGTGTCTCCAGTTCGTCATTGATGCGACGGATTTCCTCCAGAAATGGAATCAGCGCCATACAGGCATTCTGCCCCAGTCCTGTACTGGAGTGTGCGGCTCGACCGCGTGAAACAGCCTGCACAGTTCGACCCCCTTTGTGAGAATAAACCACTCGCAGACTGGTTGGTTCACCGATAATCGCACCGGCGGACTGTGCCACGATCTGCCGATACAGCTGTGACTCGGCTGCCACACTGCGGGCACCCAGCATCCCGACTTCCTCGTCTGCGGTTGCCACAAACCACAGTGGGGCGTGCTGCTGTTCCGCCGGGATGCGAGCCACTGCCGCCAGCATGCAGGCGATCGGCCCCTTCATATCACACGAACCCCGACCGTAGACCCGACCGTCAACCACATCCGCCTGCCACGGACCCGCCTGCGGATAACTCCACGAATCCACCGGCACCACATCGGTGTGGCCGAACCACGCCAGACCGGAACCGGATTGCGGTCCACGACGAGCCACAACGCTGGTTTTCAGAACGCCGCGAGCGTCCTGATAGCTGATCCGCTCAGTCTCAAAATGCATCTGTCGCAGCCACTGCTCCACGCAGTCCGTGACGGCCACGTTGGAAACTGAACTGATGCTGGGAAACGAGATCAATTCTCGGAGATAATCCAGAACCTGCATGTGGACACCATGGAAAGCAGCGCTGTAAGCAGACGACGAAAAATCTCTGATCGTCGGCAAAAACGCAAGCCAATGCCACTTTTCCTGATCAGTCGGCGGGAATCAGGCTGCGGTACTGGTGCAGAAAAATGCCGGCAGATACGGCAACATTCAATGAATCTGTGCCATTGAGCATGGGAATCGTCAGTCGAGGTCCAGGCAACTGCTGAACAACGGGCGAGATTCCATCGTATTCGTTACCGAACACGAGCACCGTTCGCGGGGCAAACGGATGCTGGTGCAGTGGCTGAGCGGTCGGGTCCAGCAGTGTCAGGCAGACCTGCATCGCATGCGCCTGCTGCAGTTCCATCAGCTGGGTCGTCAGATCCGAGGCCTGGACGACCGGCAGAAACAGGCCGTTGCCCATCGAGACTCTCAGGACGCGACGAGAGAATGGGTCGGCAGAGCCCGGTCCAAGGACAATGGCAGCCGCTCCGAAAGCCGCTCCGATGCGAATCAGAGCGCCCACATTTTCCGGGTCGGTCACTCGATCTCCGGCGACAATCAGAGCTGGCCCGGTTGCGGGCAGCCAGCTCTGGACGGGTTCCGCCGGCTTACGCTCGGCACAGGCCATAACTCCACAGTGAAATGCAAACCCAACCAGTTCCTCCGCCTGCGGCTGCGTCAGACGGTAAACCGGGACTGATGCAGGCAGGCGAGATTCAAAAGCCGCAAATTTCCGATCGCTGATCACCACACTGCGAACGCAAAAGTTACTGCGCAGCACTCGCTCCACCACCGTCGGGCCCTCTGCAATGAACAGTCCTTCATCGCGAGTGGTGTTGGTGGATTTGAGGCTGCGATACACGTCCAGCCGCGGATCCGATAACGACTCTATGCGTTCAGTCAGCATGCGGATCAATCTGCCCGAGTTCGAATTCGAAGACTTACTGACCCGCCTGCCGGACACCGACAGTCAGCAGCAGATTTGCCCACAAGGCCTGATCACCCGTCTGAATAGTCAGCACATGGTCGCGTGAATCGACAGCATCATAGAAATCCCAGCGGGAAATCGGCTGCAGAGGAATTGACAGTCCCGCATCAGCAAGGATGGAACGATACTGATTCCATACCGGAGGATCGTGCGGGAGGCGGTAAGGGTCATCTTCCGGCATGCCCATGGTATTCACAGCCTCCACGGGAATTGCAGTCAGCAGTACCTGCAGTACCTGGGCAACTGTGACCAGTCCGGGAGCCAGGTTCAGGCTGACCAGCTCAGCTCGCGGCCCGATTGCTGATGATGCCGGATAATTGCCATCAGCAATCAGGATTCGGGAACTGTGGCCTGCCCGAGCGATGACTTCGGAAATACGAGGGTGGATCAGTTGTGATTTCAGCATAATGACGGATTCCGCAGGACGGTTGGACCGATTTTCAAACCCCGCTGTTACGCAGTGGGGTCGGGCAGATGGTGCTGCACCGCTGAGGATGCCCCCCACTGGCCAGCGACTCCGAAACTCATCGGAGAATCCTGAACATACTGTTTTCCCAGCAGCAATGCGACCTCAGCCCGGGCAAGTTCATATCCAAGATAAAAGGCGTGCTCAGCAGTGATCGAGTCCTGAGTTCGCTTTCTGCGGGCAGTCAGCAGTGCCTGTTCAAAGATTGCGAATGCACTACTGCCAGTCCAGCTGCCCTCGGAATTCATCAGGTGCAACTGCCCCTGCTCGGCGAAAATTCGATAATTCGGATCCGTCAGTGACTGTGCCAGCTGATCAAGTGCAGCCTGTGACGTGCGTCTGAGACGCCCGTCTCTCAGCATGGTCAGCGATCCATCAAGGTTTTTGGGGATCGTTCCGGCGCTGACGGCGTAATGAACCAGCCGCCGCGCAGCCGCAAGTTCCGCTACGGCCGTGCGACACCAGTTGATGACCTGCGTGGTCAGAACGCTCTGAATCCCCAACTCCTCACAGATCGCAGCCAGCAGCATATTCACCCCGGCAGAATCAACTTCCGTAAGCTCAGAGACGTTTCCCACCCCCATCATCATTGCTGCATCAGGATGTCGACGCCGTGTCTGAAGATAACGTTCCAGCGATGCCGCGAAACCCATACCTACAGGTTCAAGGATTGGATCCAGTCGAAAACGACACTGACGATCTGTCAGCTGTTCAGCCAGTCGATCAAGGGACTGGGAATCCTGCGGAGTTTCCGGAACAGCCACAACCTCCACTCCAAGCCGACTGACCCAGTCCAGATTGGACTGATTGCAGCTCAGAATCAACTCGGCACCTGCAGCGACTGCCGCTTCAACTTCACTCTGTTCAAAACTGTCGATGGAGACGCGGTGTCCGGCGTTCTTCAGTTCTCTGACGATCTCACCAATCTGCGGGCAGACCTGGCCCGGGATACCTCCGACATCAATCAGATCAGCACCAGCAGCCTGCAGCGCAGCGGCCTGCTGCAGAATCTGATCCAGAGGAAGCAACGGCGCATGATTGATTTCGGCCAGGATTTCAATCGACCAGCGACTGAGGTCCGCCGGCCTGCGACGACCCACTCCGAAGTATTCAGGCAGGTCGTGCAGATCTTTCGGCCCCCGTTCAAAGGGACGCCCAAACTGAGCCTCAAGCTCTGCCAGATCACCCTGACACCAGCCCGGCACAATCACTTTTTCAATATGATCAGGAACGATCAGTCGGCGTTTCAGCAGGGCGGTGTGCACAAGAGCCGCAACCTGAATGCCCGGGACCACGATTTCAAACTGAAATCCAGCTCGAGGGGCCACAGTCTGCAGCACATCCCGCAGGCTGCCCTCAGCCAGTCGCCCCGTGACAAACAGCAGCGTTCTCTCAGTCACTTGATCGGCCCCCTCTTCTCAGACCGTCAGCGAACCGCACCACCATTGACGTTCAGCACCTGGCCCGTGATCCAGCCAGCTTCATCGCTGAGCAGAAACCGGGCCATGCAGGCGATATCCCGTGGTTCACCCCAGCGCTGCAAAGGTGTCTCTCTCAGCACTCGCTGCTGCCAGTAGTCGCTGGCGGTTTCGCCCCATGCTGTGCGGATCCAGCCGGGAGCAATACAGTTGACTCGGACTGCCGGCGCCAGGCTAAGTGCCAGTGAGCGAGAAAATCCCATCACGGCATTCTTGGCTGCAGCAAACAGCTCGCCACTGTCGCCCTCCATACCACGATCGGACTGATCCCAGCCGATTGTCAGAATGACTCCCCGCCCCGCTTCCCGCATACGAACTCCCAGTGTTCGCGACAGTTCGATGGTGCCTTCCACATCCGTTCGCAGCAGGGCTGTCAGTTTCTCTGAGAACGTCGCCTGACGCAGTTCGGTTGTCAGCGTATCGGCGCCTGCGCTGTTGACGAGAGCATCAGGAATGCCCCCTTCGCAGACCTGCTGGACAAGTCGATCGCGATCCTGCGGACTGCTGACATCGGCCGCCAGCACCTCAGCGCTGCCACCCTGTTGGATTATCTCAGTGGCGACCTGCCGAGCCTGCTGGACTGAGCGACGACAGTTCAGGATGACGGACGCACCCGCCCGAAAGCACTCCAGAGCAATCTCTCGACCGATTCCGGAAGATGCGCCTGTAATCAGAATTCGACGTCCGTTGAGTGATGCAAATGACATTTTGACAAGCTATTCTGTGAACCGGATTCGGCACTGCGGTCTGCTGTCGACCTCTCAGACGCCTTTATACACCAATTCCTGCCGTGTCGGAAAACGCTTTCTGCGTGTTCCTCGCGGTTTCACCCGCCTGATTTTCCGGAGCCCCGCCTGTGAGATTTACGCTGCTGCTCGCCCTTGCTCTGTTCTGCAGCCCCCTGTCGCCCGGACAGGCGGACGAAAAAGCAAAGCAGTTCCGGGTCGGAATGATCGGTCTGGATACGTCACACTGTCTGGCATTCACTGAGCTGCTGAACAAGGCGGGTGAGGATCCGGTGCTGGGTGGCTGCAAAGTTGTACTGGTGTATCCGAAAGGCAGTCCGGACATCGAAAGCAGTGTGAAACGCGTCCCGGAATATACTCAGAAGATCAAATCACTCGGCGTGGAAGTGGTCGAAGACCTCGCTTCCATGATTGCTCAGGTCGATGTGGTTCTGCTGGAAACCAATGATGGTCGTCCGCATCTTGAGCAGGTGATTCCCGTTCTGAAGGCTCGTAAACCGGTTTTCATCGACAAGCCTGTGGCCGGGTCACTCGTTGATGCGATGACGATCTATCGGCTTGCAGAGCACTATCAGACTCCGGTCTTCAGTTCTTCGTCGCTGCGATTCGCCGCTGCCGCACAGGCCGTTCGAAACGGATCCATTGGCGATGTGCTGGGCTGTGACGCATTCTCTCCCTGTAGTCTGGAAGCGACTCATCCGGATCTGTTCTGGTACGGGATTCACGGCTGCGAAACCCTGTTCACAGCAATGGGGCCGGGTGTTGAGACGGTTGTGCGGACTTCGACGAAGGATTTCGACGTGGTGACCGGTGTCTGGACGGGCGGTCGCATCGGCACCTTCCGTGGCATCCGAGCAGGCAGTGGAGGGTATGGCGGGACGGCCTTCGGCACGAAGGGTGTTGCACAGATGGGCCCCTATGATGGTTACAAGCCCCTCGTGGTGGAAATCGTCAAATTCTGGCGCAGTGGCAAACCACCGGTGTCCGCTGAAGAGACAATTGACCTGTACGCCTTCATGGAGGCAGCGGACGAAAGTCGCCGCAGGGGATTTGTCCCTGTCAATGTGTCCGAAATTCGAGCCCATGCTGCGGCAGCGGCCGACCAGAAAGTGCGTGGGATCATCGCTGCTCAGTAATGACGCCGAGGACAAAATGTAGCCCGAGCATTCCTGCTCGGCCCCGTCCATAAAAAACACCGGGGATTTCAAGGCTGACAAGGATTACGTGCCCGGGCTAAAGCCCAGACTACGACTTTTGTCCCTATCGTCAGTAATGTCCCGGTCTCAATGGCGTCGCAGGATCAGCAGATCAGCCCGGGACTCCGCAAGGATGTTCTCGGGCAGCGACAGGGACGATGGACGCTGCAGCAGGGCAGTCATTCTCAGCCAGTGGTCTGACGTCATTCTCTGCCTCGGCCATGCCTGTCGGTCCCACAGGCGAATCAGGGCATGTCGAATCAGGGGCTCGGGTGACTGCAGCAGGCGACTGCGACTGAGTCTGATTGTAAACTCAGAACAATCCAGGATCGCCAGTGCCAGCAGCTGGTCAGCCATGGCATCCAGACACTGCAGCTGTTCGGCAGCCTGGCGGGCCAGTCTGACAAGTGCCTGATCGACTGCCGGATTCATGGATTCCCGCAGCAGCGGCAGGATGTGATTTCGCAGGCGATTGCGAGTGAACTCCGGACTGCTGTTGCTGGCATCCTCTGCGTAAAGCAGCAGGCAGTCTGCTGCAAAGCTCCGCAGGTCTGCTCTGGTGAACTCCAGCAGCGGGCGGATCAGCCGGACCGTCGAGGACAGTGGTCGTTGGTCACGCATACCGCGCAGTCCGCTCAGCCCGGTGCCGCGGATGATATTGAACAGCACGGTCTCGGCCTGATCGTCAGCATGATGAGCCACGGCAACGAACGGGAATCCATGTTCCTGAGCGATGCGTTCAAGGAACCGATAACGGCAGGTGCGTGCCGCTTCCTCAGGACTGCCCGCGTGGTCCGTCCGCAGTGCATCAGGTGCCAGTGTCTCCAGGAAAAAACGAAGTCCCAGCTGAGCCGCAGTCGACTGCACAAGCTGCGCATCGGCCTGTCCGGCTGCTCCCCGCAGACCGTGATCCATGTGAGCGACCGCCAGTTCCCGCGGTTCTGCGGCGCTGGCAGCAACAGCCAGTTTCAGCAGCACCATACTGTCAAGGCCGCCGGAGACTGCCAGCAGCAGGGGAGCGTTTTGTGGTGCCAGTTCGCTGATGCGCGAGCGTGTCCGGTCGATCAGCTGCTGTTGTGGTGCCGACATCGAGAAGCCCTCCGGCACAGCACTTTATCGGTCAGGCAGCGCTGGCTGCTGCTTCAAACAGCGTACTGGCTGACTCTGTCCCCGAATGATGAATGAAGACATCACGTGACGGGAACGGAATTGTCAGGCCCCGATCATCAAAGCCCAGTTTGATCTGTTCAGTCAGAGAAAATCGGACGGCATGAAAGTCAGCACTTCGGACCCATGGTCGCACGACAAAATTGACGCTGCTCTCGGCCAGTTCTGAAACAGCAATGACCGGGGCTGGATCCGCCAGAATTCGCGGTTCCGCTGCAACGATCTGCTCCAGCATTCGACGGACTTCTCGCAGCGGATCGTTGTAGCTGCAGCCAATGACCAGATCGATTCGTCGATTTGGTTCGGCGGAAAGATTGCGAATTGTGCCACCGGTGATTGAGGCATTGGGAAGTATGATCCGGACATTGTCGGGACTGAGCAGCATGGTGTTGAAGATCTGGATCTCAACAACACGCCCCGTGACACCAGCCACTTCAATTGTGTCACCCACTCGGAATGGCCTGAAGAAGACAAGCAGCACACCAGAGGCGACATTTCCAAGCGATCCCTGCAGAGCCATGCCGATGGCAAATCCGGATGCAACAAGCACGGCACTGAGCGAAGTGGTATCAATACCGAGGCAGCTGAGTGCTGCGATGCAGACGACCAGCTGCAGAATGATCGAAGCAAAGTTACCAAGGAACTTTGCCAGTGTTTCGTCCATTCGTGCGCGACGAGATGCCTGATCAATCATGCGGACCGCCAGTCGCACCAGCAGTCGGCCAAACAGGAATACAGCGACTGCGGCGGCGATCGATGGCAGCCAGTGGGTGACAACGCGCAGCAGCATTTCCCGACTGAAGTCAGCGCCCAGCAGTTCTCGCAGCTGCTGCAGCACATCGGGCTGGCCGGGGTCAGCAGCCTCGGCCGCTGCATCCTGAACGGCCAGCAGCGGGAACAGAGCGGAAATCCGGTTGAATATCACGTCGTTCATCCCTGAACCTCGAAACCTGACGGGGTATGGACAGAGTCCTGCCTTGCGGAAGGCAATTTAGCCCATCGGCGGAGTGCGGGTAAATGCGGGTTTTTGTGGCTTTTCCGCAACGTCTCGGCATGGTCGACCGGATTTCAGCCATTGGTGGAAATCTGCAGGGATTTTTGTTGCGAAATGCGGGCAATCTGATCCTGGTCAGCGCCCAGTCAGCAGCTGGGAAAAATACCAGACAGTCAGTGTCATCCCGATTCCGATGACGATTTTTCGCACCAGACGCTTATCCAGTTTCCTTGCCCATGTGGCTCCTGCCCAGCCCCCGGCCATGGCCGAAACGATCATGGGGACTGCCAGTGGCCAGTGCACGCTGCCATCAGCGATGAAGATCACCATGGAAACTCCGTTGATCAATCCGGCCAGTACGGTTTTCAGTCCGTTGATCTGGTGGATTGAGCCCGCATTCAGCAGGCTCAGGCTGCTGAGCATCAGAATTCCGATGCCCGCCCCGAAGTATCCTCCGTAAATCCCGATCGCCAGCTGCAGGATTGCCACCAGCCAGCGATGGTCTGCCGGTGTTTCCCCGGAGGCAGCAGGCAGCAGGCCTGTCAGCCGGGGCTGCAGTACGAAAAGTGCCGTGGCAAGGCAGATCAGCCATGGAACCATGGCGCGAAATACCTGTTCGTCGCCAGAGACCACCAGCCACGACCCCAGTATTGCTCCTGCGATGCTGGGCAGAGCCAGCAGACGAGTCCAGCGCCACAGTTCCCGGACCTCACGTCGATAACCCCACGAACTGGAGAAGGAACCGGGGCAGAGTGCTACGGTATTTGTGGCATTTGCAGCAATGGAACCAGCGCCGGTGCCGGTCAGAGATTCCAGCACGAACATCAGTGCCGGGAATGTGACCAGCGTACCGCCCCCGGCGATGGCATTGATCGCTCCACCGACCGCAGCAGCGGGACACACTATCAGACAGGCCTGCCAGTATTCCATGGGCAACAGCATAGCACAGGGACGTCTGACGGGCAGCTCAGAGCGGAAAAAAGGTCTGAGTTCGGTTCCCGCAACATCTTGCGGGATTCGTCCGCTGAGCCCTATAGTGTGGGCGGGGACGCAGGGATCGGAAGCAGAGAGCTGGAAGGCTGAGCCATGAAAGATCGTCGCAGGAAGCGGACTGCCGGGAAAGGTCGGCGACAGTTTTTAATGCTGGGTTCCGCAGGAATCGCCGCGCGGCTCTGGTGTTCCCCAGGGACTCTGCAGGGGGCCACTGCGGTGGCTGCAGATGACAGCATCCAGTTACAGGCTGGCAGCGGCCTGCGCACAAAAATCAGCTACAAAAGCACGCTGGAAGGAGTTCTGACAACGCCCGGTGGCCCGCGTCCAACGGTATTATCCGTAACGGGCAACAGTCAGTTTGATTTTGAGCAGCTGCACCAGGGCGGGCCTGTGGACGAGCTGGAGGGGCAACGACTGACTCGTCGCTACCTGCAGGCGAAAGTTTCGACGCGGGTTGGTCGCAGCCATGAAACAGCCACTGAGCTGCCCCCGACCAGCAGTCTGATGCATTTGTATGGTCATGATGGTCAGCTTGTGCAGTTGAGCCCCGAGGTGCGGCTGACTCGCGCCCAGCTGGACCTGCTGCAGTTTCCCTGTGACCCAATCGCAGTGACGGGACTGCTGCCCGGTCGCAGTCTGGCTGCAAAGACAGAGAAGTGGAATACGGATCCGTGGGTGTTTCCTCAGCTGGTGGGGATGGATGCAGCGATCAGTCAGAGCGTTTCCGGGCAGATCGTGGAATTATCAGCACAGGAAGCGAGGATTGGTTTTGAGTGCCGAGGCAGCGGGGCGGTGACGGGATCTGCGACCGAGGTCAGCCTGCAGGGAACTCTGGTGTTTGACCGTGCGGCCGGGCTGATTCGCCGCTTCAATGCGGTACTGAAAGAGGACCGCAGTGCGGGGCCCGTCAGTCCGGGGTTGAAAGTGAGTGCGAACATCGCGTGGACGCAGGAGCCGACCGGACCGAATGAGCAGCTGGCAGCACTGATGCCGGTGGAGTTTCCGGAGCCAGGCCGACTGTTGCTGACGTTCATCACACCGTGGCGACTGGTGCTGCTGCACGACCGACGCTGGCACGTGTTTCAGGAAAGTGCCGAGCTTGTAATTCTGCGGATGCTGACCAACGGGGCCTTGACCGCGCAGTGCAATCTGGCGGCAGCGCCGCGTATGCCTGCCGGACGGTTTACTGAAGAGGGGAAGTTTCTTGCCGAGATTGAGGAGAAGATCGGTCCGTGGAAGGGCGGCATTGTGGCTGCGGAAGTGGAGTCAGATCGTCGGGGCTGGCGTGTGCACCGGGTCCGGGCGGAGGCTGAAGTGCAGTCAGCTGCAGCCGGGGCGGCCCTTGGTGGTGGAGCAGGGGGGGATCCAGGAACAACAACGGCGTCCGCGACAGGGCCGGGAAAACGTGCCACACAGACGATTGTCTGGCAGTATTTCCTGTGCACTGCGAAATCCGGCGAGCAATTTTCCCTGGTATTCTCGCATGCAGCGGAGGATGCCGCAGCCTTCAGGGGCATACCGGAACAGTTCCTCGACCGCCTGTCGATCCGTGGCTAGTAAGCACTCCGGGAATCCTGTGCACCAGTCCTGGCAGATCCTCGAAAGACTGATGGCGAATATAAGGTGTCATCAGCCACCGCATCCATCAATGATCAGTTGTCAGTGGACGTGAAGTCCCCCTTTGGAAGGGCGAGGCTCCCGCCGAGCCGAAGTCAACTGACACTGTTCAGTGATCATTGCTCCGCCGACAACCGTAGCCTGAGCATTCCTGCTCGGCCCCTTACCGCAAAAACACTGGGGATTTCAAGTGTGACGAGAAGCTCGTGCCCGGGCTAAAGCCCAGACTACGCCTTTTGTACCTCGCGCCCGGCATGCATCGTCCACAGGCGGCGACTTCCGCCAACCCGATCCGTCATTGCCGGACAACCTCAACTCGCGCTGCAGCCTGATTTCTGAACATCAGTAGCGACGCACAACACGTTCCGCACGTATCAGCCGCCTGTGACGAGTTCAGGTCTTCGCGCCCGCGAAAAGTGGCCCACCGGATAATGACGTCTCAACTGTTGCCAATGCAGGTGATTCAACCGGTGCGCCCAGAAACCAGTGATCGCTACGCGCCTTCAGTGGAATTTCGCTACAGCTTTCATGGTCAAATTGTGGATTTGTGTGTCCATAATAGGTTTCCGTCCGCAAGTCAGGGCGACTTGATCGAAGCGTTGTCCCCGACCGTTGGTGTGTTCTGTGGCTGCGTGACTTCCCCTGACACGGTAATGTTGGATTTCTGCTGATATTCCCTCTGAAGTCGCGAATTTCCGTTTGCGTTGTGGCCGGGACGGCAACAATCAGACTGGTGGAGTTGAAATCCCGGGAATGCCGACCTTGCCCATTCTGCACTGGTTGTCTTAGGATGCGTGTTTGGACGGGTTCGGGTATTTCTGGATTCGTTCGTGCCAAGGTCCAGCGCAGCAGGCAGACAGGTTTCAGGATCGTCCCGGCGATTTCTGAATCGTTTTGAAGAAAGCAGCAACGATGCTCAGAGGTTCACGGTGCGGTTTGGTTCTGGCTGTGGTCAGCATGCTGGCGACAGCCGTGCAGGCTCGCGAAAAGGTCGAGTTATCGGCTGAAGACGGTAAGACGGCCCAGATGGTGGCTTCGATGGTCACATCTCGTCACATCAATCATCCGCCGATTGACGATGCGTTGTCAGAGAAGCTCTTTCAGCGTTATCTGGAAGTCTGGGATCCGCAGAAGCTGTATTTCCTGCAGTCGGACATTGATGAGTTTGCAGCCGAGAAGGACAAGCTTGACGACGGGATTCTGAAGGGCAATGTCACATTCGCGGCGGTGGTATTCGAACGATTTCGTGAGCGGATGAGTGCACGGGCCGAAAAGATTCCGGCGTTGGTGGACTTGCAGCACGACTTTACCGTTGACGAAGAGATTCCTCGAAATGCAGATGAGCTGGCGTGGGCCAGCGATGATGCTGAGCTTGATGAACGCTGGCGCAAGCGTGTGAAATTTGACCTGTTGATGCTGAAGCTGGAAGACAAGGAACCGGACGACGCAAAGAAGCGTCTGAAAACTCGCTACCGTACGAATCAGGTCTACATTGATCAGACGGAGCCTCACGAGGTTCTGGAGCTGTACCTGTCTTCGATGACTCACTGTCTGGATCCGCATTCCAGCTACATGTCTCCGCAGACACTGAATGACTTTGAAACGACGATGAAGCTGAAGCTTGAGGGCATTGGGGCTCGGCTGAAGTATGAGGACGGTTACACGACGGTTGAAGAGGTGATTCAGGGTGGTGCGGCAGCGGCCGATGGTCGTCTGACCAAAGGTGACCGGATCATTGGTGTGTCTTCGGACGCGATGGCTGACTATGTTGATGTGGTGGAAATGAAGCTGAACAAGGTCGTGGACATGATCCGCGGCAAGAAGGGTACGAAGGTCAGGCTGAAGATCCGCAAAGAGGCTGGTGGTGTTGAAGAGATCGAGTTGACTCGTACTGAGGTGAAGATCACTGAGGACGAGGTGAAGGGCAAAATCATCGAAGCGTCCGAGTGGGCTCCTGAGCGGAAGGCGAAGATCGGTATTCTGCGGATTCCGTCCTTCTATCGTGACTTTCAGGGAGCGAACAAGGGCGGTGACTTCAAGAGTACGTCGAAGGACGTCAAGCTGGTGCTTGATGATTTCAAGCGTGAAGGCGTTGAGATGCTGATTGTGGATCTTCGCTGGAATGGTGGCGGAGCGCTGCAGGAGGCGATTGAAGTTTCCGGTTTGTTCATTCCGGACGGTGCGGTAGTGCAGGTCAAGGAGCCGGGTGACAGTGTACAGACACTGGCTGACGAGGATGCCGACGTGTACTGGCGTCGTCCGATGGTGGTTGTGTGCAACCGTTTTTCTGCTTCAGCGTCAGAGATTTTTGCGGGAGCGATCAAAGACTACCGCCGCGGGATCGTGGTTGGTGACCGCACGACTCATGGCAAGGGCAGTGTGCAGAACGTGGTACCTGTTGCCAGCCGACTGTCCTTGTTTGCTCAGGATCGTGGTGCCTTGAAGCTGACGATCAGCAAGTTCTATCGCGTCAACGGCGACAGCACTCAGAATCGCGGCGTCGTTTCAGACATTGCTCTGCCTTCGCTGCTGAATGTGCGGGAGGTTGGCGAGGAGTCTCTGGACAATGCACTGGAATTCGATCGGATTTCGCGTGCTGAGTTTCGGCCTTCTTCCAATGTGAATGACGCTGTGGTGACACAGTTGCGCAGTCAGAGTGAAGCGCGAGTGACTGCCGATGCCGATTTTGCTCATATCAACAAGCTGATTGCCAGGTTTGAGCAGCGGAAGAACGAGAAGGTGATTTCGCTGAACGAGAGCAAGCTGCGTGCAGAGGAAGAGGAGCTGAAGCAGGAGAAGAAGGAAGAGGAAGAAGCGATGAAGCAGGCTGCTGGCAGCGCTGACAAGGACATCTTCCCGAACGACTTCTACAACCGTGAACTGATCAATATCACGGCGGATTACCTGCAGGTTCTGACCAACATTCAGGCTTCGCGCAAATAGTGTTGAGACTTGTGTGTTGCTGACAGTAAAGGGTCGAACGATGAAGTTCGGCCCTTTTTGTTGCGCGGTGAACAGCGTCGCCTGATTGACTGCCTTGTCGATCTTCGTCAAGCTGTGGGGCTACGGCGAGGTTGCCGTGTTCAGCGAAGGAAAAGATATGTTCTCTGATGTGACTGCACTGGCCAGCCGACATCTGCTGGATCGTCGCGGATTTCTGGGAAACAGCACACAGGCGCTCAGTGGAATCGCCTGTGCGGCTTTGCTGGCGCAGCAGGGGTTACTGCGGGGTGCGGAGGATGAGCGTCCGGGTACGGTGAGTGGTAAGGTGCCTGTGCATCCGGAGATCGATGCTGCGCATCCGTTTGCCGATCGTCCGGCTCATCTGCCTGCTGCAGCGCGGCGAGTGCTGGTGATTTTCTGCTCGGGTGCATGCAGTCATCTGGATACTTTTGACTACAAGCCGGAATTGTGGAAGCGTCATGGGCAGCCGATGCCTGGCGGGGACAAGCTGGTGACATTTCAGGGAGAGCAGGGCAATCTGACGCGCAGTCCGTGGCAGTTTCGGCCGCGGGGCAGTGCGGGCAAGATGATTTCCGATCTGGTGCCGCAGCTGGGGGCGTTGTCCGACCAGCTGTGTTTTCTGCATTCGGTCAAGGGGAAAACGAATACTCACGGGCCCGGCGAAAACTACATGTCCACGGGGTTTACTCTGGACGGTTTTCCCAGTGTCGGAGCATGGACGACGTATGCGCTTGGCAGTGAGAACGAGAATCTGCCGGCTTATGTGGCGATACCGGATCCGCGTGGGGTGCCGCAGAATTCGGTGAACAACTGGGGGCCCGGGTTTTTACCAGCGGCGTTTCAGGGAACCGATTTCAATACATCGAAGCCGATCCGCAATCTGTCGATTCCCGAAGGTATTTCGGCAGAACGCGATCAGCGAACTCGCGGCTTTCTGCGGCGTCTGAACGAGCGGCATCTGCAGCGGTTTCCCGGGGACACTGAGCTGGCGGCAAGGATTTCCAGTTACGAGCTGGCAGCCAGTATGCAGCTGAGCATTCCGGGGATTACGGATATCAGTACTGAGTCGGCGACAACGCTGCGGGCCTATGGTGCGGACGACGCTGCCAATACTCTGAAAGCCGACTACGCGAAAAACTGCATTCTGGCGCGGCGACTGCTGGAACGTGGTGTCAGGTTTGTGCAGCTGTTCAATGGGGCTTATCAGACGGGTGGCGAGGGAGTCAGTAACTGGGACGGTCACAAGGCTATTGAGCAGCAATACGGTGTGCATGGTCCGATTTTTGATCAGCCGACTGCAGCTTTGGTGAAAGACCTGGGTGCGCGAGGTCTGCTGGAAGATACGCTGGTTGTCTGGTGTACGGAATTTGGTCGGATGCCAACCTTTCAGAAGGGTGCCAGTGGGCGCGATCACAATCCTGAGGGTTTTACCTGCTGGATGGCGGGAGCTGGTGTCAAGGCTCCATTTTCCTGGGGTGCGACGGACGAGTTTGGTTATCGGGCCGTGGAAAATGTGGTGTCAGTGCATGATTTTCACGCGACGATTCTGCATCTGCTGGGATTGGATCACGAGCGTCTGACGTTTTATTACAACGGTCTTGAGCGTCGGTTGACTGATACAGCAGGGTCCGTGATTCGTGAAATCCTGTCGCAACCGGCGTGACGGGGTTATTGAGTTCCGTTCGGGAGGGCGAGGCTCCTGCCGAGCCGGCGGGTTGCAGTTCGGGAGGGCGAGGCTCCCGCCGAGCCGGCGGGTTGCTGTGTTTGTGGAATTTCGCGGCTCAGCAGGAGCTTCGTCCTCCGAGGGAAAGCGGCGGCTGTGCGCAGGATTTCGCGTTGATTCTTATTTCTGCTGCTGGAGTCGTTGATACAGCTGCAAGTGTTGGTCGATCATCTGTCGGGGCGTGAATTCGGTGTGGATCCGATTGGCTGCCTGTGTGGCCATGCGTGTGGACAGCGCAGGGTCCTGGTGCATTCGCAGCAGTGTGCGGGCAATTTCGGGACCGGAGCCTAAGGGGAACAGCATGCCATGTTCACCGTTTTGAATCAGTTCGCCGTTGGGGCTGATGTTGCTGGCAGCGCAGGGAACACCGGCTGCCATCGCTTCCATGAGACTGTTTGACATGCCTTCGAATTCGCTGGGCAGCACGAATGCATCCAGAGCGGGCAGCAGTGCTGTGGCATCACTGCGGTGGCCGGCGAACAGGATTTTGCTGTTGCAGTCGAATCCTGCAGCCAGCTGTTTCAGGGGGACTTCTTCGGGGCCTGTGCCGATCAGCACGAGGCGGGAATCTTCAATGGTCTGATGCAGCAGCTGAAAGGCCCAGATCAGATCCTGCAGTCGTTTTTGTCGGGCAAATCTGCCGATGTACCCGATGACGCAGGCAGATTCGGGCAGTCTCAGTCTCTGTCGAGCGGCGGACCGAGAGAGGAGGGCGGCTGGGGTTGTTGCCGTTCCGTTGGGGATCACGGTGATCCGTTCATCGGGGACTCCCAGATTGCGGTAGAAGGTGGCGACACTCTGGGAGTTGGCAGTGAGGCAGTGAGCGCGGTTGGCCAGCTGGCGATCAAGCCAGAGCTGCCAACCGGATTTCCATGAATCGACGCAGCGTTCACTGACGATAATGCGGGCCTGCGGTGGTGCGATGCCTGGCAGTCGGACGAGTGTATTGGCGGAGAACAGGAAAGACTGAATGATGTCTGGCTGCAGTTTCTGGAGTGCGGATCGCAGTCGGAGGATGGTGGCCGGATCAAAGCGACCTCGTTTGTGCAGGACATGTACGGGTATGGAGGCCTGCTGCAGTTGTTGTTCGTAGGGGCCACCGCGATCGAGGGCGAAGACGTGGGGATCGACGTGAGTTCGAGGCAGGCCGCAGGCCAGTGTGGTCAGCTGGCGTTCAGCGCCGGACTGGTCGAGGGTAGGGATAACAAAGGCGATGCGTAACACGCCGTTCGGTCTCCGGTTGGGTCAGCGGTGCAACGTTCGCGATGGCTGAATATCGGAATTCTGTCGAATTCGGGCGGATGACGAAACCGGGTGTTGTGTCAGAATCGTGGATTTTGGTCGAACTTCGCCGATTCCGGGATCTGTTGAATGGGGTTGGGCCAGTTTCTTGATAACCAGGAAATTCCTGGTACTCTGTCGCAAATTTGCGCGGATTTTTTCCGTACCCCAGCGTGGAATTCAGGCTGGCCGGGCAGCAGATGATGGTTTTTCCATTGGGCTGAGTGCCGGTCAAGGCTGTTTTTGCGCGCCCTCGGGGGCGATTATCGTTAGTTCAGGAAGGACACCCTGCGGTGCCACGTCGAAACGATCTCAGGAAGATCCTGATTATTGGTTCCGGGCCGATTGTGATCGGGCAGGCCTGTGAGTTTGACTATTCGGGAACTCAGGCATGCAAAGCGTTGCGTGAGGAGGGTTATGAGGTTGTGCTGGTGAATTCGAATCCAGCCACCATCATGACGGATCCTCAGACGGCCGATCGTACCTACATCGAGCCGATTACGTGGCAGTATGTGGAAGAGATTATCCGAGCAGAGAGGCCGGATGCGTTGCTGCCAACGCTGGGTGGTCAGACTGGGCTGAACACGGCCATGGATCTGGTTCGCCACGGAGTGCTGGACAAGTACGGCGTCGAGATGATTGGTGCCAAAGAGGATGTGATTCGTCGTGCTGAGGAGCGTGAGGCTTTCAAGCAGACGATGCTGCAGATCGGGCTGGATGTGCCGCGCAGCTTCACGGTGCACAACATCGAGCAGGCTCGCGAGGCTGTGCAGCAGATTGGTCTGCCGATCATTATCCGTGCCAGTTTTACGCTGGGTGGCACGGGTGGTGGAATTGCCTACAACATTGAAGAGTTTGAGGACAAGGTCCGGCGTGGACTGGCGTTGTCACCCATCAGTGAAGTTCTGCTCGAAGAGTCGATTCTCGGGTGGAAAGAGTACGAGATGGAGGTGATGCGAGACAACGCGGATAACGTCGTGATCATCTGTGCGATTGAGAACTTTGATCCGATGGGCGTGCACACGGGCGACTCGATCACGGTCGCTCCTGCACAGACGCTTTCTGACCGCGAGTATCAGCGGATGCGTGATGCGACGATCGCCGTCATGCGTGCGATTGGTGTCGAGACGGGTGGTTCCAATGTGCAGTTTGCCATTAATCCGGACAATGGTCGGATGGTGGTCATTGAGATGAATCCGCGAGTCAGCCGTTCTTCGGCATTGGCATCCAAAGCAACCGGATTTCCGATTGCCAAGATCGCTGCGAAGCTGGCTGTGGGGTATCGTCTGGACGAAATTCCGAACGACATCACGCGTGAGACGCTGGCCTGTTTTGAGCCAACGATTGACTACGTAGTAACGAAGATTCCGCGGTGGACGTTTGAGAAATTTCCCGAAGCTGACCCCACACTGACGGTGCAGATGAAGTCTGTTGGTGAGACGATGGCGATTGGTCGCACGTTTCGTGAGTCACTGCAGAAGGCACTGCGTGGTCTGGAGATCGGGCATTTTGGTCTGGGTGGTGGCAAGAAGGACCTGTGGGGAACACCACAGCAGCCGACGGCCGATGAAATTCTCAGCAAGCTGGCGATTCCGAACGCTGAGCGTATTTTCTATCTGAGGTATGCTCTGAAGCATGGCATGTCGGTGCAGGAAATCCATGAGGTCACGGATATTGATCCGTGGTTTCTGCGCAGTATTGAGCAGATCGTGCAGTTGGAGAATGAGCTGCGGAGCTATCAGCGTCTGGAGGATGTTCCTGAGGAGTTGCTGCGGCGAGCCAAGCGGAACGGTTTTTCGGATGAGCAGTTGGCGGGCTGGTGGAACTGTGGTCAGCTGGATGTCCGTGAACGGCGTCGCCAGCTGGGGATCGTGGCGACATTCAAGCAGGTGGATACCTGTGCTGCCGAATTTGAGGCGTTTACGCCCTATTACTATTCCACGTATGAGCAGGAAGACGAGACTCCGGCCAAGCCGGACGGTGTGCGTCGCGTGATGATTCTGGGTGGTGGTCCGAACCGGATTGGTCAGGGGATAGAGTTCGACTATTGCTGTTGTCAGGCGGCGTTTGCGCTGCGTGATCTGGGCATTGAGAGCATCATGGTGAACTCCAACCCAGAGACCGTATCGACGGACTATGACACATCAGACCATTTGTTTTTCGAGCCGTTGACGACGGAAGACGTCCTGAACATCTGGGATCGGATGAATCCGGACGGTGCGATTGTGCAGTTTGGTGGTCAGACACCCCTGAATCTGGCTCGCGGTCTTGAGGCAGCGGGCGTGAAGATTGTGGGGACCAGTCCGGACATGATTGATGCTGCGGAGGATCGCAAGCGATTTCAGGCGATTCTGGACGCGCTGCAGCTGCATCAGCCACCGAACGGCACGGCCATCAGCACTGAAGGGGCCTGTACGATAGCCAATCGAATAGGTTATCCGGTGCTGGTGCGGCCCAGTTACGTTCTGGGTGGGCGGGGTATGGAGATCTGCTATGACCAGCAGAGTCTTGAGCGGTACATGACGGCGGCGGTTGAGGCATCGGCTGAAAAGCCGGTGCTGATTGACAAGTTTCTGGAAGACGCGATTGAAGTCGATGTGGACGCGATTTCTGATGGTGAAACCACCGTCATCGGCGGTGTGATGGAGCACATTGAGGAGGCTGGTGTACATTCCGGAGACTCCGCCTGTGCTCTGCCACCGTACTCCCTGCCGGGGCATGTGGTTGATGAAATTCGCGAGGCGACTCACAAGCTGGCAACTGCACTGCAGGTTCGCGGGCTGATGAATATTCAGTTCGCGGTGAAGGTGGAGGGAGAGCAGTACACGGTTTACATTCTCGAAGTGAATCCTCGAGCCAGTCGTACGTCTCCTTTCGTTTCGAAAGCGATTGGCCATTCCCTGGCAAAGATTGCGGCGAAGGTGATGGTCGGTGTGTCGTTGAAGGAGCAGGGATTCACAACGGAAGTTGTGCCATCCTACACGTCGGTCAAGGAGAGCGTATTTCCGTTCAGCCGGTTCATGGGAGTGGACATTGTGCTGGGTCCGGAGATGCGTTCCACGGGCGAAGTCATGGGCATTGACTCAGACTTCCCGCTGGCGTTTGCCAAGTCGCAGCTGGCTGCAGGAACTCGATTGCCCATGCAGGGGCGTGTGTTTGTCAGTATTGCGGCCGGTCGCAAAGAGCGGATGATTGAACCGGTTCGAAAACTGCAGGCTATGGGTTATCGAATTGTCAGTACCAGTGGCACCGCGAAGGTCTTTCAGGAGGCGGGGATTGCGGTGGAAGTGGTGAAGAAGCTGCATGAGGGGCGTCCGAATCTGCTGGATCAGATGGCGAATGGCGAGATCCAGTTGATTCTGAATACACCCAGTGGCAAGGGTGCCCGGACGGACGAAGGTCGGATCCGAGCTGCATCGGTGACATACGGTGTACCGTGTGTCACGACCCTGCCTGGCTGTCTGGCAGTTGTGCAGTCCCTGGAGGCTCTGCGAGAGCAGCCGACGCCACGAGTTCGTGCGATTCAGGACTGGATCAACTGATTGGAGCCGCGGGGGGCGACAGCAGGCTGCTGTCGCCCGTCTCCGTTCTTGTCACGAGTGAATAGCTCGTTTGTCCACAGCCATTGCAGCCTCTTTCACGGCCTCAGAGAGCGTTGGGTGAGCGTGGCAGCAGCGTGCGATATCTTCGCTGCTGGCTCCGAACTGCATAGCCACGGCGGCTTCGTGGATCAGTTCGCCGGCATGAGTACCGATGATGTGCACTCCGAGCACTCGATCCGTTGCTTCGTCTGCAAGGACTTTGACAAACCCATCGGTGTGTCCACCGGCACGAGCTCGACCATTGGCTGCAAATGTGAACTTGCCGGCTCGGTACTTGATTCCGGCAGCCTGCAATGCGTCTTCATTGGCCCCGGCGGACGCGATTTCCGGTTCTGTGTAGACCACGGCCGGGATGATTGCGTAGTTGATGTGTCCATGACCGGTGATCATTTTTTCAACGCAGGCGATGCCTTCCTCTTCTGCCTTGTGAGCCAGCATGGCACCACCGATGACGTCTCCGATAGCGAAGACACCGGGGGCGGTCGTCTGATACTGCGAATTCACCTGAATAAAGCCCCGGCGATCGGTGGTGACGTTTGCAGTTTCCAGCCCAAGATTTTCCGTGCAGGGTTTGCGTCCAACGGCAACCAGCACACGGTCACAGGTCAGCGGGTCCGCTCCATCAATGGATACGGTGCACAGCTCTCCATTGGATGAGACACCTGTGACTTTTGTGCCCAGTCGGAAGACGACTCCCTGTTTTTCGAAGATTCTGCGAGCTTCAGCGGCAACCTGTTCATCAATACCCGGCAGGATTCGTGGCAGGTATTCAAGGACTGTCACCCTCGCCCCCAGACGTCTCCAGACTGTTCCCAGTTCAAGGCCGATGACACCGCCACCGATCACCACGAGGTGCTGTGGTACGGCAGGCCAGGCAAGGGCTTCGGTGCTGGTACCAATTCGATCTCCATCCGGCTGAATTCCGGGCAGAGACGACGGGACACTGCCAGTGGCGATCAGAATGCGTTTACCGCTGATAACCGAGTTACCGGAGGCCGCCTGAATCTCGACATTGCCGTTACCAAGCAGGCGTCCGTGTCCGGAGATGCGTTCGACTTTGTTCTTTTTCAGCAGCCCCTGGATACCCGTATCCAGAGTTGCGACGACACCATCCTTGTGTTTCATCATCTGCGGCAGGTCAAGTTCCAGCCCGCTGACTTTCAGGCCTCGTTCAGCAAAGTGCTTTGCCGATTTTTCGTAGAGCTCACTGGATTCGAGAAGTGCTTTGCTGGGAATACAACCCACTCGCAGACAGGTGCCTCCGAGGCGGGATTCCCGTTCGATAACGGCCGTTTTCAGTCCCAGCTGCGCAGCACGGATTGCAGCCACGTAACCTCCGGGACCAGCGCCAATCACGATCAGATCAAATGCTTCGGACATGTTTGAATCCGTAGGGCTGAGATTTCAGGAAGACTTAAATGCAGAACCGCCCGCAGGCTTGTCACCGGGGCGGCTGCGGAATGTCAGACGAGCGTTGCCTGATCAGATTTCGAGGATCAGACGGGTTGGATCTTCAATCATATCCTTCACAAGTTTCAGGAAGGACACAGCTTCACGTCCGTCGACGATGCGATGATCGTAGGTCAGGGCGATGTACATCATTGGTCGGATCACAACCTGACCGTTGACAGCAACAGGCCGATCGAAGATGCCGTGCATGCCCAGTACTCCGCTTTGAGGCGGATTGACGATCGGGGTTGAAAGCAGTGAGCCGTACACGCCACCGTTTGTAATGGTGAACGTGCCACCCTCAAGTTCCTCAAGAGCGATCTGGTTGTTCTTCGCCCGATTGGCGAAGTTCACAATCGCCAGTTCGATATCCGCAAAGCTCATGTTCTCTGCGTTTCGCAGGACCGGCACGACCAGCCCCTTGCCGCCACCGATGGCGACGCCGATATCGCAGTAGTTGAAATACGTCAGGCTTTTGCCGTTCATCTGGGCATTCAGTTGAGGATACTGCTGGAGCCCCGCGACAACTGCTCGCACGAAGAACGACATGAAGCCCAGTTTTGCGTTGTGCTTCTTTTCGAAAGCATCCTTGTAGACTTCACGCAGCTTTTTGACGGCTGACATGTCCACTTCATTGAAGGTTGTCAGCAGGGCGGCGGTCTGCTGAGCTTCGACAAGTCGTCGGGCGATAGTTTGTCGGATTGGGCTCAGCGGCACAGACCGAGTTTCGCGGGAACCTCCCACACTGACCGGTCCGGAATTGACCGTACGAATGACATCTTCCTTCAGGACTCGACCACCGGGGCCCGAGCCAGCAACGCTGCCGGCCGGCAGTTTGTTCTCTGCCATCAGGCGTTCGGCGGCCGGCATGACGTGCCCCGCCGCCTTAGGAGCAGCAGTGGCCGGTGCGGAAGCAGCAGGAGCAGCGGCAGCAGCCGGGGCTGGCTTTGCTGCAGCGGGGGCAGCAGCAGGAGCCTCCGCGGGTTGCAGGAAGCCAATCACTTCCTCCACCTGAGCCGACTCGCCCGCCTTCTTCAGAATCCGAGTCAGGATTCCTCCGCGTGGTGCAGGCACGTCAAATGTGGCTTTATCGGATTCCAGCGCAACAAGGTTGCGGTCGGCCGCCACGTACTGGCCTTCCTGAACGTACCATTCGCCGATCATGACCTCAGAGATTGACTCACCGGGTCGCGGCACCTTGATTTCGATTTCCGGAGTGCTCATTCGAGTTCAAACGCCTGTTTAAGAATGTTCTGCTGTTCAATCCTGTGACTGGTTGCGGATCCCGTTGCCGGGCTGGCCGCTTCAGGTCGGGAAATACCACGGAATGGGAATTTATCCAGCAATCGCTCGCCAAAACGCATTCTGAGGAACCCCCAGGCACCCTGATTGCGAGGTTCTTCCTGAACCCAGAAACATGATGCTGATGAAGGATACTTCGAAAGTTCCTCGTCCAGCGCAGCTGCCGGGAAAGGATAAAGCTGTTCAAGTCGCACAATCGCAACGTCGTCTCGCTTCAACTGCTCACGATAAGCCGCCAGCTCAAAATACAGCTTGCCGGAACAGATCAGCACACGAGTCGTTTTTTCGGGGACCACCTTCGTGTCGCCCAGCACTTCATAGAACTGGCCACTGGTCAGTTCCGTGATTGGCGACGAGGCATCCTTTGAACGCAGCAGGCTCTTGGGAGTCATCACAATCAACGGCTTCTTCCACCAGCGATTCGCCTGGCGTCGGAGCAGATGAAAGTACTGTGATGAGGTACTGGGGCAGGCCACCTGAATGTTGTCGTCAGCACCCATGGCGAGGAAGCGTTCCAGCCGAGCACTGGAATGCTCGGGACCAGCACCCTCCATACCATGCGGCAGCAGCATCACAAGTCCACTGAGACGCTTCCATTTGTCTTCAGCACTGGCAATGAACTGGTCAATGATCACCTGCGCCACATTGACGAAGTCACCGAACTGGGCTTCCCAGATCACCAGCCCATCCGGGCAGTCAAGGCTGTAGCCGTACTCAAATCCCAGCACGCCGACTTCCGACAGCGGACTGTTATAGATTTCCACCAGTTCAGGTTTGGCCGCCACATCCCGCAGGCCAATCCATGATCGTCCTGTCCTGGAGTCACAGAGACCTGCATGGCGATGGCTGAATGTACCGCGACGAACGTCCTGTCCACTGAAACGCAGGCGAGTACCCTCGGAAACAAGCGTTGCCAGAGCAGCCAGTTCTGCACCACCCCAGTCAAACAACGCCTCGCCGGCACCCATCTCCCGACGCGCTTTCAGCACCGCCTCGACTTTGGGGTGAGGAGTAAAATCGACGGGTGGCGTGGCAATGGTGGTCATTACCTGACGCAGTTTTTCAGCGGAAACAGCGGTCGGGGGCGAGTCTGCATTTCGAACGCTTCCCCCGAAGTACCCCTTCCAGATGCCGCCACCTGTATCCTCGAGATACTTAAATCCTTCCTTGCGTGCTTCTTCGAGCTCAGCCTCGAGAACGCGACCGCGGCGAGCCACGATCTCGAGACCCTCTTCACGAGTGACCTCGCGGAGACTGACAAGGGATTCAAGGAAGCTGCTGAAGACAGTCTGGCGAGCACGAATCACCTGATACATGGTCGGCTGAGTAAACGCCGGCTCGTCGCTTTCGTTATGACCACGGCGACGGAAACAGTACATGTCAATCACGACATCCCGCTGGAACCGCTGCCGGAAATCCATCGCCAGCTGAACGACCTGCGCCACCGCCTCAGGGTCCTCGCCGTTCACATGGAAGATCGGGATCTGCAGCATGCGAGCCACATCGGTGGCGTAGGTGCAGGAACGAGCCTCGGACGCTGAGGTCGTGAAACCAATCTGGTTGTTGACGATGACGTGCAGAGTACCACCAGTCTGGTATCCTGGCAGTTCACTGAGATTCAGCGTTTCCTGAACGACACCCTCACCAGCAAATGCGGCGTCGCCATGGATCTGGATGCAGAAGCTTTTCCTGTGTTCCGCGTCAGCCACGCGTTCCTGCTTGGCACGCAGACGCCCAAGGGCCACCGGGTTGACAAACTCAAGGTGGCTGGGATTGAAGCACAACGTCAAATGCACGCTTTGACCTGAGGAGGTCATGCGGTCCGAGCTGTATCCCAGATGATACTTCACGTCGCCTCGACCCATCTTCAACTGGGGGTCCACGTCGTCGAATTCACGGAAGATCTTGGATGGGCTTTTGCCCATAATATTGGCGAGGACATTCAATCGACCTCGATGGGCCATGCCCAGCACGCACAGATCAATGCCCTGACTGCCGGCCCGTTCAATCGCCATGTCCAGCAGCGGAATCAGACTTTCAGCACCCTCAAGCGAGAAGCTTTTTGCCCCCACATATTTCTTCTGGACGAATTCCTCAAACACCACGGCGTCACTCAGACGCTCAAGAATACGAATCTGCTCTGCTCGGGAAAGCTTCAGGCGATTGGCCGTTCGCTCCATGCGATCCTGCAGCCACTGACGTACCTGCAGACTGTCGATGTGCATGTACTGCACGCCGATTGACCGGCAGTAGGTCGTCTGCATCCACGTGACCATCTGACGCAGAGTACGAACGTCCGGACCACCCGACCACTGCGTCGAAAAACGGCGATCCATGTGCTCTTCGGTGAACCCGTAGAAGGCCGGGTCCAGTTCAGCCGGTCGCGGACGTTCAGCATTCAGCGGGTCAATCTTCGCCACGATGTGCCCACGGACGCGAAAACTGCGAATCAACTGCTCAAGACGCTCCTGCAGAATCGCAGCATCTGATGCACCAGGATCAACTCGACCCGAGGAACGTCGGAAAATACTTTCAGCCTGAAACGGAACTTCCATCGATTCCGCAGTTAAACCCGAATCCACGACTTTTAACTCGTCAAAGTAATCACGCCAGTCCGGTGAAACGGAGTTGCGATCCAGCAGATAGCTGGCCAACTGTGCCTCGGCGAATTCCAGATTCGATGCGGCGACTTCGATCGGCCCACGACCGGAACGAACAGGAACGGACGATGACCCGGCATCCGCTGCAGCCGAATCAAGAAATGCTGGTGATGATGTTGGGATGGATGCGGTGTTCGACATACAGGTTTCGTTCGGAACGTGGGTAGGATCCAGCATCATGATCCAATGGACACAGACCAGAATTGACAGACACAGGCGAAGGTCGAATAGACCACCACCCGGAATGCATCTCGGTTTTCAGAACCAGTCTGCTACCATGCTTCGATGCGCAATCGGTGCATCATAGACGGACTATGATCATTGGGAAACAAAATCAGGCGTTCTTCAGACCAATTCCTTCGCAGAAACAGTTTTCAGGACCGCTTTCTGAAAGTCAGAACTCAGTATGTCCCAGCCAGTCATCATCGGTATCCTTACGGTTTCCGACCGGGCCAGTCGAGGTGATTACGAAGACCGCGGTGGCCCAGCAATTCAGACGTATTTATCTGAACTTTTGAGCAGTCCCTGGGCGCCCGTCGCTCGAATCGTCTCTGATGATCGGCATCTGATCGCTCAGGAACTAAGGAAGTTGGCTGACGAATTTCACTGTAGTCTGATAGTGACGACCGGCGGCACCGGTCCGGCAGTTCGAGACGTGACGCCCGAAGCGACCGGCGATGTGTGCGAGAAAATGTTGCCGGGTTTTGGAGAACTGATGCGTAAAGTCTCGCTGGAAAAGGTTCCCACAGCGATTCTGAGTCGCCAGACGGCGGGAATTCGAGATAAATCGTTGATTATCAACCTGCCGGGGCAACCACGGGCGATTCGTGAGTGTCTGGGAGCTGTGATGCCGGCCGTCCCATGGTGCATCGAACTGATCGGGGGACCACGCGTCGAGACGGTTCCTGAAGTCTGTCTCAGTTATCGACCGCCAGGCGCATAAAAGACTCGAGGGACAAAAGTCGGTGGAGGCCGTCAAATCGACTCCAGCTCATTGAAAAACATCGTGTTTTTGCAGTAAGGGGCCCAGCAGGAATGCTCGGGCTACCTTTTTGTCCTCGGCGTCATAAAAAAGCCCCGCGACTCTGGATCGCGGGGCGAGTTCGTTTCTGCGGGGGAGCCTGGGAGTTTACTTGCTGGGAGTCGCAGGGTCGCCTTCAGCGATAATTGCTCCACCAATCCCACCGATTGCACCGCCGATCAGTAGCGGCCCCAGCAGTCCGCCACCGCCAGTTCCGCCACCTGCGGCACCACCGGTTCCAGCGACACCAGGTCCGGCGGCAGGGGCAGCAGCGGCAGCAGCGGCGGTCGGTCCCATTGGCTCGGCCAACTCGGCGATGGTCGCATCGAAGAAATCGCCGAAATTTTCTGCATTTATGTTCGCAGCACCCACAGGAGCGACAGCAATTTCCGTGGAGAGCATCAGCCGTACCGGCACAAAGCCTGCCGCACCATTCATCGCTGCGGCTTTGAACGGCAGGACTTCAACGCCAATTGCAAAAACGCCGTCACGACCGACGCCCACCAGAGCGTGAATTCCGGGTTGCAGCCCCGGCACATTGAATGCGCCGTTCGGGGCGACTCGTGCCGAGCCCATTTCCACGCCATCTCGCAGGAAATACACTCGCATCGACAGCACTTCGCGGATTCGGCCGGTGCGTTCATCCAGCAGGTTCACCTGCCCATAAACTTTTCCGTCTGCTGCAATCTGCACACTGTCATGGGCAATGCTGGTCGCGATCGGACCTTCGCCATAGGGGAATTTCTCGTCCAGTGCGGTTACCGGCCCGTTAAACCGCAGGTCCCGAGTACCGATTCCACCGCGAATCAGCTGCTGTGCCAGAGGCGAGTCCACGACCTGAACCACGGCAGATTCCACGTCGACCTCACGATCAGCCGGGAATTCCACAGAGGCTGGCACCATGCGAACCCCATAAACGACAATTCCAGCCGGGCCGGAGGCGAAGATGCCACCAACATCGGCCTGCTGTGGCAGGCCGGAAACCTTGAACAACCCCGTTTCGTCTGTCGTCGTTTCTGCCGCTGTGCCACCATCGGTCAGCAGTCGAACACTCATGCCGCGCGCTGGCAGAAGCCCATCGGGAGTGATTGAATACATCCGCCCGACAAAGGCGCCATCAGCATCGAGCACGATATCGTGCGAGCGATTCTTCAGAATTTCTTCCGGCGGCAGCAGCTTGACACCAGATGGGGGCTGTAACCGTCGTGGGACGGCACGCACTGGACGTGGTTGCCCAAGTCGTGCAGTTAGTCCTGGATCGGCAGATATCCCAGTTTCGTCAGGATTCGCTGGTGGTGGCAGTTCCCCTGTTTCGCTGAGCGTCGTGGCCAGCCGCGGTCCGGCAGGTTCGTCTGCCAGAACACCCGTACAGGCGATTGCCAAACCAGCGAGGCCTGAGAGACAGGCAGTTCCGAATGGCGAGCGAAAGGTCATGTTCATTTCCCATCGAAAAAAGTCTGGGTTACAGGGGGCACCTGTGACTCCATCCATCGGCCCGGTGACGTTTGTCTGCCGGACGGTCTCATTCTTGGCGGGATTCGCCATTTAGATCAATACGAACTCTGTTAAGCACCTGAAACAGCGTGCAACACCCATTGTTTCAGTGCTCTCTGTATTGCCTATTGCGCCCAGGCTGCCTTTATTGGAGGTGAGTCAGCGTGGAAGAAAAGCAACGTCGAGTGCAGTCACCGTGAAACGAATCCTTCGAGTTGGCCGGTATGATGGGCGCAACGTCTGCGGCGGTCTGTTCAAGGGACTGAACATCGAATCTGGCACGTGACACGGCCGCCGCCGTTTTTTTTTGGAGCACTTTGGACAGAATCGGCCTGTCGCGGGCAGGTTTTCGGGCCTTTAACGGATGTGCCGATTCGCGCAGCGAGTTCCGGGGCTGAGCGCAAGTGGCGTTGACGCCGATGGTTGCAGGCTCCGCCCCGGGCCCACCGGCTGTCAGCCGGTGTTTCGTGCAGGGAGACCGCCGAGGACAAGAATGGGCCGTCTGGGCTTAAGCTCGGGCACGAACTTCCTGTGATCCTGGAAAGCCCTCATTTTTTTGGGGGTTAGGGCGAGGTGTTTCGTGTTGATCAAAAGAATTACGGCTCAAAGTCAAATGTGGCGCGCGGTATGAGGAAGTCTTTTGGACACCGGCGTGCAAAATGGCCCTCCCGAGGGCGCGACCACCCCGTTTGGGAGGGCGAGGCTCCCGCCGAGCCGCAGGGTCCCCCGGCTGTACAGGCGAGCCGTTCGCGTCAGTTGGCGGGTGTTGTGGTTTGCGTCTGAGCGGTTGTGTTTTTCATGGCACCGAAGCGGTATCCAGTGCGTTTTTTGCCAACCCCATCGACCTGCAACCTGCACCCTTGCGGATGTTTTCGCGTGGATCAAAAAATACGGCCCTTGCGGGCCGTGTGGATCACTGACTTTCATCAGCAATGTCCGTTTCTTTGCTTCCCTGAAAATGGCTTCGGCGGAGGGGCCTGGAACCTGTTGCAGAGTGGAAGTCTGCTACGGGAAGCTGATGTTGTGGATCAGCCGTCCGGAGTGGCTGGGTCACCTTCCAGGATGATGCCCCCCAGACCTCCGAGGGCGGCGCCTCCGAGCAGCAGTCCCAGTCCGCCACCGCCACCGCCACCGCCACCACCACCGCCAGCACCACCGCCAGCACCACCGGGGGCAGTTCCTGCCGAACCTGCTGCGGCTGCACCTGGTGTTGCGGGGGTATTTGTGGGGGAGGTGGAGTCAGTTGTCTGACCACTACCCATGAATGAAGTCAGGTTTTCTGAGTTCAGATGGGCAGGGCCCAGCGAACTGACTGACAAGCCTGGATCGAGCACGAGACGAACAGGAACAAAGCTGCCGTCCGGGTTGAGTGCCGCAGCACGGAAAGCAACGACTTCAATTCCAATTCCGAAGACACCATCGCGGCCTACCCCAACCAGCCCATAAATTCCGGGCTTGAGATCGGGAACGGAGAACGATCCATTCGGGGAAACGCGAGCTGACCCTTTTTTCTCGCCATCCTGCAGGAAATGTACTCGCATTGATAACACTTCGCGAAAGCGTCCAGTGCGTTCGTCATGCAGATTGACCTGTCCGTAGAGACGCCCGTCTGCTGCCAGTTGGACCGTATCGTAGATCATGCTGGTGGATGCGGGACCGCTACCCGCCGGGAACGCCTCGTCGTCCGGTGTAGCTGTGGTATTGAATCGCAGGTCACGAGTACCGATGTCTGACTTAAAGAGCTTTCTCATCAGATTGACGTTGGCCGCTGGAACAACGGCAGACTCGATATCGATTTCCTTGTCAGCAGGATTCTGCGGGGATTCAGCAACGAATTGCACTCCGTAGGTCACGATCCCGGCAGCGCCTGAGGCAAAGATGCCCCCGACGTCAGGCGTCAGGCCACTGATGGAGAATAGTCCTGTGGCATCGGTGGTTGTTTCGGCCACTTTTCCACCACCGGTCAATAAGCGGACCTGCATATCAGCCGCTGGGACAAGGCCTTCCGGGCTGATGGAGTACAGTCGGCCGGACATGGCGCCATCTTTGTTGAGCACGATGTTGTGAGTGCGGTCCTTAAGGATTTCCTCGGGGGCAAGGCGCCGGATGCGTGAAGGAGGTTGAACAGGCTGCAGCACCGGGCGGACGAGCCGTGGTTGGCCGAGCCGAGCGGAAACTGGTCGTGTGGCCAGAGGTTCCGTGGCGGCATCTGCGACAGCGATTACAGAATTCTGAACCTGCGGTTCGTCTGCCAGTGAGACAGAGTGATGGGCTGTCAGCAGTGCTGCAACGCAGGAAAGCGAGAGCAGTGGATGTCGAGTGGCCGAAGCAGCGACAGTTTTAGTCATGTTTGGGTTCTGCAAATGCAGGTAGTAAGAGTTGTCTGTTCGGCCTGACGGGATTCAGGAGAACAGGGTGGTTCGGGTGGTTTGGGTTCACCAGCGATCCCATTCTTGGCAAGGAAAAGGGGGGAATTCAACAGCCAATCTTGTAAAGTTATGTAAACAGGGCATGTTTTTCAGTATTTGCAGAATGTTCAGCCTGCCAGCTCTTTGTTTTTCTGTTCTTTTGTCCAGTTTTCCTGTGCTGTAAATGGGCGTTTACCAGCGGTTTGGGTTGTGTTTATTGAAAAACCGGGGAATTTGTTGCTGACTGAGAATTGCGTACGACAGAGATTTTGGGATTTGGTTAGTGTGGTGCACCAAGTTTCGGTGGTGGGTGTTTGGCCAGCAGGATGTTTCATTGATGAAACTGACGACGTGGAACGTGAATGGAATGCGGGCTGCTTTGCGTAAGGGTTTTTTCCGCCATCTTGAGCTGATTAATCCGGATGTATTGCTTTTGCAGGAAGTGCGGGCTTTTCCAGAGCAGCTGCCTGATGAGGTTCGGAATCCGTCTGGGTGGCATGTGATCTGGAATCCTGCTGTTCGTCCGGGTTATTCGGGTACTGCGATCTGGTCTCGTCACCCCATGCAGCTGCGAGGAACCCGTCTATCAGTTCGGCGACCTGACGATGAGGGGCGTCTGATTGAGGTGAGTGTGTGCGGGTTGGAGGTTGTTTGTGTCTATCTGCCATCGGGTTCATCTGGTCCGGCGCGTCAGCAGGTCAAGGATGAGTGGTTGAAGCGTTTTCGTCTGTGGACGGACCGGCGACGATCCGGTGTGCCATTGATTTTTGGTGGGGACATCAACGTTGCGCATACAGAGCGTGACATTTTCCATGCGAAGTCGAATGAGCAGACATCGGGATTTCTGCCGCATGAGCGAGAATGGTTTGGAAAGCTGCTGAAATCGGGCTGGCATGATCTGGTTCGTGAGTATCACGGTGAGTGTGACGGTCCTTATTCGTGGTGGTCCAATCGCGGCCGGGCTCGGGAGCTGGATCGGGGGTGGCGAATCGACTATCTGATGTGTAATGCTGCTGTTCGTCCATACTTTCGTACGGCGACAATCCATCGTGAGGCGGCAATGGATGTCAGCGATCATGCTCCGGTCACCATCGAGCTTGACTGGCCTGATACTGGTGGTAGTTCTGCAGTCGCACTGGTTGGATCGGGGTCGGAAAGATGAGTTTCGGAGACCGTCCGCCGGCGGATGTGCTGATTGATTCAGCAGCCCACAGCGGAGCATTCAACATGGCGCTGGATGAAGCGCTGCTGGAACTGGCTCTTGAGCGACAGCATTCTGTTGTTCGGATCTATCGCTGGTCTGAACCCACTGTCTCGCTGGGTTGTTTTCAGTCTCGTCAGTCACCGGTGCCTGTGGCATTTCAGAATCTGCCGATGGTGCGTCGACTGTCCGGTGGTGGTGCGATTCTGCATGATCAGGAGCTGACATATTCTGTGATTCTGCCGCAGGAGCATCCTGCGCGTCACAATCCTTCAGGTTTGTATGCTGTGGTGCATCGGGCCCTGATTCAGTTGCTCGGTGACTGCGGTGCAGCAGCAGCACTGCGTGCCGATCACGATGCTTGTCGGGCAGAAAAGCAGGCGAGTACCGTGGCAGCGGACGCGGTGGTACAGTCCGAGCCGTTTCTGTGTTTTCTGCGTGGGGACCCCAACGATGTTGTGCACAGGAGCGGAGTCAAGCTGATCGGCAGTGCACAGCGTCGTCGGCGTGGCGTGATTCTGCAGCATGGCAGCATCCTGCTGCGGGCGTCGTCCATGGCGGCAGAGTTGCCTGGCGTGCAGGACCTTGTGCCCGACTTTCTGCTGGCGCAATTCGCCGAGCGGTTACCTGCAGCAGTGGCAGATGCTGTGGCTGATCAGTGGCAGAATCGCGACGTACAGCCATTGGAGCTGCAGCGAGCTGATGACATCCAGCAACGGGCTGCCAGCGTCTGAATGTGCGGACTGTGTCACTGGTTCTGGGGATCAACGAAAAACATGTGTGCAGCTGCAGGTTGCAGTTCGATGTGGCTGATGAAAAACGCACTGGACACTGCTTCCGTGCACGGAAAAACGCAACCGCTGAGCCTTAGCCCGGTGACGATGGCGAGGCGTCCTTTGCTGAGTGGTAATCAGCCGAGGGAATGGCTGAGCGACCGATAAACGTGCGATGCGTTGCGGCGAGGTGTGGGCACAAGGTGACCGAGCAGGAATGCTCGGGCTACAGTTGTTCGCGAACAGCGAGAGTGGAACACGGGCAGTTTACTTCGGCTCGTCAGGAGCCTTGCCCTCCGAGGGGAACTTCGCCTGCACTGAGAATTGCCCACTGCCCACTGCCCACTGCCCACTGACCCCCGTGTCCTTCGGTGGTGAAGAATCACCAGCACTCTGACGGCACAGCAACACCGCGCGCTGCATTTTACGCAGAGCGATTTTTAGCGAAGCTTCAGGCCAGTAGTTCCGGCACGACGCGGGATTCTTCGACACCCGTCAATTTGGTATCCAGCCCCTGAAACTTGTAGGTAAAGCGGGTGTGATCAATCCCCATGAGATGCAGCAGGGTGGCGTGCACATCATGCACTGACACTCGGTTTTCGACGGCGCGGTAGCCGAATTCATCGGTCGCACCGTAGCTGAAGCCCGGTTTGAAGCCACCGCCTGCGAACCACATTGTGAAACCGGCAAGGTGGTGGTCACGACCGTTGCCCTGGGCCATGGGAGTTCGGCCGAACTCTGATCCGAATACAATAATCGTGTCTTCCAGCATGCCTCGTTGTTTGAGATCTGTGATCAGTGCTGCCATGCCCTGGTCGACTTCTGCTGCCGTTCCGGCTGAGTGTTCCTTGACAGCACCGTGATGGTCCCAGTCGCGGTGATACAGTTGAATGAAACGTACGCCACGTTCGGCAAGCCGACGTGCGAGCAGGCAGTTGGAGGCGAATGAACCGTCGCCACCTTTGGTACCATAGAGCTCAAAGACGTGTTCTGGTTCGGATCGGACGTCCATCAATTCAGGAACACTGGTCTGCATCCGAAATGCCAGTTCGTACTGTGAAACTCTGGTGGCAATTTCCGGGTCATCCAGTCGACGATTGGTGATACTGTTCAGTTGCTGAACGGCGTCCACGACATCGCGCTGCTGGTTTTTGCTGACTCCTGCCGGATTCCTGACATAAAGTACGGGATCACCGGTTCCACGGAACTCCACCCCCTGAAACTGTCCCGGGAGGAAACCGGAGTGCCACTGGCGGGCTGCGATTGGCTGGCGTTGTCCGTACTTACCGGTTGATACCATCACGACAAATCCCGGCAGACTCTGCGTTTCTGCTCCAAGTCCGTAAAGCAGCCAGGATCCCATGGCGGGTCGTCCCGCAGTCATCGTGCCCGTGTTCATGAAGGTATGGGCTGGATCGTGGTTGATGGCGTCCGTGTGCAATGATCGAACGATACACATATCGTCGGCACAGTGCTTTCCCAGTCGAGGCCAGATTTCAGCCAGTGACTGGCCGGACTGTCCCCACCGACGGAACGGATGCTGAGGTGCGAAGCAGGTCAGTCGCTGTCCCTGCAGCTGGGCAATCTGCTGACCTTTCGTAATCGATTCCGGCATGGGAGTGCCATGCAGTTCGGCCAGTTTGGGTTTGTTGTCAAAGGTATCGATGTGCGTCATGCCACCGGCCATATAAAGCCAGATGATGCGTTTGGCTCGGGGAGCAGAATTCAGCGGGTTAAGAATCCCGTTCCAGCTCTGAACCTGAGCCTGTTGACGATCAGTGGCCTGCACAGCCGGTGATCGCAGCAGGTCTGCAAGGGCCATCGAACCAAGGCTGACTCCACCAGTCTGCAGGAAACTGCGACGACAGATCTGCTGAGGAAACAGTGACATATGAGAGCCAGTCTGAGTTGAGGTAGAAGGCGTGCGGTTTGCCTTGAGCCGTGTGTAAGATCAGTTCCGGGTGATTACTTCGTGCAGATTCAGTATGACCCGTGCAACGCTGGTCCATGCGGCCAGCAGCGTTCGATCTGAGTCCGTGGCTGTCGGCAGTGCCCCGACCGTCAGCACCGCGTCGGCAGCAGCAGGATCCGCGGCATAGTCGGTCAGATGTTTCTGCAACAGCTGCGTCAGCACGGCCAGCTCCTCAGGATCCGCATTTCGAGACACGGCGTGCTGGAAGGCATAGTTGATTCGTTCGGCTTCAGTACTGCCGCCGGCTTTCAGGATGCGTTCCGCGAAGGCTCGTGCTGCTTCCACATAGGTCGGGTCATTCAGCAGCACCAGTGACTGCAGGGGCGTATTGGAACGATTGCGATCTGCGGTGCACTCTTCGCGACTGGGAGCATCAAATGCCAGCAGGCTGGGATGCAGGTACTGTCGCTGCCAGTGAGTGTACAGACCACGCCGATACAACTCGGTTCCTGCACCATTCTGCCATTCACGAGTGGGGAAGTTCAGGTAGGCCCAATAGCCCGCCGGCTGGTAAGGACGGACACTGCGTCCACCCATGGATTTCACCAGCAGTCCACTGATTTCAAGGGCATTATCACGAACGAATTCCGCATCCAGCCGGAATCGTCCCTGGTGAGCCAGCCAGCGATTTCCCGGATCAGATTCCCGAACGCTGGCTTCTGTCCGTGAGCTGCGCTGATAGGCACGAGTCAGTGCGATGGAACGAATCAACTGTTTCAGATTCCACCCCCCCGCCTGAAACTCAAAGGCAAGGAAATCGAGCAGTTCCGGATGACTGGGCCACTCACCCTGAGCGCCGAGGTCATCGAGACGTCGTGAAAGTCCAGCCCCAAACATCAGCTTCCACAGTCGATTTACAGTAGTACGGGCTGTCAGCGGGTTATCAGCGGCGACAATCCACTTTGCCAGATCCAGACGCGTCAGACGCTGATCCGGTGCTGGCCCTTCGGCAAAGACGGCAGGCAGAGCCGGAGTCACCAACTCTCCGCTTTCATCCATCCAGTTACCACGTGGCAGTACTCGTACCATTCTCGGAGCAACCGACTCGGTGATCAGTGTGGAGGGCAGGGCGGCTTCGATTCCTGCACGTTCCTGCTCTGCAGCGGCCAGTTGTTCGCGGATTGTCTGCAGTTCAGGGGCAATGGTGCGGTACCACGCGGCGAGCGTCTGTGCCTGTTCGTCAGTGCGCTGGGAAGCCGGAATTGCGACCAGCACTGCAATCTCGGCCGGAATGGCCTCACTGGCTTTCAGCGGTCTGGCAGCGCTGGACGCAAAGACTCGAAAACAACCAATGTTGTGACCGGGATTATCCAGATTCTGGTCCATCACCAGTGTCACTGAAGCATCCGGAGCAAGTGTCAGGTCGGTTGTTGTTTCGAACACAGCCGTGTGTGACTTCCCGACCTGTTCCATGACAGCCCAGCCCCATGTTTTTCCCTTGACGTCCGCATCAATTGACGCGGCAACCGCCCAACGTCCATAGGGATTCGCGCCCGCTGCTCCCGTCTGCTCGTAAGTCGCTGTCGCATTCTGCAGAGGAATCGTCTGTTCACCGGCCGGAGTACGGACTTTGACGGTCAGTTCAGACAGCACAAAGTTGCCGTTTCCAGCACGTCCGGGGCCTTTCCGCGGCAGGGAATCGTCCGGCAGAACCTCAATACGGAAACCTGTTACTGCTGCCGGCAGCTTTGAAAACTGCAGAGTATACGTTTCGGTGGCTGGATTTGGTCCGGTGGCCAGAATGGCACCATCCGCGCGAAGTTTTAACTGAGTTCCGGACAGGGTCTGCATGGAATCTGCCGTCAGTGGGATCCACGGCTGCTGCTTTTGTTCCCAGGCCTGTTGCGATGCGGTCAGTTCAGGTGTGGGTGTTTCAAGAGTCTTTTTCAGCTGTGCGATGCGGTCGGACAAGGCATCCAGCTGCGCCGACTGCTCGGCCGTGGGGACTTTCACAAAGGGCCCCCAGTTGCCATCAGAATTCGCCCCGGAATACAGACCACGTTCGCGGATATCCGCAAAAAATGCCTCAAACCGGTAGAAGTCGCGAGTTGTGAAGGGATCGAACTTGTGGTCATGGCATTCGGCACAACCCAGCGTGACGCCCAGCCACGTTCCGGAAGCATTACGGACGCGTTCAGCGATATACTTTGCGAGGTACTCGCGGTCCTGAACCCCTCCCTCGGCACTCATCATACCCAACCGGTTGTAGCCGGAGGCGATTTTCTGCTGCAGTGTGGCGTCTGGCAGCAGATCTCCGGCCAACTGCTCAATCGTAAACTGATCAAACGGCTTATTCATGTTGAATGACTGAATCACGTATTGTCGAAATGGTGACACGCTGACTTCCTGATCCCCGTGATAACCAACGCTGTCTGCATACCGCACAAGGTCCAGCCACCAGACGGCCATACGTTCACCAAAATGCGGTGAATCCAGCAGGCGATCGACAAGTCGCGGGACTGCATCAGGAGACTGATCTGCCACGAACGAAGCCGTTTCGGCTGGCGTGGGCGGAAGTCCCAGCAGGTCAAAACTGAGGCGACGGATGAGCGTAATCCGATCGGCTGGCTCTGTTGCTGTCAGCCCGGCCGTCTGCAGGCTACTGTCGATATAAGCATCAATTTTTGCTGTGACAGCAGCGATTGAATGATCTGCACCAGCGACTGCGTTGGGATTCAGCGGCAGAAAGGCCCAGTGTCCCTGATACTGAGCACCCTGCTGAATCCAGCGCCGGAGCAACTGGATCTGTGCCATGGTCAGCGTTTTTCCCGTGGCAGGTGGGGGCATATGAGCGTCAGGGTCGGCCGTCAGAATTCGCTGCAGCAGAGGACTTTCGTCGGGTTTTCCGGGGATCACAGCGCCCGTGGTACCACCAGTGCCCTGCAACCCGGATTCAGTATCCAGTCGCAGATCGGCCTGTCGTTTGTTTTTGTCTGGGCCGTGGCAGAAGAAACAGTTGTCCGAAAGTATGGGGCGGATATCGCGATTGAATTCCACGGTATTCGCGGACGTGTCCTGTGCCCTGCATGCGGCAGATGACAGGCTGAGACATGTGCTGATGATCAAAGCCAGTGGCAGGCAGATCCGGAAGTTCATGGGGCACTCCGGCAGAGTGTGACAGTCAGGAAGGCAGGGGGCGGTGCAGGATGCATTCTGCGGTGGCCGGTCTGCCCTGAAGACAATCCCGGAAACCGCATTCGCCTATTCTCAATCTGATTTCGGTTCTTGTCCAGAAAGAAGCGACTCTGATTTTTGCTTCCCCATGACATCTCAGATTTTTCAGGACAGTCGCCAGACGCGTCTCATTGCCCATTCGAAACCCAGCAGCAGCACGGCCGCAAACATCAGCCATTGCCGATCCCACAACGTGCGCAACTGTTCATCAACAACAATCGGCTGGCTTTGATCTTTGAGCAGTGCAGGCAGTGTGGAGATTTCTGCAAATGGCAGGTATTGCCCGGCGGTTTCACGAGTCAGCGCCGTCAGAGCAGCCACATCCTGAACCGGTGCCTGTGACTCCAGTGCGGGCAGGACAACTTCAAGCAGTCCCTGCAGTACATCCGACGATTCGGGGACCGGTACCGTAATGCGATACTGACCCGGTTGTTCCGGTCGAAACCCCGCGGTGTACTGACCCCCACTGCGACTGTCAGCCGTCAGTCGATCCGGGGTCTGCACGGTTTGTCCATCGGGGCCGGTGATGGTGATGGCAGCGTCTGGCACGACCAACGGCTGCAATTGAGCATTCAGCAGCTGAGCACGAATGGTTACCAGTTGACCGGGGTTGGCTTCCGTGCGGTCCATCAGCAGCAGTCCCCGCGCTCGTCCGCGGCTGCGTCGTCCCTGTCCAGCCTCGCGAATAAGTCCTGTCCAGAATCGCTGGTGTCCCTGTGGCGAGATTTCTCGCAGTCGCCATGTTTCAGCAGACCCCAGAAAAACGGACCGGCCGGCACCATAAAACTGGCTGACAAGAAATGGCGGAATTCCCAGCTCCGTACGGGCCCGCGGATTGTCGAACTGCAGCAGCACGACGGCACCATCACGCAGTCCGCGAATCGGGTAGGATCGATAGACCCCGCGGAAGGATTTCCACAGATCGATATCGGAATTGCCACTGTCGTCCGCAATCTTCAGAAATTCAGCCACTCGACCCTCAGCTGTTGGCAGCACAGGCCACGCCTCTTCCGCGCGAGCTGACTGCTGGGCGGCAGGTGGCTGTCGTGACAGCAGTACCGGGTACAGCACACTGACATCGCGGGCGGCATCTGAGTTTTCCGCGAGCCGTGGGGTAAAGATTTCGCCCGCAACCACAATCAGCCCGCCGGCATGCTCAGAGACCCAGCGATTCAGAAATCGCTGCTGTTCCGCAGTCAGTCGATTCCAGTCCGGATCAAACGCCACAATCACGTCGTACTCGAACAACTCCGCTTCTGTGGCCGGAAACTTTGTCAGCAGTTTTCGTGATTCCTGCGAGACCATATCTGCATTGTCGTCCTGCACAGTCTGCAGCCACACGTCCGATTCCACCCCACTGTGGCGATACAGAGTATTCCGGACGAACTGATAGTCGCGCATCGGTCCGCTGGAAATCACCAGAACACGCATCTTCTGATCCGTGACTTCCACTGTTCTGCGACGTTCATTGTCCTCCAGAGTCATCTCTGTGACACCATTCGCTGATTCCACCCGCGCAGTGAAATCATATCGTCCGGGTACTGTCAGGGTCTGTGTGAAACGAGCGGTAACTGGTATTGAGTCGTCAGCGACATCCACAGTCTGTTCTGCCACCTGTCGGCGATCACTGCCATCAGATCCGGCAGTCTGCTGGAACAGTCGGATTAATGCGGCTTGCCCGGTCGCTGCTGTCCCCTGCAGCGAAATACTGATATCGAAGGGATCACCCTGATGGACGTCCAGTGGTGACTGCATGCCGCTGACCCACAGATTCAGCTGGGGTTTCAGACTGCCGACTCCGGTCGCAATGAGGCGAGTTTCCGTGCGTTGTGCCCGCAGCCGAGCCGCCTCGGTGTCCAGTCCGGCATTGCCTCGGCCATCGGTCACCACGACGACACCAGCCAGTGTGCGTCCGGCCAATTGTCCGGTGAGCTGATAAACGGCTTCTCCCAGCCGCGTCTCTCCACCATCAGGCTGCAGCATCCTGCGCCACAGTTCGGCTGACTGGGGAGATTCCGGTGCGGCTGCTGCAGTCTGCTGTTCGTTCTGCAGTGTCACTCGAGTTCCTGCTGCCGGACCTGCAGTTGGAGGCCGGTCTGTGGAGCGTCCCTGCTCATCGACAAATCGCACTTCACCGTCACTCACAACAGCCCAGGGACCTCGCAGAGTTTCGTCAAACGTATAGACGGAGACCACATGAGTCTGACTGAGTTCGGTCAGCAGTCCGGAACTGATCAGCTGCTGCTGAACGAGTTCAGCGCGACTGGTCGGAGCTTTTTCCGGATTGCTGTTGTCCGCTGCCGCATCGACCGCCGGCCATTTCATTGACAGGGATGTATCAATCAGCAGACCAACTCGTGATTTCTCTGTTCGACTGAGCTGCGTGCGACTTTGTGGATTCAACAGAATGAACAGCAGGCAGCAGAGCACCAGCAGGCGAGGTATCAGCAGGACAGTGCGCGGCAGTGGTCGCAGGAATCGCGAATCCTTCAGGGATGTGCGAATGGTGAGATAGAACAGCAGGCAAACGCCACTCAACAGCAGCAGCAGTCCGGCAGCGGACTCCGGCAGATCAAATTCCGTGGTGCGGAACGTCTGAGTCTCGACTGCCATGGTTTCGGCAGTCGTTCGGCCAGCGGCGCTGGTTTCATCAGGAGCAGTCATCGAGCGACCTCCGGATGATAACTGAGTCTGAGTGAAATCAATTGCTCGCCAATCAGAACGGCAGCCAGCAGCCCCAGCAGCACCCAGCGCAGCTCGCGCCCGGCACCGGAACCTCCCAGAGCCATCGCGTCATCACCACTGATGACTCGCACGTGACTGCGTTCAACTCCGGTTGTCATTGGAGCGGCGTCTGCCAGAGCCAGAGCGCTTTCAACAGCCGGTACGTTCAGTGCAACCGACAGATCGCCCACTGCGCCATCCGGACGAAATCTGCGAATCCGATACAGACCGGGACGGCGTGCCTGCGGCAGATTCAGCAGAAGCTGACCCGGCCGCGAGTCAGATGTTGTCTGCTGTGTGGTCTGTTCCTGAGGCAAAGCCCGCAGACGCAGAAACGTTTCGGCAATGGGTTCTTCCCCAGGCCCGGCTTCGGGCAGATAAACTTCCACCGCATCCGTCCACTCGCTGGATGGCCAGCGGAGTTCGAAAGGTTCTGCAAGTTCGCGCAGTTCAATATCGGGTACCGGGCGCTGCAGATACTGATGCACAAGCAGGTGCATTACGACATAACCGGGGGCGGCCGGAGCAGCCGGCCAGTTGCTCCAGCGCCGTCCTGCACCCGTCAGAAATGTCAGAATTCGCCCGCGCCCAAGAGAGTGTTCGAAAGCCACCGGATCACCACTCCGCAGTCGCATCAGTGTGCGTACCCCGTCGGCTCGTTCGGTATCATCCCGCTTCCAGTCCGTTGCCGGCTGAAACCACCGCGAGATCTGGACGGTTTCGGGAAATGGGCTGTCAGGCGCGTTGTACACGGCGAAGATCGGATGGGTTTCAAAGACAGGAGTCACGAATGGCGGTTGTTCGGGGGCCAGCAGCTCGGCCGTTGGTCCGGCTGCGGATTGCAGCACACCAAGCGGTATGGGGAACAACTGCTGGCCGGGCTTTCGCAGACTGTCGGAATACCACTGTACGCTGGCCTGTTCGCCGGGAAACCAGACCAAACCGCCGCCACCACGGACGTAATCGGCCAGCAGCAGTACCACATCAGCAGCCAGCTCGCGGATGTTCAGAAGATAGATGCAGTCGCTGTTCTGGAGTTCGGCTGCAGTGAGTGTCTGGGAGGTACGAATGGTGGCGTTGAGTCCCGTCAGGGCGGGGTCAGCTGCAAGTGCTGCAGCAACAAACCCGGCGTCTTCCTGTGCTGCTTCGTCATCAACGATCAGGACTGTGCGACGTTCAGCGACGTCCACGGCCAGCAGGCGTCGATTGTCTTCAGGCAGTGCATCAGGCTCCAGACGCACCTCCACCTGATGTCGCCCCTCGGTGTCAAAGCTGATGTCGTGAGGAACGACGACTTCCGTGCCAGGCTCGATATCGGGAATCAGCATGCGACCCGGCTGCGAAACACCGTCCACTAGTACTGCAGCGCGCAACCCGACAGCCTGAGTACTGCCGTAGTTACGAACCGTGGCTGACATTCGCCATGGGACACCGCGAGCAGCTCCGAGGGTGTCTGCGGCAAGCAGTCGAATGCCGATATTGGGTCGCGCCTCTCTGCCGATTCGCACAATGTCCACACCGGCTTTGATGGTGCCCAGAGCTTCGAGGGCAGTGAGCACTTCCGGTCGATTATTGAAGTCCACAGCGCGGAAATCGGACAGGATGTGAACCTGCGGTGCCACGCTGCCGTCGGCTGCGAGGATATCGCGGGCGGCCTGCAATGATTCAGCCAGCAGCGCCGGACGCCACGAACAGGGCTGATTGCGAAGTCGCGGCATGAATTCCTGAATGAAGGCTCCGTCAAGGGTCCGGTCGGAAACAATCGGACGCTGTGGGTCCGACAGTCCAAGGATTGTGACTCGTGCTGCACCACCCTCCCGACTGCCCTCAACCAGCATGGTTTCCAGCGTTACGAGCGCGGACTGGAACAGAGTCTGATCACCTTCCTGGTCGCGCATGGACAGTGAATCATCAAGCAGTACGACGTGATGAGCACTGGCGCCGCGGAGCATCAGCAGGCGTCCGGGATCCAGCAGCAGTCTGGCGATCAGCAGCACAAACAGAAGAACAGCAAGGATTCTGAGCAGCAGCTGCAGCAACTGTTCAACGATCAGCCGGCGACGGTTCAGTTCTTCGCTGGCCAGCAGGAATTCCATGGCCGCAAAACGTACTGTACGGTAGCGCAGGCGACTGAGGATATGAATCAGGATTGGCAGCAGTACCAGCGCAGCACCCGGCAGAAAAAAAGCCGGATTCAGAAAGAACTGCGAGAGTGCGGACATGAGGCTGAACAGTCTGTGCTGGAAACCTGCATCGATGGACTGGCCGTAAGAATAGCAGACTTTCTGTCGGATCCCAACACACTGGAACAGATTCCGTCCGAGGCCGTGGCTGGTTCCTGATCGGCCGACATGGTATCCTGAAGGTTTCCGGATGCACCCTGATTCTCTGCCTGTTCCCTGCCCTGAACCCTGTTTTATCGTCATCACCGCTCATGACTGCATTTGCCTGGCCAATCGATCAGATTCGTCGTCAGTTTCCCGGACTTGCCCGTGCTCAGCAGGGCAGGACTGTGGCATTTTTCGATGGTCCGGCCGGAAGTCAGGTTCCGGACAGCGTGGTGGAAGCTGTCTGTCACTGGCTGCGTCACACGAATTGCAATCGTGGTGCGGCATTTGAGTGTGGGCGTGAGTCTGATGCCGTGCTGCAGGCGGCTCACGAGGCCATGGCAGACTTTCTTGGTGCGGATGATCCTGACTGCATCATTTTCGGGCCGAATATGACGTCACTGGCCATGCTGCTCAGTCGATCACTGGCTGATCGCTGGAAGTCGGGTGACGAAATCCTTGTCACTCGACTGGACCACGATGCCAATGTTTCGCCCTGGGTTCACGCCGCTCGGGTTGCTGGCGCCACAGTGCGGCATGTGGATCTGAACCCCGGGGACTGGACGCTGAACCTTGACGATTTTCAGGCGAAGCTGTCGGAGCGGACGCGGTTTCTGGCCGTTGGGATGGCTTCCAATGCCACGGGAACGATCAATCCCGTGCGGGAAATGATCAGTGCTGCTCACGCTGTGGGCGCTCTGACGTTTGTGGATGCCGTCCATTATGCACCGCACGGCCGAATCTCTGTGGCGGACCTGAACTGCGACTTTCTGGCCTGTTCGGCCTATAAGTTTTTCGGGCCTCATGAAGGCATTCTGTGGGGCCGCCGGGAACTGCTTGAGTCGCTGCGACCATGGAAACTGCGGCCAGCACCAGACGTGTTACCTGGTATGTGGATGACGGGAACGGGAGCACTGGAGGCCATTGCCGGCACCGCGGCAGCCGTCAATTACCTCGCCAGCCTTGCCGACCTGCTGCCGCAGACCAGTCCCGACCTGACACGGCGACAGAAACTGGATCTGACCTTCAGGGCCATCACGGAATGGGAGCGGATTCTGAGTCTTGAAATGCTGGCAGGACTGAAATCAGTACCGGGGCTGCAGATTCACGGAATCACGGATCCGGCACACGTAGCCGGCCGAGTCCCGACTTTTTCGTGGACTTTCCCCGACTGTTCTCCGCGCACTGTGTCCGAGTGGCTGGCAGAACGCGGTCTGTGTGTCTGGAACGGCAACGCTTATGCACTGCCATTCACGGAGACAGCCGGTCTGGAACCAGGTGGTACAGTCCGTGCCGGGGCACTGCATTACAATACAATCGAAGAAATTGAGCGACTGACCAGTGCTTTGCGGCAGTTCCGTAACTGAGCAGTCCATCCATACGATCCTCGTCCTTCATTGCGGAATCCTTTATGACGTCAGCAGGCATCGAAAACTTTCACAGTCGTCAGATGCCGCACAAGCCTCGAATTGTGGCGGTGATGCCGGCGTATAATGCGGAAACCACGCTGGAACGCACGCTGCGTGATATTCCAGCAGGGACTGTCGATGAAATCATTCTGGTCGATGACTGCAGTCGAGATCGGACTGTGGAAATTGCAAAGCAACTGGGTCTGACCGTGATTCAGCATGCGCAGAACACCGGTTACGGTGGCAATCAGAAAACCTGTTACACAGAAGCTCTGCGACGCGGGGCTGATATTGTCGTGATGATACATCCGGACTATCAGTACGACAGTCGTGTGATTCCGGTGGCAGCAGAGCTGATTCGGCTGGGGAATGTGGACGTAGTCATGGGATCCCGCATTCGGACTCGAGCAGAGGCTCTCGAGGGGGGAATGCCGGTCTGGAAATACATTGCTAATCGCTGTCTGACAATCTTTGAGAACGTGATTCTGGGCCAGAATCTGGGCGATTTTCACAGTGGCTTTCGTGCCTACCGCCGGGAAGTCCTCGAGGCAGTGCCGTGGTCAGAAAACTCGAATGACTTCATCTTCGACACACAGTTTCTTGCGCAGGCCGTCTACTTCGGTTTCAGGCTGGGTGACATTCCAGTACCCGTGCGGTACTTCGCTGAAGCCAGCAGCATCAACTTTCGCCGCAGCACCCGATATGGACTGCTGACTCTGTGGGTGATGCTGCAGTTCAGTCTGAATGCCGTGGGCATATTGAAGTCCGGGATCTTCCGTCGTACAGCAGTACCCGGAAGATCCTGAAGACTGGCAGTCGCCAATTGAAACTGGATAGATGGTCCAGTGAATTCCATCAGGTTCCAAGCTGAGCTTTCAGCACAGCGGCACCTGCTGCGACAGCGGCTTCCAGCTTGTCCACTTCTCGAGCACCAGCTTCGGCCATATCCGGCCGGCCACCGCCACCACCTCCAGCAGCCGCAGCGGCAGCTTTCACAGCGTTGCCGGCATGCAGGCTACGATCTTTCACGAGGGACTTACTGACCGCTGCAATCAACGCCAGCTTACCTTCGATTTCGGCTCCCAGCACGACGGCAATCGGACTGTGTTTTTCACGCAGCTGGTCGGCATAATCACGCAGAGCTTCCCGAGTCACATTCTGCAGCGCTCGAGCCACAATGCGGACACCGGAAACTGTTTCACTTGAAGCCAGCAGGCCTTCCAGCGCCCCGGCCACGCTGGCTGAAGTCAGATCGGCCAGCTGTTTCGTTAAGCCACGAACCTCGTTCTGCAGAGCTTCAATTCGAGTGGGCAGTTCCGCGGCCTGCGGAGCCTTCAGTTGGCGCTGCAGTCGAGCCACGAGGTCGTCAGTGTCCCGACATCGCTGCAAAGCCTTCGGGCCGGTGACTGCCGTAATGCGTCGGACTCCACGAGCCACAGGTTCTTCCGAGACAATGCGACACAGACCAACCTGCCCGGTGCTTGACAGATGTGTGCCCCCGCACAGCTCGACACTGAAGTCGCCCATGCTGACAACACGCACTTCGTCCGGGTACTTTTCACCGAAGAGTGCCATCGCACCCTTTCTGCGGGCCTCTTCAATCGGCAGCAGCTCGGTGGTTACTGAGGCACCCAGAGCAATGCTCTCGTTAATCCGATCTTCCACCTGAACCAGTTCTTCAGCTGTCAGTGACTGATTGTGAGCGAAGTCGAACCGAAGTTCATCCTGCTGCACACGGGATCCCCGCTGAGTTGCCTCGCGCCCAACCGTCAGATGCAGAGCATGATGCAGCAGGTGAGTGGCTGAGTGGGCCCGCCGAATACCGGCTCGACGCTCAGCGTCCACTTCGGCCTGCACGATGAGTCCTGCTCGCAGACTGCCACTCAACAGGTGTCCGACGTGAATCCAGAGGTCGCCGTCCTTCTGTGTGTCCACGACACTGAATTCCATGTCTGAGGTGACCAGCCGACCGGCATCACCCACCTGACCACCCGACTCGCCATAGAATGGAGTACGGTCGAGCGCAATCCCAATAGGCTGCTCATGACCGGCCGCTGTGAATGTTTCGGCCAGTTCGCCACCCGAGATGATTCCGACAATGCGCGATTCAGCTGTCAGGCTGTCGTAGCCCAGGAATCGCGTACCACCCTGTTTCTTCAGCGAATCAATCGGGCCGGCACTCATCACGGAATCCGCAAATGCACCGCTGCCACTGGTGGCTTCATGTCGCCTGCGAGCCTGTTCGTAGGCAGCACGATCGACTGACAGTCCATTCTGACCGGCAAGAGTCTCGGTTAATTCAATCAGGAAGCCATACGTCTGGTGCAGGTCAAAGGCGTCGGCACCGGAAATGATTCCTGAGGACTTTGCTCGTGATGCCAGTTTTTCAAAACGCGGCATGCCGCGGTCGACAACATCCAGAAACTGCTCTTCTTCAGCACGAATCACGCTGGAGACGGCAGCGACGGTTTCTGCGATTTCCGGGTAGGGATTCCGCATACCATCGACGATTGCCGGGACAAGGGTGTGCAGGAACGGAGTTTTCTGGCCCAGCAGATAGCCTTCCATGGCAGCCCGACGCAGCAGCAGTCGCACGATGTAGTTGGCCTTGTCCGGCCCGGGAACTGCACCCTCGTGGATGGCAAACGTACACGCACGCACGTGATCGGCGATACGGCGACAGGCACGACCGTGTGCGGCATCGTACGAATACTTGAGTTTCAGGGCATCTGCGGCGGCGACACACATCGGACGCAGAATGTCGATTTCAAAGTTGCTCAGCACTCCCTGCAGACACGATGCACAACGCTCAAGACCCATCCCGGTGTCGATGTTCTTCTTCGGCAATGGTTCAAGGTTATTCGGCGGATTACCCACGCGATTAAACTGGGTAAATACCAGATTCCAGATTTCGACCGGTTTGGTGGCACCCGGTGCAAGGTAGTAGATTTCCGAGCATGGTCCGCAGACGCCATCGGGACCCTGAGATGGCGATGAGGCCGGCCAGAAATTCTCGGATTCGTCGCAGCGACTGATGCGATCTGCTGGCAGGCCAATTTCGTTGTTCCAGATGCCGAAGGCTTCGTCGTCGTCGAGATAGACAGTCACTGTCAGTCGTGAAGAATCCAGACCCAGCCAGTCCCGCGACGTCAGGAATTCCCAGGCCCAATGGATCGCTTCACGCTTGAAGTAATCTCCGAACGAGAAATTCCCAAGCATTTCGAAAAACGTATGGTGATAGGCTGTCACGCCAACGTTGCCGATATCGCCGGTGCGAAGACACTTCTGGCTGGTGGTGGCTCGAGTAAATTCGAGGGGACCAATCCCCAGAAACTGATTCTTGAACTGGTTCATACCGGCCGGCGTAAACAGCACAGTCGGATCGTCCTTCGGGATCAATACGTCACTGGGACGGCGGACACAACCCTTCGATTCGAAGAAGGCAAGATACTTTTCGCGCAGTTCGTCGGTCTTCATGGCACTTCTTTGTCGGATTCACGGACACGTGGAACCAGTCAGCAATGACGTCGAGGACAAAATGTATCCCGAGCATTCCTGCTGGGCCCCATCCCCTGAAAACACCGGGGATTTCAGGGATGACGAGAAGTTCGTGCCCGGGCTGAAGCCGAGGCGACGACTTTTGTTCCTTGCGACAGTCATAGGCAGTTTATCGGCTTTTCCGGCAAGTTGCACGCCTGATCCCTGTGGGTTTCCCGCCGTCCGATGACCACGGATCTGCATCGAATCGGGAAATCCGCTGGAATTCCCGGCAGCGGCCGATCAGAATGGTGTCCTTCACTGCATCCGCCGGCCGATTTCGGACAAAGCTGTCTGCAGCTGGTTTCAAATCCCTGAATTCTCGCCCCCCGGGTTCCCCGCCAATGGAAATGCTTGCAATTGTCCTGATATCTGCAGTGCTTCTGACGATTGCCTACCTGACGTACGGACGCCTGCTGGCACGTTTATTCCTGCTGGATGACCGCACGCCAACTCCAGCGATTTCGCGGCGTGACGGGGTAGACTACGAACCATGTGAAGCAAGTCCACTGCTCAGTCAGCACTTTTCCGCCATCGCCGCTGCGGGGCCGATCGTGGGGCCGATTCTGGCTGGCAACGCATTTGGCTGGCTTCCCGCCATTCTGTGGATCCTCTGCGGTGCCATCTTCATCGGTGGCGTGCATGACTTCGCCGCACTCGTTGCTTCCATCAGACACAACGCAAATTCCATCATTGATGTTGTGCGAGTGCATATCAGTCGCCGCGCCTATCTGTTGTTTCTGATCTTCGTCTGGATGGCTCTGGTCTACATCGTCGTCGCATTCACGGACATCACTGCCAACATGTTCGTCGGGGCGCTGGACCTGCAGTCCGGTAAAACCTTCCAGTCAGTTGCTCAGGCACGCGCTGCCGATGCCGGGGCCATCATCGTTGAAGCCGGCAGTGTTGCCACTTCATCGCTGCTGTATCTTATGCTGCCGATCGTCATGGGATTGCTTGTGAAATCCGGACGTCTGTCGATGTCCCAGGCGACCGTTGTCTTTGTTCCGCTGGTCATCCTTGCGATTCTGGCTGGACCGCTGATGCCGCTGAATCTGGACGATGTGGTACGTACCTTTCGACCGCAACTGACACCGCAGGAAGCTGCCGGACTGGCCGTACGCTGCTGGGACGTATTTCTGCTGCTGTACTGTGCCATTGCTTCAGTAACGCCGATGTGGCTGCTGCTGCAGCCACGCGGTCAGCTGGGGGGCATCTTTCTGTATGCGGCACTGGGTGCCGGGGCTCTGGGGTTGATTACCGGAGGACTGACCGGCATGCAGGAAATCCGACAGCCCGCATTCAAAGGCTGGGTGGATGCCGAAGGCAATACTCTGGCACCATTCCTGTTCATCACAGTGGCCTGCGGCGCCTGTTCAGGCTTTCACGCACTGATCGCCTCAGGCACGACCTCCAAGCAGCTCAGCAGCGAAGGTCACGCAAAACCCATCGGATACGGCGCGATGCTGCTGGAAGCTATGGTGGCCATCGTTTCACTGTGTTGTCTGATGCTGCTGGCACCAGCGTCACCATTGACAAAAGCCAGTCCGAATTTCATTTATGCCAACGGCATCAGCGAGTTTCTTGGATTTGTCGGGCTGCCGCGGCAGCTGGGGCTGACATTTGCCCTGATGGCCTTCAATACCTTCGTGTATGACACGCTGGATGTGTGCACTCGTCTGGGGCGTTTCATTCTGCAGGAGCTGCTGCGTATGCCGGGTACCGCCGGTCGCTGGCTGGGTACTCTGATTACTGCAGGAGCACCCGTATTTTTCGTAACTCGTCAGTCGGCGTCCGGAGTTCCGCTGTGGAAACAGTTCTGGGGCCTGTTCGGTGCCAGTAATCAGCTGCTGGCAGCGCTGACACTTCTGTCCGTGACTGTGTGGCTCTGGAGAACTCGTCGCGCGCCATGGACATTTCTGGTGACCGGCATCGGTGCAATCCTGATGTATGTCATGAGCTCGTGGGCGCTGATCACCATGATTCGGGCACGGTGGGATAAACTGGGCACCGACGTGGTGGCGTGGATTGCCATGCTGCTGCTGGGACTGGCTGTAGCGATGCTGATTGAGGCCATCGTGGCCCTGTTGCGTCGTCCGGAACCTCAGGAACCCGCTTTGCAGCCCGCCTGATGCCTGTGCTGCTGCCGTGTGACAGGGCGATTGGGGCTGAAATCTGCGCAGACGTGGCAATCTGTACCACGTCCCGGCTCGAATCTCGCCGTTGATTTTCAGTTTTTTCGCGCTTCTGCTCCAGTTTTGATTTTGACGACCTAGGCTGTTACGCAGGCCGGATCAGTTCCAGCGGTTATTCTGCGGGCAGTCCGGGTTGACCATTGGTTGGGTCCTGCGGGGGCGGGGACATGAGCAGGTCGAAAGCATTGTTGTCTGTACTGGTTGTGCTGGTGGTCAGTCTGCAGTCCGCAGTGGCCTACTGTCAGTCGGGTGTCTGGCATCGGACTCTGGCGGATGCTGAGCGGCAGGCCCGCGAGCAGGGCAGGACACTGCTGATCCATTTTTCGGGCAACAACTGTGGTTATTGTGTCCAGATGGATCGCAAGGTTTTTTCCAGTCCGGTGATTCAGCAGGAGCTGCGACGCTCGGTGGCGGCCGTCTACCTGAACCGTGATGTGGATCTGGCTGCAGCCGCACGGTTTGGCATCCGGGGGGTACCAACGGATATTGTGATCTACCCGGATGGCACCAGCAGGACGCTTCTGGGAGGAAAAAGTCTCAGTCAATTTCAGCAGTTACTGGCCGAGGCTCGAACGCACAATCGACCACCAAAACAGCTGAAACCTCCTGTATCACACTTCGAGGATTTCCGACAGTCTGTGCCCCAGCGCAGAGATCAGGTGAAGCGGGTGATACCGGGACCGGATACTGACAAACAGGACGACAGGCGTTTGAAAACAGGGCCAGACAAATCGCAGCTGGCTCGATCTGAGTCGACCGTGCAGCCGGCAGATTTCGTGGAGGTGGAGATTTCTGCCGGACCAGGGCTGCAGGGCTACTGCCCAGTGACGCTCTCTGACCTGCGGCAGTGGAAGCGTGGACAGGAGCGATACAGTTATGTGTATCAGGGCGTAACTTATCGATTCTGTTCTGCGGTAGCCCGCGACAGTTTTCAGGCGGATCCCGAAAAATATGCTCCGGAAATGCAGGGTTGCGATCCCGTGACACTGGCTCAGCAGAGACGGGCTGTCAGCGGTGACGTGCGTTTTGGTGTCTGGCTGGATGGTCGACTGTATCTGTTTCAGGATGCACAGAATCGTCAGGCATTCAAACAGTCGCCGCAGTTGTATTCCACTGTTCGCAGTGCAGCAGAGTATTCAGCTGCAGCAGCAGGTCGCCAGTAATTGTGGTGCAGGCAGCGTCCAACTGACGCAGATTCGGAGTTCTGAGGCAGCACGACGGCCGTGTCCTGCATCTGCTGTCACCTGCGAATCAATCCGGAGATCAACGGCTCAAGGTCCGGCAGGTCCCACGACTTCAGCACACCATGTATTGTGTCATCCAGTTGTCCGACCGGATTGGGGGAGCCCGCGGTGGTGGTCCAGTCGGCTGGTGCGTTTTTCAGAGTGACGGAGGCGAACAGTTCCGGCTGCAGGGCTGCGGCGTGCAGAGCGGCGATCGCTGTCTGTCCTTCAGCTACAAGGTGCACCTTTCGCGGCTGCTCGCGGGGCTTCTGATAGAACGCCACAAAGTAAGCGGAATTCAGGATGTCCTCCACACGATAACTCAGAATTGACTGACCCAGCAGGTAGGCCAGATAATACGACTTCCAGTCTGTCAGCAGCGGGCTGGATTCCTCAGCCTGCAGTTCTCCCTGATTTCGCAGATCCACAGAGACGACGGCAAAACCCTGATCCACCAGTGCCTCGATTGCAGCAGCAGCAGCCGTTTTGCCGCCATCATGCAGATACAGGTACGCCTCGTCAGACGGTACTCGCGGATGCCATGTCAGTCCGGGAATCAGGTGTCCTTCATCGGTTTTCAGTACAAGTCGATCGATGTGGTAGTCTGGACGATGGATGCGTCCCCGGTCTTCCATCACAGGTGGCTGCCGTTCTGAGGCTGTCCGGATCTGCAGTACGTTCCGGATTGTCTGTTGCAGCTGAGCGGGCGTTCGGTCAGCAAATTTTTCGGCACGTTCCCGCAGCAGCTGCCCGGCCAGTTCTGCATTCAGGTCAAACACGGATTTTTCGCCATCCAGCAGCAGTACCTGCCCATGTTCAGTGCAACGCAGTTCCTGCTCTGTTCGCACGGTGAATTGCTCGATCGAAACGGGTTCGTCCCTGTGCTTCAGCCAGCGTTGAAACCAGTGTCCGATCGTGGCCAGATTCTGCGGCTGAACGCCATGAGTGCCTGCCATTTCCACCAGGTCGACACGTTCCGGATGTCCAAGAATTCCCCAGACCCGCTTCGCCTGCCGAAATGCCTGCCAGGATCCATCAATATCAAAGAAATCCTGAGTGGTGGAACTGATCAGTGTGGGTCTGGGGGCTCGCAGCAGCAGGTAGTCCGGATGATCAAGGCCAGCGGCCACCTGCCCGAAAATATTCTGCTCGGCGTCCTGCGGTCCGATGGTATCAATCAGCCGCCGAAACGTCGTTATATAGCAGGCTGGTGCCGCACAGGCGATGCGACTGTCCAGTGCCATGACGTAACTGGTCATTGTGCCTCCACCCGAACATCCGGTGAAACCGATCCGCTGCGGATCAATCTCCGGACGACTGCAGACGTAGTCCACCGCCCGCATTGCATCATGCAGTCTGTAGGTGGCCATGTTGCGGCCCACCAGAATCGAGCCGACTCCCATCAGAAAATGCTCGGTCGTCGTCCCACTGTGTTCCGGTTCATGCTCGGCGTTGAGGATCTGCGAGCGTTCTCCCTGCCCCAGTGGGTCAAAACACAGTGCTGCCATACCAAGGCGGACCATCTGCAGAGCAAATCGCTGGTTATAGTCGGCAGTTTTGGCAGTGCGACTGTGGCCACTGGACACGACCACGGCGGGTACCGGACCACTGGCCGCTGGCAGGTACAGATTGGCTGTGATCCGATGACCGGGCTGGCTGTCGAAAATCACACATTCGATGCGGAAGCCTTCCGCCTGAATCGTGCGAACCGTGCGTGCATTCAGCGGAGTTCGTGCGGGCATTGGTCCCAGCTGTTCAGCAAGGTATCGCCGACGTGTCTCAACCCATTGCTGCACGTCCGCAGCCGTACTCAGTTGAGCGTATTGAGCATCACGCTGATCACAGGCCAGTCGGGCCTGTTGCTGCAGTCGCGGATACAGCAGAACAGCCGCCGCTTCGTGCGGAGTCAGACAGTCCAGTTCTTCAGTCACAGCAAACGCAGCCGGTGGCGAAGAGACCAATGCCGCAAGGACTATGACACAGACTGCAGCAGCAGTACTTACGCGTGACCCCATGGAAGACTCCGGAATCCAATCACAAGGCACTAAAAAGCCCCTGCGAACATGCAGTTCGCAGGGGCTGGAATTCTGAAGGTGACCATCGCAGTGATCACCAGGTCTGCAACTCAGCTCAGTGACCCGACTGAGCTGAACCATCCACCTGTACGGCTTTGTAACCACCGCGAGCCTTGAAATACAGGATCAGCAGCAGATACAGAACGGCCATGGCAGCCGGAACGAAGGATGTCAGCTTCAGCGCCTGACGACCACCATACAAACCAGCAGCATCCACCAGAGCTTTGTCTTCGGTGGCTGTCTTTGAAGCGTCTGCCCACCAGCCAGCCAGTGCTTCTGTATTGGCGTCCTGCTTACCGGCCTTGGTCGCCAGTTCCTGGGCTCGAGCCAGTTCCTTGCCGTTGTCAGCCAGCACACCCACTTTGGCACCGTCCAGTCCTTTGACCTTGAAGCCAAAGAAGGCACTTTCCGTGGTCGCCTGGTAACGTTCGTAAACAGCGGCGTTCTTCGCAAGTTCCTGAGATGCGTTGTAGTCCTGCTTGAAACCAATGCCCGGACCACCCAGCAGACCGGCTGACAGCATACCCACGCCACCGATGGCACCAATCGTAATTGCACCACCCTTGGGGAACTGCTCAGACACAACCGCCAGCATCGTCGGCCACAGGAAGGTCTTGCCTGCTGCATACACAGTGGCAGCTACCACGCAGATCAGACCCGACTCAGCAACGCCCAGCATGTTCAGGCCCACAAAGCCCAGAATACCGCTGACGCACAGCAGCCCCAGTGGGGAAATTCGATGGACGATCGGACCGGCAAAGAAACGCAGAGCAAACATCAGTGCTGATGTGTAAACAAACAGCAACAGACCCTTCTGAGGTGAGGCCATAATGTTGCCTGTGATCTTGGAAATCCAGGAGTCGGTTCCGAGTTCGACATAACCGACCATGGCGTGGATTACCAGCAGAACCAGCATCAGCGGAGCAAACAGCTGGCCGACCATACTGCCGATGCTGACACCCGCCGCACTGGCTTCGGATTTCGGAAACTTCTGACCCAGCAGCATGACCCCGTACAGGACAACCGGAACCATGAACAGAGACATCTGAATCTGCCAGCCCACAGGCTTGGCACCGTCCGGATTCATAAAGTACGACGCCAGACCCCCGACAATCAGACCACCGGGCCAGCCGGCGTGCAGAATGTTGAGGTAGTGGGTCTTGTTGTCGGGGAACAAAGTCGCGACCAGCGGGTTCACAACCGCTTCGGCAATCCCGTTCCCAATTGCAAACAGGAACATCCCCCAGAACAGACACTGGTAAGCGGCTTCCTTGCCACCGGAGGCAAAAGCGGCCCCGGCTGCCAGCGTCAGCACGGCCGACACAAAGTGCGTCAGGAATGCGAGGAACATCAGGCGACCATAGCCGAGTGTGTCCGCGAGGAACGAACTCAGCAGAATGATGATGCCGAAGCCCGTCAGACCACCGCCAGTGATCTGGCCCAGCTCGGTCATCGTGAAACCGTACTGTTCGGCCCACTGGCCCAGAATGCCGCCGCGGATGGAAAATCCGACGCCAGCCGCAAGAATTGCCATGAAACCCGCCCACAACAGACGCTGAGCGTTTGGTGCGGCGGCAGGTGCTGGTACTGTCATCGTGCTGATACCTCAATTACAGGTGGGAAAAAGCTTTTTCAGGAAATGAAATCAGGCGGTACTGCACAGAACGCAGACCGGGCAGACCAACTATGCTAATGGTTTTACCGCCCGCTTTTCAATCCGCACTGCTGGCCTTTTGACGGGAAAGCGACTGGAATTCGGCGATTTCTGTTGAAAACAGGGTTCAGCTTGTTCTCAGGCAGCGAATCAGGCCGGACGCTTTGTGCAGCGTCTCTCGGTATTCGTCCAGCGGGTCAGAATCCGCCACAATGCCTCCCCCCACCGGGAAATACAGCCAGCCGGATTGCAGCGTAAACGTACGAATCAGAATGCTGCTGTCGAAATCACCGGCAGGTCCGCAGGCGAACAGGCTGCCACAATAGGCCCCCCGGACTGATCGCTCCAGCTCGGCGATGATCTCCATCGCCCGAATCTTCGGAGCCCCGGTGATCGATCCCCCGGGAAAACAGCCTGCCAGCAGATCCCAAACGTCCCGCCCCGGTTGCAACTCGCCCAACACAGTGGAAACAAGATGCAGCACGGTCTCGAACCGCTCAATCTCACACAGCCCGGTGACCTGTACCGAGCCCGGCCGGCAGGCACGTGAAATATCGTTTCTCAGCAGGTCCACGATCATCACGTTTTCAGCCCGATCCTTTTCGCTGGCTGCCAGTTCGTTGCCGGCAAACAGGTCGGCGATCGGAGACCTGTGGCGACGGCGAGTTCCCTTGATCGGGCGAGTTTCCACAAGACCGGGGCTGGCCACCTTCAGAAATCTTTCGGGCGAAGCACTGATAATCGCCGTGTCTTCGTATTGCAGCAGTCCACAGAATGGAGCCGGGTTCTGCCGACGTACCCGCTGATACAGGTCGATCGCCGAACTCTGCCACGGAGTCATCAGACGCTGGGACAGATTTGCCTGAAAAATGTCGCCCGCTCGGATGTACTCAATCACGCGAGCCACCGCATCAAGGTACTCTTCGCGAGTGAAATCGGAGAAGATCTGCGACGTTGGTTCGATCTGGTGCAGTCGTCCGGAGGGCTGTCGGCTGTCAGGGACCGCTGACGAGACAACTGTCTGTGCTGGTTGTTGCAGATGCCCCAGAATCCACCCCAGACGATCTGTCATGGCAGGTGTCAGGCCACTGTCGGTCGGAAGATTCAGCACGAAGATCTGGACCGATTTTTCAAGATGGTCCCATACGATGGCCCAGTCAAACAGGCCTGCCAGCAAGGCGGGCGTCTGAGTATCGTTGACGGCTGGCCCCGGCAGTCGTTCAAAGGCGTGTCCCAGCTCGTAGCTGAGCAGGCCGGCTATGCCACCGCAGAATGGCGGAGCGTCAGCGGGGAGAGCAACAGCTGACAAAAGTTGCTGCCACTGCCGCAGTTGGGCAAAAGGCTGACTGCCGTAGTTCACGGAATCAAGCCGGCAGACAGCTCGAGGATCCGCAGTCAGCATGCTGTAACGGGAATCCCGCTGACGATGTCGAGCAGCACTGTCCAGCAGCAGCAGAAATGGTTCCCCGGCGAAACACGGCAGCACATCGGCCACCTGCAGTTCCGGATCAAGGGAGTGTATTAGGGTGCTCACGCTGGCGACTGACCTGAGTTGCAGACGGGGAACCGGGGGGGATTGCTGGAGTTCAGCGGCAGATTGTAGCCACACCGCCGAAAAATTCTCTCCGCAGTCCCGCAGAAGTCTGCTTTCGAGGATTGGGGCAGGCCCCTACACTGCAGCGATTGACAGCAATGCCGGTGGAAATGGGCCAGTGGGTTGAGAAAAGGCGAGTGTGCAGCTGATGGCAAAACGACTGTTTGACATTCTGGCCGCTGCCGTGGGGCTGCTGCTGCTGATCCCGGTTTTCGCGGCTGCAGCCTGTTTTGTGTACTGCTCAGATCCCGGACCAGTGCTGTACCGTGCACGGCGCTGTGGAGTCGGCGGACGCCCCTTCACAATGTTCAAATTCCGAACCATGCGAGTGGCTCCGCAACAGGGCAGCGTGATCACAGCCCATCGGGATGCGCGAGTTTTTCTTGCGGGGCGAGTCTTGCGGGCGTTGAAGATCGATGAGTTGCCGCAGCTGTGGAATGTCCTGCTGGGCGACATGTCAATTGTCGGACCACGTCCGGAAGATCCCCTGATCGTGGAGCAGCACTACGGGCCACTGGGCATGGAAACGCTGCTGGTACCGCCAGGACTCAGCAGTCCCGGCAGCCTCTACTATTACACTCATGGCGAACAGCACGTCAGTGCTGATGACCCGGTTCGCGCCTATGTGCAGAGCCTGCTGCCAATCAAACTGGCGATCGATCTGCTGTATGTCCGTCGACACAGCCTTGCAGGCGATTTGAAAGTGATCCTGCAGACAGCCATCGTCATCGCTCTGATCGCTGCTGGCCGTCGCCGCTTTGCAGACCCCGCCGATCTGCCCGCCGCTCGCCAGATGGTTGCCAGTCAGCCCGAAAACCTCGTGCTGGGATCAGTAATCAGTAATCAGTAATCAGTGGTCAGTAATCAGTAATCAGTGATCAGTGGTCAGTGGTCAGTGGTCAGTGGTCAGTGGTCAACGCACGCGAAGTTCTCCTTGGGAGGGCGAGGCTCCTGCCGAGCCGAACGCACGTGGACTATCGTTACCGAGCTGGTACTCGGTGGCCCCTGGGGCGGGCCTGCGTCTGTGGGCATTCCTCATTCCTCAGTTGGTTGTTGATTTGCAATATGGTTGAGCGATTCAGCAGTGCCCGGAATGCCAGTGGCACAGTCAATCGGTCTTCTGTCGTTCGATAAACCCGCGCAGTTCCGACGGGTCCATTGTTCGCTCCAGTTGCACAACCTCGCCATTGGTTCCCACAGCCTGCAGGGTCTCGCCAAACTGCCCCAGACTTTTGATCGGGTCTGCAGCGTCGTATTTCAGGCCCGCTGGCTTTGTCCAGATTTCAGCCGTCTCGGGACCTGCAACAAATGCCAGCAGACTCTGAACCGGAGCACTGAGGTCGTCCGCAGAGTACGTGTCATCGGCACCACAGATCGTGTTGGGGCCAAGGAACACATGCAGACTGGTTTTCCCAGGCTCGTTCACTCCCGGTGTTCGAAAAGCCGCCGGCATTTCTGAAATCAGAGTCCTGTTATGTGGGCTGTCCCATGGCTCGTCCATATGGAATCTGATGTACAGATCGGGATCAAGGACCTGCAGCAGATGCACTCGCCAGCTCAGCCCTGCTGTTGAGCCTTTGAACTTTTTCCAGTTGGGAAAGCAGCCGTTGACATTGTGAAAATCAGACATCGCCTGTGCCACATCGGCCAGTGCCTGGGCCAGTGGTGCCTGCGGCTCGGGCATTTCCGGATTGCGAAATTCACTGACGATGGCTTTGAGTATTGGCTGAATTGCGACAGGCGGTGGATTGAGACTGGCAGGTCGGGCAATCTGCAGACGCACCTCATTGTCCTGACGAACGAAACCCCGCGACCACAGGTTCTGCACCAATTCCAGCAGCGAGGTTTCTTCAGGCGTTTCAGCCTCACTGAGTTCCGGACTCGCGTGCTGAGTGACGGAGCTGAATTCCTGCATCAGTTCAAAAAACTGCTCCGCTTTATCGTCGTTGGCGAAGACGATATTCAGTGTCAGAATATTTTTGGAGGCTCCGGTTACGTCCAGCCGCAGGGTGAATCGTTCGCGGGGCAAAGCGTCAGCCACAGCGGGCTGCTTCTGATCCTCGGCTGTGCTGGATCTGCTCGGCAGGCGTGTCAGATCACCGACAGCCACAAGGTCAGCCGTTGCTATTTCTTTCTCCATCTGCTGGCGCAGCCGTGAAGCTGCTGCGCGAGGTGCCAGCATCAGTTTCAGACTGTCTTCACTGGAGATCAGCATGGTACGATCGTCGGGAAAGACAGCGGTGCTCATCGCGTTAATGCGATAACCGCGCTGATCGGCAACCTGCACTTCCGTGGCCTGCAGACTGCCAAGAATTGCGGTCAGAATCTTCTGCTGATCGATCTTTTCCGTGAACCGGACCAGCAGCGCCGGCGGGACTCGAGCCTGCTCGGGCAGCCACGGGATGGGCAGAGACCAGTGGCCGTCATTGTGACGGATCAGCCATCGCCAGTGATCCGGAGTGGCATACGTGTTCAAACTGGCGACACTTCCATCCACCATGCAGGCTTTGATCATGGGCAGGGCAGCGGCGAAGGACCGGACGGGGTTCGTCATGTCTGTCTGCAGGCCACCGGGTTTGGTCCAGACCTCAGCAGTGCCCGGTTCAGCCAGCACTGAAAGGATTGTTGACTCGGGCTGGTCTGTGATGGATTCGATTTTGGGTGGCTCGTTACTGCTGAACAGCAAGCCTTCACCGACCAGCACATGAATGCTGGTTTTGCCGGCGTCGGCAGTCCCCGGGACCTGGAATGCCTGCGGCATTTTTTCAATCAGGGTTTTGTTATGTTCGCTATCCCATGGTTCTTCCAGATGAAACTGGCTGTACAGTTCCTGCTGTTCCAGATACGGCAACAGGTGGACTCGCCAGCTGAGCCGTCCCCTCGATTTACCGAAGCCGTCGGTAGCGGGAAAGAAGCCGTGTTCGTCATAGAATGCGGTCATCGCTGCCCCGATTGCCTGCATCTGCATGTATTCGTTCTCGACAAGCTGCGAACTGCCGTTTGGTGGCAGACGCAACTGGGCGGTGGGCTCATCAAGCACAAGCAGCAGGTCCGCAATTTTTAACGGATCCAGTCCCAGAGTGCTGGCGGTGTACTGCGATAACAACTGTGGCAGATCAGCGGCCTCGCTGGCCTGCAGAACCTTCTGCACACCGTCTGCTGTCAGCAGCTGGTGCGGTCGGATAGCGACGGCCACCACGATTTCGTCAGGGACGTATCGCAACAGTGCAGTGGTGTCGGCTGCGGCGGTTACAGGGGACGAAGTGGCAGCATTCGTCTGCTGCGCAATTGCAGTCGTGCTGCAGGAGAACGCTGCTGCCAGCAGGGTAAGCCAGAGGCACGTGCGAATCATGGGGGGAACTTTGCAGAGCAGGGCAGATGAGATGACGACACTGTCTGCCGATGTTGGTGCGGTTGCTGCAGGATGCTGCTGCATCCTACCGCTTTGGTTCCGGTGTGCAAGTTGCACAGTCGTGTGTCTGAAATCTGTATTTCACCTGCCGGAGATCAGGCCAGGGAGCGTGCGCCGTCCATTGCTGGATATGCGCCAGTGGAATCACAGGTCAATCTCCATGGGCACGTTAATGACGAGTTTCCAATCCGCGTTCCGTTCATCCACCTGAGCCAGTTCAGGAACGATGGGCCTGGCTGAGGGATCGAGGGCTTTGAAGGACTTGGCCTTTCCAGCAATGGACCGGAGTGCGCTGGCTTGCCTTGAATGCCCGAACCGGTCCAGTAAGTAACCAAGCCTGCGGACAGCCGAGTTCTCGTAGACACCGGCGGCCTTCGCAAGAATGCGGGCATCAGCTTTGTTCCCAAGGTCATGAACGGCCTGAGCAACCCCGTGAATCCCACCGGCTCGATGAAAATAACGGCAGATATCGAGCAGTGTCAGTTCCACACCTGCCACCCTGGCGAATCCCGCATCCGTTTTGAGCTGCGACATCCATTCGGCACGGTTCCCTTTCGCAAAGGCTTGTGGCGACTGGAACAGGAACTCGACCCGCTGTCGGCCAATCTTGATGGACGGCAGTTGTCTTGGTGCGATCACTTGAAAGACCATCGCCGCCTGATGACTTGCCCCGTGAAACGCGGCCCCACGGAGCAGGGAAACTCGGTAATCAATTCCCATGAACTTCATTAACGGGTCGATCCACCGAGCTGGATCAGGAGCACCGAGCGACCGATCCTCGGGCCGCAGGATCAGGTAAAACCCCCTACGCGGGCAAACGAGGCTGCCTTTCCGGGAAAGCCTCGCGATAGCCGACTTTAGCGATTCCGGCGACAGACCGAGTTCGTCCAGGGCGGCTTGTTTTGTAAAGTAACCGCGACCCCTGATAAGCTGTGAATCGACGAATTGCTGCATGGTGTTCATGCCCCAATCATACCAGAAAAGAGGCGAAATGCAACACTTTCCTGATACGCGCGGGGCGGTTCAGAATCGCTGCTTGCGGCGGTACCTCGCTCGGCGAGCTGCAGGAACAAGTTGCTCGGCATATCTAATTTTGATGCCGTAAAACCCGGTAGCGAGTTTTTTTGAAAGCAATGCTCGAGAACCGAAGCTGGCAAGCAAATCGTCGGGAAATGCTCGTAATTCGCCATTCCAGGGCATACCGAACTGCCCGGACCGGCCGGAGGAAGGTGCTTACTGCTTACTGCTTACTGCTTGATGCGCGATGCTTACTGCTTGATGCGCGATGCTAACAGCGTCTCTGGATGCCAACTCCCTGAGCACGTCTTCGTCCAGCCGATCGATAGTCCCAGTGGCAAGAATGCGTGATCGAGCGGAAAAGCCTCAGACGCCTCAGTCCTCAAAGCGACAGGCGTTCGAGGGCGTGGTTACCGTGGTTCAAAGTGTGCGTCAGATTCAGGAGCAAGGGGGATAGAAAGCGTTCAAATAGGTGGGGAGGGAAGAAGACACGGAAGTCATCGCTGGTGAGATCAATTTTCCGAAGGAGACGCACGGAAAGGAAACAGGTGGCGGTATCCGGGGTGTTGAAAATGGTGGCAACAAATGTTTTGTTGCAAGGTGGGAGTGAATCCAAACATCTCAACCAGTGGACGTGCGGCAGATTACGGCCTACCGCGCTGATCGCTCCATCCAACGCGTCCAGGTCCGTGCATGGAACAAAGCTGCGGACACCATTCGTTAGTCGGACATCGATGCAGGCTGGTGTCGCCGGGACAGTGTCACCGTCCCCGGTTCGACCTGAGGTATTGACTGCGGGTGCCGGCTCGACAGCATTTGCCACGGACCTTTCCGCCACACGGACCGGCAGGAAGGAATCCCGGCTCAGTCGACCACTCGATCGCAAAGCGACTTCCGCAGTGCCCGGACTCGCTGTGGTTCGCCACCTCGGCTGACCACCGGCCAGCGTCTTTCGCCAAATGTAAAACGCAGTGACAGGTACGCTCGCCCTGGCACAGAACTCACCTACGGTCAGCTAGGAAGCTGCATATCGCTGGAACCGCTCATGCCCATGCACGCCCCTTGACACCATCAATGCCTCTGCCCATGACTCACCCTCCACAGAATTCGGTTGATGAAAAACCCAAACCGAAACCGTGTGAGGCCCATGGCTGCGATGGTCGTGGTGTACGGTGACTTTGCACCTGCGGGGGAAAGGTGCTGGCGTTTGACAGTTCAGGGCAGCAGTTCAGCGAGAATTTCGCGGATGTCGTGGCGGTCTGTGGCTGACAAATGTGCGAAGCGCGGGCTGTTGTTGACGCCGGTCAGGACGTGCTGCAATTTCGCCAGAACAACAGATTTCATTTCCGGATGAATCGCGTGGAAGGCGGGCGAAAGGATCAGATAGCTGCATGGGTAGCGGAACATGCGAGTCTGCATGTCGAGGTCTTTCAGGGAGCGTCCCTTGCTGTCTCGCGGACCGGAAGCGGAAAAGTGTCGGGCAAATCCGGAAGTGCCGGTGATGGTGGCGGTAAGCGGCGCCTCGTCACACAGCAACAAGGCCTCCAGCAGTTTGTCGGCAGCACTGTTGATGCGGCGGGTCGTACTTTCAAGGCGTGTGCCGGCTGGGTTCTGCAGAGCTGCGTTCATTGTGGTTTCGTAATGCAGCGCCTCGCGGACGGCAAAGCTGGCCCGCGTGATGCGGTTGTGTACCAGAATCTGGTGCTCAAGAATCATCAGGGCCACAATGTCGCTGTGGCCCGTCAGATAGCGCTCGGTCGGAAACAGGTCAGACAGAGTTGTGCGATTCAGGCCTGCGTGATTGCCGACTGGTCCATTCGCTTCGGCTTCCGTAACAATCAGGTTACCCAGATGTTTCTGATC
>CAIOKE010000149.1 GCA_903858815.1 uncultured Planctomycetaceae bacterium | reverse complement strand
GTTTCAATTGGGGCCGAAGCCCCTCATTTTGTGACCCCTGTTTTCGTCACGCGAGGATGCTAGTTTGCAGTAAGTCGTTTGGCAAGCGACTGTTACAGAAAAATGGTCTGGAACGGTTTGCAAAGAAAATCCCCTACCCCACCCGGGACACCTGCAAAATGCGGCCAGCGGGCGAGTCCGCGAGCGGTTTTTGCCTGGTCCCGTGGTTTTACGTGAGGTTCGTTTTCCGCTGTCCGGTCACATGGCCGACGAGCACGGTCCCCGATCCCCACCGTTTTGAGCACCCAATCGCAGGCCTCCACCCACCCGGGCAGCTGCACCTGCGTCTGCGGATATTGTACTCGGTGTCAAAGCCGTTTTGCAGCGATTTTCCAACCGATTCCTCGTCGATTGTGTGGGAGCTGTCGTTAGCCTCCGAACGCAGCCTGTCTTCAGGATTCCGCTCCGCCGTCGGCCTCCACCAGAATCACACTTGCCGTGGATGTCTCGGGACGCTGCCAGCAGATCCTGCGTCGTGTACCGCGTTCGTCGATCGGGAAAAGATCAAATCGATCGGTCTTCAGCAGCAGGCTGCCCAGTTCCCGGCGCAGTTCCGGCAGTTCATCCGGCTGCAACCACACGACAAACACACTGCGTTGAACACGCTCGCCATATCGCTGCAGGACTCGAGCGATTCTGTCACGGCGACGATCGGCCGAAATGTCATAGGCTGCCAGGTATTGGCTCATCGGTGGTGGGTCCTGATTCTGAGAGTTGTGTGAATGGCCGAAAGTCTTCGTGATCCCATGTGAGGTGCCTGCGAAGTGAGCGGATTGTTCTGAGGATCTGCAGTCGGTAATCCGCGGGGCTTTCGTCGTTGAGGGCGATGACCGGCAACGCAAAGACTCGATGCACAACAGCCAGCAGTCGTTTCAGAGCGTGCGGTCGAATCACAAGTTTCCAGGGTCCGCGTTTAGCCGCCATGAAGTCGCTGGGTTGCAGCTGGCGACTGGCTTCAATGACGACTCGTTCCATCAAATGCCGAAACGGCTCCTGCAGATCACTGGCAAGGGCGTGGTGCCCGGCCCGTTCGGTATGGAGCAGGCCAACGGCCGTGCAAAAACCCTCCTGCTGCAGCCAGATCGTTGTTTGGCGGTACAGGATGGACTGGGCGATGTTGAGCATGACATTCACGGGATCCGCGGCATTGGGAGCGATGCGGCGTTCAAAGCGGAATCCATTTCCAAGGCGTGCTGGCAGCAGCCGATACCAGTCTCGGGCTGCAGCCCCTTCCAGTCCCAGCAATTGTTCCATTGATGTGCAGGCCGTAATCTGTGGGAGGTGCTGCAACAGTGTCGCTGCCACGCCGGTGTCTGAGATTGAGACCGCCGTCTGTTGAGCGAGACAGGCGTAATTCCGGACTTTTGCAAGAACAAGCTGTTTTGCAATCAGCAGACGCCCCGCTGGGTCGGCTGCGACCTGCAGCTGCCGACGCAGCAGGTCAGGTCGCGGTTCCGGGTAGTCGTTGGAAATCAGCAGCGAATCTCTGCCACCCGGGTCGACGAGTGTGACAAGCAGTTGCTGTCTGCGGACGGCTTTCAGGAACTGGTGGCTGACTGTCGGTGTGCCCAGAACGACCAGTTGCCGAACCCGCTCAAGCGATCTGGAGATTAGCAACTGTCCGGACTGAGCAAAGCGGTAGGCGAGGCACCCATTTCGCAGATCAAGGCGAGCAACGCCGGGTCCCAGAATGATGGTAGATTTGTCGGAGGATGCGGCGGCCGGCTGCTCTCCCAGCAGGCGGATTTCGAGTGGCAGATGTTCGCGGGGGCTACCGGCATCGTGCCAGCCGAGTTCATCGATTCGGGCCGGTCCGGATCCGGGTTCTGCCTGCCAGTTCCGCTGTGGGAAGAACTGAAACCCGAGGAAACTGAAGGGTTCGTGCAGGTCGAGGATACGAGTTTTGTGTTGTTGGAGAGTGATGCTGAGCGCGTTGGCGGCCTGTCGGGCTTCCTCGAACACATGCTCCGCCTGCTGCTTTTCTCGAAACAGGATCAGCATGTCATCGGCATAGCGCACAAGGCGTCGATCAGTGGATGCGATATGCTCGTCAAAAGCGTCCAGAAACAGGTTAGCAAGCAGAGGGGACAGCACAGCCCCGGTTGGTATGCCGCGACCGCTGCTGGCTGCGGCAGAGTTTTGTACTGCATTGGGGGCGTGTGTTACGTTGATGGTGGTCCATGCAAGGACAACTGCGGTCAGTGCGGGATCCTGCAGAACGGCCTCGATGTGATCGTGCAGGTCAGAGTGTGGAATGCTGTCGAAAAAACTGCTGAAGTCTGCTTTCAGTGCCCAGTGCCAGCCTTCCTGCCACAGCTGGCGAATTCGCTGTGCTGCTGATTCCCGACTGAGTCCTCTTCGCCACGCGAAGGAGCTTGATTCAAGGAGTCTGTCAATTGCCGGGGTCAGGAGTTCCACGACGCACCGTTGCAGGGCGCGATCAATGCGGCTGGGGACGGTCAGTAGTCTCTGTTTTTCACCCTGTTGAATCGGGATGACGCTCAGCGGATCCGGGTGCCAGTTGTCGGACAGAACGCCACGAATTCGTTCGCTCAGGACTCCCGATTCCAGGTGATATCTGGCTGCAGCGGCATCGGGATGGGGAGGGCGGAAAGCGAGCGACAGCAGGCCGCTGGAGCGGTGACAGGCCGTTGGGTCAGGACCAAGTTCAGCAATTCGATAACGCCCAAAGCCGAACCGCGTGTTCCCACCGACTCCCACGTACTGTCCCCATACCAGAGTCGGGATGACGAGGGGATCCTGAACCTGCAGCCTGAGTTTTCCGAGGGAACCTCCCAGAGACGTTCGATCTGCCGCCGGACCGTACGACACATCCAGCCAGACAAGGCGGTTTTCCAGCGTGCTGCAGGCTGCCGTTGACAGTTCCTGATTGCCAAAGAGTGATCGTGGTGGGGTCCAGCCGAGCTGTGACTGGCGGACCTGCAGGCGACGAGCGATGAGAGCAGCGTCACACCACTGCCGATCGCAATAGTAGTGACCTTTTTCACGGTCAGGCTCCAGACGCTGAGTGCGGAGAGGCGAAGTGAAGTTGAGCGTCAGGGAGGAGTGATCTGCCAGCGATTCAACTTCACCCAACAGTCGTTCCAGCGGCAGTGCAGCTGGTGCAGAGCCACTGGCGAGGATCTGACCGCTGACCAGATCCTGCAGATAGCGGACGGAGTAGTTTCCTCCGAGGCAGGAATCCTTGAGTCCCGATTCACCAATTGATCGCAGACCAGTTTCAAGTGCATAGATGCGTGCTGCGGCATAGGCTGGGGAACTGGCCAGCAGAGAAAATCCAAAGGCATATTCGTCGCCGGGGCGCAGTTCGGTCCGACACTGTTCCGGGGCATCGAGCAGTAATCCGTCAGGGATGGCCGGTTTGATCTGCTGGCCGCGAGCATTTGCTTCACAGAGCAGCGCGTAGATCACGGGCGAGTGGATAGCGTGCAATCGTACGGGACGATGAACAACGATCAGTACTCGGATGCGAAACAGCAGCACATCTGTCACGAGCCAGATCCACGAGAGGACAGCAGAAGTTTAACATTGTCACCGGCGAGTTGTCTGACGGACGAAAGCCACAGGATGACGGTAACGGATTAGTCAGGGGGCACAAACGACCGGCTTGTTGTCGGCTGCGGACTCCGTGCATTCGAGGGCCTGATTTTCGGATGGCCGCCAGACTTTGCAGGTCAGGAGATCTGGTGTGGGATTAACGTAATGTTCTTTCAGGTAAAACACGGCCTGGTAGCGTTTGCAGGACTGCCCGGAGTGGTGTTCGATTCCCAGCATCTGCAGGTCAATATACGGGCTGAAGTTCAGTCTTTGGTTTCCGGACATCTGGAAGCCGATCTGTTGCGCCCAATTGCGAATATCGCCTTCATGCGGCAGGTGGGCACCGTAGCAAACCATGATTGTCTGCCCTTGATACACGAAGTAGGCATCCAGTCTCAGTGGCAGTTCCTGCTCCCAGTCTTCAGCGGCTTCGACCAGATACACAGCGATCAGCATTACGAACGATACGACAGTGGCAATTCGGTCCCATGGTTCCCACGTGTTCCAGGCAAGATTGGTGAAGCTAAGCAGCCAGAGAACGGTGGCACATAACGAGAGCACAATCATCAATGAGAGAACAATCCTGCGATGATTCAGGAAGCTCAGTATGCCAAGGTAACTGCGCCAGTGGAATCGCTGATCTTTCGAAAAACGGTGATTGGTAGGTGTTGAGTCTGACATGGGCAGCGTTCTTTCAATTAATCCGTGTGAGTAATCCCAATTCCCACGCCTGTTGTGCGGTTTCATCGCTGGTGAGTTCACGAGTCTGCTCAAGTCGTCTGTGAGGGCGAAATACGAGGGCTTTGTCCCCCGGGGACATAACGATGTGTTGCCTGCTGCAGGGGACCTGAACTCCAAGGAGTTTACTGAGTCGATCCGCGGTGTTCTGATGCCCGACAGCTGAGATGAATGTCTGCGACTGTATGAGCTTTTCAGCATCTGCCACAGAGATGCTTTCCCACCCATAGTTGCCGAAGGCGGTGAGGACGGCGGAATTCAGCAGATACAGCATTTGAAACTACCTGCAGCAACACAGCACAGTCGGCAGCGGTCAACGATTGGAGGAGACCCTTACGTAGCGATCTGCCGGGCCTGTGGAATTTTCGCGATTGAGGTGATAGACGTGGTAATTTTGAAACGCCGTGAATCTGGCAGCGACTGCAAACATCAGAGCCTGTGGGCCGTGCAGGAAAAAGTGCAGTGTCCGGCCCGCACCGACCTGCTTGATCGTACGGGATACCAGCGATACGGCATCATGCCAGACGTGGGGCTTTTCGACGGCCAGCTCATAGGTGGCCGATGCTTTTTGATACGGGCCTTCACACAGTACCACCATCGGCAGTTGATTGTTTGCCAGCAGGTATTCCATGACCTCTTCCGTGACGCGAAAATTTCGAGCGTCTGTGAAGCGGAGTATGAAATGGAGGTCCTGCTGGATTACCAGCGGAGCATCGCAGTCAAGCAGCATGATACTGCGGCAATAGCCGGAACAGAAGAGGGGTATCTGTGCATAGGTGCGCCGTTGCGGCGACAGTGCACTAAAGCCTGCGATGCGGGCTGGACCGTCGATCTGGACGTTTGGTGAGGCGAGGATTTCGCTGGTCAAGGAGTTTCTGGTGAGTAATTCGAAAGCTGACGGGGGTGTATGTGGAATCCCCAGCCAGTGGAGTACTCTGGCAAGCCCGCTTGTTTCGTCATTTGTAAAGTCGACGTGTTCGCGTTGCTGTAATTCCAAGGGCATGCCTTCGACGGTGCCTGCAATACGCAGGACGCAGATGCGTCGACCGGCCTGTTGCGCGGCTTCGTATTCCGCCTGCACGTGCGGTGATTGCTGTGCTTCGGGCGACCAAAGCAGCAAGAAAGCGTCAACTTCAGCTATGGCGGAATCGATCGACTGTTTCCAGAAGTCATTGATCTGAATGTCCTGCATGTCCATCCAGACCTGGCCGCAACCTGCCCGCAGCAGCTCCCGACGAAACTGTTCGGCAAAATACCGCGTATCGCGCGAATAGCTGATAAATGTGCGAACAGTCACTGTGGGCTCTTTGCGGTAAAAAGCTTACGCCGGGATGCGGGTAGGAACCTGTGGCAACGGTGATTGTGCTGCAAGGTCACTGATCGCGTATGCAACCGTTGACCCTTTCAATCGTCGTCGCTGCAGATTATTCGTATGCGCGGTTACTTGAGATGCGGGATGTATACGGGATTCACCTGCTGTTGAAAACACGATTAACGGGCTGAGACGAGGGCGGAAGACATAAGTGATTCAAGGACTTTAAGGGGTTTCAATGTCATAGCCGTATAATACGTCGCTGTCTGGATTGTCCGGGGAAAACTGTGGCAGTATTTGTCCCGGAAATTGCCTTGAGTCAGGGATTTCAATGCCTGCTTCTGTCGCCTGTTGCTGCAGATTCGGGGGGATCAACCGTGTCTGAAGCCCCGGCTTGGGCGGGCTACCGTCCGCGACGCCTGCCATGCGCGGACTGGCAAAGTGAGCGAACCATGAATGGCCTCCACGTGCATTGCCCCTAACCGCCCGCGGATACCGCAATTTCTGCACCGGCAACTGAGTGGCCTGCCAGTTTTTTACTCGTCGCTGAATATCAGCCACGTTCTCGCGCCACGCAGGGCCAAGCAGTGATTCCGGGGTGTATTGATTACCAAATTCGTCGATAATCTGCGTCAGCGACGGTAGGCAGTGCCCCAGACCCAGCGGTTTACCACCGCCCAATCGCCATGTCAGTTCGCAGGCTTGCAGCAGCAGGGACAGTTCGCGGTGTGACAGGGACCGGTACGTAATCCGCAGTGTACCCACCGTTTCCGGGGGCACGAGGGACACTGTCTTGTTGACCTTTTGCTGTGCGGGGAGTTTCAACTGCCGCCGGTCATACACCCCCTGAACCTGATAGTTCCACGGGCCACCAGCACCCTTTTCAGTTGTGGTCCGATAGACCTTATAGCCCCTCAGTGGATCGTCGCCACTGACTTTGGCTGGGTCAGTGTTCTGCCTGTAGAAGGCGAGGCAACCGGGGTGGGGAGGAGCCAGCGGGGCCAGAGTGATCTGCTGGCAGTGAGCCACTGCATCCTGAAAAACGAGATTCTCAGGGCGCACTCGACCGGCAAACGTGGTCGCTTTGAAACCCTGCGGATCCCGTGTGTCGGCATCGGCAACCTGGCCAAACATGTCCGTGATTTCATCAACAAGTCCGTCGCGGTTGAGTGAATCCGGGTGCAGTGTGTGGGGCACCTTTTCACGAAGTCTGAGGCCGGTGCGCCCCAGGCGAGCCCAGTGCAGGCCGACGACATCGTCCGCTGTCTGAATTGAGCGGAATGAATTCCCCGTCGAATTTTTGGCCGGTTGCAGCCAGACAAGGTCGCCCTTCTGCAGAACTGGACGTGCTCCGAATTGATTTCTACCGCAATAGTCAGTCCAGAGATCGCCTGGGATCGAAATGATCTGCTCGCCGGGTTTGAAGATCGCCTCTCTCTTAAATTCGGTATCTCCTACTGGCCTGCCAGACAGGCGCAAGCGCCACGGGTAATCGGCATTTTTCGTGCGGATAGTGTGGAAAGGCCTACCCTGAGCATCCAACCTGACATAGATCGGAGTCGCTGTCAGGGACCGAGAGGATTCTATTGTCTGATCAATGTTCGTTAAATCCTGCAGACGAACCAACCTTGTTTCGCCCAGCCGAATCGTGCCTTCCCTGCCCTCGCTGCCGGGATGGATGACCTCGCCAAGATACACGCGTTCAGGTAGCGGTTGCGTTGATTCGCGTGAAGGAGGACCAAGGTTGGTGTCGCGGCCCTGGATCAAAAATGCCGACTTGTCCATGTAACCCAGAGTCCCGCTGGTGAGGATTGTCAACAGGGTCCGAAGCGCACCACGAATCCCCGTGGCGGGCACGATGACATCGTTGCCGATTTTCAGAGCCTGATACGTTTTGTGTGTGCCTTCCGTGCCAGAAACAGGGACGGGGTCTGCAGACAGCAGTGGCGACACGGTTGAGACCCGCAGTTCAATCACGCCAGTGAGTCTGTCGCGGTCAATTTCGTCTGCTGAGATCAGCGTCGGCGTTTTTCTTTGGCGGACTGGTTCATCCTGAAAGGGGATAAACGTGTAGGGGTTGTGAAAAGGTTGCCCGATCAGTCGGTAGGCATTTTGGCGTTGTGTCGGTTCGTCTGCCCGTTGCGCGTTCGGCGGGGCTGGCACCCGATTTGGGCGGTGCCCTGTCTGGGCAGGACGATTGAACTGCTGGGTATGTCGTGGCCGCTTCACGGCCGCGGGGGGAGGCTGGACGGCTGGCTTGCCGGGGATGCTGACACTGACAATCTTGTTGTTTTTGTCCAGTTCAACGTCCACCTCAAGGCCGTCTGAAAAATCTGAATCTGAGAATCTTTTGGCTGCTCCAGGGATAGGATGCGGCTTCCAATCCCCGGCTTTTGTCTGCAATTCGACCAGGATGCACTTGGTCTTTCTCAGCCTGCCTTTATTCATGGGCATGTGAATGCTCGCTTGTGTGCCGTGGGGGTCAATTTGGTGGTCGGGTACTTTGGCGGAATAGCTGCGGGGGCTGAAGAGCGTGTGCGTGTCAGGTAGTGATCATTGAGGAAAGCGGGGCGATTGATTTCACAACCTGCATGAACAATTCACTGCCAGCTCCGGACGGTGATTTCAAATTATGGACCTCAAGGCGTCCGCTGCTTTTCGCTGAGCCGATACGCAGAATGCCAAGATGAAGTGCAGCAATGGTTTGTGCCAGCCATCGAATCTCACTGTCTGCTGGATTCTGCAGGCTCAGCTGAAAAGTGAACACCAGCGGGGTGGCTGGGGAACCAGTCAGCACATGATTGTCAAACAACAGGCCCTCGGCTGCTCCGCCTGTGATACGGTCCACAGCGACGTGCATGCGCACCTGGCGTTCACTGCATTTTGCGGCCTCCACATGAGTACAGGCTGCCAGTCCATCACTGATGCTGATTCGTCCCGGCGCATGGCAGGTGCCAAACAACGATTCCACCTGCCAGTCTGCGCTGAGTGCATCTCCGGGCTTTTGGAAACACCATCCTAACTGGTTCCCGTTGTATTGTTTCTCACGCACTCGATCAGCGTATCGGGCGACTGGATCAGAGCTGGTCAGTGAATTGTCTACGTTTTTTTCAAGCTGGTGCCTCGCATGCAGCCGATGGAACCAATTCCGAAAAATGCCGCGCAGGGAACTTCCCGGAATTCGCCAGTAGTATTTACCGTCGATATGCAATACCCGCTGTGGCTCGGTCTGGGATTCCAACCCCTGGCCGTCACCCACAAGCAAATCCTGACCACGCGGAATGCTGAGCTGCAGTTCGATATCCAGGCGATTTGAAGCAGAACTACGATCGGCAGGGACGAAGGGTTTCAGGTTGGGGATAGTTTTCCCCTGCGCCCATGTGCGGACGGCATCCAGGTAGTCCGCATGGTCACTCAGATTGCTCAGATTGAAAGTTCTGGTACGGCAGGGCGGGGATAGCAGGGCTCGCCCGAAGCCGCGGTTTGAGTTTCCCCCTATGCAGAGTCCCTGCTCAAACGCCACCACGACGGCCGACAGAAATTCGTGGCAGAGCGATTCCGGAATGTCCGGGATAATGCCGGAGCTATTGGGGCCTGCGATCCAGAATCGAACGGGAGCACGGGTGCCCGGGGGGCAATACTCGGCGGAAAACAAGCTGCCGTCAAGCACCGAGCCACGATGCCGGTTCCGCTGGTGGTGCGTTCGAAGTGCAGGCTGTGACTGATTGAGACTCAGTTCGGTATTGGTTACTCGTACGGCACTGTGAGTTGCTACAAAATCATCGGCTTCGTCATTCTGGCTGGCTGCGCCAAAGAACAATTGCACCGTATCCTTCGCCTCAGCAGTGGTACTACTGGGATCAGACTGCAGATGATTACGCCAGATACTGCGCAATACGCCAGCCAGACTGCTGCCGTTCAGGCAGGGGCGACCGAGGCCATCACGAGCGATCGACAGCAGATTGTTCTTTTTGCCTGCCCCGAAGTGGACTCCCTCGGGAAAGTCGAGGTGCAGTTCTGCATACCAGGCATACGGCATGATTAACTCTCCCTTGTTCTTGTCACTGCAATGTCGGCCAGCATCTTCAATGCAGCCTTGGCAGCCACTGGACTATAGTGCCCCAGCAAATTGGAAACGGTATCAAAGACGTCTTCCCAGTCATGCCAGATTCGTGGATGCCGTTCGCGCTGAGAATCGAGGTATTGACGGGCCTTTCGAACGGTTTCGTCCTGATTCGTGCCAGGCAGTATCAATTGTTCCACTGCTCGAATCTGAGCCGGACTGGGCAGCCGAGGGACCTTTCGCAGTTCATAAACTTTTTGAATCGCATCGCGCAAGGCTGAAGGCTGTTTTTCTGGGCGAGGCCGGTGAGGTTCATACGCCCCCACTGCTGTGCCCGGATGAATGGCGATTGCGCCAAATCCGCGAGTTCGGCCCGGATCGGTGGCGTTTTCCGGAGCGGCATGAAAGCCAGCAAGAATTGCGGCCTGTAGACGGTCTGCCGGTGGATCACTGCTGAGTTTAAACACGGTGCCGGGCAGCAGGACCGGCACGGCGTTCTGAAATCCTACACCACCATTTTGCTGCCCCACAGTGCGATTCCAACCGAAACGAATACCAGCATTCACCCAGGCATTAACGGTTGGCGAAAGTTGCGGAAGTCCATGGCGATCCAGCCAGACGCCAGCCATGTCCTGCAGCACCTGCTCGGCGGACTTTGTCCCATGCACCAGTTCCTGGTAGAGGCCGTCGGGGCAGAGAGCCGGGGATTGCAGCACGAGCACGCGAGCATCTCCGCCACCGGAGCTGCCACAAAATTGTGCTGCGTCGATCTGACGTGCATACAGTCGGCCAAATCCGCGGACTGTTCGAGCCTTGCCGATAGCGACGTCCGGCGTCTTTTGCAGGTCCTGCAGGACAATCTGTGCGAAACGAGCAGGGAGTGCGATCTGTCCGCGCCAGATCAGTGGAGCCATCGCATCGGCCGTAAACAGATTTCGTCCACTGGCGGCGCTGTTGGCCCGCGTTTTGGGTCCATCCAAAACACCGTGAGCGGTCAGGACGCGAGGCATCGCGGCCGCTTTCCACAGCAATCGTCGGTCGGCCTCGACAGCCTCATTGGCAAGCCGACGAGTCCCAGTGCCATACAGGATCACACCATCACAACTACTGAGCGGAGCATTGTCCGGGTTTGTTGGCTCAGACTGATCAAATGCCGAATCAAAAAAGTAGCGATGGTCATAGCCGGTTGTGGAGAATCTGGCGGCACGGTGAGACAGGCTGACACGAATCGAACAGGGGAGTTCGTCAAACCAGTGTTCAGTAGACCTGGTCAGTACGTCCCGAGTGCGTTCATCCTGCGGCAGGCCACAAGGTTGTAATGGCCAGCACCGGAATCCCGGACTTTCGAAGAGCTGACTGGCAAGCTGAGGGTTGTGATCGTTCAGGCGGTGTAAAATGACCCCCTGCACGGTGCTGGCGGGAATGGAAAACCCGCTGACAATCACATTCGTCCTGTCAGGTTGCTCAGGGCAGCACACCGGAGAATCTGCAACGAACAGAAGTTCAAGCATGGAAACGGCTGTGTCCTGCGGCGACTGTGAGGACTGAGTTTGGCCTTCATTAGTATCAGTCGGCTTTGACCTCTGGTGAAAACGCCGCTGACGAATGGCTTCGTCAAGCTGTTTAAGCTGGGACCCCGGTGAGGTTGCTTCAGCGGGCAGTGTTTTGAGTGTCACGAGGGCCTGACCGGTGCGGCTGCGAGATCCCCCGACGGAACAGATTGACTGCAACGCAAGACGCCACGCGATGTCCTCTACGGTGGAGGCATCAAATCCGCTCCAGATAGTTCCTGAAAAAACGGTGTCACGCGCTGCCTGTTCGGTGGTACGCAAAGAAGTATTGCGAGCAGTTCTGTTGTCTTCGAGTGCGGTGCGGGAAACTGTGCGGGCAGGATTACGGGCGGTGGCACGGCGTGCGGCAGAGTCTGTGATCAGAGCGTCAGAGATTCTGAGCAGACTGGTCTGGGATGCTGAAGTCTGTCCTTCCTGCCCAAAAACACGATTGATCAGATGGTCCGAAAGGTTTGCCTTGTCAGGTAGAAACTCTGACCACTCTGGTCGTAATGCAACGATATCGCGCAGGGCAACTCGCATCAGACCTTTCACATGGGTTGCGCGCAGCATGGGCAATCCGTCAGGATCGCGAGGGATCAGGTCGTTGATGGTTTCACCACCAAGGCCGGTTCCGGGCTCGGCGTCTGCGAACAGTTTGATTTCATAGCTAAATGACCGCATCATTCCACCTCACGCCCCATCCTGTGCCCTTCTTCCAGCAGCAGGACAGCATCCAGTACGTTTGTCAACTGCCGCACAATGCCGGACGTTGAGTCCTTTTCTATTCTCCACGCGGAGTCCGTTGGGGGAGCAGTGGCCCAATCAGCGGTTGGGTCCTCGAGCAGCGAATCCACCAGTGTGCGGTTCGCTTGATCTTTCGCGGCGGAAAGCAGGAACTGAGTCCGCTCGCTCCACACCTGTGGCAGCCGATGACGTAATTCAGCCCGAAAGGAGGCTGGCAGTTTCGTCAGGTGCTGCATGCGGCGAAGCACGGCGTCAAAGCCTGAATGTGACAGCCCGCCCGTCTCGTTCAGCTGGCACGGTCGATCATGCAGTGCCACAACCCGCCGAGTTTCCTGATCGAGAAAGCAAAGATCCCGTTCACGGCGAGCAGCCGGGCTATCGAGAATGGAATCGGTGACACAGTCCCAGTCAATGGCAGCCGGCGTGGGAATCGATTTTTCGGCCGGTTTCGAGGTTTGACGAAATTTTGCCTTGGAATTTTTCAGCAATGATTGAGCGTATGGAATAGCAACGTGCAGCGGCAAAGAGACTTTGCAGAACAGCGCACCGGCACTGATTGACAGACTGCCATTTCCGGCGGGAAATGGCTGAAAAGAATGTTCCTGCCGAATCTGCGTCGATTTCAGCAGGCTGCCAGCGGCAAAATGCTGGACCATCGTGCGGACGAAGGGGATTGCGAGGGAACTGTGACAGAGCAGAACAACGTCGTCGCCGCCAAGGATCAAGGGGCGAAATGGCAGAACAAGGTACCGTTGTTGGCGTTCCGTGTAGGTGCAGTCATCGAGATTCGGATGACAGGATTGGAGCCAGTGTTGGATGGCGGCGAGGAATGCGGTGCAACAGGATTGAAATGTGAGTTCTTTCAAGGCGGAACTGGCAATCTGCAGTTGTTTCGGTGAGAAGCCTGCCGATTCACACAATTGTCGGAAGTGTCGCCCGAGATCGTTACCGTCCATTGCGATCACGGCCCAGCGATTCTGTCCTCCGAGTGCGGCGCGCCCTGCACGAGCCCGCTGCTGGTCTACCTGGCAGTTTACGTTGTCATCGTCAGTCGGCTCGGGGTTGACGTTGCGAAGTCCTTCAAAATTGTATTCGTCCCCGGGGAACAGGCTGAACAACTGATTCTTTGTCCGGTCAAAGATTCGTTTCCACAGATGATCACCTTCGCGTGCATCTGCCAGTCGCAGACGCTGGGCGATGAGTGGGTGAATTTGGCGATGGGTAGTGGACGGAGTGTCTGTTGTGGCGACTGGCCAGAGGCCGGAAACGTCACAAGGTTGACCTGCGAGGTCAGCGGGACAGAAGGGATAGAGTTGATCGGCGTCACCGATGGCTTTCAGAAAGTCTGCATCGATGGCAATTCGCAGGTCGAGTCCAAGGCCGTGGGCCTTGCGGACAAGTTCGCTGCAAATCGTCTGGGCCTGTGCAGTATCTGAGCACAGGATGACACCGCGACCACCACCGCAGAATACCAATTCGTGTGCGAAGCGGTTTTGGACATCGTTATCGAAATCAGCAATCTGCGAGCTTGCTCCGATTACGCATTTGAGTCGTGGAACGCTGAAGATGAAGTTTTGAATTCCCTTGATGTCGTAAGCGAGGTAACAGGGCGTCATGACGACTCCGGGCGGTGGAGCAGTGGGAGACAGGGATGTTCTGGGGGCCGAATCTTTGGGAGCTGGTGCAGTGGTCCTCTGTGGAACGCTATCACATCCGGGTGGGGAAGTCGAATGTCGGGTGGGGTGGAAAGCTGCAGAAAGAGTGGTATGTGGTTTTTGCGGGCCTGTGGAGTAGGTCGTCGGCAGTAGAGTGGGGCTGTGCGGGCGGCGATCAGGGGGGGCAGCAGTGGCGCCGGTTGGGCGTGGGGTGCTGGGTTGTTCGGTGCGGGTGGTGGCCGTACCGGGGGAATTGGGTGGGGTACTAGTCCGCGAGATCCAGAGGGAGGGGGGAGAATCTGGGCTTTGTAGACGCCAGTGGCGCGGCGAGTTGTCTCGTACGATGATCGACAGATTTCAACTGGGGCCGAAGCCCCTCATTTTGTGACCTGAGCAGTGAGAGATCCGAAACGAATCAGCTGTGCCAGAGTTTCAATTGGGGCCGAAGCCCCTCATTTTGTGACGAAGGATTCCCGAGTTAATGTAATTATTCCTCGTTTCAATTGGGGCCGAAGCCCCTCATTTTGTGACAGAGCGCTCAGATGCAGAGTTCGTTTCATTGTGAAGCTGTAGTTTCAATTGGGGCCGAAGCCCCTCATTTTGTGACGAAAGCCTATCAAGCAGCAACAGAGGAACGTGTGCGGTTGGTTTCAATTGGGGCCGAAGCCCCTCATTTTGTGACTTGTGGCAGGGGG
>CAIOKE010000148.1 GCA_903858815.1 uncultured Planctomycetaceae bacterium | reverse complement strand
GTACTTCGTCACACCCTGCCGCTGAATGCATTCCACCAGAGAATGCCAGCATCAGACTTACAGACACACAACGCACTACCATGGACGTTCGCATGCCGGCCTCTACGGTCTCCCGGCAAGTTAACCCGGCCAGGACTCGAACCTGGAAAAGCAGAACCAAAATCTGCTGTGTTACCGATTACACCACCGGGTTACTGATCGCAAAACAACGTTCTCAGTCGTTCCGCAGACGAATCCCGACCTCCGACAGCTTCTGCCGAATCTCGTTCAATGATGTTACACCAAAGTTGCGACTGGCCAGCAGCTCGTCCGGAGTTCGCTGACAGAGCTGACCAATCGTCTGAATGTTCAGACGGGACATGCACTTCCGCGACCGCACCGAGAGATTCAGATCCGTCACCAGCTTGTTCATCATCGCCTGCTCTTCAGGAGACAGACTCTGGTCAACAACATGCTCACGAGAATGAATCTTGTGCAGATTCTGACCAATTCGCAGTCCATGAGCCTGCAGCAGTTCGCGGATCTCCATCAGTGATGTCTCACCGAAGTTCTTACCCGCCAGCAGCTCCTGCTCACTCACTTCCGTCAGATCACCCAGCGAAACAATGTTCATCGCCTGCAGACAGTTGCGACTGCGCACCGACAACTCAAAGTCCGTGACCGGACGACTGAGCAGATGCTTCATGCGAGCTTCCTGCTTCGCATGGTCTTCGTCGTAGTACATCCCCTGAGTCGCCTCAATGTCTTTCAGATACAACTCTGCAAAGACATTGTTCGCATCGTACTCACGCACTCGACGGAAACAAAATGCCGCCGCCTGATAGTTCTCACGGTCCTCGTACAGAAGGCCCAGATTCAGCAGAGCACCAACGTAGAACGGAGGACGCGACAAAGACCGCTCGTACAGACGAATCGCCTCTTCATCGTTACCACGCAACGCATTCTCAGCCGCCAGCCAGAACAAAGCCCGCGAATGATGCGGGTCCATGTCCACCGCTCGCTCAAAATACTCCACCGCTGTCAGCGAATCACCACGGTCCGCCCAGATACAACCCATCTGGAACGAATACTCCGCTCGGCTGGCCGCAGACGCCGCGACACTCCGCAGCAACTTCTCGGCCTCGTCCACTCGACCCGCTGCACGAATCGCGCCCGCTCGACGCAAAGCACAACCCACTGGGTCCACACCCAGCCGAGCTGCCGCCTCAAAACGTCCGGCAGCCTCGTCCGGACGTCCAAGCGCCGTCAGACACTGACCGTGAGCAAACAAGGCAACACCGTCACCCGCCACCGCAGACAGTAATCGGTCCGCCTGCGACTGACGAGACAACACGTACGATCCAACGCCCGCACGCGCAACAACCGACTCACGCTTCTCGCCAGACTCAACGCGACGAGCAAGGTCGCCAACCGCCTGACGAATCTCCGTTAACTGAGATGTCCCGGCCGCGTACTCAAGCTGCTGCAGCTGCTCCAGTGTCAACAGACTGTCGGATTCAAAAAACTCTTTGATATTCAGGGAACTGGCTGAGGGCACTTCGTTTGCTTCCTGTGAAACACAAATTCGCGCAATGACGAACGGCATGCACCAAACCGCAATCTGCCAATACTAACACCCCGGACTCAAAGGAACAAGTCTCAGGATTTTTCGAGAATTTCAAACGATCGTAAACCTCACCCCTTCGGCTGAACACAACCCAATTCTTCAGATTTCCAACAGAAATTCCCCCAATTTACCCCACTCTCACAGAATTCAGGATAGCCACGTAGTCTTTTTCACCCCCAAAACATACGCGCCAATTCCCACAAAACCTGCACACATACTCAGGTTTTAACACCTTTTACCACCACACATTCCAACCACATGCCGATTTTGACACACTGACGATTGCGATTTTCCCAGAACCAACCGTAGACTGGGCAACCGGTTACCACCCGCACCTTTCCCTCCAGACACCTTCGTCAGCGCTGTTCCTCCACCCCCACCCTCAGGAAGACTCCCATGCTGGTCATTCCAGGAAATTACGGCAAAGACACCTGTGACGGCTATTCCCGCCGTGCTGTCCTGCGAGTCGGCAGCTCTGCCATCGCCGGCCTCAGTACCGCTACTCTGCTGGAAAAGGCCGCCGGTGCCGCTGAAATCACCGACGAAGAAGCCCGCTACGGCGGCAAAGGCTTCGGCTCCGCCAAAAGCGTGATCATGCTGTACCTGCAGGGTGGCCCCAGCCATCTCGATCTGTGGGACCCCAAGACCAACGTTCCCGACAACGTCCGCTCGGTGTTCAAAAACATCGATACCAAATTGCCCGGTGTTCAGTTCACAGAACTGCTGCCCAAACTGGCTCAGCAGATCGATCGCGCCACACTGATTCGCTCTGTCAGCTACACACCCATCGGCCTGTTCAACCACACGGCCGCCATCTATCAGATGCTTACCGGCTACACGGCCGACAACGTCAGTCCTTCGGGACAGCTGGAACCACCCAGCCCCAAAGACTTCCCGAACTTCGGCTGCAACATCGTACGTATGAAACCACTGGCTGCTCCCATGCTGCCGTTCGTGATGATGCCGCGGCCTCTGCAGGAAAGCAATGTGATCGGAAAAGCCGGTACCGCTGGCTTCCTTGGCCGTGCCTTCGATCCGTACTACCTGTACCCGGCCGGCGACGATATGGACATGGCCAAGATGGAGCGGATTCGGGTCGACGATCTGACGCTGCGACAGGACGTTCCGCTCGATCGCCTGCAGCGCCGTGCGTCGCTTCGCGATACCATCACTGCCGGCATGAAAACTATGGACAAGGCCGTACAGCAGTACGCTCTGAACGAATACTACGAGAAAGCTCTTGGGCTGGTCCTTTCCGGAAAAGCCCGCGAAGCCTTCAACCTGTCATCGGAATCTCCCGAGCTTCGCGAGAAGTACGGCAATAACACCTTCGGACAAAGCTGCCTGCTGGCTCGCCGACTGGTCGAAGCCGGAACTCGCGTCGTTGAAGTCAACTGGCCCAAGGTGGCCAACAGCGACAATCACTCATGGGACGTCCACTCGGGTCTCAGTGATCGCATGAAGCGGCAGTCGGCGCCCATGCTTGATGCCGCACTCTCCACTCTGCTCGAAGACCTTGACCAGCGCGGCCTGCTGCAGGAAACGCTCGTCGTGGCCGTGGGTGAATTCGGACGCAGCCCCAAACGCGGCGTCAGCACCTCCGGAAACAGCAACAGTGACGACGGACGCGACCACTGGCCATACTGCTACACAGGTGTCGTCGCCGGTGGTGGAATGCGTCGCGGTTATGTCCACGGCAAGTCCGACGACACCGGATCCGCTCCGGTGGAAAACCCGGTTCATCCGGGCGAACTGCTGGCCAGCATTTATCACGCCGTTGGCCTGTTCCCGCGCCGTACCGTTTACAATCACCTCAATCAGCCTCGCGAAATGGTCAAGAACGATGCCGTCATGGAATTGTTCGCCTGATCGCAGCAGCACTGCCTGCTGTTGAATCACGAATGCTGAATCGTAATCCATAAGGGTTCGTTTCTTTCGGGAACGAACCCTTTTTCGTCGCCGTGCCGGAACGCAGCACCGCCCCGCAATTCTGGATCAGCCCGATGAATGCAACGCCTCGCCATCCTGACAGTCCCGTGCGATTCGGCCTTGTAGGCTTCGGCGCATGGGGCTCACACCACGCTCGCGCAATCCAGCAGACACCCGGCGCCCAGCTCGCCATGATCGCCGCCAACTCACCTCAGTCACAGGCAGCCGCTGCCACTGCCTGCCCCGATGTCCCCGTCAGCTCGGACTATCGGCAACTGATCGCTCATCCCGATATCGATGTTGTTGACATCGTTGTCCCGACCCATCTGCATGCGGACATTGCAACGGCCGCACTACAGCACGGCAAACATGTTCTGCTCGAAAAACCCATGGCCGCCAGTGTCAGCGACTGCACGCGAATACTCGCCGCTGCTGAATCCTCCGCGCGACTGCTGGCCATCGGTTTCGAACTCAGAATGTCCAGATTATGGGGTCGAGTCCACGAACTGATTCAGGCAGGAGCTGTCGGTGAACCGCAGTACTGCCTGATCGAACTGTTCCGTCGTCCGTATCGACTGGGATCCGGTGGCTGGCGTTATGACCGCGAACGAGTGGGCAACTGGACCCTCGAAGAACCCATTCACTTTTTCGATCTTGCCTGCTGGTATCTGCAGGGACTGGGGGCCCCCACTGCAGTGACAGCACGCGCCAATTCACGTGATCCCGCCCGCCCGCTGCTCACCGACAACTTCAGCGCTCTGCTGGACTTCCCAGGCGGTGCTTACGCCGTGATCAGTCAGACGCTGGCAGCCTTCGAACACCATCAGACTGTGAAAATCACCGGAACCGCCGGCGCTCTGTGGGCTTCGTGGAGCGGAGTCATGGATCGCACCACAACCCCCCAGTTCTTCCTCAAACAGGGCTCAGCAGCCTCCGGCGAATCATGGCTGGTCGACTGTGGTGGCCCCGCCGGAGAAGTCTTCGAACTGCAGCAGCAGATTGAATGTGTGGCAGCGGCAGTCCGCGGTGAACGCCCGCTGCACGCCGATGGCCGCGCCGGCCTCCGCGCAGTGCAACTGTGCCTTGCCGCCGAACAAGCCGCTCAGACCGCCACCACCATCCAGCTCTGAACTCACCCACTCGCCAAAAAACCCCGCAACCACGCATCCCATAACCGCAACACCCGCGAGTTGCCTCGCGCCCCCCTGCGTTTTTCCGCGTCCATTCCGCGTCCTTCCGCGGCAAAAAAATACCACCAAAACAACACCCGACAGCTTACGCCGACCGCTCGCCCACGCCCGCCTGGGACCACCGAGCACCAGCTCGGTAACACCCCCTCGCCAGCCCCCGCAAAACCAAACACCCGTACCGCTACACCAACCTGCGGCTCGGCAGGAGCCTCGCCCTCCCAAGCGCAACCCCCTGACCCCTGACCCCTGATGTCCGACGGTTCCCTTCAAGCTCCGTGGTCGGCAGAATACCCCCAGCTTCGCTCCTGATCGGCTCTGACTGAAGGTGCCCCGTATGACTTCCGGTTCTGCTCGATGGTATCACGAGGTCACTCGGTATCAGTGGACCGTCCTGACGATCGCGTCCCTCGGCTGGGTCTTCGACGCTTTTGAAGGTCAGCTGTACAACATCACTCGCGCTGACATGCTGCCCGAGCTGCTGCAGGTTGCTCCTGATGCTCCTGCCGTACGGCAATGGGGCGAACGATTGCTGGGCGTCTTTTTGCTGGGAGGAACTCTGGGGGGCTGGCTGTTCAGTTCGCTGGCTGACCGCTGGGGTCGTCGACCGGTCATGGGTCTGACGATTCTGTTCTATTCCATCTTCTCGGGTCTGACGGCGTTTGCTGACAGCATTGAGCAGGTGGGCGCATTGCGATTTCTGGTGGCGATGGGAGTTGGTGGCGAGTGGGCAGTGGGCGCCGCGCTGGTCTCGGACGTCTTTCCCGCTCGGGCTCGAGCTCAGGCGGGCGGCATCTTTCATGCCACCAGTGTGGGCGGGTTGTGGCTGGCGGCCGCCGCCGGAATCGCCGTCGGAACGGAATGGCGTCACGCCTACCTGCTGGGAATCCTGCCGGCGCTGCTGTGTCTGTGGGTTCGAGCCGGTCTTGAGGAACCGGAAAGCTGGCGACGAGCGAAGCAGGAGCATCCCGGTCAGGCGGGCAGTTTCCGGGCGTTATTGCAGGATCGTCAGTGGCGCGGTCGAGCGATTGGTGGCGCACTGCTGGCCATGGTTGGGCTGGCCACTTTCTGGGGAGTGATCGTGGCCGGGCAGGACCTCACGGCCGAATTGCTCAAAGGCCTTGGCGATCCTCAGGCAGCCACCCGGTCCAGGTTTGCCTTTGGATTCATTCAGACGGCCGGGGCTGGTGTCGGCATGCTGTGCTTTGGGCCACTGTCAGGACGCCTGGGTCGCCGTGGTACGTTCGCCCTGATGCACCTGATGGCCGCTGCTCTGACACCCGTGATCTGCTGGGTCCCGTTCTGGTACAAAAGTTACTGGCTGATGCTGTGCCTGCTGCCGATCTTCGGCTTCTTTGCTCAGGGGATTCATGCGGGCTATGCGATTTACTTTCCGGAACTGTTTCCGCCGCATCTGCGAGCTACGGGTGCCGGGTTCTGCTTCAATACCGGCCGCATCCTGGCAGCTCCCATGCTGATCTGGGGCTCTGCCGAACTGAAACTGCGGTTGCCGCTGCAGGAGGCCGTGACATGGCTGGGCGGATTATTTGTGCTGGGCCTGCTGATCCTGCCCCTGCTGCCGGAAACCGGCCCACGAACGACTGCGGAAACAGACCGCTGAGCACTACCCCCTGATTCCGGTTGTCAGTGGAGTCACCGGGTTGGGGATCCGTCGCCCCTGAACCTCATTCAGGCGACAGCGCGGCAATCGTGGCAGAACATGCTGAGCGAACAAACGACATTCCTCCAGATGCGGATAGCCACTCAGAATAAAGGCCCGCATGCCCATGTCCAGATAGCAATTCAGTTTTGCCAGCACCTGTTCAGGATCGCCGACAATCGCGCTGCCACAGCCACTGCGAGCCAGTCCGATTCCCGACCACAGACAGGGCTCCAGATACAGCTCACCGCCAGCTGCCGCTCGCAGCTCGTCCTGCCGACGCACACCTGCACTCTGACTGTCCTGCGAACGGTTTCTGATCTCCAGACCGCGTGCTCGATCAAGTCGTGAAATCAGCTGATCGGCAGCAGCCCGCGCTTCCCGTTCAGTCTCACGAACAATCACGTGAATCCGCAGACCAAAGTCCAGCGTCCGACCATGTTCCGCCGCCTGCTCACTCAGACTGCACATCGTCTGCTGCAGCTGCTGCTCAGTCTCTGGCCACATCAGATACACATCACAATGCTTCGCACAGAGCGCCTGGGCGGCTGGCGAGATACCACCGAAATACAGCAGGGGACCACCGTTCTGCTGATACGGCTGTGCCGGCTCACAACCGGGCAGTTCAAACTGATAAAATCGCCCGCGCCATTCCAGCGGACCTGTCCGACCCCACAATGACTGCAGGATCTGAATGATTTCACCACTCCGCTCATATCGGTCGGTATTGCTTTCCCGCAGGCCAGGCAGGTCCGACGAAATCACATTCAGACATAATCGCCCTTCTGCCATGTGATCCACCGTGGCAATCGCACGCGCCAGCATCGGTGGCCAGACCTCACCCATACGCAGGGCAACCAGCTGCCGGATCTGACTGGTCCGGCCCGTCATCGCTGCAGCAAATGTCAGAGCATCCTGGCCGGCTATCCATCCCGAAGGCAGCAGAATATTATCGTATCCCAGCTGATCGGCCGTCTGTACGATGTCTGAACAGTGCGCGAATGAGCTGCGCAGATCACCTTCCGGAATCCCCAGATAGCGATAGTCGTCACTGCACAACGCTGAAAACCACGCGACCTCAGCCCGCCGTTCCGGTGTTCGAATCCGCACGTCACCCATCACGACACTCCCGCCAGACCCCTCAGTACGGCCGCAGCTGAACTCCATGCTTTTCCAGATGCTGCCTGATCACACGCAACAGCCGCACCGCGTCCGGCGTGTCACTGTGAATACAGACTGTATCCGCCTGCACACAAAGCTCCACCCCACCAGCACAGATCAGTCGCTGTTCACTGACCAGCCGCAGCACACGTTCCGCCACCACCAGCGGATCATGCAGCACTGCTCCCGCCAGACCCCGTGGCAACAACCGACCGTCCGCGTCCACTCCACGATCAGCAAATGCTTCCCGCACACCACGCAGCCCGTACTCCCCGGCCAGCTCCGGCAGCAGCGAACCGGCTCGACCACAGACGGCTGCTCCAGGAAGCTCCTGCCGCACCACATCCAGCAGTAACTCAGCACAGTCACGACGCTCACACACCGAGTGATACAGCGCACCATGTGGCTTCACCCGCCCAACCCTGATCCCGGCCGCATCGGCCGCCTGGCGCGCCAGCTGCAGCTGCTGCACAAGCGCTGCACGCAGAGCAGATCTCTCCAGCTGTAACTCCACTCGCCCGAAACCGGCTCGATCCGGATACGCGGGATGAGCACCAAAGATGACGCCGTGCGTACGACACTGATCAGCCAGCCATTGCAGCCGGTCCAAACTGCCGGCATGTCCGCCACACGCGGCATTCACGCACGTCACCAGTGGCAGCAGCTGCTGATCCAGCTGCTGACCCTCAAACCCATCCTGCTCACCCAGATCACAGTTCAGATCAATCCCGGCCACCACGGATCAGACTCCGCCAAGTGCCTCCGCAAATCGCTCCCAGAGATCTTCCAGAGGCTCAGTACCCACGCTGATTCGCAGCAGCCAGCGCGATACCCCAACGGCTTCCACTTCATCCAGCTCTGTATAATGCGCCAGAATCGTGTAGGGACAACACAGAGTAAAGCTGGTGCCCAGATTGGGTCCTTTACAGACCCGCAGCCGATCAAACACTGCCGCGGTCGTCCGGGCCGGCGACTTCAGCACGATCGACATCAAACCGCCACGACCCGCACCACTGGCCAACGCCGGCGGATAGTACACCTGCTGCACCGCCGAGTGCTGCGATAACCTGACTGCCAGCTCTGCCGCATTCGCGTTAATCACCTGCACACGCTCACGCACATCACGCGAGTTGCGTTCCAGTACCTCCACGTCTGCGTCACACAGCAGCTCCTCGAATTCCTCTGCCACCGCCTGCTGCAGTCGCTCGGCTGCCGGACGCTGCATGTTCAGTCGCAGCCCACCAGCCAGCACATCCCCCTGACCACTGAAATACTTGGTCAGACTGGTCGCAACAGCATCCGCCCACGGCAGCGGATTGTCGTTAATGACTGCCGCCAGCGTGTCATCCACAATCAGCAGAAAACCATAGGTATCAGCCAGTCGCCGCAGCTCTGCCAGATCCGGCATCGTCAGCAACGGATTCGTTGGAGTCTCACAGAACAGAGCACTGATGGGTTCACGCTGCAGCATCTGCGCCAACTGCTGCAGATCAGCTGCATCACCCCGCGGCAGAAATCGCCACGCCTGCGGCCGAAATCGCTGCTGGATCTTCAAAGTATCCACGTAGGGGAAACCAAACTGCACACTCGGACGCTGCGGCTCCAGACGCCGAATCGCCCGCCAGATACAGGCGATTGCCGCCATTCCCGACGGAAATAACCACGCATCACCCTCACTGCAGCCCCCGAATTCCGCAAATCGCCGGCGGACTGCCTGACGCGCCGCCGTTTCACTCACCGCAGCTGCACCGCCACCCAGCAGACTCTCGGCCGCTCGCGAACTGACAATCTCACCCGCATGCTGCCAGTATTCCTTCAGCCTGCCGAAATCGTCGCTCGACACCTGCACGCCCGTGGCCGGACCACCCGCAACCGACTTCAGACCAGTGACCACACCACCCCGATCACGCACATGCTGAGCAGCCCGCTCGGCACAACGCGCCGTCGGAAAAATCAGGCCACTGCCCGAGCCGCCAAAAACACGCTGACACAACTGACGCACCAGCGGATGCAGACAGAACCTGGGATACGCGGCACGCAGACGATCCACAACCTCCGGATCACCCTCCTCATACCGAATATTATGATCCCATAACGGCAGACACGCAGATGCAGCATGCAGCGAATCAGGCATCGGAGCACCCAGCTCGCCAGCCTGCCACCGCGGCTCAAGCAGCAGATTTCGCATTTCAGTTCCGGACACCATCGAATATTTCAGTCCGTGTACGGGTTCAGTCGCCAGCCACCCATCGGCTGCTCAATCGGAGCAATCGCCGGTGGCAACGCCAGACCAACCAGCGGATGCACCCACCGGGCCGATCCCCGCAGACGTTCAGACACGTCATCAATCTCCCACGCCTCCTGCACGATCGGCTGCGAAGCTGTGGAACGCATCATGCCCAGAGCCAGCAGGCAGAAACGTCGGACCGGGAAACGCTCAGGATTCGGCGAATTCCGATCCTGAATGCGATCATGCAGCCGCGCCGCCAACGCCGGATCCGGATTGTTCTCATACAACAGACCCAACGCCCACATCGATGCGGATCGACGTTCCAGCACACCCGGAACTCCCTTGCTGAACTGCTTTGCCAGAGTCTCTTCGATTTCCTTCACTCGCATAATCCCCAGATACTCAAACAAAAACGCCTGCTTCATACCATGCTCACGATCCCGCTCTGCGGCCTCATACAGACGCTTTTCAGCATCCAGAGCTGCCTCCAGAACCCCCGTACGAACCGCCACATCCGGAAACAGGTGAATCAGCCATGCCGCCGAAACCATCACTTCATTCCGAGGATAGTTCAGCAAAGCCACCGCTTGTGCTGAAAAGGCTGAGGCTCGCAGCTGTCCCAGCAGCACCAGAGACTGCTCAATGCCCTGCCAGTCCTTTGATTCCGGCTGCAGCGAACCAGCACACAGACTGATCATCTGCTCTTTCAGCGCCGGTTGCTCACCAGCCACTTCGTACAGCATTCCACGAGCGATATTACGCACCAGCAGATGCTCGTCGCTGAGCATCTGATGCAGCCAGCCCGTCCGCTCGGCATCGGGGAATGCTCTCATCACTCGAGCCGCCGTCATGCGAACGAAGGCGTCGCGATGCACGCGCCCGGTCGCCAGCAATGGCTGCAGCAGCTCACGCTTCTGACGATACACCAGCTGCCACGCCGCCGAACCAACCGCATCACGAACGTCCTGAGCCAGCTGGACCGCCAGTGTCAGTCCCGCCGCGTCCTGATTCTCCAGCAAAGCCACTGCAATCAGTCGTTCGGCCTCGGCACGACTTACCAGTGTCTTCGCCAGAACCACACTGTCAGCCGGAGACAACAAAGCTGCTGCCGAAGCGGCAGACATCCGCTTCAGAAAATCGGCCGTACTGTCACCAGCCAGCTGCAACAATGCGGCAGCAGATTCCTGATCACCCAGGGCCGCCAGACCACGACAGGCCAGACTCACAGATGTTGCAGACTCACGGTCATTCACCACTCGCTCACGCCACAACGGCCGAGCATCCGCAAACTTCCATTCCGTCAGAGCCGCTTCCAGAATCACACGCTCGGAATCCGCAGCCGATCTGGTGAATTCCAGAATCTGCGGAGCCAGCTGCTGCAGTCCACCCGCCGCCGCCGCCCGCACACAGGCGGATCGCACACGACGACTGGTCGATGCACCAAAGGTCTGCTGCAGCACTTCTGCCGCAGAAGAAATATCGGCCAGCCGCTCGCGAGCAAAACGGTACAGCTGAATCGCAGCCACTTCCTGCACCTCTTCGTCCTGCGACTGCTGCAGAGTCCGAATCGACAGTGGCACATAGGCTGCATCAAGCACCGGAATACGAATCGCATCTGTAATGTACGGTTCGAAATCCATGCGATGCGGCAGCTTCATGTAACGCGCCGTCTCCGGAATTTCGATGGGGCCCTGAAAAAAGCCCTGCGGGGAAAAGTCGGCCGGAGCCCCCCCCACATCGCTGCCCACCAATGCTGCGACAGAACCTGGACCGTCTTTCGGCGCGGGAACCGCAGAGGCGGTGACAGCGGACTGCTGCGCCAGCACCGGCACAGTCACTGCCAGCACACACATCAGGGCCCACAGTCGAAGGACAGACCGCCCGGACAACGGCAACGCCGCCTGACAACAAAACACTTTCGGCATTCTGCAAATTCCTGACGTACACGGGTCTGAGTCGACTGTGCAGGCAGACGACAACGGACATCATCTCCACAGCTTCACCCCCAGTCTCTCCGAAAACGGAGGCGATTTCATGCGAAACCGGTCAGAAATCGGGGTAAATCGGGCGAGCCAGTCGGGATGGGAAGAAAAACTGGAATTCCCCACACCGCTTACTCACCCTGCACACGCTTTTTTGCCCGTTCATGCAGTTCCACGGTCACCGTTTTCAGCAATCGCTCAATCACCGCGTCCGGCGTCATGCCCTGACTGGCCGCCGCATAACTGGTCATGATGCGATGTCTCAGGACCGGGCGAGCCACCGCGCGGACGTCATCAGTGGTCACATGGAAACGCCCCTGCAGCAGCGCATGTGCCCGAGCCCCCAGAATCAGATACTGACCAGCCCGCGGTCCCGCTCCCCACGTCACCAGCTCACGGATAAACGCCGGAGCTTCCGATTCGCCAGGCCGAGTCGCTCGCACCAGATCCCGCGCATACACATAAATGTACTCAGCACACGGCACACGCCGCACCACCTCCTGCAACGCCTGAATCTGACGCCCCGTCAGCACCGGAGTCAGTTCGGGCTTCTCATTACCCGTTGTCTGCTTCAGTATTCGCAACTCCTCCGCCGCCGTCGGATAACGCACCTGCACACTGAACATAAAGCGGTCCAGCTGCGCCTCTGGAAGCGGATACGTCCCCTCCTGCTCGATCGGATTCTGAGTCGCCAGCGTGAAGAAGGGATCCGGCAGATCATAGGTGCTGGAACCCACCGTCACGTGCCGCTCCTGCATCGCCTCAAGAAGAGCCGCCTGCGTCTTCGGGGGAGTACGATTGATTTCGTCAGCCAGCAGCACGTTCGTGAATAACGGTCCCTGAATAAACTGAAAGGTTCGTCGGCCCGTCTGAGGATCATCCTGCAGCACGTCCGTTCCCGTGATGTCCGATGGCATCAGGGCCGGAGTAGACTGGAGACGGCGAAAGGACAGCTGCAGAATGCGCGCAATCGTGCTGCACAGCAGAGTCTTCGCCAGCCCCGGAACACCAACCAGCAGACAGTGCGATCGGCAGAACATCGCGATCAACAGCTGATCCACGACCTCGTCCTGCCCGATAATCACACGCCCGATTTCCTGACGCATCTTCTGATAGGCGGCCGTCAGACCACGGATCGCCTGCTCTTCCAGACTGTTAAGCGGCTGGGCCGATCGCTCGCCACCCGCTGACTCAGCTTCTGACATGGAATCCACTTGTCCCGTTTTCCACCCCGAACTGATCAGCAGGCCCGTATTTTCCCGAACGTTTCAGGAATTCCCCCTGCTGATCCGGGCAATTGCGCCCGGAACACGGCAGAATATCCGAAGAATGGGGCGGATGCCAATTCGCCACCCCGGGGAAAGTTCTGCACAATGCCGTTGAACGGCATGACCTGCGCCCGCAGGAACTCGCGGTTCTCACAGGATCAGACATGAGCGACGTCAAATATCTGATATTCGATATCGAAACCGTCGGTGACGGTGACCTGATTCGTAAAGTCCGCTTCCCCGACGAACAACTCAACCCTCGCGAAGCCATCCAAAGATATCGCAGCCAGCTGCTCGAAGAATCCGGACGCGATGTCCTGCCACTCACCTTCGTACTGCCCGTCTCCGTCGCAGTCGCCAAAGTCTCACGCGACTGGCAACTGCTCGATGTCTCAGTACTCGATGCGCCGCAGTTCCGACCACAGGAAATCGTCCGCCGCTTCTGGCAGGGCTGGTCACATTACAAACAACCCACGCTGGTCACCTTCAACGGTCGCTCCTATGACCTCCCCGTTATGGAAGTGGCAGCATTTCGCTTCGGAATCAGCATTCCACAGTGGTTCAACGTCGACGCACGCTCCTTCGAACAGGCACGCAACCGCTACAACCACGAAGCACACCTCGATCTGCAGGATCTGCTCACCAATTACGGCGCTTTCCGCATGAGCGGCGGACTGAACCTGCTGGCCAATCTCATCCATAAACCCGGCAAATCACTGATTGACGGCTCACAGGTCCAGTCACTCTACCACGAAGGAAAAGTTGACCTCATCAATGACTACTGCCGCTGTGATGTCCTCGATACCTACTTCGTGTTTCTCAGAACTCAGGTCCTGCTGGGACGAATCAACGCTCAGGAAGAACGCGACCTCACCGCAGCAGCCCGCGAACTGCTGCAGTCTCAGGCCGCTGAACACCCAGCCTATCAGCACTACCTGAAAACCTGGGACGAACGACTGCAGCACCAACTCGACATCCCCACCGCACTCGGATCCAGCGACTGAACCATTCGTGGTTCAGGAAAAATCTCCACCACATCCCGCCCGCCAGGGCACCACCACCCGGCACCACCCGGCACCACCCGGCACCACCGAACACCAGCTCGGTGTGGCTGCCACGGCATCCCTTTGCTCCGAAGCCATCAGCAACGGGATCGCAGGGGCTGGCAACCGCAAACTGCGAAGCAGCTTTGTGAAAGTCAAATGTAGCCCGAGCATTCCTGACGCCGAGGACAAAAAGGTAGCCCGAGCATTCCTGCTCGGCCCCGTACTGCAAAAACACAGTGTTTTTCAGTGAGCTGGAGTCAATTGGACGGCCTCAGCCGACTTTTGTCCCTCGCGTCATTCCTGCTCGGCCCCGTCCCTCAAAAAACACGGGGAATGTTAAGGGTGACCAGAAAATCATGCCCGGGCTGAAGCCCACGCTACCGTGTCGGTGTTCACCTTCTTTCCGGGACCACCGAGCACCAGCTCGGTGACAGCGTTACGGCGCGGGTTTGTTTGGGCAACAGGCGGCCGGGCAGGAATGCCCGGGCTACATTTGGGCAGACCACGTCCTTCGGCTCGGCAGGAGCCTCGCCCTCCCAGGGATGACCATTGCCCACTGACAGCTGATCACTGCCCCTCCTGCGGCTTGTAAACCCCCAGATCATACCGCTTCCAGAAATCGGCTGCCGACATCGGCTCG
>CAIOKE010000147.1 GCA_903858815.1 uncultured Planctomycetaceae bacterium | reverse complement strand
TCAGGCAGCAAGAGAAAACTGCGGTTTTGCAGTTATTGGTGATCAGCTTTTTACGAGGCCAACTGATCAACCTCGGCACGCCACCCTGATCCCCGGTAACCCAGTCAAATCCGATCGCCCCCGGAGACCGCCAAAGCGGCTGTTTCTACATCGATCATTCTACAGCTGAAACTGCAGCAGGGAAAGCCGATTCACTGCGGTTTCAGCAGGTAAGACAGAGGAAATCCGGTTGGGTTCGCAGGATTTCCGCCACTTTCCACAAGACAGCCCCCGCCGCCCGTCAGCCAATACCCCTATTTCACTGCACCAAAACTGGCTGCCGCCTGCTCCTGACCCAAAGCCCGCAGAACCCCCGCCAGTCCCGTCAGATTCTGCTGCAGACTCAGCTCAGCATCCAACTGCTCCCGATGATCAATAATCCCAATCGCACCGTCATAACCGGACTTCAGAATCAACTCAATCATCCGACGCTCATGCTGACCCTGCCCGATCGGCAGAATCTTAGGCTGCGCCCCGTCATTCATCCCGTTCAGATTCAAACACAACAACCACGGCTGCAAAACCTTCAGCTGCTGCTCAAAGTCCACAATATGCTCGTGCGCATGATGCAGGTTGTAGACGATTCCCACATGATTGACACCATGCTGCTCGCGCAGCACCTGACACACAGCCACCATGTTCGCCGGCTCACCACTCCAGCCACCATGATTGTACAATCCCAGCTTCAGACCCAGACCTGCGGTCTTCTGCACCATCGGTAACAAGCCCTGTACCGCCGACTGCACCTTCTGCTCCTGAGTCTCTCCGGCAGGCTGCGGAAACATGTACCAGATCTGCGGCTGGATCCCGTGCTTCTTAATTAAAGGCTCCATCGCATCATGCCAGCTCCAGAATGCAAAGTACTCAATCTGCTGCCGCTGATACTGCAGAATCTCATCTTCAAACGTGGGCACATGACTCTCACGCCAGTCATACGCAACTCGCGAAAGCCCCAGTCCACGTACCATGTCAGCCCGCGCTGCAGGGCCTCGCTGTTTGGCATCAAACGGAACTATACACCACGCGACAAGCCGGTCCCGATGGAAGTTGGCCGCGTCCGCCGGCTGTTCGCCCGCTGATAACCGCGAGACCAGCCCACCACAACACACCAGAATCAGCAGCACCAGCAGTGCCAGCGATAACCGCACACTCGTCCGCATACCAATCGCCATCACACACCTTCCTGCTGCCGGAAACAACGGCCGGTGCGAATCATCGCACCGGCCTATCTGCTGAAAATCAGGACCAGTCCACTCGCGGCCCCGAACCCACAAGCCATGCCGAAAACTTCAGCAGAAATGGGCCCCACGCACATTCACGTACACCGCATACAACGACTGACTGCCCGTCATGAACAGCCGGTTGCGCTTCGTTCCGCCAAAACAGACATTGCTGCAGATTTCCGGCAGCAGGATCTGACCGATGCGCACACCATCGTCACCCGCAAACACATGCACCCCATCATACCCGGCACCGACCCAGCCGGCACTCGCCCAGATGTTGCCGTGAATGTCCGCTCGAATACCGTCAGCAAATCCAGCCTTCACGCTGCCATCCGCCATCTCCAGATTCATCGAAGCAAACTCACGGCCGTTCGCCAGCTTCTTCCCATCCACTACATCCCACACCCTGATGTTCTTCTGAGCATCCGGGTAGTGCGATGCCCCCGTGTCCGCTGCATACAGTTTCCTGTAGTCCGGCGAAAAACACACACCGTTCGGCTTGTTGATGTCGTCCGCCACCCGATACAGCTTACCCGTACTGGCTTCCCAGCGATAAATCGATTCCTTCTGGTAGGGCTGAACTGAACCCGTTTCTGCCAGCGTGCCTTCATAATCCATCAGCGCACCATAGCCGGGGTCGCTGAACCATACGTCACCGCTGTCCGGATGCACAATGCCGTCATTCGGAGCATTCAGAGATTTGCCGTCATACTCGTGAGCCAGCACGGTCCGAGTGCCGTCATGCTCATAACGAGCGACCGAACGAGTCAGATGCTCGAACGAGATCTGCCGACCATGAGTATCAAAGGTGTTGCCGTTGCTGTTGTTTGCCGGGTTGCGAATCACCGACACATGTCCGTCCTCTTCCAGCCAGCGATGCTGAATGTTGTTCGGAATGTCACTCCACACCAGATACCGGCCGGATCCGTTCCACGCAGGCCCCTCCGCCCACAGCATATTCTTACTGTGATACAAACGCTGAATCGGCGTATTGCCCAGCTTGAGCTTTCCAAAGCGTTTGTCCAGTTCCACAAGGCGATGGTCGGGATAGCGCACAGGAGCCGCATCGGGACCATATTCATCAGCCTTCAACGTACCGGCTGCCGCCATCGCGGCTGCTGCTGCCGCCAGAAACGAACGACGACCGGCTGCTGAAGTAGGATCTGCACTGCTCATCACACGGGCTCCTGAAACAGGTGGGGAAGGAAACCGACGCTTACAAGAAACGGTCATTGTGCCGAATGACGGGCTGCGAGTCAAAACTCCCGGGCCTCAACCTTACAGCGATTCTGTACTGTTTCAGCCACCAATCGCGTACATCGGGCGCAAAGGCTGCAGAAACCGCGACGTATTAATCTCATGCCCCTCACCCTTGGCAGCAATGCAGTCCAGCATGGCCTGCGCAATCACCGCATCTTCCGCGCCCCCTCGCAGCAGCTCACGAATGTCCGTTTCCTCATGACTGAACAAACAATTGCGCAGCCGACCATCCGCCGTCACTCGAAATCGATTACAGCTGGCACAGAATGGCTGACTGACACTGGCAATCAATCCAATGCGACCACGCCCATCCACAAATTCATAGTCTTCTGCGGGCGCTTTGCCGTCCGATGCAACCTGCCCACCCTCCGCCGCAACCGGTCGCAACGGACCAAACGCATGCTCCAGCCGCTGCAGTATCTCGGCCGCAGTCAGAACGCGGTCCCGCTGCCACTGACTGTCCGCATCCAGCGGCATAAATTCGATGAAACGCACGACCGTGTCAGTGTCACGAGCCAGATGGCCAAACGGCTCGATCTGGTCCTCCGTCAGACCTCGCACCGAAACCGCGTTCAGCTTGATGGGCGAAAAACCGGCTTTGCGAGCCGCCTCGATTCCCGCCAGCACCTGCTCGTAGCCGTCACGTCGTGTCACTCGACGAAACACCTCCGGATCCAGCGCGTCGAGGCTGATATTCAGACGCCGCAGCCCCGCCTGTCGCAGCGGCTGAGCCAGTTCGGACAGCAGCATTCCATTTGTCGTCAGACCAATGTCCGCAATCCCCGGGATCTGCGACAATGCTGACACCAGCAACGGCAGATCACGTCGCACAAGTGGCTCGCCACCCGTCAATCGCAGCCGATCAATCCCCAGCGTCACTCCGATCCGCACCACTCGCTCAATTTCTTCAAACGTCAGCAGCTGCTGCTTCGGCAGAAACTGTACGTCCTCCGCAGGCATGCAGTAGAAACAGCGAATGTTGCAGCGATCTGTAACGCTGATTCGAAGATTGTTGTGGACGCGTCCGAATCGGTCCACCAGCCTGCGCTGCTGGTCCATCTCAGCTGGCCTCCCCGACAACCGGTGCAACCGCAGCCTCCTGCGACGGATGCTGCCACTGCACTCGACCATCCACATAATGTTCGCGTTTCCAGATCGGCACGCGCTGCTTCAATGTGTCAATCAGCCACTGCCCCGCAGCAAATGCCTGTGCTCGATGCGGAGTACTGACAGCGATGGCCACGGCCACATCCGTCAGCTGCAGGACCCCCAGACGGTGAACAACAGCCACTTTCACCAGCGGATACATGCTCGCTGCTTCCTGCACCAGCTGCTGCAGGGAGGCCAGTGCCATCTCCCGATACGCTTCATACTCCAGCTGCTCTGTCTGCTGCCCCGCAGTAAATTCCCGCACTGTGCCCAGAAACAGCACCACAGCACCGGCGGCCGGATCACGCACAGATTCGGTAATAGCCGCATAATCCAGAGGCTGATCGGTCAACTGTATCACGCTGTGCCACCTTACCTCAGAAGTTCCGGCGATTTCAGGCCCGCACGGACACCTGCATCAGCCCCCGCTGACTGGCGGGAAACACGCCACAGTATCCCCGCTTTCAATCACCTGTGCGGGCACCGCATACTGATTATTCACAGCCCACAACAACAGCGACTGCAGCGGCTGCAGAGCCGGAACCAGCTGCAGGACCCGCTGCTGTAACTGCAACAGCGACAGGGATTGGGAAACTTCCAGCCGCAACAGTTCCATTCCAGCCGCCTCCTTCGCTGCTGCAAAGAATAACACTGTCACCATCACTGTCGCTCCTGCTGCAACAGTGCAAGGATCTGCTGATTGGCCGGAGGAAAGCTGAGCGTTCCCAGAAGTGCAGCCGGTACCCAGCGAAATGGCGGCACAGCGGTCGCCTGCACTGGCAAATCATCCGCCAGATCACACAACCAGAAATGCAGCTCGACCGATCCGTGAGCATAGTCCCACGGGACGGTGCCAAGCTGCGTGCGCGGAATCACAGGCAACCCGGTTTCTTCCAGACACTCACGCACCGCACAGGCCTGCGGAGTCTCATCGGCTTCACACTTGCCACCAGGAAACTCGGACATGCCAGCCAGTGGAGTTCCACTGGCTCGCAGGCCCACCAGGTACGCCCCTGCCGATTCCACAACCGCGATCCCTATACGTTTCACGCAAGTCTCCTCGGCAGATACCGGAATACTTCAGGATCCTTCACCGGCAGCCGTGAAGAAGTCGGCCGGCGGAGCCCCCATGATGCTGAAGCCGCAGTCCACGTGCAGAATCTCGCCCGTGATACCACTTGCGAGGTTACTGAGCAGAGCCATCGATGTCCGCCCCACTTCGTCTGCAGTGATGTTGCGACGCATCGGCGAAATCCCGGCATACAGCTTCAGCATGTCGTCGAAATCACCAACACCCATGGCACTGACCGTCTTCACCGGACCAGCACTGATCGCGTTCACTCGCACACCCTCCGGCCCCAGCTCGCTGGCCAGATAACGCACACTGCATTCGAGGGCCGCCTTGCAGATCCCCATCAGGTTGTATCCGGGAATCACTTCTTCACCACCGAAATAGGTAAGCGTCAGAATGCTGGCGTCACTGCTGAGCAGATTCTGTCGTCGCGCCGCACCCGCGACAGCCAGCAGACTGTAAGCACTGATCTCCATCGCGGTCTTGAAACCGTTGCGACTGCTGGCCCACGTCGGCCCGGTCAGGTCCGCTGGCGGAGCAAACGCGATGCTGTGAACCAGAAAATCAATCTTACCAAACGTTTCTGCCGCTTTGGCCATCACGGCACTGATGTGATCGTCGTTGCAGACGTCCATCGGCATCAGAAACTTTGCCCCCAGCGGATCCACCAGCCTGGCCACCTTGTTCTGATTCTTGGGCCGATCGCCGGTATCCGGCATGTGCGTAAACCCCATCTCTGCACCCTCACGATGCAGATTTTCCGTAATCGCCCACGCGATCGAACGCTCGTTGGCAACCCCCAGAACCAATCCCTTCCTGCCGGTAAACAACCCCATGTGCACACCTTAGTCTGCTGAACTTTTAAGCGGATCCGGCCACGCACAGGCTGCAAGAGGCAACCTGGCCCGGATATCGATGCCGACATTCTAAGGATCCCGCTGCCCGGGGGAAAGCAAACCGAGCCGTGTTGCCAGAAGCAAACATCCTGCTACTGCTCGCAAAACCCGTATTCTTGACAAATCCAGCGAAATCGCTGCGGATTTGGCCTCAAACACCAACACTCAACGGGATTTCCAGCGGGAAATCAAGGGGCCTTCCAGCTGAGAGCTATGGTGGAGGCAGGTCGTGGAATTCAGCAGGGATACTTTTTATCCGGCCCCGCAATCAAACGACGAATTCCATTTGCACCACGCCCGGCAGCATTATGACACGCGCAGATCGACCCACCACGCTCAACGAATCGGCAAGTGCCGCAGAATCCGCACCCCGGACTGCTGCCGCCTCTGCCACACATTCCAACTCGGCTCGCTCTCTGAGTGATCTGCAGGAAACAGCGTCACCGCTGGCAGGCGACCAGGGCCAACTGCTCGAACAAACGCTGAAGTCCCGCAGCCGCAGAACCACTCGGCAAAACATCGGTCGCCGCACCGCGAAATCCCGGGCCGCAGCCAAAGCTGACAACACTGCCGTCACTCCATCAAACACCAACGAGCCACTCTCTCAGAGACCCGGCGAATCCGAGCAGTGTTCGGCGGCCGTTTCTGATCGTCGCAGCATCACCGGCTCCGCGGAATTTCTCGCCGCCGAACTGCAGCGCCGACTGACCGAACACTTCGAATTCCTGCAGTCCACTCTCCTGCAGACACTTGATCAGAATTTTGAACAACTGCGACAGGACCAGTCCGTCGCAACTGATGCCAGTCAGTCGGAACTGCAATCCCTGTCTGCGCATGTGCAGGCACTGCTGGAGAAAACTGCAGCTGCAGCTTCCGCCAGTCCCGCAGGTCGCTCAGCAACAACGGACACGCGACCGTCAGCCACTGCGAAGACCGGGCCGGAAACACCAGCTCGCAACACAGCCGGTCGTGAACCCGCAACTTCTGCGACCGGCAAAAAACCGCCCGCAAAAAGCTGGGAAGAAATTCGGCAGGAGCTGTTTGACGAAGTTGAGCGGAAGACAGAATCCGGCTATCTGGCCGACCTGCCGATCGAGTTACCGGTGGATCCAGCACCTCCCACCGGGATGCGGGACGCTGTGTTCTCACCCGCTGAAAGTGGTTATGTACCGGCCGATTTTTCACCCACTGATGATCTGGTGCTGACCGAAATTCCGAAGCCGGGTGAACTTGAGATTCTGTCGTCTGAAGAACTGCGGACACTGATCCAGCAGCGAGAGGCCATGATGGCACGGCTGATCTATCGACTGCGCTGTCACGAAGAAACCCGCCTGAACCTGCTGACACTGGACCAGCTGCGCACGATGCAGAAGGAACTGCCGGAGGAATTGGCAACGCTGGTCGAGAATTCCATTCGTCGAACAGACAACCTGACGCGGCTGGGTGAACTTGAACTGGCCTTCGAACGTGCCCGACTGACGCGCGAAAAAAACCACCTGCAGCAATCTCGTCAGTGGATCGAAATGCTGGCAAAGCAGATGGGCTTCACATTAAATGCAGACGGAACTCTGGCACGCCAGCCGGACGTTCCCAATCACTCCAGTCGTCGTCGCTGGCTGGGAAAGCTGGGCTTCGGTCATCCGAAACGCGAGAAGTAGTCGCGCCCCACGAGTCACGGCTGACGCCAGACCGCATCCGCAGACGCAGACGCCGGGGTGCCGCGGGCATCCGGCGGGATGACTCAACGTTTGGGGGAAGCGACCGAGCTGGTGCTCGGTGGGCCCTGGGAACTTGACCGACGGACTTCGCATGCGGCGAAGGGTACTTACCGAGCTGGTGCTCGGTGGCCCCACGAGCAGGTGACCGACAAGCTTTGCACTCGGCGACGAGCTGCCACTGGGGAGCGGGCCGGCAAATGCTGTTGGGAATTGGCCTTGAGTCAAAATCGCAAAATATGCGATGCTCCCTGCCACTCTTGACTGCCACCCGGTGGTCTACCCCCATCATGTCTCCCTCAAACCCCGTTTTTTCCTGCAGATTCCGCGAAAAAACGTGGTAACGAGCCGCTGAATGACGGATCGACTCTCGATAATTCCGCGATATGACCGGACGATCGTTCGTGTCCCGCGGCCGTGCGCAGTCGCTTTTATGTGGGTGATTCTGTCGCTGCTGCTGACCGTTCACTGCGACGCTCAGGTGCAGGATGCCGGGCTGACTGATCCGCCGGCGGAGGTCAGCGAAGAGTCCGGTCGACTGGTATACGATGTGCGAATTGAGGGCAATGAAACGATCCCGGAAGCCGTGATTCTGCAGAAGATTCAGTCGCAGCCACAGCGTCCCGTCACGGAACGGCAGCTGCGCGAAGACAAACGCTCCCTGCTGAATACTCGCTGGTTCTTCGATGTCCAGGAACGCATCGACAAAACGCCGAATGGTTATGTGCTGATCTTTGAGGTGAAGGAACGGCCGATCGTGCAGCGTGTGCAGTACGTCGGCAACAAAAAAGTCAAACTCAAACACCTTGAAGCATGGACCGGCCTGAAAGCCGGCAGCCCGTTCGACTATGTAGCCAATCAGGAAGCTGTCCGTCGTATCGAACAGGAATACAAGGACAAAGGCTACTACTTCGTCGACGTCAAACTGGTCAAAGGTGGCAAGCCAGGTGACCGGGAAGTGATCTTCAGAATCACTGAAGGTCCAAAGGTCCAGGTGAAGGAACGTAACTTCACAGGTAATGTTTTCTGGAGCGATGGTTCACTGCGAAAGAACCTTGTATCGAAGGAGGCCTTCCTGTTCTGGGGTGGCCATTACAACCCGGATACGATGCCGGCGGATATTGAAGCGTTGAAGGCCTATTATCGAGGTGTCGGCTACTTCGATGTGGAAGTCACTGGCGAGCCAAGATTCTCGGAAGACAAGTCCGATGTCGAACTGCTGTACACCATCAAAGAGGGCATACGATACACAGTCCGCAGCATATCTTATGAGGGAAATGAAGTCGTTCAGACATCGCGTCTGAAGACAGACTCAAAGCAGGAGATCGGTCAGAAATTCAATTCGTGGATGCTGTCCAAAGATGTGCAGCGGATGCTGGGTTACTATGGCGAGATGGGACATTATTTTGCTTCGGTGAATCCGGTCCCGCACTTCACCGAAACCCCGGGTGTGGTGGATTTGATCTTTGAAATTGATGAGGATCGTCCGCGCTACATTCGCGACATCAATGTCAACTACGATGGTGACAGTCCGCATACCAAACACACAGTCGTGCTGGACCGCATTCAGGTGCAGCCAGGAGATCTGGCGGATCCTCGCAAAATCCGGCGTGGCAAATCGCGACTGGCTGGCAGCGGTTTGTTTGAACCGGGCATTGTGTTCGAACCCGTTCCCGTAGACCCGGAACAGACCAGCTTTGCCTCCGTGGCCGGAACATTCCGCGGACAAAGTGCCGATGGTCTCGATGACTGGACTCAGACATTTCTCCAGGCTGTGGAAGTTTCCGCCGACGAAACCGTGCGACGGGGCACCATCGGAGATTACTCTGAACTGTGGGGCAGCACGCAAACACAGCCTGTACAGCAGCCCGCAGCCGTGGAACCAGAGCAGTTTTCTGAGCAGACACATGATACACAACCGACACCGAGTGTTGTGCCTGCTCAGAGTGCCGTCCGGACCTCGAACACAGCGGCCGTGACAGCTGCAAAGCAGCAGCCGTCCACCGGCCTGACAGCCGCTGCCGTTCAGCCGGCCCACTTCCTGAATCATGACGAACAGGATCTGACAACGGCACTGCAGATCGTATCGCAGCGCGAGGTTGGCCTGACTGCTGAAGATTCAGTTCTGCCGACGGCACCACGCGTGGTGCCATTTCGCACGGCTGACCCCGGTCTGCTGTTTGCGGTCTCTGAGGAAGCTCCGGTGTTCCGCGCTCAGTCACCGGAAGGTGAAGGCGGCACCGATGTTGCAGCGCCGACCCGTGAAGATCAGATGATCAACGAAAGTCCCTTTCGCAACCAGTTTCAGGCTATCCCGCCCGGTTGGGTGGACATCAATGTCAACGCAACCGAGGGCCGTACGGGGCGGTTGATGTTTGGTGCCGGCGTGAACAGTAACTCGGGCCTTGTCGGCAACTTCGTGTGGGACGAATCCAATTTCGATCTGTTCCGTCCACCCACCACGTTTGCTGACGTTCTGGAAGGTCGCGCCTGGCGCGGTGGTGGCCAGCGATTCCGGGCCGAAGCGGCGCCCGGTAACATGGTCAGTCGCTACGCACTGACGTGGACCGACCCCTACTTCATGTATACTGACTACAGCCTGTCCGTTGGCGGTTTCTACTTCAATCGGTTCTATTCCGAATGGACGGAAGATCGCGTGGGTGGGCGAGTTTCAGTTGGTCGCCAGTTTACTCCGGAATGGTCGGGTGCTCTGGCCCTGCGTCTGGAAGACATCGAGATGCGCAACCTGCGTGCACCGGTTCCCTCGGTTGTTCTGCCCTGGGTGGGGCACAATTTTCTGTCGACCGGACGCATCTCAGTCACGCACGACACTCGCGACTCCGCCATGCTGCCAACCGAAGGGCACTACTTTGACGTTGGGTACGAACAGGCATTCAACGAATTCAATTATCCGAAGGTGGATACGGAATTCCGACAGTACTTCACTCTGCACAGTCGTCCGGATGGCAGCGGCAGTCAGGTGCTGACACTGGCCGGAGCTCTGGGCTGGGCCGGCGATGATACTCCGGTCTTCGAACGCTATTTTGCGGGTGGCTTCCAGTCGTTCCGCGGTTTCCGTTTCCGCGGAGTAACACCGCGAGATGCCACAGGATTTTCTCTGGGAGGCACATTCCAGGCACTGGGCACTGTCGAATATCGCCTGCCACTGACAGCCGATGACATGATCAGTGCCGTCGCCTTCTCTGACTTCGGTACTGTGGATGACGAAGTCACGCTCTCGGAATTCCGAGCGACTGCGGGGTTTGGTCTGCGACTAACGATTCCGCAGATGGGACCGGTACCCCTCGCCTTCGACTTTGCGTTTCCAATCACCACGCAGCCAGCGGACCGCGAGCAGATTTTCAGCTTCTACGTCGGTATCAATCGCTGATCGCAGCTTCAGCCACTGTGCTGTGCAGCGGCCGCGAAATACCAGAAGCAGCGTCCATCGTCTGTCTGTATCAGTCGGGCACTGCTGCAGTCACACCAGCCCGTCAGCTGGACCTCAAGCAGCGTGAGGACACCTGCTGCAGAGACAGAGCGCTGACCAACCTGCTGCCAGAACCCGGTGGCCTGCTGGCGAACGGTCCCACGCCCACCGGACACCGGCCCGGAATAGTCCAGATACAGCAGGCGATGGGGAGCGAGGACTTCCGCTGCGATCGGCTCGTTTACGACGGGTCTGCGGAGCAGTCGCCACGTTGCCGCCTGAGGTCCATCTTCCAGCAACAGATCCCAGTGCCGGAAGGGATGATCATGCAGCAGCAGAGCAAACCGTCCGCACGGCTGCTGCACACTCATGTCACGCTCTCAGCAGCCGCATGATGAATGCGGCCGTGCTGCACTCGCAGACGCCCCGAAAGCACGCGCCGAATCGCTTCCGGATAGGCCAGCTTCTCCTGCTCAAAGACAAGGCTCGCCAGTTCATCGGCAGTACAACGTTCGGGCACGGTAACAGTGCGCTGCAGCACGATGGGACCATGATCATACTGGTTGTCGGCGAAGTGTACGGTACAGCCACTGACATGGACTCCGCGAGCTATGGCCGCTTCATGGACGTGATGACCATACTGGCCGTGCCCGCAGAATGCCGGGATCAGTGACGGATGAATGTTCAGTACTTTCAGGTGAAAGTCGCCTGGGATCTGCAGCAGACTGAGAAACCCGGCCAGTGTGACAAGATCAGCACGCGCCTGCCGGATGGCAGAGAACACGGCAGCACTGAATTCCGAGGTTCCGGGAAAGTCGCGCGGTCGCAGCACCTGCACTTCAAGGCCGGCCGCTCGAGCTCGCTCCACGCCACGACAGTCCCGTTGACTGGAGATCACCAGTGGGATTTCCACCGGCAGCAGCCCCGCTTTCATCTGTTCCAGAAAATTGAGCAGCGTTGTGCCACCACCACTGATCAGGACCGCCAGACGAGCCGGACGCCCCTGTACGCCACTGATCACTTCCAATGCAACTTCTGTTGTTTCCGCAGACACTGTTCCGTATCCCGCTGCTCAGGCGTGTTCACACTTTCGGCCACACAGACTCAAGTCTGACGAAAATCGGCGGGTTCGTCCACCAGCCGCAGAACTCGACTGCGCTCGCGACGATCACGCTGCACTCGAGACCAGACAGCCATGGCCACCAGCACCGCCAGCACGGCAGTCAGCATCACAATCAGATCGCCAGGTTGATCAGCATCCTGAGCACGAGCTTGCGCGGCAAGCGGAGAATCAGCAGGCAGATCACCATCACGCACAAGGCTGAGCACCTGTGCGGCGGTCGGCTTCCAGGCGATATGACCCGCCAGCAGCAGCGGCGCAACACGCGTTTCTGTCTGCGATCGATAAACGTACTGCTTGAAAAAACAGCCGGTCACCTCCACTGAATCAATCAAATCCGAGTTCACAGGAAAATCCCGCGGCAACAGAGGACAGACGACAACCGTCGGAATGTGCTGACTGTCCTCTGTGAACAGCCACAGCTCATGCAGCGGCTGACCATGAAACAGCTGCTGATCACCGGCATGCGTCATCACACGCCGCACATGACCGCGTAACGTCAGCAATCGCCCCTGCCAGTAATCCGGATTCTGAAACAAATCAACAAACAGAGGAAATCGTTCGGGCTTCGCCAGCCAGCCGGCGAAACGCGCATCACGGGCCGCAAGCTGACGCTCCAGACGCCGCTGCCCCTCAGCCAGTCGCTGCTCACTGATTCGCAGATCCGCCCCGGCCGCTCGCTCCCGCTGAAACTGCTCTTCCATCTTCTGCCGATCCGAAACAATCCGCAGTTTCAGTTCTGCACGCAACTGCGTCATACGCAACAGCTGCTGCTCACGAGCAACCTCCTGCTGAGCAGCCAGACTGGTGACCTGCAGCTGCCGCAGAGTTTCATGATATAACCAGCTTTCATCGGCCGTCAGCCGACGACGATTCTGCACCTGCAACTGAATCTCGTCTCGCCAGGGTAACGGCGACAGGACTTTCAGAGACTCGGCAAAAATCAACGGGCTGGTTCCCCACAACTTCACAAACCAACCCTTCAACAACACCGGCATGTCCCGACGAGCAGCCACCGGCCAGGCAGTTGAGATCCCCGGCTGCACCGCACTGCGAAATCCCAACGCATCCACCACCGCAATCGAACCCGGACGCGACAGACCGCGAAAGGCACCACGCTGCACCACAAATTCCGACTCTTCCCCCTCCAAAGCCCCATTGGCCGCAATGCGCACGGACCCGGAAGGAGTAAAGATACCGTAGAGCACCACCGGGCGACCTGTGAATTCGCCCGGATGAGTCGCCACGTCCTGCAACAGCGAATAACGCTGCTGATTGTCCGCCGAATAATTCTGATCAAGCGGCGATACCAGCGCGTCTGCCTGCCCGGAAAATGGATCTCGCTGAATGGCCATGCGACCACCCAGTGTCAGATTGCCCTGTGCCCACGCCTGACGACGCACCTGCTCAAACCGATAAAATGATGACTGCCAGACACTCTCGGAACCAATCCCATCAGCCAGTCCCGTCGTTATTAAACGCCGACGGTTCACCGCCATGCGAATCAATTCGGCATAATCCGACTCCTCAGCGGACGTCATCGAAGCCGCACCATGCTCAAAACTCCACGAACGCCCAACCTCCAGGTCCACCGCAGACACTCGCTGGATCGTCCAGTCCAGATGCGTCCGATCAATCCCCGCGATCGCTTCCGGTGTGGCCGGCGCGGGCAACGGTGACATCCCGGGATCGTCGTCCAGTGGCTGGTCCATGGGATCGCGAGGATCCCGGGGCAGACGATCATTCAGAAGCGGAGCATCCGGATCATTGTCGCGAGGAAATGGCCGAGCGGGATCCTGACGATCGTCAGACCCCGGCAGGCGATCCGAGAAGGGCATACGATCGAGGGGTGGAAACTCATCCGGGTCCGACTGAGCACGCACGACTGTCGGCAGCAGCAAAACGCCGCTGGCGACAAGGCATGATGCCACGACCAGCAGACAGCGCAGCCCACTGTGCAGCCCACTGTGCAGCCCAGGGCCCATCGACCCGCTGGAAGTTCCCTTCATCGACACTCCTCCATCTTCGCAGACCTCCGATCCTGCGCAGTTTAGGATACCCACGCCATGCTGCAACCGGTCTGATCAGAAAAGCAACAGCTCCGGCAAAGGATCATGGCAAGTTTGACAAAGCTGACGCGACATCTATTCTGGGCGGTTTGACGACGACTTAGCAGAACACAGGACTTACAGAGACAGACCATGACAGGTTTTGCAACCCGGCTGCACCAGCAGATTCAGCGAAAAAGAACACCGGCACTCATCGGAATCGACCCCCGCTGGGACTGGCTGCCCGCCGAAATTCGCCAGCAAGCGACGGCCGCCGGCGGTCACCAGTCAGAGATCATCGCGCGCGGCTTCGAGCGATTTTCCCTTGAAATCCTTGAAATTGCCGCCCCACATGTCGCTGTCGTGAAACCGCAGGTCGCGTTCTTCGAACAGCACGGTGTGGCCGGTATGCAGGCACTGCAGACTGTCATGCGTGCGGCCCGCAAACTGGGACTGCTGGTGATTGCTGATGCCAAACGCGGTGATATCGGGACGACAGCCGAAGCCTATGCCGCTGGCTGGCTGGCCGGTGCCGATCCGGATGCCGCAGCATGGCCGGCCGATGCCCTGACAGTCAACCCGTACCTCGGCGGGGATACGCTGGAGCCCTTTGCCAACCTCGCACAGCAACGCGGTGCGGGACTGTATGTACTGGTGCGAACCAGTAATCCCGGAGCGGCCGAATTCCAGGACCGGCTGACCGAAGGAACGTCAATGTACACCGCAGTCGCTCTCGCGGTTGCTCGCGCTGCAGACAAGTATCGCGCTGCGGACGAGTACTACGGCAGTGTGGGAGCGGTGGTAGGGGCGACATGGCCACAGCAGCTGCAGGAACTGCGAGCACTGATGCCACGAGTCCCGTTGCTGGTCCCGGGCTATGGAAGTCAGGGCGGGACGTCTGCGGACGCGGCGGCGGCTTTTGCAGCGGACGGGCTGGGAGCAGTGGTCAACAGTTCACGAGGAATCAATTTTGCGTGGCGTCGTCCGGGGTATCAGGAGAAGTTTGGGGAGGGAAAATGGCGTGAGGCGGTTGCTGAGTCAATTCAGGAAATGATTGCGGATTTGGCTGAGCACACAGCGGCCGGTGTTTTGAGAAATTCAGGTGCAGTCTGAAAATCCGGCAGTTTTGTCGAGCGTTTCCCAGTGCGGAAAGCTGTCAGAACCGGTGTAATCCCTGCAAAAAAACAAGTTTTTGCAGTGTTCGGAATGGTGCAGAAAGGGAAAACCGGTGGATTTTTCCGGTCCGGTCTCATCCCTGCCTTCACCGCCGGAAAATGCCACTTGCTGCCGTTCGGCGGGCTTTTTTGTTGTGACTTGCCGAAAAACCTCGATAAACTGTCCGTACGTTTTACAAAGCTCTCCGTTTTCACTGGACGACGCAGTCCCCCGGTTACAGTGACCGGCTCACAGCAACTGTGTGACAACGGATCCATAGCGGTTCAGGAGTTTTTCAGATGAGTACTCGTCGGTCGGCAATGAAGTTGTTGGTCGGACTGGCCGCTCTGGCCGGCGTGCTGTTATCAGCGTCGTCGGGTATGGCGGACCCGAAGTCGGGCAACAACAAGCGTTCGCTGGTAATGAACCCCAAATTTGATGCGTCTGCTGAGCGAGTGGAATTGTTCAGCGGCATGGAAGAGGGTCGTCTGGAGACGAAAATCGTCGCCAACGATTCTCGCGGTGGTTTCGTCTTCATCACGAACAACACTGACCAGACGCTGACCGTTGATCTTCCCAAGTCCTTTGTGGCCGTGCAGGTGCTGAAGCAGCTGGGTGGTGGCATGGGTATGGGCGGTATGGGTGGCGGCATGGGTGGCATGGGTGGCATGGGTGGCATGGGCGGTGGCGGCATGGGTGGCATGGGCGGCGGCATGGGCGGCGGCATGCAGAACATGGGCGGCGGAATGGGTGGCATGGGCGGAATGGGCGGAATGGGCGGAATGGGTGGTGGCGGCATGGGTGGCATGGGTGGTGGCGGTATGGGTGGCGGCGGATTCTTCTCGATTCCCCCCGAGCGTACTCTGAAGGTGCCATTCACATCTGCCTGCCTGAACCATGGTAAAGCAGAACCCAACCCGACAGCCCAGTACCGCATGGTCAAGACCAGCGAATACACTCAGGATGCCGTACTGGCAGAGCTGATTGAGATGGTCGGAACTGGTCGTATTGATCAGCAGTCAGCTCAGGCTGCCATCTGGACTCGCACTGACAACATGAGCTGGGAGCAGCTGACAGCGAAGACTGTGCGTGGGATTCATGGATTCCGTCGTTATTTCCACCCGGGTCAGATTGCCCAGGGTCAGCAGTTGCTGGTCAAGGCAGAGACCCGTGTACGTGAGCAGGGCACTGAGCCGCAGACCGAGGAACCGGCAGCGGGTCGTGTTCGCTGAAATTGCTCTGATCCAGGAACACTGATCGACAGGCCAGTCTGCTCGGCAGACTGGCTTTTTTTATTGCGTGTGGGGGGCAGACAGATGAGTGCCGGCATGACAGGTTTTGGTGTGCGAGTCATCAAGGACGGTCTTGTCTTCAGTGCAGCGCACTTTATTACATTCAATCGGAACATCTGCGAGCGGCTGCATGGACACAACTGGCGAGTGGAGGCCGCCATTGAAGGTGCACTGGATGAGAACTGCTATGTGTTTGACTTTATTGCATTGCGGGACGGTCTGGAGAGTCTGGTTGCAGAGCTGGACCATTCCGTGCTGCTGCCAGAACGTCATCAGCAGATTTCTGTGCAGCTGTCGGATGACGGGCGGGAAGTGACGGCCAGGTTCGAGGATCGCCGCTGGGTATTCCCGGCAGAAGACTGTCGGATTCTACCAGTGGAAAATACGACCGCCGAACTGATCGCTCGCTGGCTGTCTGACTCATTATGCGAGAGACTGCAGTTAAAGAAGCAGTCGGGGCTGAGCAGACTTCGGATCAGTGTGGAAGAGAATTTCGGCCAGTGGGCGGACTACTGGACGGAGCTTTGAATTGCACTGCATTACTCACAGAACGGACCGGAATCATGAACGCAGGCAAACCAGTCATTATCAACACAACGATGGAAACTTTCCGTCAGGACGTGATCCAGCAATCGCAGGAGCGTCCGGTCGTGGTGGATTTCTGGGCTGAGTGGTGTGGTCCCTGTCGCCAGTTGATGCCGCTGCTGGAAAAGCTGGCGACGGAACTGCAGGGGGCCTTCTGTCTGGTGAAGGTCAACGTCGATCAGTTGCCCGAAATTGCGGGTGCTTTTGGAGTGCAATCCATACCGTTTGTGGTGGCGATGTCTGGCGGCCAGCCGGTCAGTCATTTTGCCGGTCTCAAACAGGAGGCTCAGTTGCGAGCATGGCTGCAGGAGTTTCTGCCATCACCGGCCGCGGAAGCGTGGGAGCGTGGTCAGCAGTGCGAGTCTGAGGGACGAGTGGCTGACGCGGAAGTGGAATATCGTAAAGCTGCTGAGCTGCAGCCGGACGAAGCCACATTTCGTATTGCACACGCGCGGGTCCTGCTGGAGCTGAATCGTGATCAGGAGTCTCGCGAGATTCTTGAGGAGCTGCAGAAACGCGGATATCTGGAACCAGAGGCTCAGGTCCTGCTGGAGCAACTGGAACTCAGAAGTCAGGTTGAGGATTCGGGCGGAGTGACGGCAGCAAGAAAGGCTGTGGAAGCTGCCCCGGGTGACCTGACGGCGAAACTGCAGCTTGCCGAAGCCCTTGGAGCGGACAGTCGTTTTGAAGAGGCCTGTGAGCTGCTGCTGGAACTGGTGCGTCAGGACCGTGGCGGTGTTGGAGTGCAGGCGAAAGAAGCGATGGTCGGCCTGCTGACAGTGATGGGTCCCAAATCCAAAATGGCGTCGGACTATCGTCGGCGTCTGGCGACAGCCTTTTACTGAGTTGACGTCACTGGTGTACCCCCGCACGTCGGGACCGCCGAGCAGCAGCGTGGGGAAGGTCATCCGGCTGCGTTCGGTTCGGCGGGAACCTAACCCTCCCAGAGGGCACTTCGCGTGCAATGATCACTGACGCCGGCTCGCCCCTGGGACCACCGAGCACCTGCTCGGTCACGGCGTTTCGTGTTGATACCTGCTGTCGCCGCTTTGCCTCTTTGGGTCTATGTTCGTCAGCTGCTCTGCAGGCCGACGCCTGCAGCTGAATGCTGCCGCGGCTTCGCCGCTGAAAGCACACACCTCAGCTTGCAATTCCACCCCGTGCCGTCCCATTCCGTGCCGTCAATACTCGCGACCACGTCCCCTTCACGACCCCCATTCGTGTGATTCGTGTCATTCGTGGTTGAAAAAACACGACCACAAAAGCACCATGACAACCCTTGACAGCTGCCGCTAACGGCTCGCCAACGGGCCAGGCAAGCAGCAGTTTGGACACGGTAGTCCACCGGCGTGCGATTCGACAGGAGCCTCACCCTCCCAAGGGGAACTTCCCGCACTGTGAACGCTGCAAAACGGGATGCCCCTGGGACCACCGAGCACCTGCTCGGTAACACTCACACGAAAACACCCGTCAGCTGCCGCTAACGGCTCGCCAACGGGACTGCTGAGCACCTGCCGGGGGACCATATCACCGCAGAACGGCGATTCTTAGCAACCTCGCGATCGGAAGACTGTCGCTTCCACGCTACTCGTTGCTTATGCCCGTTTCATAAACAGCCTGCTTGCGGGAAGCAGAAAGTCAATCACCTGATCTTCCTCGATCATTGGTGACATTTCGCCATCATAGATCAGGACGGTTCGAATCGATTGCCGCTGAGGCAGTTTCAATGCTTCAATTTTCTGATCAATCTCGTGAATCACCGACGCTTCAATCCGACGTTTGAATTTGATCTCACACAGATAGACAGATCTTCTGGTCCGGATGAGAAGATCAATCTGGCAGCCCTTCTGGCGTTGCGTTGCATTCTGCCGATAAGGGCCCGCATAAGTCACGGTATGACGAGGAATCTGCAGCTCCTCAAGGATCACATCGACGTTCCCCAGCACAAGATTCTCGAACTGCAGACCCATCACTGCGTCCCATTGGTCAAGACTCTCGAGCGACGTTGTCCTGAAGCGACCTTTGGCGATCTGATCCCGATAAGGCTCTACGTACTTCAGATAAAACCGCAGATAGTTATCGGCCAGTCGATAATGTAACTGGCGCGATGGAGAATTCCGGGACGTGGTGAGTGACCCGAACAACTTCGGGGAAACATCCTTTGAAAGAAAGCCGGCACTGACAAGCTCCGTCAGCGCCAAACTGAGACTGCCTCCCCGCACTCGACCAATCTGTCGACTGATTTCATCCACCCCTTTTGCACCATCGACCAGGGCCCGCACGATCTCTCGATAACTGGTGGCTCGACGATGAAAAATATCGCTGAAGATGCTGTCAAATTCGTTGAACAGCATCCCACTGGGATGAAAGCAAAGTCGAGCAATGTTCTGCTCGGCGGTTTTCCCCGGATCGAGTTCTTCGAGGTATCGTGGCACACCCCCTGTTATCGCCAGCAAGCGAAGCTTTTCGGTGGTGCTGATGCGGGCTGCAGACCTACCCCAGAACTGCTGACACTCGGATAATTCAAGCGGTCCCAAATGGAACTGCCACGAGCATCGACCGACAAACCCGGTGTTGTTCAGAATGTTCTGCTCAAGCCATGACGAGACCGAACCGCAGAGAACGACCACGGTTCGTTCACGACGTGAAAACAGATCATCCCATGCCTGCTTGATGTATCCGGCGAAATCAGGTTCACCGATACCCATCCACGAAATTTCGTCAAACAAAATGACGACCGTACCTTTCGCAGGTAACTGACTTGCCAGCAACTGAAAAGCCGTCAACCAATTCTCAAGGAGCAATCTCGGTGCCCGTGACTGTTGACACAACTGCTCAGCAAAACTGGCCAATTGCTGTTTGCTGGTCAGCCCCGGACGTGGTGGCAGACCCGAGAATTCGAAAAAGGCATCCGCCTGCTTCGCGCATTCGCGAATGAATCGACTTTTCCCGATGCGTCGTCGACCATGACATGTCACCAGCGAACTGTTTCTCTTCAGAAGCAGCTCTCGGAACTCAGCCTGCTCGTGCCTGCGGCCGACAAAGATCTTCATGTCGTTTCGGTGCCCGAAATTAGAGATTGAAACGGGCACCAATGTCACAACATGACGATTTGGTGCCCAAGTGATTGCTTCGCATTTTGGCACCAAATCGACATGCTGTCAATCACCGAGAGGCAAAAGAGGCTGGTCGAAAGCCTCGCCGGAAGTTCGTCCGAATCGTTGACCCACCATTGCGACCGGGCGATGCCAGCGCTGAGCCATGAATCGCTCACCTTAGTTTCAGCCCACCCCCCGGCACCAACAAACCGGCCGTGGGGACAACCTTTGACGACACCCCCCGTCAGCTACCGCTGACGGCTCGCCAACGAGCCAACCAAACAGCAGTTTGGGCACGGTAGTCCACCGGCATTCGGTTCGGCGGGAACCTCACCCTCCAGGGGAGCACTGCGCGTGCATCGAACACTGATCACTGACAACTGATTGTTCCCGGGACCACCGAGCACCAGCTCGGTAACACTCATACGACAACACCCGTCTGCTGCCGCTAACGGCTCGCCAACGGGACGGCAGAACAGCAGTTTGGGCACGTTAGTCCAGCTGCGTTCGGTTCGGCGGGAGCCTCAACCTCCCAGGGGGAAGTTCCCGCCAGCTAACAGCTGACAACTGACAACCGCACGATTCACTGCTTCTTTTCGGGCTCAGCGGCAGGCGACTGCGACTGTGGCACCGCCACCGGGGCACCCGGAAACACGTGACCCTTTGTCTTCAGCGGAATCTGGTAAACGGACGTTCGAGCTGTAACAATCAGAGAGCGACGATCCACACCACCGAAGGTCACATTGGCAGGCTGCTCGGGAACTGTAATGACCCCCAGAATCTCACCAGCCGGTGACACCACCTGAATGCCCAACCCCGAAGTGATGTATAGGTTCCCTGCTTCGTCAATCGTCAGACCATCCCCACCACCAGCTGTTTCACCCGGACGCTGACGCAATTCCACAAGCACTCGACCGGCCCCCAGCTTTCCAGGTGCTTCGACCGGATAAGCCCACATCTGTTTTTCCATACTGGGGATGACGTACAGAGTCTTTTCATCGGGCGACAGGATCACTCCGTTGGGAGCTTTTCGATCGCTGATCAGTCGCGTGACTTTGCCGTCTGCAGCCCGATAGTAGACAGCTTCAGTACCCTGCGGCCACGGTTCCGGAGCTCGATAGCGAGGATCGGTGAAGTAGATACCGCCGGTCTGATCTATGACGAGGTCATTCGGAGCATTGAATCGTTTACCTTCGTACTCTGCTGCCAGCACAGTCTGCTGAGCATCTTCGAGGCGAAACATCTTCAGTCGACCATCCATTTCGCAGGCCAACAGGTACTTGTCAATCAGCATCAGACCATTGCAGTGACCGGCAGGCTCGGCAAAGACCGTCAGCTTGCCCTCGGCGTCCACCTTATGAATGCGATTGTTGGGAATGTCAGTGAACCAGAAGCTGCCATCAGCCGCTGTGGCCGGACCTTCCGTGAAAGCAAAGCCCGAGTGCAGCTTCTGAACAGCCCCAATGGGCCCGATCCCCGGAACCTGCTCCTGAGCAGAACAGGGAGTAGAAACGCACAATGCAACAGCACAGCAACAGGCGAGAATTCTCACGAGGACTTCCGATCTCGGTCACAAAGTCAGGGACTCGGCACACTGCAGCCGAATACCACAGACAGAATATCGCACTGCACTGGATTCGGCAAATGTTTGGCGGGGGAATGGTTGCACGCTACTCGGGGCAATCCAGCAAAAAAAGGATCAACGAAAAATCGTGCCCGCAGTTGCAGGTTGCTGGTTGATGCGGCTGGCGAAAAACGCACTGGATACTGCTTCCGTGCCAGGAAAAGCACAACCCCTCTGACTCAAGCGACAACACCCATCAGCTGAGGCTGACGGCTTGTCTGTGAGGGGGCTAGAACGCAGTGGACGACACGGGCTGACGCCAGGAAAAAAGGCAGCCCTAGCATTCGTGCTCGGCCCCGTACCCGAAAAACACGATGTTTTTCAATGACTGGAAGTCGATGTGACGGCCCCAGCCGACTTTTGTCCTCGGCGTCTGGAATGCCCGGGCTACGGTTCTCGGCGAACACCGACAACGGAACGCCGACAATTGACTTCGGCGAGGCAGGAGCCTCGCCCTACTAAAGTAGAACTTTGCGTGCACTGACCACTGATCTCAGACCGCAGTGTCCTTCGGTGGTGACGAACCACAACACTCAGACGGCACAGCAAAACCACGCACAGCATTTTACGTAAAGCCAAAAAAAGGCAGGGCCCTGCGGCCCTGCCTCAGTGTGGCAATTTCACTTGCCACGGGGGGGATCATCGCGACTGAAAAAATCAGTCGGCGTCAACTGAACCACCGTCAGCAGCCTGCTCGCCTGGATCGTCGCATACGATCGTCAGGTTCTCGTCGCCGTCGCACTCGTCAGCAACGTCGTAGTAAGCAGCGCCGTAGGTGCGGGACTTGATTCCGCCGCTGGCCTTGTATGAAACGTAGCCAGATGTGCTGTAGCTCTGGTCAACATTGCCGAAAGCGGTAGCAACGTCGCTCAGTTCGCCAACGATTGCGCTCTGCAGTTCGCCCAGGCCAACGATCATGCCCAGAACCAGGATGGTAGCAACCAACACGATTTCAGCTGACACGAT
>CAIOKE010000146.1 GCA_903858815.1 uncultured Planctomycetaceae bacterium | reverse complement strand
CTGGATGCCGCAGCGACACCGGAGTCACCTGCAGACCACACGAATTCACCGACTCCTCCTCACGCAGCTCCTGCAGCCGCAGAAACGGAGTCTCCTCGCGGGATAAACGCACAAAATCCGGCCAGATTCGATCGTTGAAAATGTCCCGACGCAGACTCTCAAACGTCGCCGCACTCGCCAGTATCCGCGGACACTCAGGAACCGGCCGATACACGTTGTCAAGAAAAAACGGCAACGAAGCAATGTGATCCAGATGACTGTGAGACAAAAAGACATCCCGAATCAGCTGCTGACGCTCCAGAGGTCCCACACAGCCAATCGTTCCCGCATCAATCGCCGTGTAGTCGTTGATCAGCACCGACAGACTGAACTGCAGCATCCCCGCAGAACCAATACTGGATGGCAGCAGCTCCACTCTCATGCGTCAGCTCCAACCGCCGGAACCACAAAACACACCGTCCACACCATCCCCGATCCCGCAGATTAACCACTCCGCTCTCGCAAATCCAGATTGCCGCAACACGAAGCCACTCAGACACGTCGTCAATAGATGCCCACTCACCGACGCCTGACCGGCACCGCTCCTCCGGCTGCACCAAAATAATGATTCAACCCCAGATGCACCTCCGAATCAAACTGCCGATCATCCGTTGTTGGCAGCACCACCGATAACGTCAGATTCGTTCGGCGATACAACTGAGCCGTCAAACCAGTCGTCAGATTCACAATCCCAGCCCGACTGCCAGCACTGCCAAAGGACAACGGCACACCGCCCACCGTCGGAGAAAAATGATCAGCCGACTGCAGCATCTCATTGAAATGCACTTCCGTAATTCCCGCTACACCCGTCAGTGCACCAGTTGATCCAGCGTCCGCACGATACAACCACACACCACCCTGAACGCTCGCGTACAACACCGAACTGTCCTGCAGACGCCCCGTTGCCGTCTGGCCCGAATAACGGTCCTCAACCAGCACCGACTCACCGTTCGTATCAAAAGACACCTGGCTGAATCCCTGAATAAACGTGCGGTCCGTCGGAGTCACCAGCAGACCCAGATAGGGTGCCACATTCACCGACTCACCACTGCGACGCAGGTAAAACGCCCGATTGCGAATCACCGTGTCGTCCGCCGTCGGAAGTTCCACCGAAATACCCCCGGAAACAGCGCTCGACTCAGTCGTCAGCAGCAACTGCTTGAACGCCACGGACAGATTCCCCAGCTCCGCCCCCGATCCACCCGTCATCAGCAGACTCTCGTCCAGCACCTGAGTACTGTCAAAAGTGCCCGCAAACGGCAGACGCAGCTCGACAGACGACCAGCCCTCATTCAACGTACGCTCAAAACCCGGTACGAATCGCTGCACGTCGCCGTAACCCGCCGCACCCACCACACTGTTGAAATAATTGTAGTTGAAAAACACTCGATCACGCGGCAACGGACTGTTCTCTTCACTGATCTTGTACTGCGAAATCTGCGAGCCCGCTCGCGACAGACTCAGACTCTGCCCCTCCGCCAGCCCGCCCCTGTAAAAACCATCCACAACATCCAGTGACAGATCCGCCGACTGCGACCCCGTCGTCTGACCGTTCGGCAATCGCGCTTGCAGATCCCGCAGACTGGCCTCACTCACCGTTCCTGTATACCCCGCCGCACCTGCGGAACCCGTCCGACTGACCAGATCCGCCAGCACATCACGCTCCGATAACGTCAGGGCGTCATAGTTCACCAGCTGACCATCCACGTTAAACAGCAGATCGACCGTCGAACCCGCAGTCTGCCCAGTGCCCAACGGAGCGCCCGGCACGACCACGCGATACACACCCGACGACAATTGCTCCGAAAACAGACCGCTCATCTGACCGCCCGAGATAAACACGGACTGCGGCTGAAACATCGGACCGCTCGCCACAAACTGCTGCTGATTCGTAAACCCCAGCATGTCGCCCGCGATATTCGGAGTCAATCCGGTACGACGCCCGGCCGTACCCACACTGCGACTGCTCAAACGACGCTGTCGCGCACTCATCGCCGGTGGCACAGCCTGACGAGCACTCGATTCCACTCGCTCAGCCGCTGTCGCACCCGGGACAGGTTTCGCTGCCTGAGCCGCAGCACGACCGGGCTCTGGCCGTGGCACAGGATCCTGACCACGCCCCCCCGCACACACCACGAAAATCGACGCACACACCACGAATCCGCGGATCCACTCCATGCTCCCCGCCCTTCCATCCATGGTCGACGAGTCGTCTCGGAGGCACCGCGCACAGCAATCGCCCGGCACTCCAGCGCGCAACTTCTCCACAACCTCCCATTCATCGTGCACATCCACCAGCACAAATCATCACACCCACCCCAATCCCCGCTCACTCACCCGCCACTGGCTCAGCTCACCCGAATGGTCTGCCCCACTTCTCTGATCAACACCCAACCGCCCACAGAACTCCAGCAAAAACCGCCGATCACAACCAGCCCTCACCCGCACGCGAACGTCCGTACAGACGCTCAAACCACAACCCCCGGGATCACCGAGCACCAGCTCGGTCACACTGCCCCACAACCCCCGGGACCACCGAGCACCAGCTCGGTAACGCTGCCCCACAACCCCCGGGACCACCGAGCACCAGCTCGGTAACGCTGCCCTACACACCCCGGGACCACCGAGCACCAGCTCGGTCCCCCACCCCACACACACCCCGGGACCACCGAGCACCAGCTCGGTCCCCAACCCCACACCCACCCCGGGACCACCGAGCACCAGCACGGTCCCCCACCCCCCACACACACCGGGACCACCGAGCACCAGCTCGGTCCCCACCCCACACACACCGCGGGACCACCGAGCACCAGCTCGGTAACACTTCCCCACACCCCCCGTCACCTCACGCTAACGGCTCGCCTGTACTACACGCGCGGCGCAGTTCGGCTCGGCAGGAGCCTCGCCCTCCCAAGCGATCTGACCACTGAAAACTGAAAACTGAAAACTAACCACTAACTCCATACCTGCGGCGTCCAGCTGGCGGTCTCCCACGCATCTCGCGTCTGATACTCACGCACCAAAACCCGGTCCGTCCAGATCTCAAAATACAAGATCGCCTGCTGAGCCCCACCGAAGTGACTGCTGTTGTCACAATTGAAGGTCGCTATGCCTTCCTTAGCAGCCTTCGCTGTCCCATCCCAGCGAAAAATGTTGCGACCGTGAGTATGCCCGTACAACACTCCCGCCACACGATAGTCCGTCAGAGTCCTGTAGTACGCCTGCACGTCCGCCGGATCCCACTCCATCCCCTCCGCCTTCGCCGTCTCCACAGGTAACGGCTGCGAATACCGCAGCACATCAATGTGATGAGTCAGCACAATCGGACGACCACTGCCACCCACATGCTGCTGCAGGTCCTGCTGCAGAAACTGCAGACTGCCCAAAGGAGCATAGCGGCGCCGCCGCGCCGGCTCCGAAACCTCCCCCACCACGATCCCCAGATTCACAAAATGCACCGGGCCCCAGTCCCACGAATAATGCAGACCATTCTCAGAAATCGCCGTCAACCCCGGTCGATTCTTATTGCGTTCACGAATCCGCTGCACCGCATACCCATCACCCCGCGGACTGTCATGATTGCCATGCACCTCATACAGCGGTAACTGCAGGCGACCGTCTTTCCCCGTCAAACCGTAGTACTGCTCAAAGCCCGCCCACTCCGTTCGCTGCATCTCAACTTTCGGCTTATCCCCCGTATCAATGCAGTCACCGCCGTGAATCACACCTCGAAGCGGCCGCACACGACCACCACCCGCCTGCTCCGGAATCTCCATTCCCACCAGCCCGTTCAGCCGGTCCACAAAACGCTCCGTCACCGCTACACAGCGAGGATCAAGCCGAGTCGGATCCGCGGCATCTGCCAGTACATGCGTGTCCGAAATCATCAGAAATGCTGTCGGTTCCGCTTCATCCGACTGCGCCTGCACCCGCGTTTCCAGCCCCGTACCCGCCATCAACAACCCGGCAGCACCACCCAGAAACCCGCGACGATCCAGACTCATACCAACCACCTTTCACTGCTGGCACAGCCTCAGGAATGTCCCGTATCGAAATATCCGCTGTCTTCCGGAAAGACCTGCTCACCCGTTCCACCACGACGATACAACACCTCCGTCGTGACAAAACCCAGGTCCTCGTACAGCCGCACCGCCACCTCGTTCTCTGCGGTCACTTCCAGACTGGCAATCGCCATACCGTTCTCAGCAAAACCATGCAGCGCCTGCACCAGCAACGCTCGGCCCAGACCCTGACCACGATGCTCAGGCACCACCCCAATATTCTGGATCGCGCCAACGGCTCCGTTCCGCAGTATCCCCTGAATTGTTCCCACATCAGCCGGTGGCCAGTCAGGTTCCGGTTGCCACGTCATCATCCAGCTGGCCTGCGGACAGAATGTCTTCTGAGCCGCAATCTCACGCATCAGTGACAGACAACCGTCCGCACGACTCAGACACGAAAACACTCGACCGTCCAGATCCTCACGAAAAGCCCGCCACTTGACCTGCGCATGACGCTCAGTCAGCAGTGATCGCCACGGCAGCCAGCGGTAGCCGGGTGGCAGAGCAGCCCGGGCTGGCAGCCGACCCGCCAGCTTCAGCTGCATCCGCAACCGTTTGTATGTCCGCTCGCTCATCGCTGCCACAATACCCTCACTGACCTGATCGAATACGAATCCGACGATATTCCATCTGACCCCGATCACCCTCCAGACCAATCGGACCGGTTGCCGGCAACTTCACAGGGTCTCCAAGTACCTCACCATTACAGGTCGCTACAGCCATCCCCTCGCGCACCACCACCACCAGCTCGTTCCACTCACCCGCACGGTACTTCTGCAGCTCTTTCCAGGGACCAGCCAGCACATAATCCCGGCACTGCAGCTGAGGCTCACGCAAAAACACTCCACTGTCGGCATTCGGAGTCGCCCGGAATTCCAGCTTCAACGTAAAATCACCAGGAAATTCACGAACAGTCCACAACTGCTGAATCCTCCGCCCTTCAGACGGTGTCGCCACCACCAGCCGACCATTGATCGCTCGATAACGCCCGTCCGGCGTCTCACGCTCACCCGCAAACGCCACGTCGGCATCCACAAATGGCCACACTACACCCTCAGGATCCCGCGCCATCCACTTCTTCGCCGATTCTCGCACACTGTCCTCCGTCCGGCGAAAACCCCAGCCCGTCAGATCACGCCCGTTGAACAGACTCTCAAAGCCGTCCTCGGGCTGAAAATCATCCGACTCCGTCTCCAGCAAACCCAGAGTCGCAAAGACCGGACGCAGGGCACCGGCCCACCGCCGATATCCCACCTCATTCGGATGCAGCAGATCGGGCATGTCCGCCACCTTCGCATTGCCCGACTCATCCGCATACAAACTGAATGTGTCCAGAACTGTCACCAGTGCATCACCACGAACCGCTCGCGCATACAACTGGTTAATCTGACGAATCGACTCCGCCGGACGACGCTTCGATTCAGAACTTGGAAACACAAGGTTCAGCACAATCGGAGTCTTCGGACACTCCCGATGAATCGCCTCCACAATCAACTTCAGGTTGCCCGCGATCACCTCCGCAGACGCCCCTTCCTCCAGATCATTCGTTCCCAGCAGCAACACCACCGCCGCCGGCTGCAGCGACAACACGTCCCGCTCCAGTCGCAACAGCATCCCGCGACTCGTATCGCCGCTGATGCCGCGATTCACCAGTTTCAAACCCGGCAGCAATCCCAGAAAGTCATCGCCGGCTCCCTGAGTAATCGAATCCCCCAGAAAAACCACAGCACCTCGATCACCGTCCCGCACCGCCTCCCACTGACTGCGACGCTGCTGCCACAAACCTCGAAACCAGTCATAACGACGAATCGGACCCGCGCCAGCAAGGCCCTCATCGGAATCCGGTAAGCGAAACTCCGGCAACTCCGCAAATGCCTTCGCATCCACCAGCTCCGGCTGCCACGACCGCGAGACACCCGCGGGCACCAGTCGAATCGCCCGCACATCCATTACCGCACCACCAGGCTTCTGCAGACATCGCAGCGACAATCTCTGCGATTCCCCGGCCGCCAGTTTCACCTGCCCCACGGCACGCCAGACGAAGTTCTGAAAATGCCCCGTCTCACGCACCACAAACTCCAGCGACTGATCCTGCACCTGCAACTGCACCCGACTGCCACCATGACCCCGACCACAGCCTTGCAGAATCTCCACACTGTACTCGCCACCACCAGTCGACAGCAGCCACTCCGCCCAATCCTCCGCCACACTCCAGTAACCCACCGTGTTCTTGTGTGGCTGAGGCTCATAGCGGAGATTTTTCCCGTGCACGATCGCATCCCGCGCTCGCAATAGCACCGTACCGTCCGCCTGCGCCGTCGTGGACCGCTCCGCATCAAACAACTGCACTGGCTCATCCAGTTCCAAAACCAGCACCGGCTTCTCACCCGCTGCCGGAACACTGGACAACTTCACTGACCAGTACCCAGGTTCCGGCTGCACCGACAACTCGCCCGCACCATCCGACATCCAGCCGGCCTTCCGCACCACACCCGAAAATCGCGGCAACTGCAGCACCGCATCACGCTCCGCCGCCTCCAACACCACAAACAGACGGTTGTCAAGAAAAAATGCCTGCGATTTCGGCTGCTTCCAACCGGGCACCGGCCGCGCCGCCGATAACTGCCCCTCGGCAATCGTCGCCGAGACCACAAACAACACACCAAACAGCAGTCGCAACAGCATTTCAAAGTTCCTTCCGGTTGTCACACACAGGCCAGTCGTGCCCCGCAGTGTAGAGACTGCACCACTCCGGAATCCAGGATCCGCAGGGAAATTACGGGGTGAGAGCCGGAATGATGTCCGCGCACGCTGTACCACCGCCTCGCTTCCGACCACAATACCCCACAAACTGCAACCACCGCCCCCTCACCAGACTTTCGCATGCCCGAACCCGTCCACAATGTCGCCAGCGTCCTGGGAACCGCCGGCGCAATCGCTCGCCGACTGCCAGGCTACGAACCTCGCGCCGAACAACTGGCCATGGCCGAAGCTGTGGAATCTGCCATCGCACACAGAAAACACCTCGTCGCTGAAGCGGGAACCGGAGTCGGGAAAAGTTTCGCCTACCTCGTACCCGCCATCCTCGCCGCACAAACCGAACTACCACCCTCCGAATCCCGCAAAAAGAAAAACAACGACGACGACGATGAACAGAAAAAGGGCAAACGCCGCATCATCGTGTCAACTCACACCATCAGCCTGCAGGAACAGCTGATCCACCACGATATCCCCTTCCTGCAGGCCGTCCTCCCCGTCGAATTCTCCGCCGTACTCGTCAAAGGACGCAGTAACTACATCAGCCTCCGTCGACTTGAAAAAGCCGTCCAGAGATCCAACCAGAAAACCATGTTCGAACCACCCGGACAGCAGGCACTCGCCCGCATTCGCCAGTGGTCCACGGAAACCCGCGATGGCAGCCGCTCCGACCTGCCATTCCAGCCCCCCGTCGATGTCTGGGACGAAGTCCTCAGCGATCACGGTGACTGCCTCCGCAAAAAATGCCCCACTCACGCCGACTGCTTCTACTACGCCGCACGACGCCGCGTCTGGAACGCCGACCTGCTCATCGTCAATCACGCTCTCTTCTTCTCTGACCTCGCACTCCGCCGCGATGGTGGCAGCATCCTGCCCGATTACGAAACCGTCATCTTCGACGAAGCCCACACCATCGAATCCGTCGCCGCAGATCACCTCGGACTGTCCGTCAGTGAAGGACAGGTCGAATACCTGCTCAACAAACTCTACAACGATCAGATGCAGCGCGGCATCCTGCTCAGTCACAACCTCGTCGATGCACAAAAACTCACCATGGAAGCCCGGCGACATGCCACCGCATGGTTCGCCGAACTGCAGGTCTGGACACGCGACAACTGCCGCCCCAATGGCCGACTCAATCACCCCGTAGGCATCCCCAACTGCCTCTCACCCGCTCTCGAACAACTGTCACTCGAAATCCGCGAAAAGTCCGAGAAACAACGCAATGAATCGGCCCAGGTCGAACTGCAGGCCGCTGCCGATCGCTGCCAGCTCCTGTCCGCTCAGCTCAATGCATGGGCCCGCCAGTCCGTTGAACGGTCTGTCTACTGGGTCGAATACGCCGGCAAGGTCGTCCAACGCATGACACTCGCCAGCGCACCCGTCGAAGTCGGCGGTATCCTCCGCGATGAACTCTACAACAAAATCCCGTCCGTCATCATGGCCAGCGCCACACTCGCCACAGGACAAAAAGACTTCCAGTTCTTCCGCTCACGCATCGGCCTGACCGGCGGCAGAGAAATTCGACTGGGCAGCCCCTTCGACTACAGCCGACAGGCCCGCCTCATCGTCTCCACCAATATGCCGGATCCCACCACCGATGCCCGCAACTTCGAAGTCCAGTGCTGCGAACGCATCAAACGACACGTCAATGACACCGCAGGACGCGCCTTCGTCCTGTTCACCAGCTACTCCATGATGCTCAATTGCGCCGAACGACTGACCGGCTGGCTCGCCTCACAGAACATGACCCTCTACTGCCAGGGAAAAGGTCTGCCCCGCTCAGCAATGCTCGAAAAATTCAAAGCCGACGAACGCGCCGTCCTGTTCGGAACAGACAGCTTCTGGCAGGGCGTCAATGTCCCGGGTGATGCCCTGCAGAACGTCATCATTCCCCGCCTGCCGTTCAGCGTCCCCGACCACCCACTGCTCGAAGCTCGACTCGACGCCATCCGCGAACGTGGCGGTAACCCGTTCCGCGATTACCAGACCCCCGAAGCCATCATCAAACTCAAACAGGGATTCGGTCGGCTGATCAGACACCGCAACGACACCGGACGCGTTGTGATCCTTGACCCACGCATGCTCACCAAATACTACGGAAAAATGTTTCTGGAAAGCCTGCCCGACTGCAAACTGGAAGTCGATGATGGTCAGACCATCAGACCCCTCAACAGCAACTGAAACTCAGCGGTCCGCTGGTCCCTCGGCCGGCTCCTGCATTGCCGCCTCAATCTCCGACACCACCGACTCCAGCTCTGCACGGTCGCCATACAGCTGCAACGCACCCCGTAACGCCTCACCCAGCGACTGTCGCTCAGATTCCGTTCCCGCTGCCAGCCACTGCCGCAACAACTCACGCAGCAACAGCTCTGCACCACGACCGTCAACCTCCGTTTGCCAGTTCGCCACGGCCTCCTCAACAAAACGGTGCAGATAGCTGCCTGACCGCAGTCGCTCCAGAATTCCCAGCACCGCCGTCAGCTCCGACCGCGCTCTCACACGATCACCCGACTGCCGCAGCATAAACGCCCGACGAATTAGTCGCCGCACCTCCGCGTCAACCTCACGCAGACTGTCCGCCGACGAGCCCCCACGATCCAACTGACTCCCACTCCCCGACTCCCCCAACGCCCCCGACCACAAACCATCAGCGGAAAGCTGCTCCAGCGACTTCGCGAACTCGTAATCCTCCACACGCTGCTGCAGCTCACGCACTCGCGCGCTGTCAATCCCCACCTCACCCCGCGCGGCTCGCTCCAGCAGCGGACGCAGCTGCTCTTCGCGAACTCGCAGCCACGCCGGCCCCGCCGTGCCACCCAACACTCGCTCAGCTTCGGCCAACCGCACCGCCACGTCCGACTCGGTTCGCCCACGACTCATCCAGATCCCGAAGCCAATCAATAGCACCAGCAGACACAACAACACCCAGATATTATCCAGAATCGCGCCCAACCCCTCCGCTCGACGACCCGCCTGCTCGGCTCGCAACAGGTTCCGCACGGTTGTCGCTGTTCCTGCACCCGCGGCAGCTGCACCCCCTTCACCGCCCGCCGGACGAACAACCGTCTCAGATTCCCCCTGACGCTCAGCAAACTCCGCCTTCGCCAGCACCTGCTCCAGTCGCCGCAACACCACCAAAGCATCCGGAGGCCGACGCGCTGCATCCTTCTCCAGCAACTGACACACCAACTCCTCAAGATTCATCGGCATGTCCGGGGCATAACGGGACGGCAGATCAAACTGACCATACTGCTGCTTCCGCAATAACTCAGCCGTCGTCTCCCCCGTAAACGGAGGACGCCCCGTCAGCATCGTGTACATCACCGCCCCCAGAGCATACAGATCGCTCCGCGCAGTACACCGCTGACCACGCGACTGCTCAGGCGACATGTAATCGGCCGTCCCCACAATGCCGCCCGTCCGTGTCAGACGCTCAGACGCAAACAGACTGGCCACACCGAAATCCGTCAGCTTCAGCTGACCGTCCGGACCCACCATCAGATTGCCCGGCTTCAGATCTCGATGCACAATTCCCGCATCATGAGCAGCCTTCAGAGCACTGGCCAGCTGCCGCGATCGCTCAATCACCTCACGCCACGGAATGCGACGACGCGACTGAATGTCAGCCGTCAACGTTACCCCATCCACAAACTCCATCGCGTAATACAGCAATCCATCATCCGAAACGCCGTCCTCAAACAACCGCACAATGTGCTGATGAGACAGCTTCCGCAATGCCGCAATCTCGCGACTGAATCGCTGCTCAAAACCCTCCTCACGCGCCATCGCCGCAGGCAACACCTTCACCGCAGCTCGCTCGCCAGTCGTCTCGTGCACCCCCAGGTACACATTCCCCATGCCACCCGCACCCACCCGACGCTCTATCCGCCACGGACCAAGATGCTCAGGATGCATGTGCCCACTCCAACTCAGCAGACAACCGTAGCCCGAGCATTCCTGCTCGGCAACCACCCGCAAACACCCCGTCATCCACAAACAACCACCCCAACCGTAGCCCAAACCGTAGCCCGAGCATTCCTGCTCGGCCACACCCTCAAACACCCCGTCATCCGCAAACAACCACCCCAACCGTAGCCCCGGCCGTAGCCCGAGCATTCCTGCTCGGCCACACCCTCAAACACCCCGTCATCCACAAACAACCACCCCAACCGTCGCACCAACCGTAGCCAGGGGCTTTAGCCCGGGTCACCCCTTCTCCACCACCCAACCGCAAAACCTCACGGCCGAACCGCCGCCGCCACCCGAGGTATCCGCAACACCCGTCCAGGCACCAGCTGATTCGGATTACTCATCCGATCCCGATTCGCTTCGTAAATCAAACCATAACGCCCCTGAGCCCCCAGGGTTCGCTCCGCAATCCCCGACAACGTATCCCCGTACTTCACTGTATACTCATCAAACTCCGCCGGCACATCAAAATTGTCTGCCGCCGACACCACACCCGGTTCCAACGGCACTCCCCCTGAACCGCTGATCGCCTCAGCGGCCTCCGCATCCACCGTCCCAGCAGGCTCCGCATCAAACACCGGCTCATTCGATTCCTCAGCGGTCTCCACAGCAACCTTAACAACCTCAGCACCAGTCGCACCTGCACCCGACATCCGCGTCGGAGCGATACGCCGTGTTCGAAATCCGTCCAGCGAATTCCGAGTCAACCCCCCATCCAAACGCTTCTCAGCAGGCAGCACCGGAGCCGGTAGTGTGCGATTCCGATCATGCATGTCCTTCAGGACGTCCCGCATCGTCCACTGCGGTTCCGAAACACTGGCAGCCACCGGCCGATCCGCATACACAGACACCTGACGATCACGCAATCGCTGATTCAACAGGGCCTCAAACTCCTCCACCACGCCCGCAGGAGCCTCAGAAGTGGATTGCAAAGGCTCATTCCGGAAAAACAGCGCAGCCACGATCCCCACCAGCAGGATCCCCATGGCAAATCCGATTTTCCGATCCGTCTGCATCGCACACACCCCAAACACACACGCCGCCGCAAGCCAGCAACGCCACACTTGAACACTTTACCCCACATTTCCTGAAATGATGCAAAAAGTCCACAAAATGCCTCCACTAACCGCCCCACACTGACCACCCCGCTGCACCGCCCATCATAAGACCCATAGGACCCATAGGACCTATAGGACCAATAGGTCCCATAAGACCCCCCAAAAACCACCAGCAACACCACCACTCTCAACTGGCATAACGTTTGCTCCCCTGTCAACACATTGAAACATCTGCCAATGTGGCAGCGGCAGACGCCATCAAGTCGCCTGCCGAAACCGGTTCAGGCGTAGACACATTCAGGAATCCCTCTGCGAGATAGCCATGACGGAAACTCAGACCCAACAGCATTCGTTCCAGGCCGAAATTCGCCAGCTGCTGCACCTGCTGTCGCACTCGCTCTACCAAAACCGCGAGATTACCATTCGCGAACTGATCTCCAACGCCTCCGACGCACTCGACAAATTTCGCTACCACGCCGTGACCTCAGGGCAGGGCTCGGTCGAGGGACTGGGGATCTGGCTGGAACCCGACAAGGACGCCAAAATCCTCGTGATCCGCGATAACGGAATCGGGATGACTCAGCAGGAACTGATCCAGAACCTCGGTACCATCGCTCGCAGTGGTTCCCTTGAATTCCTTAAGCAGGCCAAATCCCGCGCTGGCGAAGGGACTCCCGACCTGTCACTGATCGGGCAGTTCGGAGTCGGTTTCTATTCGGCCTTTATGCTGGCCGACCGCGTCGAAGTCATCTCCCGCAGTGCCTCTGACACCACTGCCTGGCGCTGGGAATCCACTGGTGACGGCACTTTCACCATTTCCCCCGTGACCGAATCCGTCGAACGCGGCACCAGCATCCGACTGCACCTGAAGGAAGGGATGGATGAATTCACCGAAGCTGTGCGACTGAAGTACATCGTCCGCAAATACTCAACTTTCGTCCCCCACGCGATCTGGCTGGATGCGGAACACGTCAATGACCAGCCACCAATCTGGCTGGAACCCAAAACCAGCGTGACAGACGAGCAATACCAGAATTTCTATGAATATCTGACACATTACCCCGGTCAGCAGCCCATCTGGCATCTGCACCTCGCTGCCGACTCACCCTTCCAGTTTCACAGCATCCTCTACTGCCCTGACGCCAATCTTGAACGCATGGGCTTCGGACGGACGGATCATGGACTGCACCTCTGTGCTCGCCGTATTCTTGTCCAGAACGACAACCGCGATCTGCTGCCCGACTATCTGCGATTCCTCCGTGGCATCGTGGACTCCGCCGACCTGCCGCTGAACGTCTCGCGCGAGGCCCTGCAGGACAACACGGTCTTCCGCAAAATGCAGAAAGTCATCACCCGAAAAGTCCTCGATCACCTCGACTCACTGGCCACGGTCCACCGCGAAACTTACGAGAAATTCTACCGGGAATTCGGCGTCATTCTGCGTGAAGGCGTGACCGCCAACGATGGGAACAGGGATCGCACAGCCGCATTACTGCGATTCACCTCCACCACTTCGGCCGGGACCGGCGAATTGGTGTCCCTGCAGCACTACGTGGATCGAGCAAAAGAAGGGCAGCAGCAGATCTACTTCGCCTGCGGCACCGACCAGAATGCCATCCTCCGCGACCCCAATCTGGAAGTCTTCCGCAAACGCAACCTTGAAGTCCTCGTGCTCACAGACCCCGCCGACGAATACATCATCTCGTCGCTGGGCACATTTGCCGAGAAGAAAATTGTGTCGATCGACGCCGCCGAGCTGCAGCTGCCGCCGCAGTCAGCGGACGAACAGTCCAAAGAGCCGGCTGAACAGCAGAAAAACCAAGAGAATGCTGCCGAGCTGGATCAGTTGATCGGGGTCTTCAAGGAGGTGCTTGGGGAACGAGTACAGGATGTGCGACGTTCAGAACGTCTGACAGAAAGTGTCTGCTGCCTTGTGAATGCAGAAGGTTCCATGAGCACCACAATGCAGCGGATCCTCCGCATGAACACTCCGGAATTCGAAATGCAGAAGATGATTCTGGAACTCAATCCCACTGCCGCCCTGATCCAGCGACTGGCCACACTGGCAGCGTCTTCCACCGGCCTCGACTTTGTCCGCCAGTGTGCATTGCAGCTGCACGCCAACGCCATGCTGCAGGCCGGACTGGCCCCAGACGGCAACGAAATGGCCGCCCGCCTGCAGGACTTCATGCTGCAACTGGCCAGCGGTAAATAAGGTCAAGTCGCGCACAGACAAGAATTGGTCGCAGCAGACGCAGCGGACTCTGACAACTCGGCAAAGTCGCTGCCACCCGACTCACGGCCTAACGGCAACCTGAACAAAACATCACAAATCCAGATTCTCATTCTGTGGAAGAACTCTGACCAGGGCTTTAAACAAATGCGTCCTCCAAGGACGACGAATCGAAATCCAGTAAAGTCCCTAAGGATTCTGTGTTCTCGGCGACCGCCGTGGTTGTCAGATTCGGCCGTACTTAGGGGCATTGAGGTCAGTCGACGCGAATTTGTAAACCTTTCTTATCATTTCGTAAGTCGAAGCTGGACAATCACCGTAAACCCTGTATCCTGCCATCCACATTCACCGTGAGTGGGCTCATCAAGCCTCGGCGTTACCTTCCTTGCAAGGGTAGGGGAATCAGCAAATGATGCGGAAATTGTATTTCATGTTGGCCGTTATGTGTACGGCTATGCCAGCGTTTGCTGACATCACTGGCATTGGCAGTGTCATTGTCACACCATCGCTGGTGAGCGTTACTAACAACGGCTCTGGCACCGCACGAGTAGTGATCGATCTGTTTGCGAAGTCGGACTCTTCAAATTTGGCTGCGCTGACCAGTTACAACTTTTCATTCACAATGGGTGGTGCGCCCGGTGTAAACGTCAGTGCCACCAGCACTGGCGGATTCTTCAATGCCACGAACTTCGACGGTGGGACCGGCGGTGGCTTCATTGGGGCAGCGTCAGGAACTTTCGCGTCCGGCAGCTACACATTCAAAGGAGAGAGGGATAACCCGGCGTTGCCGTTGGCAATCACGAATGAGTTGGTAGGCCGGGCAATTTTTGACGTGACGCAGCAGTCCAGTGCATCCAGCTACACGATTGCCACCACAACGCTGGCCTCGCAGAACAATTTTGCCACGAATAATGTCTCTGGTGGCAGCTTCACCTTGAACATTGACGGTTTCACGGGTGGCGGCGGTGGTGGCGGCGGTGGCGGCGGGGCTGCAGTCCCCGAGCCAAGTTCTGTCGCTGCAATCTCGCTCGTTCTGGGTGCTGTTGGTTTCCGCACTCTGCGTCGCCGACGTCAGGGCAAGGCCTGAACATCACCAACGCTATGCTGACAACTTCTCCATGAGCCGGCTCCGCCGGCTCTTTTTTTTTGCGCCCAAGCCCACTTTGCCCCGCAATGTCCCCCGTCCCTCGCCTGGGCTTCAGCCCAAGTCGCCCCCTCCCGGGACCACCGAGCACCAGCTCGGTAATCCCAACCCCAGCCAAAAGCCCCTCCCCCCCCCCGGGACCAACCAGCACCAGCTCGGTAACCCCAACACCAGCCAAAAGCCCCTCTCCCACACCCCGGGACCACCGATCACCAGCTCGGTAACCCCAACACCAGCCAAAAGCCCCTCCCCACCCCGGGACCACCGATCACCAGCTCGGTAACTCCAACACCAGCCAAAAGCCCCCGAGATGCACCCGACGACGATCGACCACCAGACGG
>CAIOKE010000145.1 GCA_903858815.1 uncultured Planctomycetaceae bacterium | reverse complement strand
GCACCTCTGGTGTTCCTGTTGTCACGCCAGTGGCATCGCAGGGTAGCTATGTGCGGTTGTGATAAACGCTGAAAGCATATAAGCGTGAAGCCATTCCCAAGATAAGGTTTCGTTTGACTCCCCTTGAAGACCACGAGGTTGATAGGCTGGCGGTGTAAGGCGTGAGAGCGTCTGAGCTGACCGGTACTAATGGAGGAATATCTGGTCATTTTGATCAATTGTCAGAGCCACTAGACTTCATTTTGATATACGCACGACACCGAGCTCGTCTACGGATCGTGCGGTTTCCCGGTGATTCACTTGCAAGGAAACACGCGTACCCATTCCGAACACGAACGTTAAGCTTGCAGGGCCAATGATAGTGTCAAAAGCGCGAAAGTAGGTACTGCCGGGATCATTCACTAGCCGGACTCGAAAGAGTCCGGCTTTTTTTACGCGCTGACCGTACCGCGGTCGGCTGGAGGCGTTCATGTCCAGTTCATGGCTGCCAGACTCCTGGAAAACTCGGGTTGCCAAACAGCAACCCGTATACCCCGATGATGCGGTACTTGCAGAGTCGCTGCGGAAGTTGTCCTCGTTGCCAACGTTGACCACGGCGTGGGAAGTTGAGCGGCTGCGGTCGGAGCTGGCGGAGGCGGTGGACGGACGCACGTTTGTGCTGCAGGGCGGTGACTGTTCTGAGAGTTTCGATGATTGCAACTCCACCGCCGTGCTGCGAAAGCTGAAGGTGTTGATTCAGATGAGCCTTGTGCTGATCGCGGGCGCAAGGAAGCGAGTTGTCAGGATCGGTCGGATCGCCGGGCAGTACGCGAAGCCTCGGTCCTCTGATATGGAGCGGCGTGGTGATGTCGAGCTGCCCAGTTATCGTGGGGACATTATTAATAAACCGGGGTTTACACTCGCTGAGCGGACACCGGATCCATCGTTGATGTTGGCGGCGTTTGAGCGTTCTGCGATGACGCTGAATTTTATTCGGGCGTTGAGCGAAGGGGGCTTCGCTGACCTGCACCATCCAGAGAACTGGGATCTGGAGTTTGTCAGGAACACTCCGGGCAGTCGCCGCTATCAGCAACTGCTTGACTCGTTGAGTGAGTCGATCCGGTTTATGCAGGTGGTGTCGCCGGGTGAGTTGCATCAGTTGCGTCGAGTGGATTTTTTTATATCCCACGAGGCGTTGCTGTTGCATTACGAGCAGGCGTTGACGCGGGCAGAGCGTCAGCGTGGTTGGTACAACCTTGGCACCCACATGGTCTGGATTGGCGATCGGACTCGCGATCTGAACGGGGCTCACGTTGAGTATTGCCGCGGGATTCGCAATCCCGTGGGTGTGAAGGTCGGGAATTCAATGACTCCGGAGGAGTTGTTGGAGTTGATTCAGATTCTGAATCCGGAGAACGAGCCGGGTCGCCTGACTCTGATTCACCGGTTTGGTGCTGAGAAGATTCGGGATCGTTTGCCATATCTGGTAGAGGCAGTCCGGAGCGCTGGTTGTCGAGTGTTGTGGAGCTGCGATCCGATGCATGGGAATACTCATGGGACGCGATCGGGCCTGAAGACTCGGTCGTTTGACGACATCATTTCGGAGATCATCAGTGCGTTTCGCATTCACAAGGAATGTGGGGGGCGGCTGGGTGGCATTCACCTTGAGTTGACAGGAGAGGATGTGACGGAGTGCACGGGTGGTCCCGGCAATCTCACAGAGACCGATTTGTCTCGTGACTATCGCAGTACTGTGGACCCGCGGTTGAACTACGAGCAGTCGATGGAGATCGCTTTTCTGCTGGCTGAGCAGATGCGGTAGTGGTTGCAAGCTGATCTCGGTTGCGTGTCCGTGTTCTGCAACAGGGCCGAGTTTACTGCCGGAAACGGATTTTTGTCCGTAGCATCAGGTTTGGTTGAGTGGCAGGTTTCGATAGCTGAGGTCCAGCAGTTCGATGGGGTGCAGCACTCGAATGTGCTGATCGCGTTGTTGCAGGTGGGCCTGCAGTTGCAGTGAGCAGCCAGCATTCCCGGAAACAATAACGTCGGGATTGACCTCCAGCAGGCAATTGAGTTTGCGAGTTCCGAGGCGATCGGCCATTTCTGGTTGGGTCAGGTTATATGTTCCAGCAGCTCCGCAGCAGAGTTCGGGTTCGTTGATATTCCTGAGTGTGATGCCGGGAATCAGTTTCAGCAGATCGCGAGGCTGCTGGCGAATTTTCTGGGCATGTTGCAGGTGGCAGGCGTCCTGCATGGCGACAACAGCGTCAATTCGTCCGGTTGGTTGCACGGGTCCCAGTTTCATCAGAAACTCGTGGACGTCCATCACTTTCGCGGCGAAGTTGGTGGCGGTTTTCAGTTGAAAGTCGGTGTGGGAATCGCTGGTTTGGTGCATTTCTTCAGCGATGTGTCCATAGTCTTTCAGCATAGAGCCGCAGCCGGCGACGTTGACGATGACAGCATCCAGTTGCTGAGTTTTGAAGGCTGTGGCGTTCTGTTGCATCAGTGAGATTGCGGGCTTGGCAGCACCCGTGTGGTAGTGGATGGCGCCGCAGCAGGTTTGGGCCGAGGGGATTACGACGTCGCAGCCATTTTGCTGCAGCACTCGAGCGGTGGCCCAGTGGACATGCCTGAACATGGCATCAGCGACACAACCGATAAACAGTCCTACTGTTGCCCGTCGTTTTCCAATAGCGGGAAGAAAAGCGGGCAGGGCAGGTTCAGTGGGTTGCAGTCTGGGCAGCTGGCTGTGAAGTCTGTGCAGTTTTGCGGGAAGTAGTCGAGTGAGTCCGCTGCGGCGCAGGAGCTGATCAAGTCCGGTGGCCTGCAGTAGTCGTGCGGGGAGTAGTGCCCAGCGAAGTCGGTTGCGCCACGGGAACAAGCCGTACAGGATCCAGCGATGAAACCAGTTATCTGCAGCGATTTTTGCGGCAGGGGTTTGCTGCATTTCGACGCGGAAGGGTTCCAGCAACCGTCCGTACTGGACACCACTGGGGCAGGCTGTTTCGCAACTTCGGCAATCGAGGCAGGAATCGAGGTGGTTCTGGACGGCGGGCGTGAGCTGCAGTCTGCCGTCGACAACGGCGCGCATCAGGTAGATGCGTCCTCGGGGGCCATCATTTTCGTTTCCAGTTTCGACGTATGTGGGACAGGAGGCTGTGCAGAGTCCACAGTGAACGCAGTCGAGAAATCGATCATAAGGGATCGACTGTCCCAGTACCGGGAGCGAACTGGCGGGAGTGGGCTGCTGTGCGGGCACGTGGGGTTCCTGTCGTGAGAACTCCTGGAGGATTCTGTATCTTCCGGATTATTGCGTTTGGGAGATTATCAGCAAATGGAGCGTTTGAGCTGGCCGGTGGGAATTCGGTGGAATTCCTGATCTGTGTTTTCAGCTGGTACCAAAGGCCTGCTGCAGCCGTGAGGAATACGTGCGGACTGCGGCCGAGCGAGGTGTGGAGGTGGCAGATTCAGCGTGCAGCACATGGACGCTACCGGGTCCATCAGCGGTCAGTTGGTGCAGTGTGGTGATGCCTTTTTGTTCATCTGTAGCTGATTGACCTTCATCTGCAGTCGCGGGCCAGCACCAGAGTCGTCCATTTCCAGCTCGGCCAAATACGCAGCACTGCTGTTGGTTCATGGCATCGATGATGGCACAAACCTGTGACGGTGGAATGGTCACGGAGGCCAGCCACGCGGGTGTCTTTGTGGGAAAGCTGTGTTTTTGAGCGGTGAGCAGCCACTGTTGCAGGGCCTCGGGAGGCAGTTGGCTGTTTGTCCAGGCGGGCAGATCAGACAGTTCGTCAATGACTGTGGCGATCTGCCATTGGCAGGCATTTTCGGGACCGTCAAAACCGAGCATGAGGACCGCGCTGGAATCCAGAATCGGAGTCGCGGGGTCAGGCAGCAGTGAATTTGAGCAGAGGAGATGAGGGATTGAGTGACGTCCGACGACATCAAGGATGATCGGAGTTGTGGCGGTTGTATTGAGTCGTGTCAGCGCCTGTTCAAGATTGTGCAGGTTGCGAAAGCCGGCGATCAGCAGTTTTTGTGTTGTGGGCAGTGGTCGGACTTTGAATGTGACATGCTGCAGTTGCCCCAGCAGACCGCGGGAGCCGGTGAGAAGTCGGCAGAGGTCATAGCCGGCAACGTTTTTGACGACTCGTCCACCTGCATGAAATAATCGTTCGAAACCATCCACGGCGGCGACGCCGATGACGTAATCGCGAAGGGTTCCGTAACCGAACTGGCGAGGGCCACAGTGATCGTACAGGACAAGTTCGCCGACGGTTGTTTGTTCGGAGGCGGCATCGATGGGCAGTGTCTGACCTTCCTGCTGCAGGATCTGCTGCAGCAGGTTGCATGGCATTTCCGCTTTGACGGTGATGGTCATATCACGCGCCGGGTAGTCGATGACAAGGCTGGTGTCGTATGTTGGTGCGGTTGAAGTGCTCATAGGCTTCCGTCATCAGAAGTGCGCGCAAAAAACCTCTGCCAGGTGTGCTGAGCAAACGCTGTTGACGCCCATTGATCAGAATAAAAGGTGGGCACCCGATGCCCGGGTCATGTGATCCGAGACATGGTCGGCGTGACAGTCGGCCGGGAGCAGACCGGGTTCCCTATTGGGTTTATCTGTAGGGTCAACTTGTTTTGCTGCAGACAGAGCTGCCAGAGGTCAGATCAGACAATACGCAGGCGGATCGACTGATGCAAGTGAAACCGAACCCGGATTTTATCTTTGAAATTTCACTGGGATTCCGAGTGATTTTTCTGGTATTCTCAGGAGTTGTCTGCGTGTGGTTCTGAGGACCGTGGCTGCGGCGAGCGTTCAGAAGGGCTGTCCATGCTGTCTGTGCTGTTTCGCACGAATGCTGGTTACGGGCGGCGCGAGTTGATCCGTCTGGGTGCGCTTGGCGGCATGTCATTCGCGAAGTCGTCGCTTGCGACAATGAGTTCGTCGGCTGGTCAACAGCGTTCAGTTGTGTTTATTTTTCTGTTTGGTGGTCCCAGTCAGCTTGATCTGTGGGACATGAAGCCGGCTGCTCCGCTGGAAATTCGGGGTCAGTTCCAGCCCATTTCGACATCTGCTGCGGGGGTACAGATCTGTCAGCATTTACCGTTGCTGGCGGGGCAGATGCATCGCGTCTGTCTGGTGCGGTCGATGAATCATCGCATGCCGGTGCATGGTCCGGCCTGCAGTGAGTTGTATAGTGGGCGGCCGTATCCACTGCCTCCTGTGACCGATCAGGCTCGTCGGGAAGACTGGCCATCTCTGGCGTCCCTGATGACTCGATCGGGCGCGGGTGCCACGGGGCTGCCTGGGGCGATCGTGCTGCCGTGGCATTCGCAGTTTATGGGTCAGTCTGAGCGAATTGCTGGTCAGACGGGCGGACGGATGGGCGAGCAGTACAATCCGTTTTTGCTGCAGGCGGGTCTTGAGCGTGGTCTGTTTGATTCTGCCGAGCTGCAGTTGTCGGATTCCGGGGCCCGCCAGCGACTGCGACGTCGCAGTCGGCTGCTCAGTCAGCTGGAAGATTCGTCCGCCGCGGTCTCAGGGGTTGAGCGACCGGTGGGATTGCCACTGAATCGCTGGCAGCAGCAGCATGAAGCGGCAATTTCGCTGCTGGCTGGCGGGCAGCTGGGTGCTGCGGTGGATCTGGACCGTGAGCGTCCGGAGGTGCTGGCTCGATATGGCCTGACGGTCTTTGGCCGCAGTTTGCTGGCAGCGCGGCGACTGGTGGAAGCAGGCGTGCCGCTGATTACGGTGAACTGGTATGACGATTCCTTTCACGACAAGGTGTCGCCTCACTGGGATCAGCACAATCATCTGTTTGCTTCGCTGCAGGATCGGATGCTGCCGATTTTTGATCGGGCGATGGCAGCGTTTCTGGGTGATTTGGGTGAACGTGGTCTGCTGGCGACAACGCTGGTCGCCGCAGCGGGAGAATTCGGCAGGACTCCCAGAATCGGTCAGTTCACTCAGAATGCGATGACGGAGAAGTCTGGTCGTGATCATTGGCCGCATGCATTTACGGCCTTGCTGGCGGGGGGTGGGATTCGTGGTGGTCAGGTGTTCGGATCGACTGATCACCAGGGTGGTCAGGTGCGTGACAACCCGGTGTCACCGGCAGATCTGACGGCCACGCTGCTGGGGCATCTGGGAGTGTCGGCTGATGAGTCGTGGTGGGACCCAATTCAGGGCCAACTGCAGAAGAACTCGGAAGGACGCAGAATCCCGCTGGAGTATGACTGAAGATCGCAAGGGTTCGAACCAGTCGCCTGCTGTCCCTGTTGTGATGCGTGCTCAGCGGAAGTTCTTACTTTGCGGCAGGGGACCCTGTGCCCTGCAGCAGTGAAAGTCGCTGGTCAGCTGGGCAGCCCGGAAAGACCTCTTCCATGCCATCGGGCCAGCGAATGGTGATCTGATCGACCTGCTGCAGTTTTCCCAGTCCGAAGTGCAGGTTCTGGATGCAGGTGGACTGGTAGCTGCCACCACCGATCAGAAAGGCGGTGCGCGACTGGCCGTTGGTAGTAATCGTAACGGTGGCCCCAGTCGCCGCACGTTGTCCGGCGGTGGCCAGCTGCGGCTGGATGCTGAGCCAGTGGCCGCTGGACATCTCGTTTTTCAGCAGTACGGAGGGCTGGTCGAGGCAGGTGATGAGCAGGTCAATGTCACCATCGTTGTCAACGTCCCCGCTGGCCAGGCCTCGTGCAACAGCGACAAGGCTGCTGAATTCGTCGACACCGTCTGGTTTTTCGAAGTGGTCATTGTGACCCAGCAGCAACAGCTGCTGTTCTCGGTAGCCATCCCAGAAGGTTTCGGCGGTTGGTGCTTTCAGAGAGGCCGTTTGTCTGCGTACTCGGCCGTGAACGGCGACAAAGTCTGTGTAGCCGTCATGGTTCAGATCTGCGAGTGCGGTACCGAATCCGGTGAAAGGCCACGAGCTGCTGTCCATCTGCCATGCGGATGACAGTTCCTGGAAGCTACCGGCCTGATTCAGGCAGACGGAATTGGATTCGCCGTCGAGATTGGTGACGACGAGATCTGGCAGCAGATTTCCATCGAGGTCTGCTACGGCAACGCCCATGCTGCCCTGGCTTTGTCCGGCAGCGTCAGCGGCAACGCCGCGCAGCACCGCTTCCTCCTCAAACGTGCCATTCTGCTGATTGATCCAGAGAAAGTTGGGATGTCCATCATTGGCAACGAAGATGTCAATCCAGCCGTCATCGTTGCAGTCTGCTGCTGCGACTCCAAGTCCAGCGCCGCGGCGTCGGGTGATACCGGAGGTGGCTGAGACATCCTCGAACCACGGTGCGGTTCCGGTATTGCGGAACAGTCTGTCGGTGGTTCGGGGGAAGACGGACGGACTGCAGAAGTCGCGGCGTCCGGCGGCGTCCTGGCAATGGTGAGTCGGGTCATAATCAACGTAGTTGGTGACGAACAGGTCAAGGTGGCCATCGCGATCGAAGTCGAGGAAAGCGGCCGATGTGCTCCACCGTCCGGTTCTGAGGGGAGTCGCTGCAGTGACATCTGCGAAATGAAAGTTTCCGAGATTGCGGTACAGGCGACAGTCGCTGAATCCGGTCAGGCAGAGATCGCTGAGGCCATCATTGTCGAAATCACCGATGGCAATCCCACCTGGTATTCCCGTGAAGGCCAGTTGAGCGGTCTGACTGACATCCTGAAAACTGCCATCGGGTTGTTGCTGCCGGATCTGCAGCAGGGAGGTGGCATGTTCCGGCAGTTCGGTTGCGGTGAGTCCGATCAGGACGAGGTCGGGCAGGTGATCCTGATTCAGGTCGGCAATTCCGCATCCGCCCGCCATGATTCGTGGGAACAACCAGCGAGAGGAGTCGTGCTTCGGTGGCTGAGTGGAGTTGTTGCCGGCCGGGGTGCTGCTGGTTGATTGTATTTCGGGGGGCAGCGCGATGCGTTGAAAACGGTGCTGCCGTGTGACCGTTGGTGGGGTTTTGGCGGTGGGGGGAGGGGTCGCGGCGGAGGGATCCGGGCTACTGTTGTCGGTGGCGGGCCGGCATCCATACAGCAGGGAGATGGCGAGGAGCAGGCCGGTAATCTGCTGAAGTTTCATGTGTTGCGTGGCTGCTTGTGGAGTGTTCAGTGATGCTGAGTTTTTCAGCCGAAGGGATTCGAGTCGAGGGTATTCTGCGGCATAAGTTCAGAGAAAATGGAATCGAAATCGATGCCGCTATTCGTTGTTTTCTCGAAGTTTTCGATTGGTTTCCAGTTTGCTGGAGTTGACCAGGCAATAAATGAGGCATATTTTTTGCGGAAGCCTGCTGACGAATGTGCACATTCTTTGAGACAGCCTGTCTATTGGTCTCAAGTCTGATTTCGTCTGCCGCCTGCAGCGGACAGATCCGGTATTTTCGTAATCCGTTCTGTTGTCCTGTCTGGAGGCCTCCATGTTACGTCGTCGTGCGTTTACGTTGATTGAGTTACTGGTGGTGATTGCGATCATCGCCATTCTGGTGGCATTGCTGTTGCCGGCCGTGCAGCAGGCTCGCGAGGCTGCTCGTCGCACGCAGTGCAAGAACAATCTGAAACAGTGGGGTCTGGCGCTGCACAATTACCATGACACCTACAACACGATGCCGCCAGCTCTGAACAATTCGGGTCGCTACAACAGCACAGCTTTCTACAACACGGCGAATCGAGTCCAGAATACGTCTGGCTTTGTGTTTCTGCTGCCGTATATCGAACAGGCAAATGCCTATGCGTTGTATGACTTCAATCAGACAGGCAGTCTGAGTAATCCGTATGGGATGCCGATTGCTGGTATTACGAATGCCAATCCGAATGTGCAGGTGACATCGATGGCGTTGCCGGGTCTGTTGTGTCCATCTCATCCGAACGGTGGCGAAGTCTCGTCATCGGGGATTACGACGCAGACAGATTTTTACAGCCGCGAGAATGCTCGACGGGCCAGCTATGCCTTCGCAACAGGCAGCATGACGGATTACAGCCTGGCGTACACGGCCTATAGTGGAGACATTCGCCAGGGTGTCTTCGGCAACAGTGGTGGTGCCAGGTTGCGTGACTTCACGGACGGTACCAGCACGACGATCGCGATTGGTGAGGCGTGGGGTGGTGCTCGCTACAAGACCAGCGGCAGCTTCGGTCCGTGGGGTCTCAGCGGGACTCACACCTGCTGCCATCTGTATACTCCGTCAGCCAGTTCCACTGTGCTGGACGCAACGACGGTTGCTGCGTACGTCAACGATTTTCGCATTAACGCCGCATACCAGAACGACGCTCAGAAGCGTCAGTACGCGTGGGGTTATGGCAGCGGTCACACAGGTGGCTGTCAGGTCGTTCTGGGCGACGGTTCAGTGCGATTTCTGAGCGAGAATATCGATGCGTTGACATTCTGGCGACTGACGTACCTGCATGATGGTGCCGTGATTGGGGACTTCTGACAATTGCGGGCAATGGTACTGAGAAGTGCAGGTATTGACTGGATGCGAATGGAGACAGAGATGTATCGGATGGTGTTTCTGGTGTCTTTGCTGCTGTTATCCGGATGTGGTGAAAGTGTGAAGCCGGGACGTGGTGTGCCTGTGTCCGGCAGGATTACTTTGGGTGGTAAGCCACTGGCGGATGCGGACGTTTTGTTTACGAACGACACGTTTGTGGGGTTTGGCAAGACGGATGCAGAAGGGAAGTACCGGCTGGTGCAGGGTGCTTTGCCGGGTCAGAACCGAGTCAGTCTTTCGAAGTACGAGGGCGGCAAGGCTCCAGCGCCAGCGGGCGCTGCGACCGGCGAGGGTATGGATGCGGGTCAGATGGCTGCAGCTCAGATGGGCTGGGGTAATGAAAAGAAGCAGACGGGGCCGAAACAGCTGGTTCCGGCGGACTATGCTGACCCGGCAACCACGAAGCTTACGTTTGATGTTCCGGGTGATGGGGGGACAGACGTCAATTTTGATCTGTAGTCTGCAGTTGTAACAGGCGTGTCTGCAGATTTGTCAGCTGGGGGTCATTGGCCGGCAGTTGAGTTTTCAGGATCTGCAGATGATGACTGGCTTCTGACAGGTGTTTTTGATCCAGCAGCAGCCCGGCGATTAACAGCCGGGCTGCTGTCATTTCCGGTGCTGAGTGCAGTGTTTCGGCGAGTGTGGTGGTTGCTGCGGCGATGTCATTGGATTGCAGCAGGCAGATTGCGAGGTTGAAGCGTGCGCGGGAGAGGTCGGGTTTGTGCAGCAGGGCTTGTCTGAAGCAGTCTGCTGCGGCTGGTCTCTGTCCCAGAGTGAACAGTGCGTTTCCCTTTGCAAGGTGCAGTGACGGGGCGTTGGGATTGTGTTGCAGGGCGGTGGAGGCCACTTCGAGTGCGGCGGTGGCGTGGCCATCTTCCAGCAGCAGGCGTGACAGGGTCGGGTAGTAATCCGGGTGCGTGCTGGCTTTGCTTGCTCCGGACTGCAGTAGTCGGGTGGCTTCGGTCAGTCGGCCGATGGCGGCGAGTGAGCGAGCCTGCAGGAGCAGGTCTGCCGGATCGGTACTCCAGACCAGCACGGCGGCGGCGAACGGATCGTTCCAGCCTGCGGGAGTGAGTTCTTCATTCTCGAGTTGTCGGGCGAGACTTCTGGCGGCATCGGGCAGTTTCAGCTGAAAGAGGGCCTGAGCGTGCAGTTCGTAGAGTTCTCGCACACGAATACCGCGAGTGGCGAGGGCTGCAGCGGCGTTGCGGGCCTGTTCGGGCTGTTTCAGCAGCAGGAGCAGGCGGATTTCGGCGAGTGCCGGGCGTATTTCATCGGGGGCGATTGAGCGGGCCACGGTGATTTGTGTGCTGGCTTCACTGAGGCGATTTTCGGCCAGCAGCAATTCCGCCATGCGGGCGGGTGGCAACCAGCTGGAGGGGTTTAGTTCTGCCGCTTCGGTGAAGTGCTGCAGGGCAGAGCTTCGGCTGAAGGGCGACTCGGCCAGCGCCAGCAGGTATTTCCAGCGAAAGTCGAGTGGTGCGAGTGTGCTGGCGATCTGGAATTCGGCGGCGGCGGCAGCATCAAACTGGTGAGCGAGCAGTACTTTGCCAAGTTCGCCGCGGCATTCGGGGCTGGCTGGGTCGGCACTCGCTTTTGCGAGTGACTGCTCAATAGCGGCCCTCGCTGCAGGAGAGGCATCGGATGTCCGGAGTTTTGCGGGGGCGGGGGGTGCAGGTGTCCGATTAAGCAGCGAGCTGACACCGATGATGCTGAGCAGCAGCATGGCGACCGGCAGTAGAACGCGGCGGGCAGTGGCTTTCATGGGGACTTCTGCACGGTGATTGGGTTGAATGATGAGTGAACCTATAATGCGGTCGCTGATACAGACAAGGTGATTGCAGATTGAGGTTGTAGTCAATGGTCGTGTGAGGGAGGTGTGTGTTGATGAATTTTGAAGCTTTGGCGGCAAGTCGTCGTGAGTGGATCCAGACGGTGTTGCGGGTATGGTGTCGGCAGGCGAGTGTGGCAGAGCTGCGGAAAGCCGAGCAGGAGTGGTTTGATCTGGCTGGTCGAGCGGATGCCGGAGCCACGTTATGGAAATGGGCGTGGGAACGTTTTCCCGAAGCGGTGCATGCGGACATGCCTGGACTTGATGAGACGCATGAATTACTGGTGGAGTTGCGTGATGGTCGGCAGTTGACGGGCTATCCGGATGCGCGTCAGAGTCAGCGGGGGCAACTGGTGCTGTTGGGACGTGCATCGGGCGGCGGTTTGCAGCAACAGCCGACAGTGCAGCTGGATGACGTAGTGAGTGTGCGACGCTGCTGAACTGAAACAAAAAGAGGAACCCACAACAGTGGGTTCCTCGAATGTTTGCCGTTGGTTCACATCGAACCGCTGCAGGTTGAACTACTGTGGAGCCGGCAGTGGCGGCGGGGAAGCCGTGCTGGCGGCTTCATCCTTAGGAGCTTCGGTTGTCGTTGAAGGAGGGGTTGGAGCACCGCCACCACCACCGCAGCCGACAGCAAATGCCGCCAGCATCAGAAAACAAAGTGTCAGACGCATGAGGACGCCCTTTTTTGAGTAAAGACCAGAGGAGAGGCCCAGCACCGCAGGCAGGCGCTTTGGACAACCGGACCTCGTTCACATCACGAATACTAACCAAAACGAAGACGAAAGTCGATCGATCAGAACTCGCCAACCACATTCCCATCGGCCATAGCGGCGAGGTTCATGAAGGTCTGTCCGAGTGCTCCGTTGCCACCATTGAGGTTCTTACTGACTGCTCGGACGGATCCGTCAGCCATGGCAAACTGGACAATGCCGGTGTGGAAGCTTTCGAACTGGTACCAGTTCTGAGTGGCGGTGGTGTTGAGACCCCATGCGGCAGGGAATCCACCGGCCATCATCCAGCGCCAGTTGTACAGGTCGCCCCCGGTGATTTCACCGAAGAGGAATGTGTTGCTGGTGCCGTCCGTGATGTCACGGAAGTTGACTTTGAAGTCACGAGTACCGAAGACGCCCTTATACTGAGCCCATGAAGCCCACATCTGGATATTGCCGAGGAAGCCGGCCACACCCATGTAATTGGTGACACCTGTGCCCTGTTCACCGGCGAACAGTCCGAGAGTGAAGGATCCGCCTGTGGAGCTTTCGTTCATGTGCATGCGGGATGGAGTGTTACCACTGGTGCTTTTCTGGGGATCTGATGGGCACATGAACGCTGGGATCGTGAAACGGGCGAGGTTCCAGGTTGTCGTATCGTTGAAGTAGACAGTTTCGGGGGTGTAAGTGTTTGGAGAAGTGCCATCGCGGAAATCCACACCCTTCCAGATAGCGATCTGCTGATACAGGTTGTCCTGTTCAATGTAAGGCAGCAGCTGCGGCATGATGCCCATGTGCTGATGGTTGTTCCACGTCAGGTTCAGGGGACCGGCACCACCGTATGGAACCGTGATGTTCGGTCCGTAGTTACCACGTGGCATGGCCTGGTACGTGTCGTGGTGATTGTGGCAGGCCAGAGCAATCTGCTTGAGATTGTTCTTGCACTGTGTTCGGCGAGCCGCTTCACGAGCCTGCTGAACAGCCGGCAGGAGCAGTGCCACGAGGATCGCGATAATGGCGATCACAACAAGCAATTCGATCAGCGTGAATCCACGCCGACCACCAGTACTGGGCGCAACCATAGCGCCGCGCGCAAAACGCTTCATAACCATTCCTCCGAGTAACAAGGAAAACAAGGAAACTCGGTTCGGCTGACTTAGCAGCAGGCATGAAAGTTTGCCGAAGCCTGAAAATGTGATTTCAAAATGCCGTCTCCGTTGTGCCAGCACAACAGAGATCAGCGATATTTCATAGTTTTAGATCCAGTTTTGAAAAAAACAAAACACCTTCGAATCGGCGGGGCAACCGAGGGCTACCCCGCCAGGTCCGAAAGCGTCACAAAGTACTGAGGTGGTGTTCAAGCCGATGACAGCCGAACCAATCAGAACTCTCCAATCACATTGTTGTCAGCCATTGAGGCAAGGTTCATGAATGTCTGACCGAGAGCTCCGTTTCCGCCATTGATGTTCTTGCTGATGGCGCGGACAGCTCCGTCTGCCATGGCAAACTGAACAATGCCGGTGTGGAAGCTTTCGAACTGGTACCAGTTTTGTGTGGCTGTGTTGTTCAGTCCCCATGCTGCGGGGAATC
>CAIOKE010000144.1 GCA_903858815.1 uncultured Planctomycetaceae bacterium | reverse complement strand
TGTTCGTGGCTGCAGTATCGTGAGCTTTACGGAGTGCAGGAACCGGTATCGACGACGTTCTTTACCGGGATGCTGGTACACGACTCGTTCACGGTCTATTTCCGGGCCTTTCTGAGTTTGTTTCTGCTGTTGACAGTGGCTCTGACCAGTCTCACGGGGATACCGGACGAGGAAGATTCGCCGGACTTTTATTCGCTGTTGTTTGGTGCGACGATTGGCATGATGATGATGGCCAGTTCGAACAGTCTGTTGATGCTGTTCCTGTCTGTCGAGATGGCCAGTGTGCCCAGTTATGCGATGGTGGGATTCCTGAAGGGTCGAAAGCCATCCAGTGAAGCGGCATTGAAGTATGTGGTGTATGGGGCTGGTGCTGCGGGCGTGATGTTGTATGGGATCAGTCTGCTGGCGGGAGTGCTGGGGACGGCCGACATGGGTTTGCTGGCTGAGCGTCTGGGTGCTGCAGCGGCGGGTGGATCGGGCGGCCTGGGTGATCCGGAGGTGCGGACAGCGTCTTTGGGTATTCTGCTGATCATGGTGGGTCTGGCATTCAAGCTGTCGCTGGTACCGTTTCATTTCTGGTGTCCGGACGCGTTTGAGGGTGCTTCTGCCGAGGTGGCTGGTTTTCTGTCGGTGGCTTCGAAGGCTGGTGCATTTGCGCTGCTGGTGCGTCTGTGTGTTTCGTTATCCGGGGCGGAGGGGACTGGTCCGCTGTTGACAGCTTTTGGGCTGGGTCTGGGCTTTGTGGCCTGTCTGACGATGACATTGGGTAATCTGGCGGCGTATGGTCAGACCAATCTGAAGCGGATGCTGGCCTATTCCACGATTGCTCATGCGGGATACATGGTCATGGCGGTGGCGGCGATGCTGGTGATGTCCAGCAGTGCGGCCGGAGCCACGACGGCGGCCGAGGTGATTCGGTCGATGGAGGGGTTGCTGTATTATCTGTTTGTTTACATGTTCATGAATCTGGGTGCGTTCGCAGTGATTGCTCTGGTGCGGAACTACACCTTTGGCGAGACGCTGGACGATGTGCGCGGGCTGATCAGTCAGAGTCCGACGTTGTGTGTGGTGATGCTGATCTGCATGTTCAGTCTGGTTGGGCTGCCGCCGTTCGGTGGCTTCGTCGGCAAGTTCTTCATCTTTGCATCGACACTGAGGTCTGCCGAGACCGAGCCGTTCATGTACGTGGTGCTGGTGTGTGCCGGTTTGAACACTGTTTTCAGTCTGTTTTATTACATTCGCGTGCTGCGAGTGATGTTTCTTGAAGCCCGCCCTGCGGATGCTCGACCTGTGCCTCTGCCGTTTGCATCCTGGGAGTCTGCCTTCACCCTGACATTGGCGGCGTTTGTGCTTCTGCTGGGGGTCGCTCCTTATGTCATGAGCACCACAGCCAACACGGCTGCTCAGTCGCTGGCATTCTTCAATTGAGTATTGGAAAGATGGACTGGGTTATGGGGTCGGATGCAACGAATCAGCTGCTGAACGGTGTTCTGATTCAGATGTCTCGCAGTCTTCTGCAGTATGCATCTGAGGCATCGATGTGGGTGCGGGCGGAGGCGGTGACTGCGGCTGGCAAGCTTGAGGCGGTGGCTCAGCGTCAGCGTGACGCGGTGGGTCGGCTGGCGCAGTTGCTGGATGGTCGGGATTTTGCGGTGGATTTTGGCAGTTTCCCGACGGAGTACACGGACCTGCAGTTTCTGGCGCTGAAGTCGCTGGTGTCCGGGATGATCAATGGGCAGCGGAAGATCTGTGAGGCTGCTCAGGGAGTACTGGGGCGGCTGCAGTCCAGTGGGGACGCAGAGGCTGCGGCGTTGCTTGGTGAGATTCTTGCCGGTCAGCAGGCGATTGAATCCGAATTGGTGAGCCTGGGCAGCACGCTGTAGGTGGTGCTGGAACCACGCTGCAGGGTGGCCACGTGAAGGCTCAGGGCATTCAACTACGTTCTTCCGGTGCGTGGGATTGATCGGTGACGTTCCAGCGTGTGTCTCGTGCGGCTGCGGGGACCGGATTCAGAACGCGGTGACTCTGTGTCAGCACCTGCGAGAGTTACCGGGTGATGTCACTGGCTGACCGACGGTGGGGTGGCCGCCATCTGGATTTCTGATGTGTCGAAGGCGACATCGACGACGGTTGTGACTCCGTGTCCTGACGGCTGGTGCACGCCTTTACGAAACTGGACTCGCCACGTCCACGAGCTTTGTGTCAGTTCCGTTTCCGGCAGCTCTGCGGAGGCGACGAAGACTTCGACCGCCTCGCCCGGTTTGACGGGGTGACTGACGTTTTGTCCGGTGAGCAGGAAGTTGCTGCCGGCAGGGTGCAGGAAGTTCAGGATTCGGGGTGCGGCGTCTGTGCCGGACATGTTGAGTCCGGAGTTGGCGCGGGTGGATTCATCAGTGGCGAATTCCGGATGCCGAAGTGACATGAGTGTGGTGTCGTAGGGCAGGAAGGCGTAGTTGGTGGCGACATTTTCGAATCTGAGCCAGAGTTTCAGGACGGCGTCGGAGGTCATTCGCGGTTCTGGTGTGTGTGTCTGGAAGTGTTCAAAGGTGACAGGTTCGTGGGTCACTTTCAGTGGTGTCAGGATGACATCACCGAAGCGGCGACTTTCATTGAGTTTCAGGGCATGCTCTGGTGGCAGCGGAGCATCCGGGGGGATGATCTGGAATTCACCCGGTTGCAGGGGGCGAACATCGGGCAGGCTTTCCAGCGGATGTGCACTGGAGAAGAGCGAAATGCGGCCTGTGATGGCCAGCAGGATCAGCAGCAGCGTAACGGCGATGGCATATCCGGGAAGCCACGCTGGCTGGCGTGATGACGCGACCGTTGCAGGCGATGTTTCCGACGGGGCCACCACGGCAGCAGGAGTCTTCCGGGCGGGCAATGGGGCGACCGGCTGAACGGGAGGGGTTGGAGGCGTGCTGATGGGGAATTCAGGTACCGTCGTGGGTTCTGCTGCGGGCTGTCCGGGAGCGTTGTCGGTGGGAGTCCCGGATTGATTCAGAAAGCTGAAGTCCTGTGGACCGGGGGCGTTGTGATCCGAGCGACCAGCCATATCGAGGAATCTCCGTGGCGGGAAACAGAGAGAGACCGTACCGTGGCTTCGTTAGCCACGGGAACGTCAGTATACGGTTGGGATGCGTGGTGGGCGAAGGAAAACGGGTGTAAAAGAAACAGGGGGAACCGGAATCCGGTTCCCCCTGCTGGGCTTCTGTCTGACTGGATTGCTGGTCTCAGTTGGTGCTGGTCGGTGCGGGAGCAGCACAGGTTGGGGCAGCACAGGTGCTTTCGACGCACGGGGCTGCACAGGTCTGAACGGGGCGACAGACGACTCGTGGTACACAGCGAGTCATGGTGACGCAAACCTGTCGTGGAACGCACTTTGTGCGGGTCACGTGGCGGGTTTCACAAACCTGGCGGCAGACCGTGTAGGGGACTTTGCGAGTGCAGGTCTGCTGCTGCATCCGGCAGACGGTGTACGGCACCTGCTTCGTGCATGTTTCAGACACCATCCTGCAGGTGGTGTAGGGCACTTTGCGGGTGATGCATTCTTCGATCCAGTTGCAGGTGGTGTAGGGAATCTTGCGGGTGCAGGTCTGCTGCTGCATGTGGCAGACAGTGTATGGAACCTGCTTCTGGCAGGTTTCTGTCACGAATGAGCAGGTCGTGTAAGGAACTTTTGTGACGCACTGGACCGGAACCTGACGGCAGACGGTGTAAGGCACTTTCTTGTGGCAGACTTCCGGAACCATGCGAGTGCAGGTGATGGTTTTGGTGATCATCTTTGGCACCCATTTGCGGCAGCACACGGTGCGCCCCGGGCACTGTACTCGCACCTTGCGAACCACGCAGGGGTTGCAGGGATCGGTCACGCACTTTTCGACGATCGGGCCCGGGATGCAGCGCGTCTCGGTCACCCATTCGCCACCGCATTCCTGCACGGTGCGGCATTCGGTGACGGGCTTGCAAACGGTGTAGCAGACGTCCTTGAAGCAGGTCTGAGCTTCCGTTTTCCATGAGGTTGTGCAGACATCGCGGTAGCAGGTCTGGTAGACCGGTTTGCAGACGTTGTAGCAGACGGTGCGGTAGCAGGTCTGGTAGACCGGCTTGCAGACGGTGTAGCACTCGTCGCGATAGCAGGTCTGATAGACGGGCTTGCGAACCTTGCAGGTCACATCGCGGTAGCAGGTCTGGTAGACGGGCTTGCAGACCGTATAGCTGCAGGTTTTGTAGCAGGTCTCATAGACAGGTGTACAGACCGTGTAGCACTCGTCGCGGAAGCAGGTTTCGTAGACGTTTTTCATGCAGGTGACCGGCACGGTTTCCGTGCACTGGTCATAGACGGTCTTGGTGCAGGTATACTGTTCCTGCTCCCAGACCACTTCCTGCTGCACATTGCAGCACTGAGACTCAGTACCGCAGCGTGCGGCCACGAAGTCGCCGCAGGCCGAGCAAGCGGACGTCAGCCCGCCCGGAAAACCGCTCTTCCCAAGCAGTCCGGCCATCGACGTCCCGCTGTCAAGCAGCAGAACAACTGCAGCAGCTACTCCCAGCATGAACCTGTTCATTGACCTACCTCAGAAATCCTGTAGTGTGAAACGCCGTCTTCAGAAAACACAGAGCCTTGTCGTG
>CAIOKE010000143.1 GCA_903858815.1 uncultured Planctomycetaceae bacterium | reverse complement strand
TGTCACTGGGCTTCTCGTAAAACTCACGCTTGCGCATTTCCTTCTTCACGCCGGCATGCTCAACCAACTTGCGAAACCGACGCACCGCCTCATTCACACTTTCATTGTCACGCAAACGCAGCTTTACCACAAAGACCCTCCGGATTTTTTAACACTGAACAAATGAACAGAGACACACAGAAATCGGACAAGCATGGTAACCCAAGCAGGCGGGAAATGCAAATTCCTTCCTCACTCCATTTGCCATTCCAGACGAAAGCTGTCAGTTTCGAGAGCACTCTAATGGCCAATTCCTGGCAGTTTGACTCGCTTCCCTAACAACTCACTGTTCAAACGTTCCGATTTCTCGCTCCACCCGACTGATCAGAACACTATCGGCGGAATTCAGCCATGGCTCGCGATTGCCTCTACCTCATCGACACTTTTTCTCTGATGTTCCAGGTCTTCCACGCCATCCCAACCATGACCGGTACTCGCGGACAACCCACAAACGCCGTCTTTGGACTCACCCGCGACCTGCTCGCCATCATCGATCGCAAACCCTCACACATCATCTGCGCGCTCGATTCCCCCGGACCCGGAACTCGCGAACAGATCTACCCACTCTACAAAGCCAACCGCGACGAAATCCCCGCCGACCTCAAACCACAAATCCCCCTCATCAAACAACTGATCGAAGGTCTGAATATCCCCGGGATCGAGCTGCCCGGCTGGGAAGCTGACGACATCATCGCCACCGCCACCCGACAGGCACTCGAACGCGACATGGATGTCGTCATCGTCTCGTCAGATAAAGACAACCGACAACTGCTCGGACCACACGTCCGCATGTTCAATTGCCGCAAAAACGAATTCTACGACACCCAGTCACTGCTCAATGACTGGGGCATCCGACCCGATCAGGTCATCGACTTTCAATCGCTCGTCGGTGACTCCGTCGATAATGTGCCAGGCGTCCCCAAAGTCGGTCCCAAAACCGCCACCACGCTGCTGAACCAGTACCAGACCCTCGATGCTGTACTCAACAATATCCCGGCCATCAGTGGTAAGGCCCTGCAGCAGAATCTGACCGCCGGCCGGGACCTCGCCCTGATCAGCCGACAACTGGTCACACTCCGCACTGACCTGCCACTGCAGATCGACTTCACTGCCGCACAGGTCTCAGCGCCCAATCACCACGCTCTGCTGCCATTTTTCCAGGACATGGGCTTTCGCGGTTACACCGCTCAGATGAAACGCCTTGCCGCTGCCGACAGCGACAGCACACAACCCGCCACAACCACCACTCGCTCAACAACCACTGCACCTGCTTCACACCGCACTGCCACCCTGTTCAATCTCGCTGCTGACAATGATGATCAACCTCAAACCACACAGACGCCCGCACCTGCAGCCGGCAGCACACTGACCACCGCGCCCGCTGTCCCCGCCGGCACACTTGACATCCACTCAGCACCCACCATCCTGCAGCAGCTGCTGCAGATACCCGCTGTCATCCTTGAACCTGTCTTCACCGGCCACTCCGTTCGCGAACGACAGCTCTCCGCTGCCGCCATCTCTGATGGCCAGTCCGTCTGGCAGCTCAACCTCACAGACAACACCGCTCTCACGCAGCAGCTGCTGCAGTTTCTTTCCACATACGCCGGCGAACTGTGCGTCTGCTCCGCCAAACCACTCTGCCACGCTCTGCTGAACGCCGGCTGCCAGCTGCCACGAAAACTCTTCGATGCGTCCATCGCTGATTATCTGGTTGATGCCGGAGCCCGCGGACACGAACTGTCCGATATCGCCGATCGCTACGCTCCCGACCTCGGCCACGCCGCCCCCACCACAACACCTCGCAAAACTCGGCAGCAGGTCATGTTCGCTGACGATGATCAACCGGCTGCGGCCACCAACGAGACTGCCGGTCATGCCGCAGAACGCCGACTGCAGACGCTGCTGGCCGTCCTGCCCGGGCTTCGCGATGCACTGCAGTCCGCCGGACTGCAGGATCTCTATCGACAGCTTGAAGAACCGCTGATCCGCATCCTCGCACACATGGAACATGCCGGGATCACCGTTGATGCCGAAGAACTGCAGCGGCAGAGCAGGGCAGCGGGGACTCTCATCGAACGACTGACCGCCGAGATCTACGAAATCGCCGGTCACGAATTCAATATCGATTCTCCTAAACAACTGGCACAGATCCTGTTCACCGAACTGAAACTGCCGGTCATCAAACGCACGCAGACCGGAGCCAGTACAGATCAGGAAGTCCTTGAAGAGCTGTCCCTGCAGCACCCGCTGCCTCGACAGATCCTCGAACGTCGACACCTGATCAAACTGCAGGGCACCTACCTTGACGCACTGCCCGCGCTGCGCAATGCTCAAACCGGTCGCATTCATGCCACCTTCCACCAGACAGTCGCAGCCACCGGACGACTCAGTTCCAGCGATCCCAACCTGCAGAATATCCCGGTCCGCACACCGGCAGGTCGCAACGTCCGCGCCGCCTTTCGCCCGGCCGATCCCGGCTGGACGCTGATCTGTGCGGACTACTCACAGATTGAACTGCGAGTCCTCGCGCACTTCAGCGGGGATCAGGCCATGTGTGAGGCTTTTCAGGCAGGCATCGATATCCACGCCGCCGTCGCTGCCGATGTCTTCCAGGTACCCGTCGAATCCGTCACCTCAGACCAGCGACGCATGGCCAAAGCTGTGAATTTCGGAGTCATCTATGGGCAGACTCCCTGGGGCCTTGCCGCGGCACTCGGAATCGATAAAGCAGAAGCCGCCGCCTTCATCGATGATTACTTTCGCCGGTATGCCGGAGTCGCCACGTTCTGCGAACGCGTCCTTGAAGACACCGCACGCACCGGCTTCGCACGCACCATCCTGAACCGTCGCCGAGCCATCACGGGAATCCGACGCACCACCGGAATCAACCGCAACATGCCCGAACGCACAGCCATCAACACCGTCATCCAGGGCTCAGCCGCAGACCTCATCAAACAGGCCATGCTCAACGTCGATCAACTGCTGCTGAAACACCCCAGCAATGCCCGCCTGCTGCTGCAGATTCACGACGAACTGGTGCTGGAATGTCCACAGGAACACGTCAGCACCCTCGTACCACAACTGAAACACAGCATGCAGGAAGCCATGCAGCTGAACGTACCACTGGTCGTCGATGTCACCACCGGACCCGACTGGCTCAACCAACAGGACTCCTGACCAACCCAGTCAGCCCCACCCCCAGCCCCACCCCCAGCCCCACCCCCAGCCCCACCCCCACCACGGGAATCCCGATTCGAAATTTGCATTCCCCCCAAACCCAGGCTATACTGCC
>CAIOKE010000142.1 GCA_903858815.1 uncultured Planctomycetaceae bacterium | reverse complement strand
TGCCGATTCAGCTTCAGTTTATGGAAAAATCGGGCTAACGGGATTTGAACCCATGACCTCTTGACCCCCAGTCAAGCGCGCTAGCCAGGCTGCGCTATAGCCCGAACACGAACCGGCGACAGAATAGCAGGGTTTGGGGCTGATGGCAAACTGTTCTGACCGATTCCCGTGGATTTCGGGGCTGGGGTGTTGACCCTCGCGATCGATGGGTTGCGTCGCAAGCGAAAAGCCCCCGTTTTCGCCCGCATCCGGGAACTTCCTGAAGTCGCGTGCATTGCCACGATTTCCCTGTAAAATCCCCTCGCAACGATCTGCGGTCACCGATCCGTTTCCCGCAGGATCGCCCTGTATTTCACCCCATCGTTGCCTCGAAAAACCCCAGCGCATGTTCACAGGTCTCGTCGAAGGACAGGGTACCGTTGCAGCCATTCAGACGCTGCCTGCTGGTCTGCGCCTGACCATTCAGCCTGATCCTGCATCCGCTGCTGCGATTTGCTTCAAGCCCAGTGAAACCGCCATTGGCGATAGCATCAGCATCTCGGGCTGCTGTCTCACGGTCATCCATCAGACCCCGGAATCGCTTGACTTCGAAGCCGGCTTGGAAACGCTCTCAAAGACCACGCTCGGACGATTCCAGCGCGGCACTCGCGTCAATCTCGAACGGTCACTCCAGGCATCGGCCCGCCTTGGCGGTCACTTTGTACAGGGCCACGTGGACGGCACTGCGGAAGTCGTTGACGTGCGTCAGAATGGCGAATGGACAGATCTCTGGTTTCGCCCGGCTGCGGCCCAGCATCGCCTGCTGGTACCTAAAGGTTCGGTCGCGGTGGATGGCGTCAGCCTGACAGTGGTCAGCACTGCCGACGGCCTGTTCTCGGTCGCTCTGATCCCGCACACGCTTGCCGTCACGACTCTGGGGCGTCTGCAGCGTGGTGATCAGGTCAACCTCGAAAATGACGTGCTTGGAAAATATGTCGATCATCTGCTGGCCTCGCGTCTGGCCGGACTCGTTCTGCCCACTCAGGAAAGTACAGCTCCGCAATGAAGGACGTGCAGCGTCAGACTCGCAGCTATCTCATGTCGCTGTTCCGGCAGCACGGCATGAATCCGCGCGGGGATCTGGGGCAGAATTTTCTGATCGACGTCAATCTGATTGAGTTTGTGGTGCGGCATGCGGAATTGGGGCCGCGTGATGTGGCGCTCGAAGTGGGCACTGGCACGGGCGGCATGACCGCTTTTCTGGCTCGCGAAGCCGGACATGTCATTTCTGTGGACATAGACAAAAACATGTCGGCTCTGGCAGCCGAGGCAGTGCAGGGCTGTCAGAACGTCACGCTGGTCAATCGAGACATCCTGAAGAATAAAAACACACTGGCCCCTGAGATCACCGACCTGATCTGTCAGAAGGTCTCAGAGCGTCCTCATGGCCGGCTGAAGCTGGTCGCCAATCTGCCCTACAGCGTGGGAACTCCAGTCATTTCCAACCTGATCGCCTCGGAACTTCCGTGGGAGCGGATGGTCTGTACCATTCAGTGGGAGCTGGCAGAGAAGATGGCGGCTGAGGGGCCAGGCAGGCACTATGCGGCTCTCAGTGTGTGGATTCAGTCGCAGGCTTCGGTACGAATTCTGCGTCGGCTGGGTCCGAACGTCTTCTGGCCACGTCCCAAAGTGGATTCAGCGATCGTCAGCATCTGGCGCAATCCCACTGCAGCAACTCGGATTGACGATCGGCGATTCTTTCAGGATTTTCTGCGACGAATCTTTTCGCAGCGGCGCAAGCACCTGCGCAGTGTGCTTGCGGGAATGTATCGAAAGCAGCTGGACAAGCCAGACGTGGATCAGCTGTTACTGCAGCTGAATCTGGAACCTGATCAGCGAGCCGAATTGATGGAGGTGGCGGATCTGATTCGCCTGTCCAATGCTTTGCTGGCGACCATTCGTCAGCGGGGCCTGGAGCCTCCAGAGTCCAGTGAAGATTCCGACGATTGAACGTGGAGTGTATTTCGGGAGAGGAAGCGATGCAGGAACGAATAGCCTACCGGGGCCTGACATTTGACGACGTGCTGCTTGAGCCCGGCTACAGTGAAATGATGCCCTCAGACGTGGACATCAGCTCCAGCCTGACTCGCGCAATCACCCTGAATGTCCCGATCATCAGCAGTCCCATGGACACGGTGACGGAAAGTGACATGGCAATTGCCATGGCCCAACTGGGTGGCATCGGGATGATTCACAAGAACATGAGCATCGAGCAGCAGGCGATGCAGGTGGATCGAGTGAAACGGAGCGAGCATGGGGTGATTGTGGACCCCGTAACGCTGCCTCCTGAAACACCGGCAGGCGAAGCGGCGCGGCTGATGGACGAACGGAATATTGGTGGGGTGCCAATCACCGTGAATGGCCGGCTTGTCGGCATCCTGACTCGCCGTGATCTGCGATTTCTGGAATCCCGTGAACGTCCGGTATCGGAGGTCATGACGAAGGACAATCTGGTCACAGCGCCTGAGGACACCAGTCTGGAGCGGGCCGAGCGGATTCTGCTGGAGAACAAGGTAGAGAAGCTGCTTTTGGTGGATGAGAATTTTCAGCTGAAGGGGCTGATTACGATCCGGGACATCGACAAGAACCTGCAGTTTCCGCGGGCGTCGAAGGATTCCCGCGGTCGTTTGCGCGTTGGTGCTGCGGTCGGGGTATTTGATCTGGACCGCGCGGCAGCTCTGGTGGAATCCGGAGTTGACGTGTTGGTGGTGGATAGTGCACATGGGCACTCGAAGAATGTCATTGAAACAGTCAGGGAGATCAAACGGCGGCTTGAAATCGCAGTTATTGCCGGAAATGTCGCGACGGAGGCCGGAGCAAAGGCTCTGGCAGACGCCGGAGCCGATGCGGTCAAGGTGGGAATTGGACCTGGTTCAATCTGTACCACCCGCATTATCTCCGGAATCGGAGTTCCGCAATTGTCGGCGATTTCGAATGCAGCGAGGGCCCTGTCTGGAACCGATATTCCGGTAATAGCTGATGGAGGGATTCGTTTCAGCGGGGACATCACGAAAGCTCTGGCGGCTGGCGCGTCGACCGTAATGATCGGTGGATTGCTGGCAGGAGTGGACGAAAGTCCCGGTGAGATGATTCTGTATCAGGGTCGAAGCTTCAAACGATACCGCGGTATGGGATCGTTGGGAGCGATGGTTAAGGGAAGCAGCGAGCGATATCGGCAGGGACAGGGCGCAGCGGATCAGACCAAACTGGTGCCGGAAGGCGTTGAGGGTCGAGTTGCGTACAAGGGTGCTCTGCAGCCGCTGATGTTTCAGCTGACGGGTGGCCTGCGTTCCGGCATGGGTTATGTCGGTTCTCAGACAATTCGTGAGCTGCGAGAGAAAGCTCGGTTTATCGAGATTTCTCCGGCTTCAGTTCGGGAGAATCATCCGCATGACATCGCGATTACTCAGGAAGCACCCAATTACTCGGTCGAACACAGTCCCAAGGACTGATGTTCTGCGTCGTGTGGTGGTGACGGGACTGGCTGTCCTTTCACTGCTGACGGCTCTGCAGGCGGTTGGTGCGGATGACAAATCCACCATCTCCAACCGCTACAATGCTCGCCTTGAGCGGTTCCTCAAGGGAGTGCATGACTGGTCATCGTTTGAGCATGCTGGAGTCTTCTGGGAACGTGAAACTCGCCGTTCACAGCAGACCGGCAGTATGCTGCTGAATCGCCCTGTCACTGCGGAAACGGTTCAGCAGTCGGTAGAGAATGCTGGCCAGCGGATGCAGCAGTTTGTGGAAAACGCGACATATCAGGAACCGGTCGAACCGCGAGTGGATGTGTACGAATCGCGTCCGATTGCAGTCGATGGTCCGCGGATTCGTCAGGTCTCACACACGCAGGATGAGCCTCAGCCGGGCACGGCATCGGGCAGTCGCCTCAAGACGGACATCCGCATGATTCAGCCGTCGCTCAGCTATGCATTGAAAGACATTGATCCGCAGCAGCTGCCTCAGGATTTCAACGACAAATTGACTCGCGGCGAATACGTCGCGCGACAGCCCAATCCGACTGTTCTGCAGTGGGCACCGACAAACTTCTATCACTACCCGTTGTATTTCGAAGACCCGGCGCTTGAGCGATACGGGCATACCTACAGTCCGCTGGTGCAGCCGTTCGCTTCCACTGGTCGGTTTGCGGTCCAGTTGGCTGGCTTGCCCTATCAGATGGCGTTGCACCCCGTCGCCTCTCGCCAGTACGCACTCGGGTACTATCGACCCGGCGAAGATGCTCCGAAGAAACTGTACCAGATCCCATTCAACACCGAAGCGACTGTCGTTGAGACGGCAGCGATTATTGGGTTGTTTCTGATCCTGCCCTGATCCGGGTGCGGCGACCAAAAATCGCATTGCATCGCCTGCTGACACCGCCCTCCCGCACCCTGCGGGAGGGCGTAGTTCCTGCTGAGCCGCAGACATGGCTCGCAATTCAGACTCCTCTCGGCTCGGTGCGAACCTCACACTCCGAGGCTGCTGATGCCACCCCGCACCCTGCGGGAGGGCGAAGCTCCTGCTGAGCCGCAGACATGGCTCGCAACTCAGGCTCCTCTCGGCTCGGCGCGAACCTCACACTCCGAGGCTGCTGATGCCACCCCGCACCCTGCGGGAGGGCGAAGCTCCTGCTGAGCCGCAGACATGGCTCGCAACTCAGGCTCCTCTCGGCTCGGTGCGAACCTCACACCCCCAAAGCTGCTGATGCCGCGACATCCGGGGCGAGGGTGGTCTGTACAGCGTTTGACGGCCGAAGACCAACGGCTCGCCTTTGGTTGTTGCTCCATTGGTTTTTTTCGTACCTTTCGTGGCTTTAAGACGGCCTCACATCGTGCACTTCCTTTGGCGTTGAGCTGTAAAAAGACGCAGGAGCGTTCTGTGTGGTCGCACAAAGAACACTCCTGCGTGCATACGCAGCCGCCAGGCGGGCCATGGACTTGCAGCTGCGATGTGACGAGTTTGCAATTTGCGTGCCACCGCACCCCAGACCCGGAAATTGAAGGTTTTCCGCCCATCGGGGTATTGGATTACGCCAGGCAGTGCAGCAGAATGCTGAGCAGTTCTGCGCTGCTGCAGCATCCTGCAACAGTTTCCTGACTTACCAGGTATGCAGTCAATCGTTCCATGTCAGGCCGAAAGCGGCAGCAAGGTAGTCCGGGAATGGTTACGGGTGCAGGTGAATCAGTGACACTCGGTGGTGCCGACACCGGGACAGGATTGCGACGGGCCGAGCTGCTGGCACCGGCAGGAGATCTGACGTGTCTGCGAGCGGCCGTGGAAAACGGTGCGGATGCGGTGTACTTCGGCCTTGAGTGTGGTTTCAACGCGCGGGCACGAGCCGGAAATTTTTCCCTGGAATCGTTGCCTGAGGCGATCGATTTTCTGCATCGTCGGGGCGTCCGCGGCTACCTCACCCTGAATACTCTGGCGTTCTCGGCAGAGTTGCCGGAATTGGAACAGATCGTCCGACAGATCAGTGACGCGGGTGTGGACGCTGTGCTGGTGCAGGACCCTGGTGTTGCTCGTCTGATCCGTGAAATCAGTCCCCGGTTATCGCTGCATGCATCGACTCAGATGACACTCAGCAGTGGCGAGTGTATTGAGGCGGCGCGTAGTCTGGGGATTGAGCGGGTCGTTCTGCCACGTGAACTGTCGATTGAAGAAATCCGTCAGGTGCATGCGATAACGGATCTGGAGCTGGAAGTCTTCGTTCATGGTGCTCTGTGCGTGGCATATTCCGGTCAGTGTCTGACCAGTGAATCGCTGGGCGGTCGCAGTGCGAATCGGGGCCAGTGTGCGCAAGCCTGTCGGCTGCCCTATGAAATCCTGAGTGATGGAGTGCTGCAGGACACCGGTGCTCAGAAGTATCTGCTCAGCCCGCAGGATCTGGCGGCTTTTCCTCTGATCCCTCAACTACTGGACGCGGGTGTAAGTTCCTTCAAGATCGAAGGCCGCCTGAAGACTCCGGAATACGTGGCCAATATCACGGCTCATTACCGGCAGACGCTGGACGAGGCACTGGCCGGTCGACCGATTCAGTTTTCGAAGCGTGACATCCAGCAGATGGAAATGTCATTTTCCCGTGGATTTTCACCGGGCTGGCTGCAGGGCTGTGACCATAAGATGCTGGTTCCAGCCGTCAGTTCTGCGAAGCGTGGAGTTCTGCTGGGAAGGGTCGTGCGTGTCCTGCGTGATGCTGTTGCCGTGCAACTGGAGTATCTGGTGCAGGCTGGTGATGGCGTGGTCTTCGAAGGGGACCGTCTGGCGGGTGCCGAGCAGGGTGGGCGAGTCTATCATGTCCGTCAGAATGGCTGGCAGCTTGCAGAACCTGTGGACTCGGGCATTGTGGAGCTCAGTTTTGATCGTGCGGCAGTGGATCTGCTGCAGCTGCGACCGGGTCAGGCGGTATGGAAGACGGATGATCCGCGATTGAATCAGCAGCTGCGGCGTACGTTTGAGGCGGCTGATCCGCTGCGTCGTGTCGCCTTATCACTCCAGGTGCAGGCTGTTGTTGGAAAGCCGCTGAGGATTCAGGGATCAGCAGCGAATGGCAGTTGCTGCGATGTCAGCTCGGACACACCTTTGCAGGCAGCCGCAAAGCATCCCTTATCGCAGCAATTGCTGCACGAGCAACTCAGTCGCCTTGGGGCTTCGGTCTTTCAGCTGTCGGATCTGCAGTCAGAAATCGCAGGCGGTCCGATGGTACCGCTGAGCGTACTGGGGCGACTGCGGCGAGAGTTACTGGAGCAGCTCAACAGTTCGCTGCCTCGTCTGCAGCGTCCACTGTCAGACCCGGATGCGCTCGCACGACTCCGATCACAGCTGCCGCCATCGCAGTCAGCGCCAGGCAGCTCTCCCCGCCTGATCGTGCTCTGCAGAACGCTTGAGCAATTGTCGGCAGCGATCAGTGGCAGCGTGGATGGACTGATTGCGGATTTTGCCGATCTGCGGGAGTATCGCGAGGCGGTACAGCGAGCCCGCTCAGCTCAGGTTCCGCTGCTGCTGGCCCCACCGCGGATCCAGAAACCCGGTGAAATGGGCCTGTTTCACATGCTGCGAAAGGCCGATCCGGATGGGGTGATCGTGCGTAATCTCAGTGGGCTGGACTTCTTCCGCAGTCATGGCCTCTCCATGACGGGGGATTATTCACTGAATGTGACGAATGAACTGACGGCCGACTTTCTGATGGCTCGCGGACTGCAGCGTCTCACTCCCTCATATGACCTGAATCGGGATCAGCTACTTGATCTGATCCGCGTCCTGCCTTCGCAATGGCTGGAGATTGTGATTCATCAGCATATGCCGATGTTTCATATGGAGCACTGTGTCTTCTGTGCCATGCTGTCACCGGGTACCAACAAGCACAACTGTGGTCGTCCCTGTGACGTCCATCGGGTGGAACTGCAGGATCGCACTGGAATGCAGCATCCTCTGACCGCTGACATCGGCTGCAGAAACACGCTGTTCAACGCGGCACCTCAAAGCTCGGCAGAGATTGTACCTGATCTGCTGCAGGCCGGTGTCCGCTGCTTCCGTATAGAGCTGCTGCGGGAATCGCCTGCAGAAATCCATCGACTGATCGAACTGTATCGAGCGCTCCTGCAGGGTCATTGCAGTGGTGCTCACGTGTGGCAGTCACTGCAGGCAATGAACCAGGTCGGCGTGACTCGCGGAACCCTGGAACCACGCAGGAATCCGCTGGCGATTCTGTAAGAGGCACAGACGATGGCAGCTCGTTCGGCAAGCATCAGTACCAGCCCTGTCATGGCCCGCACGGCCCTGCTGATCGGCTGGTTGCTGGCGACCGCGTTCTGTGTCTGGCTGGAAGGCAGCCGAATCCTGCAACTGGCTCAGACACCTGCCGGAATTCTGGCATGGTTCGCCGCATGGAATATTGATACGACACTGCCAACACTGGTCCTGCTGTCGCTGCCGTTTGTCTGGCTGCTGGGCTCACGGCTGCAGAACGAACCACGCCGAAAAGTGACTTCAGAAACCACCAGCCAACAGCAACCTGCACGGACCGCGCAGCAGCGCGGCCTGCTGACCACCGCGATCACTGGTCTGCTGTCACTGGCCATGAGCCTGTCAATTGGGTTGCGTCAGATCCCGGTTCTGCAGACAGCGTGGTCCGGGAATTCGCCTGAGACCGTTCCCCTGTACCAGCTGCCACCCGCGTGGCACGACGAATTCAGTTATCTGCTGCAGGCAGAAACCTTTCGAGCCGGACGGATTTCGTGGCCAGCCCGGACAGTCGCTGGCGATGTCTTTCATCAGGTGCACGTCCTGAATCGACCACGCACGGCCAGTCGCTACTTTCCATGGACCGGTCTCTGGATGCTGCCATTTTCTGCAGTCGGTCTGCCGATTGCCGGACACTGGCTGGCCGGAGCTCTGGCGTGCATGCTGTTTCATCGCATCCTGCGAACGTTGCTCTCGATGTGGGCAGCAAACATCGGTGGCCTGCTGCTGGCACTCAGCCCCGGACTGGCTCTGTTCAGCAACCTGCTGCTCGCGCACCAACCGACACTGCTGGCATTGGCCGTGTTCCTGTGGGCATTCCTGCACTGGCAGAATCATGGCCACTGGGCGATGGCACTGCTGGCCGGAACGGCATTGACCTGCGCCATGCTGGGTCGCCCCATGACGGCGGCCGGTTTTGCGCTACCCTGCGGACTGCTGCTGCTGAAACAGGTTCTGAAGCCACAGACACCAGAACAGCGAGTGACAGCCACCATAGCGATTGGCAGTATGGCCATCCCATTACTGTTGGGATTCTGCGTGCTGATGATCATGAACCTGAGCATCACCGGAAACTGGCGAACATCCGCTTATCAATACTACACCGATACTTGGACTCCCCGACATCGCTACGGTTTTGACAATGCCCGTCGCAGTGCTGACCCTCATTCCGTGCTGGCAAAGTACGACGCGTGGGCCACCAACCTGACTCCAGCCGGCGCGATTGTCAACGTACAGAATCGCCTGACAGCCAGTGCTCAGTGGACCCTCGGTATTCCCGCACTCCTGTTGCTGATCCCGGCGGCCCTGCCATTGTGCATGGCGCCCAACATTGCGGCCGAACGCCTGCGCCTGCTGCTGGCATCCCTGCTCTGTCTGCACCTCGTGCATATTCCCTACTGGTACGATGGGATCCTGCATTGGCACTACGTTTTCGAAACGGCACCATTACTGCTGATGCTGGCCGCTGCCGGTTTACAGTCGGTCCGCCAGATTCTGGAATCCGCCTGCAGCCGTCGCAGCGCCACAACATGGTGTCTGCTGCTGCTGGTCGCATCACTGCTGCCCGCATGGATCGATGCAGAATCTCTGTGGGGCCCTTCGCGCATCAGCCTTGCTGTCTCTGAACAGACGTATTCGAAAGTCCGTATCGCAGCGTTTCAGGAAATGGCAGCCAAAGTTGCCGCCCGGGGTCCCTGCATCCTGATGGTTGATGAGACGGACTCTGATCAGCAACTCAGCTACATCATCAATCCACCGGACTACGAAGCCCCGGCTTTGATCTGCCGCCTGCCTCAAACACAGGACGGACTACGGCAACTGGAATCCGCCTTTCCGGATCGCCACCTGTATGTGGTGGAATTACCGGATCTGCAGGTTCGGCCCGTGCAAACACCCCAGTAGCACGGAAAATCAATCATCCTGGCAACATCGCACACAACCACAACAGTCAGCAGTCCACACTGAACACAAGTGCCAGCCACACAGCCGCAGGTAACACCCATAACTTCCACGCACTCAGCACTGGTCCTGGCCGTAACTGCACTGACAATTAAATTATTCGCCGTCCGGTTCTTCCAGATACGTGTAGCCGTTCAGAGCCTCTTCGTAGAATTTCACGAACTGGCCAGCCTGCGAGTTATCAATGCGGTTCTCACGCACCGCCACCTCCACCGCCACCTGCAGACGATTGATCAGATCGCGACCACGGAATTGCACATAATCCAGCACTTCGCTGACCGTTTCGCCCTTGATGATCGTATCAAGAATCACATCACCCGTTTCAGAGATATCCACGTGCACCGCATTCGTGTCTCCGAACAGGTTGTGCAGGTCTCCCAGGATCTCCTGATACGCTCCAATCAGAAAGATCCCGAGGTAATAAGGTGAACCGTCAAACTCGTGCAGCATCAGAGTGCGTCGCACGTCACGCCGGTCAATAAACGTATCGATCTTTCCATCCGAATCACAGGTGATGTCGCTCAGCACAGCATGTCGAGTCGGACGGTGCTCCAGATGATGAATCGGCATCACCGGAAACAGCTGCTTGATGGCCCACGAGTCCGGGCAGGACTGGAACAGCGAGAAATTACAGAAGTAGTTGTCAGACAGCAGCTTGTCCAGTCGCTCCAGCTCTTCCGGAATAAACTCCATCGACCCCGTCAGCTGCCAGATACGGTAGCAAGTGGCAAAATAGATATTCTCTGCCAGACATCGCTGCTCCAGTGACAGGTATCCTGTATTGAACAGAGTCATCACGGTATCCACGGACGTCTGGGCATCGTGGAAGGTTTCCAGTGCATTCCGCTGCGTTAACCCACGAAAACTCTGATACAGATCGTGCAGCACCTGCTCAGCATCGTCCGGCGGTGCCAGTGACGCGTCCGTGGTTTCTTCAGAACCCTGCTGCGACACCCCCAGGACACCAAAGACCAGTACACTGTGGAACGCGGAAATTGCCCGACCGCTTTCCGAAATGATATTCGGATGCTCTACCCCGGCCTCATCACACACGGTCTGCATCGTGTAGACCACGTCACGAGCATACTCTTCCAGAGTATAGTTCATGCTGGATTCAAAGTTGGTCTGTGACCCGTCGTAGTCCACACCAAGGCCACCGCCGACGTCCATGTACTTCAGGCCAGCACCTCGTCGCGACAACTCTGTGTAGACTCGTGCCGCTTCATTCAGAGCCGCTTTGACCTGACGAATGTTCGTGATCTGACTGCCAAGATGGAAGTGCAGCAACGTGAAGCAATCCTCCATGCCGCGACGCTTCAGTTCATCCAGCGCCTGCAGAATCTCGTTGGCTCGCAGACCAAACTTGGAACGATAACCGCCTGAAGACTGCCAGCGCCCCGCACCTCGCGCTGCCAGCTTCACACGCATCCCAATCTGCGGTCGCACATTCAGCTTTTCCGCATACTTCAGAATCAGTTCCAGCTCAGTGTACTTCTCAACCACCGGGATCACATGGCGGCCGATCTTCTGCGCCAGCAACGCCATCTCAATGAACTCGGCATCCTTGAAACCATTGCAGATAATCGGAGTCTCAGCCTCCGTCATTGCCACCACGGCCAGCAGCTCAGGCTTGCTGCCAGCCTCCAGACCAAACCCAAACTCCCGACCGTACTCCACGACCTTCTCAACAACTTCACGCTGCTGGTTCACCTTGATCGGATAGACGCAGGAATATTTGCCCCGATAACCGTGCTCACGAATCGCATCCGAAAACGCCTTGTGCAGCACGTACAGACGATCCCGGATGATCCCGTTGAAACGCAGCAGCACCGGAACATCCAGACCACGCATCTGCAACCGCTCAACCAGTTCCTTCAGGTCGATCCCGCGAGCCGGATTCCGGTCCGGATGCACCATCACATTCCCACTCGGATTGACTGAGAAGTAGCCGTTACCCCAGCGAGGTACTTCGTACATTTCCGAAGCATCCACGGTCGTCCAGTGCAGGGGAGATTCGTCGATCATTCGAGGACAGGCTCCGTTCAATCACATCCAGGGGGAAAGCAAAGACCCGCGTCAAAACCGACGCGGGCTTCAGAATTCAGTTCATCAGATTCCCAAAGCAGCAGCTGGACCTACGCCTTTGCAGACTTCGTCTGACCAAGGAACCAGACCAGGAACGGGCTGGCGATGTATACCGAGCTGTAAGTACCGGCGATTGAGCCAACCAGCAGACACCACGCAAACCCATGCACACCGGAACCACCAAACACATACAGAATCACAACCACGATGAATACAGTCACACCTGTCATCAGGGTTCGTCCCAGAGTCTGGTTGAGCGACGTATTCACAATCGCACTGGTCACCAGCGGATTCTTTCCACGCACTTCACGAATTCGGTCAAACACCACAATCGTGTCGTTCAGCGAATAACCCACCAGAGTCAGGAACGCAGCAATCATTGACAGATTGATACGGAAGTCATCAATCAAAAACAGATCGCCCAGACCCGATCCGGCAAACATGCTGGCCACCGCCAGCGAACCCAGTGTAATCAGCACGTCATGCAGCAGTGACACCACTGCCGCCAACCCGAAAATCAGGTTCTGGAAACGGAACCAGATGTATGCGGAAATTCCCAGAATGCTGAGCAGCACTGCAATCGTCGCATCAACCCGAGTTTCCTGAGCCACGGCCGAAGCAAACGTATTTACTTCGTCAAACAGAGGAGAACTGTCGAGTTGCTGCTTGACCAGCGTCAACGCCTGAGTCAGCTGCTCGGCCGGCACATCCGGCAACACGCGAACCGTGAAACCACTGAATTTCTTAACCGACCGCTCGGCGCCCTCAAGACCCGATCCCGCTGTGCCTTCCAGCCCGATCAGATCGGCCGCGTCCGCCTGACGAACTTCCATCAGAGCTGCTGCCACAAGGTCCATGGCCGTCCCGAATGCCAGCTCCTCGGAAAACTTCAGATCCGCTTCGGAACCATCCTTGTACTTCATACGCTGAACAGCAACGACGCTGTTGTCCGCAGAATCCACCACGACAGGCTTCACCGGAGCGACCTCAAGGTTCACCATGCGCAACTTCATGGTGGAGTTACCAGCGAAGGCCTTATTCACCCGTTCACGCACCCGATCCTCAGCACTGGCCTCGGTGTCACTGGCGTCCACACCACCGTCACGATCCGTTGTGCGAAGCCGGAAGTGCTTGCCCGTTCCCTCGCCACTCTCTGCACCCACCGACAATCGCTCCAGAGCAAAATCATCGCCGAATTCCTGCGACAGCAAAGCCGCCACATCGTCCGTCTTCTGCGGCTCCGTCACCTGGAACGACACCATCGTGCCACCAGTAAAGTCGATGTCATAGTTCTTCTCACCGCGAACGGCGAAGAACATCAACCCGATAGCAATCAGCAAACCCGACACAGAGAACAGATGCACGCGATACTTCATGAAATCCAGATTGGTTTCACCAATCGCCTGCATCATGCGAATCTGCTTCAGCACTCCACAACGCTCGAACAGATCAAACAGCAGCCGACCCACGTACAAGGCCGTGTACATGCTGACCGCCAGACCAATAAACAACGTCACGGCAAAACCGCGAATCTGGTCCGTACCAAAGTAAAACAGCACAACCGACGTCAGCAAAGTCGTCACGTTGGAATCAAAGATTGTGATGAACGCCTTTTCAAAACCATTCTGAATGGCAACTCGCACTGAAGATCCACGAGCAATCTCTTCACGCATACGCTCGTAGATCAGTACGTTCGCATCAACCGCCATCCCGATCGTCAGCACCAGACCAGCAATACCCGGCAGCGTAAACGTCGCGGGAATGGCCACCATCAACCCGACCGTCAGCACCAGATTCAGAATCAGCGAAATAACGGCAATCAATCCCGACAGGCGATAGTAAACCAGCATAAACACAATCACGGCCAGACCGCTGATCGCAGTGGCAGTCACACCCTTCTGTCGTACATCGGCACCCAGAGTCGGGTCGACCGTCGCTTCACTGAGCGGCTTCGGATCAATTGGCACCTCCAAAGCACCCGCATTCAATACCGCCACCAGTTCTGAGGCCTCCTCAGCCGTGAAACCACCCTGACCACCGGAAATCTGGCCACGACTGGTAATCTGCTCACGGATAAACGGAGCACTGTCAACACGACCATCAAGGACAATCGCCAGACGACGGTTGGGCACACCATCCCGAGGTACGTTACGACCCGTCAGCTGACCGAACAGATATGCACCCGTCTGATCAAACGCAAAGCTGACGACAATCTCGCCGTTCTGAGGATCAAAGTCCCGAACTGCAGAACGCAGATACTGTCCCGTAACCTGCTCTTCCTTCGATGAAACCAGCAGCAGGTATTCCTGAGTCTCATAGGTTTCCACACGACCATTCACCTCTCGCTCAGCCTTCAATGGCCGGCTGATGACGTCCGAATCGGTCAACAACTTTGGCTGACCGTCCTTTTCGGCTGCAGGAACCCAGCGAGCCCGCACTTCACCGTTGATCAAAACGTCCTTACGCGACAGGTCAAGGCCCTGAGCCAGACGAATAATGTCCGAATCTGCTCGATTAGCCACCACAAAGAATTCCAGACTGCCCAGACGCGTAATACGACGCTTGATATCATCCACAGTCTGCGGATCTTCACCCGGCACAATCACTTCAATACGATCCGTACCAACCGCTCGCACTGTAATTTCTTCAGTGCCCGACTGGTTGATACGGCGACTGACCGCTCCCACCATCTGATCCATCACGCCGGGAGTAATCTCTTTGCCCTCACCTCGGACCTGAAAGACCATGTTGGTACCACCATCAAGGTCAATCCCCAGACGGAAGCGTTCACTGAGCGGTTGCCCGCGCAACAGAGACATCAGGAACGGCGAAGTCCCCAGAGCCAGCGTCAGCAGGACAATGCCAATCCGCGAACTCCACTCGGGCACCTGCAGACTTTTGGCGATGAAGTTTCCAAAAACAAATGGCAGCACAAGCAGAGCCACCACCACCAGCAGCACGACGAAGGCACCTGGCCCGCTGGCTGGCGGAGCAGCCGCTGGTTCAGCAGCAGCCGCAGGCGCGGCAGCGTCAGTTGCAGCCGTGTCGTCAGCCGAGAATTCCGGGGGAGCAGCGGGAGCAGCAGCGGCCGCAGGAGCCGCCTGCTCGGCAGCCGCAGGTGCCGCCTGCTCGGCAGGTGCAGCAGCCGCCTGCTCGGCAGGTGCAGCAGCCGGAGCTTCAGTGGTTGCCGGAGCTTCGGCAGGGGCGGCGGCAGGAGCAGCAGAGGTCTGCGACTGCTCGGCAGCGACAGTCGCTTCAGAGCCGGTTCCGGCAGCCTGCAGGCACAGTATCAAAAGTCCGTTCAGCAGCAATGACATCAGTGGGTTCCCGAACGTATGCACTGGGTCGATTCTTGATCGACTGAGTCAGAACACGCAAGATGGTGAAAACACGACAGAAAATGGCGTATATTTAGCGAAATCGCGGACAGCAGCACAATTCCAGGACCGGGCTGCAGCCACAATCCGGAAAAATCGAGCCATTTTCCGAACCCGCCAGAATATCGGGCATACAGGGAAAATGCCCCTTGAAACCGCTGCAGAACCCGGAATTCCTGAAGGATTCCCGAGAAATTGCGGTGTGTTGCCGCACGGCAACATCCCCCTCAACACTCAATTCCCACTGCCCTCCGACTTCTCTTCCAGCAATCCATGAATGGCGCTGCGGAGAAACCGAATTCGCGTCGAATCATCGACTTTCAAGGTCACAAAACGACCATCCTGAGACAGATCGGCGATCGTTCCCACGATCCCACCCGTCGTCACGACCTTGTCGCTCTTCTTCAGGCTGCTGAGCGTGTCCTGGCGGCGCCGCTGCTCACGCTGCTGAGGACGCAGCAGAATCAGATAAAACATGATCCCAATAAAGGCCAGCGGCAGAAACTGGACCCAACCCGGAGGATCCGGCTGAGCCTTTCCTGCACTACCTGCCGCCTTCGCCGCAGGCGCCGCTGAGATCGCAGCAGGTGATGAACTGCCTGCACCTTCCGCCGGAACGACAGCCGGTGTGGAAACTGCCGTGTCAGCCGCAGCCGCGGCAGCCACCGGTTCCTGAGGAGCTGCTGGCTCCTGTGCTAGACCCGAAGCAGCACTGACCACCAGCGCCGTCAGACCACTCACCACAAAACACAACACCACGGGCTTCTCCAGCGAAATCCAGTACTTACGGCAGACATCACACGAGCAACGACAGCCAGAACGACAGCCACACAGGACATTCCTGCCACGGACTACCCGTTACGGCACCAGACAGCGTTTGACCACAACGTTGGCAAAACCCGATACTTTAGTGAGCAGAACCCCAGCGAGCAAGCTGCGCGGCTCGGAACTGCTGCAAAGTCCCCGACATCACCGCCTGACGTATCTGACGCACCAGAGTCTGGTAATACGTAATGTTATGCAGTGACGCCAGAATCGGCCCCAGCATCTCACCCGCCACAAACAGATGTCGCAGATAAGACCGAGTATACCGCTGACAGGCCACACACGCACACTCCGGGTCCAGCGGCGACTGATCCTTCGCATGCACCGCATTCCGCAACCGCACCGGCCCCTGACTTGTAAACACCATCGCGTTGCGGCCGTTGCGAGTCGGCATGACACAGTCAAACATGTCAATCCCCCGACACACCGCCTCCAGAATATCTTCCGGTCGACCAACCCCCATCAGATAACGCGGACGATCAGCCGGTAACAGGGGAACCGTACAATCCAGAGTCGCATACATCTGGGCCGGAGGCTCGCCGACACTCAATCCACCCACTGCATACCCCGGAAAACCAATTTTCAGCAGCCCCTCGGCTGATCGCCCCCGCAGTTCCGCATGCAACCCGCCCTGCACAATCGCAAACAACGCCTGATCAGTTCGCCTCTGAGCCTCACGACAACGCTCCGCCCACCGCGTCGTACGGTCAACCGCCTGCAGAATCTTCTGCACACTCTCACCCGAAGCAGGACACTCGTCCAGACACATAATGCAGTCCGCACCCAGTGACTCCTGAATCTCCACCGCACGCTCCGGAGTCAGTTCCAGCAGAGCCCCGTCGATATGCGATCGAAACACCACCCTGTCATCATTCAGCTTCCGCATCGATGCCAGACTGAATACCTGAAAACCACCGCTGTCAGTCAGTATCGGACCGTCCCAGTCCATGAAGCGGTGCAGCCCACCATGCTCAGCAACCGTCTTCTCACCCGGTCGCAGAGCCAGATGATACGTGTTCGCCAGCACCATCTGAGCCCCCGCAGCTCGCAGCTGCTCGGGCAATAAACCCTTCACCGTAGCCAGCGTCCCCACAGGCATGAAGGCCGGAGTCTGCACGGTCCCATGCGGAGTCTGCCAGCGACCAGCACGACCACTGGTCCCCGGATCCACGGCATCCAGCTGAAATGAAAACATCGATGTCATGCGGCAAACAAAGTCTTAAAGACCCGGAAGAACTGTGAAGGGAACAACTTCCCCGCGACATTATGGACGAATCACGGTCAGGGTCCAGTCGGAATCATCGGTGGCTGTGACCTGCACATCCAGCCCCGACGAACCACCACGCCAGACCACAAACGCACTGCCCAGCACTCGCGACTCCACCGCCACATCAGACTGCAGCGGCGGAATCCAATCCGGGTGCGAATCCAGCAGTGCCCGCGCCTCAAGCACACCCCAGCGTCGCAGCGCAGGGGCCGTCGCCCCCCCCAGCACATCAAACAACAAATCCTCAAAACTGCCCGCTTCCCGCAGCAGTTTCGCCACTCGCCCGGCCGGCAGCCGATCCACACCCGCCGCCGCCAGAAATCGATACCCAGCAGCCCGCGGACCCTGCCGGCTGCTGCTCCACGACACCGACTGCGGATTCACCATCACCGGGGACACCCCCGGATCCTGCCAGCAGGCCTCCAGACGCCTTCGTGATAATGACCGCTCACCCACGATCGCATGCTCAAGGACATGCGCCAATCCCTCATGAAACCAACGCGGGACCAAAAGCTCAGAACCACCCGCCAGACGCCGCTCCAGCAACCGCGAAAAACAGGCCCCATGCGCCAGCTCATGAACCAGCAGGGCCCGCAAATCCAGTTCGCCGACATCCGCCACACTCTCATCCACGTACAGAATATCACCACCAGACCCGGCTGCCGCATCCAGAAAATCAGACTCCCGCACACAACCCCACAACGGAAACTCGCCCGCTTCGTACTGCGGATCAAGGTCACCCACCACAATTGTCAAACCACCACTGCCATCCACATCCAGCAACGGCCCCAACGCCTGCTCAATCGCCAGCAGCAGACCAGACCCCAGCATTCCAGCAATCCGCTGCCCCAGACGGTCGGCCGGCCCCCGCAGCCAATCCTCACTATAGACACCAACACCCCCAGCTGACCCCACCAACTGGCAATCCGTGCAAACCGAGGCCGTTCGGGACCCACTCAGACGCGGCAATTGAAACAGTCGCCGCTGAGGCAGGGCGGAATTCCCCGCCGGCGACCCACCCTCCGCTACAGCTCGCCATGCCAAATCCATCACCCCGCCAGGATTGGCGCCAGGGTCAAAAGGTAGCCCGAGCATTCGTGCTGGACCCCATCCCCCCAAAAACACGGGGGATTTCAAAGGTGACAAGAAGTCCGTGTCCGGGCTCAGGCCCAGACTACGCTCTTTGTCCCGCGCTCCTGCATTGACAGAATCAGCACAAATGCTGGATTCGACAGAATCCACAGCGCCCGCCTCACAGGCAAATTCAGCCCTACCGACAGATTCAGCAGGACCGGTCACACCGGAAGGTTCATTCATCGCTCCTGTGACACGGGACGACGGGATCGCAGCCGCCGTCAGCCGAAACCGATGCACATTTCCAGCCGGATCTTCTGACACCAGTACAAGCAGTTCGCCCGGAGCCAGCCGGCAGGCCTTCGTGCGGGTCAAATTCCGAGCATTTTCACGACTCAAGTCGCCAAGGGTGCCATGCACCTGTGCTGCCCGGGTGCCATGCACCTTGAAGTCGTTTTCGTGGCTTTGAGCTGTTTGGAGAACTGCCTCAGAGCTGTCCCCCGTATCTGACCTGTCGATCGCTCGCACAGTGGCCACAAACGTAATTGCCAGCAGGGCCGATGCCAGCGTAAGCCAGACAGCAGCCGGCAAAGCCGGGCCGGAATGCCGCGCCATAAGATCCACCCCCCGCGGCATCCGGCTGGATGTGCGATGATCGCGGCCCCCCACAAGCCGGTCATCCCTGTTATCGTCGAAAAAATCCGCAGAATTCACACAAAATGAACGGACGGTTCAGACGGCCTGCGTTTAGGGAACAGGAGGTGTTTCTGGGCAGCTTCAGTTCCTGCAGACCTGCTGTTCAGTCGACTGACGAAGTGGCGGAATCTGTTTTATGGTCTCAAATCGCAACAGAACTGCAGGTTTTTGTTGCAATCGAACGTGGAGAACTGGAAGATCTGGGAATTCTGCACAGACCTTGTGCAGAATTCTTAGTGGGCTGATCGTGGCGGCTGCAATGCCTGCAGCCTGCGTGGAAGTTTTCGGGTTTAGCCGTCTCCAACGGCCAACTCGCAAAACTCTGCGGCGGTCAGCGTAATCTGCCGGTTTTTCAGGTGAAGTATTTTCGGTGGCATCCGAAGACTACGATACAGGTTGTCACAACTTGTAACAACTTGCATTCGGGTCTTGTATTCGTGTGTAGTGCGGCTGCGGGCTTGCGCCCGGCACAGCAGCGATTTGTTCAGCGTTTGGGGTTCTACGGTTTTGCATCTGGCGAATTGGGTTGGTCTGCATCCGCAGCACCTACATGGGGAAAACACATGCGGCGACTCGCTGGTTCACTGCGTTCAATTTCACTGGCCTCACTGGGGCTGGGTGTGTCCACATTCTGCGGCACTGCCTTCGCGGCGGATAACGGCCCAGCAACCGCTCCGGATGCCGTCGCAGTGACCGCTGCCGATCAGCAGCATCTGGCAATCGCGCTTCGCCTTACAACTCCTGCTGTACAGGTCAACCGTCATATTCTGCTGGTGGATACATCTGCCAGTCAGTCCGGCATTTACCGTCAGCGAACGCTGCAGGCCGTGCGATCGGTACTGCAGGGCCTGCCTCAGGGCAGCCAGGTCCGGCTGGTCGCCGCAGACTCGTCAGTCTCCGTTCTGACTCCGGAATTTGTCAGCCTTGATTCACCAACACTGTCGGCTGCTCTGAATCGCCTGTCACTGCGAACTCCGATGGGCGCTACGGATCTCGCCGCTGCCCTGCGAAGCTCGCTGCAGGGTGTTTCTGAATCAGCCGTATCGATCGCCTACATCGGTGACGGCATGAGTGCCGGAGACATGCTGTCTGGTACCGATCTGTCTGCTCTGGTCAGCGACCTGCAGACCAGCGGTGCAGCTTTCCATGCCATGCTGCTCGGCCCTCGCATTGATGCTCAATTGTCAGGAATTCTGGCCAACCAGACCGGTGGTTCACTGCAGCAGCTGCAGAACGACGACGCAGCATCTGTTGCTGGCCTGATGGTCGAACAGTTGCAGCAGGGTCCGGTGCTGGTACGTGATCTGCGGTCACACACTGCGGGCGTCAGCCTGACAGCTCCTGCCGCAGTCGCACTCCGCAGCAATCGTCATACTCTGGTCTACGGTGCAGGTGCGGTTCCGGCGGTGCTGGAGGTCACAGGCACTATCAACGGCCAATCACACACCTGGAAAGTCGCTGGCAGTGCTCTGCGACAGGGTGGTTCAGAGATTGGTGTGCTGGCTCGCAGGGCTCAGCAGACGCAGGGCCTGAACTCTCCGTATCTGGGACTGGAAGGTCTGGCAGCTGCCTCCGGTGATTTCACATCCCTGATTGGTGAAAGCATTGCGGCCGCTGAAGTGCTCAGCCAGCAGGGACAGAAACTGCAGGCTCTTGAGATTGTCAGCCAGGCACGACTGCTGGATTCGGGCAACGTCCGATTGACCGCTCTGGAAACTGCTCTGCTGGACGAAACGGGCAAAGCCGACCGCCTCGGCCCACCGTCAGTGGACGAAGGTGATGCTCTCAGCAAGACGGAAGTTCGCGGTGAAATCCTGACGCAGCGGATGGTGCAGTCCGTGAATGCAGCGATTGACGAAGCGGATCGCGTGGCTGCAGAGCAGCCTGAATATGCAATGACTCTGCTGAAGGATGTGCTGGAAGCCGTTCGTTCTTCCCGCGAGATTGCTCCGGAAAAACGTCAGGAACTGGAGCGTCGTGTTATCGCCGCTTACACCCGCGTCGACTCGGCTCGGCAGACCAACGAAATCCGCCAGTTGCAGTTGTCCGAAACTCGCGCCAACCTCGAAGCTCAGCGTGAGCGTCTGGCACAGGTCAATCTGGAAGAGCAGCGTCTGCGAACTCTGATCGACCAGGTCCGTGGACTGCTCGAACGTGCTCGACGTGGTGACGTCAACGCCTACGAAGATGCCGAAGCGGTTTCCCGTGAAGCATTGCGAGACGAGCCGGGCAACGGCACCGCGACAGCGGCCCTCGTCATGTCAGAAGCTTCCGGCCAGCTGCAGAAGGCCTATGACCTGGTCAATCTGCGAAACGACCGTTTCCTCGAAACGCTGTATCAGGTCGAACTGTCTCATGTCCCGTTCCCGGATGAACCACCGGTTCAGTATCCACCGGCCGACGTGTGGCGAGCCCTGACGATCAAGCGTAAAGAGAAGTACAAGTCGCTCTCTCTGCGTTCAATCAAGCCGGTTGAAGAGTGGCTTGAGAAGAAACTGGACGAACCACTGCCTCGCGCACTGTCTTACCCCGGTGATAACTCTTTGGGAGAAATCCTGCGATTTATTGCCGACGCGTATACAGCCGAGGGCCCGTACACGATGCGGATCATTCTTGATGAGTCTGATCCGGACCTGGGTGACAAGCCAACATTCCTCGACGATACGCAGGTTGCCGATGTCGATCTCGCTGGTATCACCATGCGGAATGCACTGGAACTGATCTTCGCGAAAGTGAAGGATCAGGAACTGACAGTCATGATTAAGAACGAAGTCATGATGGTCACCACAGTCGCCACAGCCGAAAGCGAAGAAAACCTTGTCACTCGCATCTATGACGTAGCAGACCTTGTTGTGATCACCATGCCTGGCATGGGTGGTGGCATGGGCGGGGGCATGGGCGGCATGGGTGGTGGCATGGGCGGTATGGGCGGTGGCATGGGCGGCATGGGTGGGATGGGTGGCGGCGGCATGGGTGGCATGGGTGGTGGCGGTATGGGCGGCATGGGTGGCGGTATGTTCTCCGTCCCCGCTGTTCCAGCAGCACCAGCCGCACCTGCTGCAGGCGGCATCCAGCTGAAAAGCCCGCTCAAAAAAAAATAGCGTTCCCGCAGCAGACTCAGGCGGCGGATGACAGTGAACATTTCAGGGACAGTCTGTGGCAGCGTGCCTGCGGCGGACTGTCCCTGTTCATTGCCGGTCACAAAGCGTTATTGACCTCCGTTGCCGCAACGGCAACAGCGGCGACGAGACTTGACGAAGCCCCGGCTCAGCCTCCTCTGTCGGCTCGACAGGCACTGGCTGAAGTCCAGAATGGCACAGGCGAGCCGGCCGAACGCTGGGACCGCATCTTTTCACAGCGACAGCTTTCCGACGCGCAGCTGGCCTCGGTCGTACAGATCCTGCATGAGGACCGCCGCTATGCTCAGGCTGTCGACTGTCTCGAAGCCGCGGTCCGGGCCGGTCGCGCGGCTCCCTGGCTGTTCGACGTGCTCGCAGTGGAAATGAAACTGGCCGGGCGTCCAGCCGAAGATGTCGGGCGAGTTCTGCAGTCAAGGCTGGATTACGGTGCAGCGGATGTTCCGCAGATGCTGCTCACAGCAGCCATGCTGTCACGATTCGATGCTTTTGATCAGGCTTTGACACTGCTGCGGGATGCGGCACAGTTGAATCCCGAAACGCCCGAGCTGTGGCTGCTGGCTCGCAGTATCGCCGACAAGTCGGGAGATCAGGAATGGCGAGTCTGGTCCTGCTGTGGTGTCCTGCAGCACGTCTGGAATCGGGGCTACGAAACGCGACATGCGGAAGCCATGAAAGTGCTCAGTGATCTGGCCACCCGCCTTGATCGGGCCGGCAAGTCACCCGAAGCCGAAGCGATTCGAACGCGACAGCGGGAGGCTCGCAGGGTCGATCTGCAGATCACTCTGAAGTGGGTGGGAGCAGCCGATCTGGATCTGATTGTCCGGGACCCGCAGGATCAGGAGTGCAGTTACCGCAATCGCACCACACCCACTCTGGGGCGACTGCTTCGCGAGGACGGTGGATTGAACGCCGGCGGGGCTGCCGCAGAGGCACGCAGCGAGGTGTTTCTGCAGCAGAAGGCCCTGACGGGCACTTACAATTTCTCCGTGAGGTTCGTCCTTGGTAAGGTGGCTTCCGGAACGGCGGTGGTGGAGGTAGTGCAGAATGCCGGAACGCCTGCGGAAACTCGCGAGACAAAGACGATTCGTCTGGGCGAGGACGACGTCTCACTGTCAACCGAGATAAAACAGGGAAGATGGGTGATAAACCCAACTCCCTGATGCCTCCGGGCTCAACTGCAAAAGTGGCAGAAAATGCCGAAAAACGTCTGTTAAATCCCGTGTTTTGACGCGATTCCGGGCCGATCGCTTTTTTATAGTCTCGTCACGCACAAAAAGTATTGACCCATTTTTCAGAAGGTCTTACTGTCCCACCATCACGAGCCGAACGGGACTGCAAACCCGCAAAGTTCCTGAGACCAATCGCCCCCGGAAGCAGCTAGAGTCCTCCGCCCCCCTGGGATTCGCTGCTTCCGGGATTTTTTTTGCGCTGGGTCTCAGCTTTTTCCTGCCGCTGTTGTTGCAGCCACCCCCCAGCCTCCGCAGAATGTCCGTTTTCTACTTAAGATTCTGCGGAGACGACCTGTATGAAGTCCGGAAGCTGGCTGCTGTTCCTCGTTGCTGCGATCCTGTCAGGCACTGATGCGCTGGCCCAGCAGTACACGAATCTGCTGAACAACCGCAGCCTCGCCCAGTGGATGCTGCCGGACGGTGCGGATATTCAGCAGGGCTGGACTTTTGACGCAGATGGCAGTCTGCATCTCAGCGGCAAAGGCAACAACATCCTGACTCGCGAAGAATTCGGTGACTTCGATCTCTGGTTCGAATATCGCATCTCAGACAAGGGTAACAGTGGCATCAAGTATCGGGTGGCGAAGTACGGCAATCAGTGGCTGGGGCTTGAGTATCAGATTCAGGACGACGCGGCATTTCCGAAGATGGCGGCCGAACACTATACAGCCTCGGTCTACGACCTCTTCGATACCTCCAGCCCGATCCTGCAGCGGAACTACAAGGCCCCTGCTGCCTGGGGTGTCGGTCGAGTCATTGTGCAGCGGCACCGGATTCGTCACTGGATGAACGGCAATCTGATCATTGACGAGCAGGATGACTCGGCACGATTTGCAGAGGCCATTCAGAACAGTAAGTTCCGTGGACAGGAAAACTTCGGGCGCAATCAGCAGGGGCGTCTGATGCTGACAGATCACGGCAGCGAAGTCTGGTATCGCAACGTCTACATTCGCCGACTGGACGGAAAACCGCTGGTCCCCTGAATCATTCGCCCTGAACACTGCGGAAAAGCAGATGCGGCGACTACTGCAGTTCTTGATGTGGCTGGCAGGTCTGCTCGCAGTTGCTGCGGTGACCTCGTTGCTGATCCCACTGCTGGGCACCGGTCCTGGTGACGCGCAGAGTCTTGCGCGAATCCAGCAGGTCCTGCACGATGCCGGTATCCTGGCACCCATCGCTTACGTTTTGTTTGTCACTGTCGAAGTTGTCGTTGCGCCGTTACCCGGTCTGCTGCTGTATACGCCGGGCGGAATTCTGTTTGGTCCATTCTTCGGTGGTGCGCTGGCACTGATCGGAAATATCGCTGGTGCAGGTATCGCCTGCGGATTGTCTCGTCGGTTGGGGGCATCCATGCTGAATCGACTTGACCCGCAAGGTGCGATGGCTCGCCTGCGGTCACAACTTGAAAAGCGTGGATTCTGGCTGGTACTGCTGCTGCGTCTGAATCCTTTGACATCAACAGATCTGGTTTCGTGGGCCGCCGGTCTGACACGAACTCCGGTATGGCAGGTGATGGTGGCTACCGGGATCGGAATCGCGCCTTTATGTTTCCTGCAGTCATGGTTGTCCGACAGTATCTTTCACCGCTGGCCCGGGCTGTTCTGGCTGCTGCTTGCCATCACTCCTTTCTGGCTGGGCCTGATTGTTATCATCCTGCTGCGTCTTGCCCGTCGCTGACGGATTCGACCCGCTGTCGGATCGTCGCCACTGAGCATACGGGACGGGTCCCAGAAACGCCTGGTTTTCAAAAGGCGCGTTCCGCCCTAGTTCGCTGATGGAAGCGGTCAACAGCAGAAAGAAGCTGTACAGCCCCAGCAGCGGAAACATGATCAGCCGAGCGGGAAGATGCAGCCAGCGAGTCGTGGGTGCAGGAACCTGTGAACCGCGGTGCCACGCCCATGCTGTAATCAGCCTTGCCGGGTACGTGAACAGTACAAACACCGGAGTCAGCACCAGCTGCGAATCCTGAGGTAACAGACGGATCTTTGCCAGATACAGCGGAAACGTCAGGACGTACAGCAGGATGGTGGCCAGCATCCATGTCAATGGTGTGCTGCGAATAGCGCGGCGGACTACCCCGACAGAAAAGATGGCCATAAAACGGCCCTGCACAGCCTGCTGCACCTGCAACCACGGCAGCCAAGCCAGTACTGGAATCAGCAACAGGCCGCCGAGAAACGACAGGACACCGAAGATGGGGCGAGTACGATCGGGGGCGGCATACGACACCAGCAGAGACGTGGGCAGCAACAACCACACGACAGCGCCGAAAAACCCGCGCAGGCCTGTGACGAAATGCTGCCATGGACTGAGCACAGTCAGCAGTGCCTGCAGAACAGCCCGCACTTCCTGGCGCTTTTCGTAATGCCGCCATGCCAGCAGCCGTCGGATATTGCGGATGGGACGCAGAAAACAGGCAAACGTACTGCCATTCAGCACAGCGGCCAGCAGATGGGCAGCGATCAGCCACTTCAGCAGGACCACAAGGAACTGCAGCTGCTGTGTCTGTGGATGCTGCGGCCCCAGCAGTACAAGGGCATCACTGAGTCGAGTGGCCTGCCACCGCAGCAGCAGACCGAACAGCAATGTAAACAGGGCCAGGATCCCCAGACGCGGTGCTATCTTCAGCAGCGGAAAACCGTCCCGGAACCGCCCTGAGACCGCCACCTGTTTCTGAGCCTGGATGAGATAACCGAGCGTCAGAATGTTGAGGCCCGGAATGGCGGCCATAATCGCCAGCACCAGCACCACACAGGCGGCTCCCAGCGCCGTTTTCACCAGCCACCACAGCGAACGAAACGGCCGACGCAGTCCCGGAAAACTTCCCGGACCGACACCTGCCAGTGGATCGGCAGTTGCTGGAAATGCGTCAGAGCTGGACATGGCAGATTCCACAGAGTCACACGCCGAATGGAAGGATACAACACCACTCGGAGAAAATGCATTCGCTGATTACGGGCACATTCCCTCTGATTCGCTCGTTTTGTCAGAAAATTGCACTCTGCAATCCTTTTTTTCCAGGGATCCTGAGTGGAAATCGAAGTAGACTGTGCGTTTTCTGACAGGCCTGCCTTGTCCTGCCACTTCCGGAATCAATCATCGTGCGCTGGGTTTCGTGGTTATCCATCCCTGTGCTGCTGCTGTTGCTGGTCGCTGTTGTGCAGACTGCCGGCAGTGTCGAGGCCCCATTAACAGCGGCTCCGGAAATTCCTGCACAACAGCGTCTGGATACTGCTGTGCAGCGTCTGAATCAGCGGTTCCGGCAGCGCTGGCAGCAGGCTGGGCTGCAACCGGTGGCTCAGGCTGACGACCTGACAGTCTTCCGTCGCGTCTCACTGGCACTGTTTGGCTGTGTCCCGGCACTGGCTGAAATCCGCGCCTTCGAACAGGACCAGCAGCCGGACCGCCTCGATCGCTGGATCGTCAGAATGCTGCGGGACGATCGTTTCGGGCGTTACTTCGCTGATCGTCTGGCACGCAGCCTGACGGGTGTGGAACAGGGACCGCTGTTCATCTTTCGTCGCGATCGACTGCGTGACTGGCTGGCTCAGCAGCTGCTGGCCGATGCCGCGTGGGGCCAGATGACTCGCGATCTCATTGCCGCCGAAGGTCTGTGGACAGACCAGCCGGCAGCCAACTTCCTCACCATTGCTCGAATGGAAAACGAAGAGCTGGACGAAACAAAACTGGCCGGGCGAACCGTTCGCGCGTTTCTGGGACAGCGCATCGATTGTGCTCAGTGCCACGACCATCCCTTTGACCCGTTCTGGAAACAGGGACATTTCGAAGGCTTTGCAGCATGGTACTGCCAGGCAACTGTCTCGCTGGCCGGCGTGACCGACTTCGATCGCGACAAATCGCAGCAGCCCGTTGTCTATCGCATCATGGACGGCGGGGCGGAAGACAAGACTGGACGAGTCGTCGACCCGAATGTGCCATTCCATGCCGAGTGGCTGCCTGATCAGGGTTCGCTCCGCACTCGGCTGGCCGCATGGGTGACTCATCCGGAAAATCGCCGCTTTGAACGAGCGATTGCCAATCGGGTCTGGGGACTGATGGCTGGCAGGCCACTGCATGAACCCGTCGATGATCTGCCACACCCCTCTGATCACAGCGAACCCGATGTGCTGGATCTGCTGGGAACAGAATTTCGTACGCGTGGCGAGCGACTGAGTGTCCTGATTCGCCTGATTGCCCTGTCGCAGCCATTCCAGTTGTCATCGGAAAACCCTGAACAGGATTCGGCATTGCTGCAGGCGCAGGAAGAGCAGTGGGCCGTATTCCCACTGGTGCGACTGCGACCTGAACAGGTGATTGGTTCGTTGTTCCAGGCGGGGCGTGTGCGTGCAGTGGATCAGAATTCCCATCCGTTGATTCGTTTCCAGAAGCTGACATCAGAGAACGACTTCATCCAGGAGTACGGCGATGCCGGAGAAGACGAACTGAATGCTCAGGCCGGCACGATTTCTCAGTCTCTGCTGAAGATGAACGGCCGATTCACATCGGATTCCGCAAAGGTGGATCTGCTGTCGGGGCCAGCGGAAGTACTGCGATTTTCCACGGACGACACCGCGGTCATCGAAAACAGTTTTCTGATGTGTCTGACTCGCAGACCAACAGCAGACGAACAGACATATTTCCTGCAGCAGCTGAAAACCAATCGTACGCAGTCCGTCGAGGACCTGTTCTGGGCCCTGTTCAACAGTCCGGAGTTTTCATGGAACCACTGATGATGGATCGTCGCGGCATGCTGCAGCGACTGGGAACTGCGGGTCTGTCGTTCCTGCTGCCCGGCATGTCCCACGGGGCAGCCAATCGACGTGGCACGGATCGACCGGCCTCGCTGATCGTGCTTTGGATGAACGGCGGGATGAGTCAGCTGGAGACTTGGGACCCGCATCCGGGAACGCTGTCGGGTGGCGAGGTGCAGGCGATTTCCACTTCGGCGAAGGGCGTACAGATTTCGCATCTGCTGCCGCGCATGGCCGAACAGATGCACGAATGCCTGTTGATTCGTTCGCTGCATTCAAAGGAAGGCGATCATGAACGGGGTGCGGCTTTTGTGCGCACGGGTTACAACCCGGAACCGACGCTGAAGTATCCCACTCTGGGGTCCGTGATTGCTCGACAGCTGCCCCAGGCCAGCCTGCAGATCCCGCCTTATATCCTGCTGAATCCACGCATCCCGGTCCCTGAAGGTGGCTACCTCGGAAATGAATGGAATGCATTCCGGGTGTTTCGTCCGGGTGAAAAAGTCGCCAATCTTTCCTCGCCTGTACCCGATCAGCGACTGCAGAAACGGCTGGCGGGGCTGGATGTGATCAGTCGTCAGTTTGCCCTGCGACGTCCACTGGCGGAACAGGTAACACTGCAGCAGGAACTGACACAACGAGCAGTGACCATGATGCAGTCTGAACAGCTGGCCGCATTTCAGCTGGATTCTGAGCCGGCGGCCCTGCAGGACAGTTACGGCAGAAACGATTTCGGGCGCGGCTGCCTTGTCGCGCGACGACTGGTGGAAACGGGAGTCCGCGTGGTGGAAGTCATGCTCCCGGGCTTCGACACACATATCTCAAACCACACCGGCCATATCACCCAGTGCCGGATCCTTGACCCGGCCATGTCCAGTCTGCTGCAGGATCTGCGACAGCGAGATCTGCTGCAGTCGGTGATTGTGCTGTGCATCAGTGAATTCGGACGCACACCCCGAATCAATCCGGCTGAAGGTCGCGATCACTGGCCGGCCTGGTTTTCCTGCGTGGTTGCCGGCGGTGGATTTCGCAGTGGTGCAGTTCTGGGCGCAACACCGGACGGAATTCCGGGGAAAGATCCGCCGCTGCCCGAGGACCCGATCAGCGTCCCGGACGTCTATGCCACAATCCTGTCGCAGCTGGGAATCGACGGCAGTCAGGAAGTGATTACCCCGGTCGGTCGCCCCATTCGATTTGCCAGCACCAGCCCGAACGTGCGGCTGTTACAGCAGGGTTAGCGATTTCCGTTTCCATAGCCCGGCCCAATCTCGAGCTTTGTCAAAGAAACGGCCCGCTGAAGTTTACAATGGTCACCGAACCTGCCAAAGTCTGGGCTGCGGGAAGCAGGGCTCGCGGGGAATCCGATCATGTGCGATTTCAGCATACTGTTCGACGGTCAGACACTGGCGACATTCGTCGTCGGCGATCGTCGCTGGATCTGGCCTGCAGTGGCCACTGCAGTCGTCGGTCTGCTCAGTATTTTCTGGCTGAATCGGGATCGTCTCACCCGGCAGATGCTCGGACCGGTGCTCAGATCTGTCGCGTGGCTGCTGCTGGCTGCCTGCCTTGTCAATCCATTGTGGAGCAGTTCGCGACCGCGTTCCGGCGCCAACGTGCTGGCCATCGTCACGGACAACAGCCGTAGTCACCTCGTCAGTCCCGATGGCACCGCCAACACTCGCGCTGCACAGTTCACAGCCACCCTGAAAACCGGCGAAAGTTCCGAACCTGTGGGCTGGCTCAGACGGCTGGGTCAGGACTTCGAACTGCGTCGCTATACAGTCGCCGATCGGCTGCTGCAGACCGAACGGCTGGATACCGTGGAATTCACTGGCCACGCCTCGTCCCTGAACTCCGCCCTCCGCAGTCTGCAGCAGCGCTATCAGGGCCAGCCACTGGCCGGTATTCTGCTGCTGACGGATGGCAACGCCACCGACGGGACTGTCGACCCCGAACTGCTGAAACTGCTGCCACCCGTGTACCCCGTGGTTCCCCCGGAAGGTCCCGGTACGGCCGATGCCGCAGTCGGGCAGTGGACCGTGTCGCAATCCGCCTTCGACGATGCTCCGGTAACCCTGCAGATCACACCTCGCATCGAAGGCACCACGAACGGCAGGATCCAGGTGATTCTTGCTGATGCCGCCGGAACCCCCATCGAAACTCAGGTCCGTGATGTGCAGGATTCCACACCCCTCAGATTTCGCCATCGCCCGGTCACGGCTGGCACGGTCTTTTATCAGATCAAAGTGGAACTGCTGAATGCTGCCGATGACAGCCTGCAGCCGGAAGCCACACTCGTCAACAACACTCAGTTGATCGCCGTTGATCGCAGTGCTCGCCCAAAACGAATTCTGTATGTCTCAGGGCGACCCAACTGGGACTTCAAGTTTCTTCGTCGGGCCGTGGAAACCGATCCACTGCTGTCCATGGTTGGCCTGATCCGGATCGCTCGAAAAGAAGCCAAATTCGATTTCCGCGGTCGCGAGGGACAGACCTCGAATTCCCTGTTTCGGGGCTTTGACAAGGCGGATCCGGATACTGTGGAAGAGTATGACGAACCCGTACTGATTCGTCTGAATGTGGCTGAGAATGAACTGCAGAGTGGGTTTCCTCAGAAGGCAGAAGAGCTGTTTCAGTATGATGCAATCGTCATCGATGATCTTGAAGCCGACTTTTTCCTCGCCGACCAGATGACACTGCTGTATGACTTTGTCAGCCAGCGTGGGGGTGGTCTGCTGATGATGGCTGGCCAGGAATCATTCGCTCAGGGTGATTACAGCCGGACTCCCATCGGCGAGCTGCTGCCGATTGATCTTGAGCGAAAGGCCCCGTTTCCGCAGGGCCCGGTGCGACTTTCACTGACGCGGGATGGCTGGCTGCAGCCATGGGTCCGTTTGCGTGACGATGAAACAGCCGAGCAGGAACGACTGCAGCAGATGCCCGCATTTGTGACCATCAATCCCACCGGTTACGTGCGACCAGGTGCCATTGTCATGGCTCAGGTGGAGGACAGTGCGGGGACGCAGTGGCCGGCACTGGTCGTACAGCGTTTCGGACGTGGGCGCACGGGTGCGGTGTGTGTGGGTGACCTGTGGCGCTGGCGCCTGCAGGCCGGACTGCAGGCTCTGACAAATCCCCAGCCTGACGCAGATCAGCCACAACCCAAACCTGTTGCCGGCCAGCCGGCTGAAGATCTCAGCGATCACGCCCGCGCCTGTCGCCAGATGATGCGCTGGCTGGTCGCCGATGTTCCACAGCGACTGGAGGTCAAAGTCCGGGACGATCTGACCCAGGGAACCGGTGCTGTCACTCTGACAGCACTCGTCCGCGGTGCTGACTTCAACGTTCAGGAGAATGCCGACGTGCGGTTCTCGGTCACGGCACCGGACGGGCAGGTCTTTGAACTGACAGCCACCCCCTCAGATACCGAAGCCGGCCTCTTTGAAGCAGGTCTGTCGGCAGCGGCGGCTGGACCATGGAAGATGGAAGCCACGGCAACGCTGGCTGATGCTGCCGAAGCGCCGCTGACCGCCAGTCTGGGCTGGGCCAGCCAGCCGGATCAGCAGGAAATGCAGTCGGTGCGAGTGAATCGAACGTGGGTTGATGAAGTCGCAGAAAAAACCGGCGGGCGAGTCACGGACCTTGACGAGGTGGAGCAGCTGGCCGCCAGTCTGCCGCAGGAAGAAGCGCCGCTCAGCGAAATCTGGTCATGGCCGATCTGGCACTCATGGTGGGTCTTCTTGACGGCGATCGCCTGCCTCTCAGCGGACTGGACTCTGCGACGTCGACGAGGTCTGCCATGAAACTGTCGTGTCGCCTGAGCTGCCTGTGCTGGTCTCTGCTGACACTGACCGTCTGTGGTCAGGAGCCATCGGCCGCGGTCGATCGCAGTGAGCTGCTGCTGGTTGTGGGAGCGGCCGGGCAGGAAGATTACGGACGGAATTTTGGTATCTGGGCGGATCGCTGGCAGCAGGCAGCAGAGCGGGGCGGGGCAGCAGTGACTGTGATCGGACGAGCTGCAGCAGCTGGTGGCGAAGCCACCGTCACAGATCGGGATGCGATTCTGGCCGCCATAACTCGCAATGCCGGTACTGCCAGTGCAGAGCCACTCTGGATCGTGTTCCTTGGACACGGGACCTTTGATCAGCGGGAATCGCGATGGAATCTGCGCGGTCCCGATCTTTCTGCCAGCGAGCTGGCAGAAGCCTGTCAATCACTGCAGCGACCGCTTGTCGCCGTAATCTGCGCCTCCTGCAGTGCACCGTTTCTGAATGCCTTGTCCGGGCCCGGACGCTGTGTCGTCACAGCCACCAAAGATGGAAATCAACTGCAGTATTCGCGGTTCGGAGATTTTATGTCCACGGCCATCGCCGGGCTGGAAGCAGACATTGATCGGGATGGTCAGACATCGCTGCTGGAAGCGTGGCTGTATGCTGCACGGCGTACGGAGCAGTTCTATACAACCGAGGGGCGACTGGCTACAGAACATTCGCTGCTGGATGACAACGGCGATCAGCAGGGCGTGCGGTCCGAAATATTTCACGGGCTGAAGCCATCCGCTCAGATAAAGGCAGACAAACCGATTGATGGCCAGCGAGCCGGAAACGTATGGCTGGTGCTGAGCCCGCAGGAACGGCAGCTGTCACGCGAACAGCGCCAGCAGCGCGATCAACTGGAAGCCGAACTTGAACAGCTGAAGCAGAAAAAAGATCAGCAGAGTGAAACCGAGTACCTGCAGCAACTGGAAGCCATCCTGCTGCAACTGGCGCGGCTGTACCAGACCGCCGCAGAGCACAAAACACCAAACCCGTAGACTGGGCTTCAGCCCGTGTCGTCCACCGCGTTCCAGACTCATGCCCCTCGCGAGCCGTCGCCGTAAGCTGACAGGTGTTCTTATTCAGCGTCACCGAGCTGGTGCTCGGTGGTCCCTGGGAAGTGCCCCCGTGGGAGGGCGAGGCTCCCGCCGAGCCGAAGTAAACTGTCCGTGTTCCCCTGTCGTTGTTCGCCCACAACCGATAGGGGTAGGGAGGACCGATTGAGTTCGGCTCCCCCCTCCCTCCGAACCGGACTGGCGGATCTCCCGC
>CAIOKE010000141.1 GCA_903858815.1 uncultured Planctomycetaceae bacterium | reverse complement strand
CCGACTGATGTCCTCGCACAGCCGCGTCATCGCCTCGCAAAAATCAAACTGCCCCACAGCCCAACACTCCCGATCCCTGGGTTCACACCACCGACAGCAGTCTAATCAGGAACATCGGCACACCGCCAGATCATGCGTGTGTCGAGATCATATGTGAGGAGGCAAAACGCTGACAAATATCAGGAGCACGCCCTCAGCAGCCACAGGACATCCACTGAAAGTCAAAGATTCCTCGAGAAACCGGACAAAAGTACAACCGATGAGGCCACCCCTACGGATGGCCCTCGGATCGCCACCGCTCCGCCGAAAACCGGGCGCTGGCTCACCACACGCCGTGCGCCATAGGAAAACAAACCGATTCAGCCGGCAATCAACAATGCAGGCCCATCCAAACTGTCACCTCGCGAACTTTTGTCTGCGACGCGAGGAAGCAGCCATCAGGGCTCTCACCCTGATGGCTGAAGGATGGACCAGGCGAACCTCACTGATTCTGGTCCTGAAACTCAATATTCAGCAAGGACTTCCCGGGAATCTCAACTCGGGGATTTGCACCTCCGCTGGGAGTCAGAAAACCCTCAATCTCAAGGCTGACGGACTCCGGTGGATCCTGTGCGTGCCCTGCAGCCTTAAGTTTCGCCAGCAGCTTCGTTCTCAGTTCCTTGTGCAAAGTCATAAGAGTCGCACCGTCCAGCACAAAGCTCTTACGCCCTGGCGCGTATTTGATGTCTGGGTACACCTGCGTATGAAGTGCGTAGCTACTGCCCTTCATCTCCAGCCAGATTGTCAGATTCAGAGTCGCCGTAGCAGGGACATGCAGGCTACCCGCGATTTGTTCAGTCAGGCGGACGGAAATCTCCTGCGGGCGAGGCAGCAGAATGCTGTCATCCTGTACCTCCCACGTCAGGGCGGCATTTGCTCCAGTACGGTTCCAGCGATAGATCACCTGCTGCTGTTCGCTGCCCCAGGCAAGCTGCGGGGCCTCCGCTGTCGAGTCGACCGGTACGTGAATGTGCTGTGATACCCCATACGGCGTTGCCACATGAATATCCACGAATTTGCCTTCCTTTCCATCTCTCAGATCCTCACTCACCTGAACATCGCTCGGAATGGTCACCTCCATCACTTCCCGGCTGAGCAACCGTGGCCTGACAGCCTGATTCCCGATAATCACTCTTGTACCAGTCACGCTGAAATTGCTGCCGATCAGGAACACTGTTGTTTCCTCACCAGCCGAATAACCAGGTTCTCCGAACCAGTCGTGGAGTTCCGGAGCAAGGTCTGTCACACCTGACGAGAACATTTCGAAACCACCCAGAGTATTCTCGTTTGGCACTCGACTGTAACAGGTTTGCAGGGGCAAGCGGTCAGACAATTGCTCAACACGCCGCATCAGTCGTTCAACTTCCCCGTCTCGATAGAGGTGCGCCTCACGCATGGCATGCATCGCACAGTGCTGCATCTCCCGGATTAATCGACTCATTTCTACCGTATCGGACACAGATGTCCTTGTGTCTGCGGGAGTCTTCACTCCCAGACGGTCGCATGCCATTGGCATGAATTGCCCGCGACAATCAAAACGAACATGGGTAACGAATGAAGGCATCAACACCACTGCGACGCACTCACGCATGCCCGGTTCCAGTTCCCACTTATTACGTAAATCATCCCGGTTCGGACCGCCAATCAAAAGATCTCTCAGGACAACTCTTGCATTTCCTTCAAAATCCGGTGTCTGCACCCGCGGTGTAAACTTCCAGCCAAAAGTATCCTTCCCGTGGCCAAACGCCACCGCAGTACGATTGAGCGCCACAGTCTCCATATCCATCTCGAGACGTCTGGCATACCGAGAAGCGTTCTGAGCACTCACCTTCCCCGAGGCAACTGCGATTGACATTGCCAACTGGAGTTCGCGTCGCATTGCATAAGTATCAGCCACATTCTGATCCTGAACCACCGGGTCAAGTGCAAACACATGAACTGGCCAGCGACATTTCACGTAGTCAACAAATGCTCGCCGCGCCTCGGCTGATGGTTTGGCCCCATAGAAAGCGATGTCAGCCGCTGGCGGAGTACATTGACACTCCGGATCACGACTCACGTGACGAATATCCGCATTCAGTTGCCGACTGAGCAGCAACGACTCCACAAGCACCGGCCACGTCAGCAGGCTCCGCATCGAAGCCCGATCACTGCCACAAAGCGATTCATGAATCTGTCCCCGGAGTTCAGTACTCAATTCTCCGGCCACAATCTCATTCACAATCAACTCAGGTTGTATCCACGAAAGACTCTCTGTGAGCTCCCTTGCGAACACAGCTTCGTAGGCGTTTTCCAGTTCATCTCGAAGCACGTTTCGAACGCTGGAAACCATCCGCAATGAGTCATGGTCAACAAACGGCTTCACATTCCGTGCGATCAGGTCCAGATCTGAGCCGAACAGCGATGTCAGACTGCTGGCCGTTAACGGACTCCTTGCACGGCGGTGCGAAGCAGCACTTGTGAGTGTTCCGATTGCTTCGGATAATGAGTCATATTCCTTGAGTAATGGAGAAAGCACCCCGATCACTTCCTCAGGAAACCAAATCTTCTGTTGATTGGGCAGCTCAACGAAGAACGCGCGGATAGCTCCTGCTCGACTCAACTGCTTTATTTGTTGAATATCATCGTTCGTATTAATGTTGTACGTTTCCGTTGCACGCTGCATTAGTTCGTTGAAGGGATTCTCTTGCTGCGGTTGAACATCTTCCAGGCGGAATCCCTGCTTCAGGCCTTCAGGGATTGGCAACGATCGGGTTTTGGCCTCCGAAGTTAGAACAGCTGCGAAAAACTTTGCTTGAAGCTCATCTGCCTTTTCGGGAAAGTGGCGAGAGAATGCGGCCTCGACCCACGGCAAACATTTGCGAAAGGTTTCGACCCTCTTTTTTTCACCCTGACTGATCGAATCCCGCAGTTCCACGAGGTACGTCTGAACCCTGGCAGGCCCCGGATCCTGATTCAGTGAATCAACGATGCCTTTAAAACCATCGAGAGTGAACCATTCGAGGTCCCCAAAGATCGACTTGACTGGGGCAAACTCCTCCGGCCAGGATTCCATAGTATACCGCAATGCATCTTTGGTCCTGAGATATGCCTGTTCCAGTCGTTCATTCAGTCGCTCCTCACCCTGAATTTTCGCCACAACCGGCACTGTTAACTGATCCACCAGATCGTTAATCACAAGGGCGCGAAAAGTCGTCGGCAACAGCTCTTCTGTCACATGCGATTCCGCAGTGACCGTGATTTCAGCCGCATGGCCCTTGCGAGTCCTGCTACCCGGCATGATGGAGATTGGAATCCGCACCAGATTCAGCGAATACCCCGGAGAATCCGCCGTGTCATCGCCCTCATTCATCCGCCGGATCTCATGCAGATGGTTCAGATAGCGAGCCATCTGATCCAACTCTATTGTCTGATCCAATCTGATCTTTTCGGTCCCGTTACCAAAATCACCCAGCCCCGCCAGCCCACCAGGCTTCGAGACATACATGTTTATCGGTGATGGGGCAGCACCTTTTCCATCCACACCCTTTCCATCCAAATCGGTCGCCTGCACCCCCGGAAGCACGTTGTTTATCTGGCTGGCAGAAATCGCCGGAGGACTCCCGCCACCTGAACCAGGACCCGACAGCGACGCACTCAGCATGAAAGCATTCGCCAGAAATGCCTGATCCGAGCGATCGATACTGCCATTCAACCGTACTTCGAATTCACTCACCTTCTCGGCAAACTGCTCCTCGAATTCCGCTCGATGGTTGGTAAGCCGCGCTTCACCCCAGACGTCCGGAGCCTTGGCCACAACCGTGCCGTCCACCTGCAGTTCCCGCTCCAACCGGTCTATACACATAGCCAGACGCTCAACATACGTCAATTGGGCGGTTGCTCCATGCCCCGTAATCTTCGCCCTCGCCTTCGCCCAGAACCCATCATCACCCCACGACAACGAACCTGGACCAAACAACATCAACCACACCAGAAAAAACGAAATTCGTCGTTGCAAAACTCTGTTCATGCCAGCCTCCCTGCTGCCAGTCTATCGCCACCTTGAACACGCTCACCCAATTCCTTGAACCTGTCGATTCTGCACAATGCTCCAATTTTGACGGCAATTACTCACTTCAGGGTTCGGCAAGCCCTCCCCTACAGCGTTGATTCAGCTTTAAAACACGGGCATTTTCTTTTGTCGCAAAATCCATGAATCACGACAAGTTGCCGCAGACACCCCAAATTAACAAAAATCCCTCACATAAGTCCATTCACCACGATCGGCTGGCGCACAACTCTGCTGTTGACGCCACTTTTTAGGAGTCAGCCTGATTCACCACGCCCGATGAGGCAACACGCAATGGTGAAGATTCGTCCCACTTCAACAACTGTGTGCCTCTCGCCAGACTGTCCCGCACTTCTGAAACGGCACCCTACTGATATCAAGACAACAACTGACCATAAGCGAATCTGATTGAAGTTTTCGCAAGCACACAGGGGCGGTGGTATGGCCGTTGACATTACGGCACCATGCGATAGACCTTACACTGGTGACCACAACCCTACTGACTCTGGGAAAAGCACAAGTGCTGTTTCCATCCTACCGCTGTATTTCCTTCCCGGTCCCTCCGTGGAGAATCGCCCCTCCCTGTCACCACCATCCTCGCAGCCCTTCAGTGATTGGTAGTGGGGTAGAACGAACAGGGGCAGTCCGTCGCAAGACTCCACGCTCTGCACTTTGCATGACTTTTACTCATCCGTAATCCCTGGAGCAGCACTGCGGGCTTCATCTGACGTGGAGTCCAAATAAGTGAGAAAAACAACTTGAATACTGATCCATGACTGCTTTTCCTCCTCCAACACCGTTGAGACTTTCACATTCACGTGCTTTTGTGTATACCTGACGGAACGCATTCTGCCTCGACTGCAGAAAGGTGATATGACCAATCCATCATCACTGCAGTGACAGCAGCAATTGCGTTACGCACTAACTTGACAAGTAGACGTGGTTGATTTCAGCGCAGCGGTCGCAGCAATTCTGCATCCCAGGATTCTTCACCGGAGCAAAAACACATGGTGATCAAGTACGTCGGACAGGAGACAGCTCACCTCTTCAAGGATCCCACGTCTTCGGATGTACTGCTCGATCTCCTGTGGGGTGACCGCGTGACAGTGCTGTCGACATCCGGGCCATTCAGTCAGGTTCGCGCACGCGGGCGAAAGGGATTCATTAAGAATTCCGATCTCTCGGATACTTCGCTGCTCGAGATTTACTTTATCGACGTGGGACAGGGTGACGGGATCCTGATTCGCACCCCCGACCACCGACACATCATGATAGATGGTGGCTATAAGCGAGCCAGCCTGCCCACCGGAAAAAACGCAGCCGACTTCGTCGACTGGAAATTTGCAAAAGACTACTCCCAGAAGTCAATCAGACTTGACGCGATGCTGTCCTCGCACTGCGATGCCGATCACTATGGTGGACTCTGGGATCTGCTTGACCCGACACAACGTGCTGAACTGGGTTGCAGGGACGTGACGGTTGAGGCCTTTTATCACTCGGGCGTGGGCTGGTGGAAAGAAAACTCCAATGCAAAACGGTGGCTTGGTCCAACCACGCCTGATGGCAAGTTCCTTGTGCAACTCATGGGGGACCGCAACCAGATCCTGAATGCACTCCAACAGAACGCAAACCCGGCTCTGCAGGGGGAATGGGCAGAATTCCTGAAAGTCGTTACAGAGACTCGAAATTCGGCCGGCAGCCCCACGCCCTGCAACCGACTCAGCCACGCCGACGGCTTCCTGCCCGGATTCGACGGCTCGACCGGCAACGTTGCCATCCACGTCCTTGCGCCGGTTGAGTTCAGCGTCGCTGGGACCCCCGCTCTGCATAACTTTCCAAATGGCCCCAGCAAAAACACGAACGGGAACAGCCTCCTGCTCCGGCTGGACTATGGTCACTCTCGTATCCTCCTGACCGGAGACCTGAACACCCCCAGTCAGCGAGCACTCCTCGACGACTATGCCTCACAACACGACGTCTTTTCCTGTGACGTCGCAAAGGCATGCCACCATGGCAGTGATGATGTGTCACTGGAATTCCTGAGCAAAATGTGCCCCGCCGTGACCGTGATCTCCTCAGGAGATTCAGAGGGGCACGATCACCCACAGGCCGCCATTGTCGCTGCCAGTGCCGTAACAGGGTTTCAGCAGACGAAAAGCGACAAGCTGATTTCGCCCCTCATTTACTCCACAGAACTGGCCCGCAGCACAACGCTCAGCAAGGCCACAAAAGCCACCGTAAAGAGTCCTGCAGGCGAGTTGGAACTTGTCGGCAAAGACCTCGAAAAAATCAAGGTCGAGTTACCCGAGGTCAAGGCAGGCAGCCTCCGACCCAAAAAAACTACAAGAACACTGAATAACCTGTTCGTTGCAACCGACCTCGTCTATGGACTCGTCAACGTTCGCACAGACGGCGAAACGATCCTCTGCGCTACCCGGAATGAAAAAGACCACACGTGGAACACCCGCAGAATCAATGCTCGTCACTGACATCACTCATCCAACGCGACCGCCGGCCGTTGACTGCAAGACCTGCAACGCGACCGCATCCGAAATCCACCCTTATCAGCCTCCGACAATCGCCAGCTCGGAAGGTCTGACTGACTCGCGGTCGATCGCCGTTCGCTGTCTCACGGCATGCCTGCCGCGCCTGCCAGCAACCCCGATGGAATCGACAGCTTCCAGAAACACGACTCACTCATTCCCCTCGCCCAGCAACCACCGCTGGTCGTCGCGACCGAGCAACTGCTGTCAAACGCAGCCAGTTACCACTCACCACGCTGCCAAAGTCGTCACCCGCCAGCCGCATCAGTCGGACCTTCATCAACTCGTATTCAGCATCCAGAAATGGCGCATCGGTGCCAAACAGGATTTTACTGGCTCCCGCCATCCGAATCGCCCTCTGCAGCAGGTCCAGCCTTCTCACCCCGGAAGTGTCTGTATAAATGTTCGGAAAAGCCGACAATCGATACAGAAAATTCTCCTGTGCACGCCAGTCGTCCGCAAAGCTGCCAAGGTGCGGTATGATAAAATTGATGTCCGGGTACTCGTTGGCCAGCACATCCACAGCCCAGATCCGCCCCATGACGTCGTAGAGAACCGGAAGCGAGTATTTGCGAGCCATGTCACAAACTTCGCGGCTGATCTGCCCATCGTACTGGTGCAGCTTGATACCCACAAATCCATGTTCCTCCACCGCTTCACCCACAAGTTCCTCCATCCGCAGCCTGTCCCGCTGAGGATGCACGAATGCGTACCCACAATACCTTGCAGGCTGACGGCGGACCACTGCCGCCACGACCCGATTTGCCAGCAGATAGTCTGAGTGAAAACAGGAAAACAACACGGACAGCCCGATTCCGCTACGACGACATTGCTGCTCGTAAGCCCGCAACGGCGCCCGTGTGTCCCATCCCCCCGTCAGGCCATCCCCAAGACCAGCATGGCAGTGGCTGTCAATAATTATCATATCCGAACCCTCACCTACGGGGATCGCAGGCCGGAAAGGCCCTGCCCCATTAGTAACGCTTCCTCAGCAGGGACCACGTTTTTGGCCCCGCAACAGCATCCGCAGGCGTCAGTCCATGTGCCCGCTTGAAGGCCACCACAGCCGAAGCCGTCTTACTCGTCCAAAGACCGTCCACGTCAATAAGAGCCATACCCCGGCTGCTCAACCAGCGATTTAACCGCTGCTGCAGATCGACAACCACAGGCCCCGAACAGTTCCTGTCGGTCCGCCTGGCACAGGATCCCCCACCACCGGGAGTCGGGGCTGGCCCGGGTGGCTGCGGCTGATCACCACGAAGTCTGACCGTTCTTAGTTTTCTTAATGCCCTTAAGGCAACTTTTTCTTCCGCCTGATAAATAGTTCTCCTCAGCTCGCAATTCCCTGCAGCATCCACCGATAACTGTCCGTTTGAGAATGGATATTCGCCCGGACCAACAGGATCCCAAGTACCCGAAATGTTGACAACCATTGAGAGCTGCACCGCATTAGCCTCACTTAGCGGGCTCATTTTAAAATTAATATTCATTTTTGACATCAGTAAAGGATCGGACCCCCCTAGTACCTGTACCAGCCGCAGATCGTAGCTGTTATGCTCAAAGGATACCACAAACTTGAAGTACTCAGGACTGCCCACATCAAAGTAGGTCCTTGCCTCGATTGTGAACTCGTATTCAGTCAGATACCACGGCAGATTGGCTGGAGTATTGGTGTGTCTGTATTCACCCACATCGCTGCTGAAATTAGTGCTGCCCTTGAGACTCTGCACCGTAAACACTGCAACACCAAGTGATGCTGCACCAACAGCAAGTGATGCTGCACCAACACCAAGTGATGCTGCAGCTAAACCTTCAGCCACCTCGTTCACTTCGCGGCCGTCCCACGCGTCAGAAGCCCCGCCCGCGAACGCCCACCGCCCGGCTGAGCGACCGTGCGGCACAAAGCCGAAACGGCGAGCATTCGACCGCAGCCATCGATAGGCTGGCAGCGTGCGAGCCTTCGGCTGACCGTTACCGGGGGTTGGAGTACCCAGAAACACCTCAAAGGATACACCGTCCCGCGCGCTGGGTGTTCCCGGCGTCACGCACCACTGCCGAGCCTCATCTTCACTGCCGTAAACCTGCACCGCACGCTTCCATACACTCTGCTGACGGCCCGTTGTCGTGCTGCCAGCCCGCAACGTCAGCAACGGAGCAGCAATACCCTGCCGCCGCGCCTCTGCCACCAGTCGTGACCACGACGTCGCTACCCGTCGCTGCAGACGAATGGCATTCCCCCTGTCAGATGCCACCAACACGAGATCGGTGCTGGCAGCCTGAGGCATACCACTGGGCAGGGTCGGGGCAGTCACTGACGCAGGAGCGGTTGACTGTGCGGCACTTGCTACCGGTAGCCATGATGGCTCAGGATTCGTATTGTGAATCACTGTCGGCTGCGAAAACGCAATCGGCGGACGGCGACGAAAGACTCGGTTCGGTCGCCCAGCACGCGGGCTGCGACCACGTCCTGCACTTACACCCCGACGGCGTCCGAACTCTTCCTCGTGCAGGTTACCCTGAGCAGAAGTGCAGGAAGGACACGCGCCTGACCCTCCGCAGACACAGCCACCAACAGCCCGTGTCCCACGATTCAAACCACCCGTACCAATTACTCGAGACATTTCACACTTCTCCGCTGACAATTGACAAAGATGACTTGACCCTGACCTGACCGACGATCAGTAACGACACACGCGGGCCTCCGGCCGCGGCGACCAAACAGTCGCCTCATTCTGACACCTTCCCTCTGACCCAAGGCCCCGAACCATGGGGACACGGGTCGAGTAACCGAATAATCGGGCCGACGATTCTGACATTCCTGACACTGACACAGGGAGCCATTCAGACGGCTGTCCGCCCCCACGGATTGCACTGGCCAATCTGTCAACATAGAGCACACCCGTTTCAGTCCAGCATCATGGACAATCAGCTCAGACAAAATCTGCAGGGGGTCCGTCCCCCTGCACTCAGTTCCTCAGCAGCCCGCTGCTATCAGGCCTTCCCGCGACGCTGAATCGGCTGCGCACCTGCAGTGGGAGCTGCTGGCAAGCGCGTCTGTGAACGTCTTGCTGTGCCCTCGCTGCGCTGCTCCGCCCAGCGCTGCTGAATCAGTACCGCCGGATCACGACGACGAGCGTCAGCCGAAACACCGCTGGCCTCCAACTGCAGATCGACGCCGGTAACAATCCGATAGGCGTGAATGTAGCCCTGGATCGGATTGCGGAACATCTTTGCCCAGTTGGCAGCCTGCATGCGATCCGAGATCTCGCTCCACGCTTCATAGCGGATCGACAGCAGCAGCATCTCACCAAAACGAGCGAGGTCCGAGAAAAAGATGACAGACGTCGAATGCCAACCCTGAACCGTTTTCATGGCATCCACAGAACCCATCCACGCCTCCGGATAGGCAATGGACTCACGCGTCGGCAGAAACCGCTGAAACTCCGGCCGAGCCAGCAGCCACTGCTCAATCATCATTTCGATGCGAGCAGTGACGGGCAGTTCACCGAACTGGTTATGAGCACCTTCGCTGAGCAGGAAGTGGACCTCCTTCAAGGCGTGCAGAATGGGGAACGCGTCGGCTTTGCGATTGGTGTCGTCGTCTTCCTTGAAATACACAGTGGCAAGATAGAGCAGATTGTGGAACGCCTCCAGAAATCGCGAACGACGGTCGACAGGCTGCAGATTCCGCAGTGCTTTGCCCCGCAGTGAGAGCCCATACTGATGCTCGTATTCGAAGTTCCGCCGAGAAACGGTCAGGCGATGCTGTTCATCCTGGATCCACGTCCAGAGCAGCGTATTGAGTGGCCGCAGGGGCCCGATCTCCAGATTGGACAGCGGATCCAGTGCGGCATTCTCACTGACGTTCTGCACACGATTGCGAATGGCGTACATGGTTTGTGCAAGCATCGCCTGCTCGTGCCAGTAAGACCAGATCAGTTCGATCATCAACGGACGCTTCATGCGTTCCTGCAACAGACCGATGCAGTAACGGGGGTTGTCTGCCTCGAGGCGAGTAGTTTTATCGCAAGGAACATAAACAAAGCCATTTGCTTTGTTGTATTTATCCAGCTGTCCCCAGTCGCTGTCATACGCTGGGAACACCGTTTTTTTCAGCTGTTCGTTGGGCAGCCGGGCATACACGAGTTGGTAGTAGCGAGTGTATTCGCTGCCTGCGCCTGGTTCAGTGCCGACAACACCACCCACCGCACCAATACGGGCTGCAGTGGCTGGACTGTAATTCGTTTCGTGCAGCGACGGCGCTCCCTTCCACAGCAGGTAGGCCTCTGTCGCGGCCTTCAGCACACGATAGGCGTCATCGCCCGTGAATGGCAACGATCGCCCTCTCAGCAGCCGGTTGGTGCCCGTGCGATAGTCTTCACTCGCCTCACCTTTGCAGAGCAGATCATCGATTGCCTTTGCATAGTTTTCAAACTTCAGGTCCTCAGCGGTCCTCTGAATGACATCAAACCGTTCGACGTTCCTCGTGTACTCGGTCGGTACGCTGTCCTTGCGGGAAATCAACGGCTGCTGGGGTGTCAGCCCATCGATGATCACCGGCTGGCTGATGGTGGTATTGCCATTTAACTTCAGTTCCACTCCGTCGTGCATGATTTCTCGCAGATCCTCGAGACTCGTGCTGAAGTAAAGTACAAACTGGAACTCGCCGGTCGCAGATGTCATATTTTCGATGGCAACCTCACCACCTTGATTGACACTTTGATTGACATCCACCGCACGCTGCTCGCCACCCTGTACGTCAATGCTTTTGACGGCCCTCTTGCCTTTAGAAACCTCCAACTGCTCCAAGGTTGTGTTAGGGGCCATCTTCACCAGAAGCGTCAGTTCACTCCCGGGGCCGATTCGCGGGGGCGACTTTGCGTCAACCACGACCACTGAGGCTCCACAATCTGCGTTCTTCTTCATAATCTCACCTCATCTGAAGAGCCGTCCCTGCTGAGGAGACGGGGGGATTGTCCAAAACGGCGGGCGTGACAGCGGACGCTGCCAACAATCGCCTGCCGGTCAAAGATGTCTTGACGGCCCAGTCCAGTAGCAGCCGCGAAATGATTCGCGACTCCGCCTGCGGACTGATCCGTCCGTCAACTCGCGCCTGCCCGATGGCAGCGAATGCCAGCGTCGGACGCAACTCGTGCAGCCGTTGCGGTTGATGCTGATACCGTGCCCACGCCTGCCGCAACTGAACTGCACTGCGTCCCTGCTGACGAAAGGCATTTGCCAGTGACTGTCCCTGCAGTAATCCAGGCCGCAGTGACAGTACCAGGTCCACCAGCTCCGGCAACGTTCGTTGCAATGCCTGCACGATTGCAGCGGTCTCCGAGTCAAGATTCTGCGGGGGATACATTGCCCTCCACATCGACTCCACCCGATCCCACTGCGGGTCTGGATACAGCCGCCGTCCAAAAGCAATGCTCACCAGCGTCCTGATCCATGGAAATGGGTGCGGCCCCTCAAGACTCACCTGAAACATGAAGAATCGAGGCAGACCAACCACTCCCATCAGACCGTAAGTTGCGGTAATGCCAAGATGACCCACCGCCCACAGATCGGGCACGATTTCGGAAATCCAGCGCTGCCAGCAGACCCACGCCAACTGCTCCAGCGAACTGGACTGCGACTGTCGCTGTCGAATCGCTTCGACCACTGGCGGAACCAGATTCAGCAGCGCATCCGCCTGATGCCCAACCTCATGCACCAGTGAAGCCCCGATCCCCAATCCCACCATTCTTTCCCGCGGGATACGAATGATGGCCACCGGGTTCTCGTCACCACCGGGCAGCTGAGTCCTGGCTCGGCGAATCGCCGCCCCATGACCACGATCGAGATAACACACCATTTCCGGAGCTTCAAACACGTGCTGGCCTAAACGCAGTGAGTCCGCTGCAAGGTCATCCAGCCCGGCGATCCACAGTCCTGTTCCCAGTTCGCTGCGCTGCACCAGCACATCGGCGAAGATGTCAAACTGGGAAAGGACCGCATTGAACCGCAGTTTGAGAATCACAAACTGATTCTGCAGCTGGATTGCGGTGGCTGACCGCCCGGACGGCGACTGCAGCCAGCGAAAAAACGCTGCTGCACGACGCCGCAATTCGACACGAGCAGTTCGTTGCTGTCGTTCGATCAACGCCATGGCTTTCAATGGTACCGCAGCGGCCGGAACCATGGTCATCGTGCTGGAAAATGGCAGCAATCGATCCACTCGCGTCACGATCGCCTGCACCTCCCGCTGCACATGCTGTCGCACGACCGCCGCGGCATCACTCAGGCCAGACGCCGAAGATGGTCGCGACGTGCGGTCGGAAAGGCTGGATGGTACCGCGGCAGATTGCATCTCAGACTCCATAAATCACGATGCTGTTTCCACGGCGAACCCAGATGCCGCGTCTGCCACGTGATGGAAGCCGAGGCGCAGGCACGGTTCCAAACTGCGGCCCCAGCAGACCGGGGGCAAAACTTCTCGCCGCCTGGGTTACTGCAGCTCGAGCCACTGCAGTGGGATTCGCGTTCACAGCACGCGCTGCACCCACCGCTGCCCGTTGTGATGCATCAGTCGCAAACCGCACGAACTGACGAGCACTCGCGAAGTTTGCTTCCTCCTGCGTCATTCCACTCACTTCAAGACCGAGCGCCTTGCCCGCTGCATTGGCCAGAAATCCCGCTGCCACACCCCCTACAGGCCCTCCCAAAGCCGTGCCCGCTACCTTTGCCACTATCGGCAGGGCACGGCGAGCCACCTGACGAAGTGCCCCCGTCAGAACTCGACCTACCGGAGAACGCATGAAGCGACCGGCCCGTCGCACCAGTCTGCCAATGAACTGCTGCAATTCCTCCTCGCTCTGCACGTTCATCAGTTCTGCAGCAAGAGCAATCTCGTCTTCATGAGACAATGACTCCGCTTCATGGAATTCATGAGCAAATTCACCATGCATCTCATGGCCCATCTCATGTCCCATTTCATGGCCCATCTCATGGCCCATTTCATGGCCCATCTCATGGCCCAGTTCATGGCCCAGTTCATGGCCCATCTCATGGCCCATCTCATGTCCCATTTCATGGCCCAGCTCATGGCCCAGCTCGTGGCCCATCTCGTGGCCCATCTCGTGGCCCAGTTCGTTGCCCAGTTCGTTGCCCAGTTCATGGTATCCGCCAGCGGCCTCATGCAGCGGCGATTCATGATATTCATAAGATTCATCCTCATAGGATTCCATTGCCTGCCCCGCTGCTTCGCCTGCGTAGGCCTGACCACGAGGATTGCCGAAGATTTCATTCAACATGGGATTCTGCTCCAAAGAATTGGGACCAAGATCATGCATAGGTAAGAGCCTTTAGTGAGACACGCGGACGTTGACGAGCACCTACCGCAAGACACATGCCAATCACCCAAAAAATTGAAACACAACTTCTCCACCACACAGCCTGATGGCAAAAATCCAGTAAAAACTTGGGATATTGAATCAACAGTCGCCACCGACCTCGGCAGAATCAATCTGAAGATCGATCAGCCGGCGCAATCGTCTTCGCTCCCGCTTCCACTCACAGACGACCTGGCGCAAACGGCTTCGCCGATACCCACCCACGCTTCTCGCCTCGTCCACTATGCTGCGTCAATCCGGCAATCCGCGGATTGACTCATGTCAGCGAATCAGACAGGCCGCAGTTTCAGTGCATCATCGATGGCCACTTCAGCGGTACAGCAGCCGGGGCAGATCGGTGGCCTGCAAGCTTCATCTGGCCTGAACTACGAGCAGATGCCCAATTGCAACCGTCGAATCGACTGCCCCCAGGCTGACTATCAAACCCATCCTTCGACGGCGATCGAACTGAGCTGATGCTGCTCTTTTCAGCAGATTCCTGCCACACACTCGTTTCGAATCCCCGCCCATCGGATGCCACCGACAGCGCAGGACACAACGCAGTCAACCACTGCCAGTATCGGACGCCCCAACTGCCGCTCGCCGCGCCGCAATGCGCAACTGCAGCGCGCGGTCAGTAATCTGCAACAGAGCTGCCGCCTTCTGCAGATTCCCCTGCTCTCGGCGTACCGCAACCGCGATTGCCGCCTCCTCGACCCGACGCCCGATCTCTTTCAGTGGAGTCGCTGACAATACGGCATGCTCGATCGCTGAAACAATCGATGCCGCGGCCCAGACATCTGACTGAACATTCGCCAAAGCACGATCAGACACTGGAACAGTCCCTAATGTCAATGGACCGGTGCCGCAGTAGCGAGACAGCATGCGATGCATCAGACTGCGAAGCTCGCGAACATTCCCCGGCCATAATCGCTGCTGCAGGTAATCCTCCACCTCCGCAGACATCTCGGGAACTACACCACCTACCGCTGCCTCCCGCAGAAAATGACGACTCAGCTCCGGGATATCGATCGCCCGATCCTGCAGTGAAGGCAAATGAAAATGACTGCCTCCGGCGATGCGGTAATACAGATCTGCCCGGAATCGGCCGGCCGCCACTTCTGCCTCCAGGTCTCGATTCGTTGCCGAAATCAGCCGAAAATCCGTTTTTTTCCAATAATTCGCCCCCACAGGCTTATACGTTCGCTCCTGCAACACACGCAGCAACTCGGCCTGCAGAGATAGTGGCAATTCCCCAATCTCATCCAGGAATAACGTTCCCTCATTTGCCAGACTCAATGCACCATCCCTGTCAATCAACGCCCCCGTAAAAGCACCACGCACGTGTCCGAATAACTCGCTCCCGGATAACTCCTGTCGCAGCGTCGTGCAATCCACAATGACGAACCCATGACCACTCCTCGGCTCACAAACCTGGTGAATCAGCCGCGCCGTCCCCTCCTTCCCCGTTCCACTTGCACCCGTCAACAGTATCGGCAGGTCAGGGCGCCACGCCGACTCAATAACCTCCAGCATCAACTCGCGCCAGGCCGAGCTCACTCCAACACACCGACCTGCTGCCTGCTGCTCCGCCAGTTGCCCAATGGCATTACGCCGCCGCCGGCAGCGTGCAGCTATGGCAGTCGCACCCGCTTTAAAGTTCGAAAACACGTCCGCCGCACCGTGCTGCAGCAAACGCCCCGCAATACCACGCCCCAGGACCAACTCCGTCAGTACAAATACCGGCAAACGGCCTGCATCGGATGCAAATGATAAACACTCACAAACTCGCTCATTGCACTCCGAAATTACCAAGACCCCCGCGAAACTCTCAGGCTTGCCACTCCAGGGCTGCAAACGAAACCCCAATTCACCGAACAATCCCGCGAGGTCGCCCGGAATTGACCCATCAGACTCAGAAGGATTGAAATACCACAACGCTTCACAACCAGAACCATCAGTCATATCAGCTGCCCACGAAGTTCCTCAGCGGTCAGCCTCCTGCAGTCGCAATCCCAAATTTTCAGCCCTGAACATCAGTCAACAGCGTCCTGTCGTGTGATGCGAAAATGCAGCAGTCACCCGCCTCAAAATCCGCCAGCAGTGCCACCCCAAATCATGAATCGCTGAAGCCGGACATTCCGTGACCCCAAAAGGCGGAAGGAACAGCTGCACAACCACGAACTTGCATCGGTTATAGTGATTAAAACAGTCCCCCACTTCAGACGACATCAGTCAAAAATAGCAGAACAATGGATCCACAAATCATGGTTCTGCTCACCCCTCACACACTAATCGGACCCAACAGTCGTTGTCGCCATGAAACTCACACTGATTCGGTTTGGGTTCTTTTTCCACCGAATTCTGTGTGTCATCGCGCGTTCAAAACCGGCCACGCATGTGCAGTTTAAAACCGGCCACAGAAAGGGCTCGTTGTACTGAGCGATTTCGGCACGGAAGTGCCGGGAGAGCTCTGCATGTCCAATTATCTGTCGATGGCCAACATTCAATCGATCGAAACACTGCACCGAGCCGGTCATTCGAACCGGAAAATTGCTCGACTTTTGGGTATTGATCGAGGTGCTGTGAATAAATACGTGCAGCGACTGAGTGCTGCGGAGGCTCCACCTTCGCTGCCTG
>CAIOKE010000140.1 GCA_903858815.1 uncultured Planctomycetaceae bacterium | reverse complement strand
GCTTCAGCCCGTGTCGTCCATGGCGTTCAAGCCCCCCCAGAGGCGTGCCGACAGCGGAAGCTGACGGAGGGTGTCGTGCTGCTGTCACCGAGCTGGTGCTCGGTGGTCCCAGGGGAAGTCCCCCGTTCGGAAGGGCGAGGCTCCCGCCGAGCCGAAGTCAATGGTCAGTCTTCAGTTGTCGTTGTGCCCCGACAACCGTAGCCCAGGCATTCCTGCCCGGCCACCTCTTGCACACAAAGTCACGACTCTGCGCACGTTTGCCCATCGCTTAGCCATTTCCTGAGCTGATCACCACTCAGCAAAGCGGAGCTTCGGCATCCTTTACTTCGCTGGCGTCGCAGGACAGCTGATCAGCCTCGCGGCAGCGAGACTGGGGCCGCCGCCGCGGAAGTTGTGGCGGCACCGCCCACTCAGCCTGATGTCTTTGCAACACTCACTGCCGCAGACCTGCCGTTACGTCCGGAATCGCCGGCGGTGACCGCAGCACCGGCCTCACGTTGTCGATGCCTTGTGGTGTTTCTGGTAACGCTGCTTGTCTGGATTGCGGTTGCCTGCAGTGCTTCGCCGGATCTGACGAAAGTGTGGCTTGTGTGTACAATCTTTCTGCATAAGGCCGGCCATCTCGCTGCGATGTACCTGCTTGGTTACTCGCAGATGTCCATGTTTTTCATTCCGTTTGTCGCCGGCGCGGTGGTGGGACAGACGGCAGATGAAACTGTCTCCGATCGACTGATCATGCTGCTGTGTGGTCCTGCACCCGGATTTCTGATGGGCTGCCTGATTCATTGGCTGCAGGCATGGCAACCAATGGCTGCGTTGCGATCTGTGGCCATCTGGCTGGTGGCCATCAATCTGTTGAATCTGCTGCCTGTCTGGCCCCTTGATGGTGGCCGTATCTGCTGGATTCTGTTTGCCCGCAGCTCCGTGCGGGCTCAAACCCTGCTGTCCGCGTGTTCGTTCGTTGGTGCGAGCTTTCTGATGTTTTCACGGCAGGGTGGGGTGCCATTTCTGAATGTGACCGGGCTTCGGCTGATCTGGTGGCCTACCTTGTGTTGTGGCTGACGACATTTTTCACGGCAGCCGGTACAGGGATGCAGAGCGACGCACGTGCCGCCTCTGTGGCGATTGGCACCCTCCTCGACGCCGTGGTGCGTTGAGCCCATGCTGTCAATGAAAAAGCCTTCCGATTTCGATGGCGTCCGTGAACTCGTGTCGGATTTCACGACCTGTTGCTAAAATGCAGCATCCAATTCGCACGGAGATTCCCTCAAAGGGCTGTCATGATGTCCCTGTTCCGCACCGGTGTGTTTTCTCTGCTTGGTTTGTTGGCCGCTGTTCCGGCAATTGTGCTGGCTGACGATTCGTTGGCGTTGATCCAGCAACGTGGAACGCTGCGCTGGGGCGCGGATCGCGAGGGAGGTGGGCCGTTTGTGTTTCATAAGCCTGGGCAGCCTGAGCAACTGGTTGGGTTTGAATCTGAGATCGCTTCGTTGATTGCTGAACACATCGGAGTGAAGGCTCAATTTGTCCAGGGGCAGTGGGACAAGTTACCCGACATGCTTGATCGCGGCGATTTCGATATTGTTCTGAATGGCTTTGAATACAGTGCAGAACGGGCTGCGATCTACGGCACGACGACTCCTTACTACCTTTATGAACTGCAGTTGCTGGTCCGCGCAGAGAACACAGCGATCAACTCATGGGACGACCTGCGGCAGGCATTGTCTGAATCCGGGGGACGGGTTTCGTTGCTTGGTGGTGCTGCAGCTGAGCAATTCACTGTGGATTACCTTGGTCCGTCTGTCGATATCGCCCTGTTTGATGGAGTGACGGATGCGATGCGGGCAACAGAGCTGCACGCGGATGGAATTGTCGCCAACGTGCAGGACCTGCCCATCTGGAACTTCTACAGCAACGCGTTTCCCGGTCTGCGACCGGCCGGGGCACCCGTGGGGCAGGGCTTCTATGTCGGACTGACTCGGCGGAAGGACGCCGCATTGTTGCAGGCAGCGAATGCTGCTTTATTGCAGGGGCGTCGGTCCGGGCGTCTGCAGAATATTTTCGCGCGTTACGGGATGTGGAACGCGACACAACAGAAATACACTGACGAACAGCTGGCGACTGCCGCTTCTGGGGTCACTCAATCGTCGACTCCGGCTGTTACAGAATCCGTCGATCCCCGGTTGGCGCAATCCACTTCCCCCTCAGGATTTGAGGCGGTCCGTGAACGAGGTTGGCTGCTGGTTCAGGCTGCCAGCATCACTGTGGCCTTGTCCTGTCTGGCGATGCCGCTGGCCATTCTGATCGGCCTGTCGGTCACACTTGTCAGACTGTATGGCAGTCGGCTGGCAGGCAGAATGGGTGCAGTTTATGTGGAGGTTGTGCGGGGGACTCCGCTGGTATTACAACTGTATGTGATCTATTTTCTGATCCCGGAGCTGGCGTCGTTTTTGTTTCCCGGCAGCCAGTTTTCAATCTCCGCCTTCTGGTCGGCCGTATTGGGACTGGCGATCAACTATTCGGCGTATGAGGCCGAGATTTACCGTGCCGGGTTGCAGGCGGTACCGCGAGGCCAGATGGAGGCGGCCATGGCTCTGGGGATGCCTCGCAATCTTGCCATACGTCGCATTCTGATTCCGCAGGCAACACGGATCGTGATTCCGCCGGTCACGAACGACTTTATTGCGTTGTTCAAAGACACGGCGGCCTGCAGTGTGATCACGGTGGTCGAGCTGTCAAAGGAATACTACATCCACGCTCGCGATACTCAGGCGGTCGTCTCACTGGGGCTGCTGACAGCAATGCTGTATCTGGCGATGAGCTATCCGTTGTCAGTGCTTGCTGGTCGCCTAGAGAAGTATCTTGGTGCAGGCGAGCAGGCAGCCTGACGGAACGATCCGGGCAGGAATCACTCCGAGGGACAGCACGTAATCCGAGCATTCCTTTCGCCGACCACAAAAATGTGGCCCGAGCATTCCTGCTCGGCCCCTTCCATAAAAAAACACCGGGGATTTCCTGGATGACAAGGCGTTCGTGCCTGGGCTGAAGCCCGGACGACCACGTTCTGCGGGAGCCCAACAGTCTCAACCCCGCGTCGACCGTGCATTGGTTGTGTGAACGCGTGGGATGAGACCCTTCGGTTTGCACCGAAGGCTCGTCTGTGGATGCCGCGATAATTTGTCCGTTGAGCATCTCTTGTGGCTCAGATACTGCCGACATCGTGCACTTGAGCTGACGTTGAAACCTTCTTTACTTACGGGGGATCTGCGGGGGCCGCTTTGACACCACAGCTAAAGCACACTGGGAAGATCGCACTGGCATTACCTCCCACTTCTCCATGTCCGGGGAAGCCGTCATAAACTGCCGTTTCCGAGCTGCCCGACCGGCCTGTTTGACGAAGGCAGTTCTGGAGCGTGATGACTGGAGACGTCGAGAATGCCTCGGATTAAGGGTGTTCGTTCGTGCGCTTTTTGGGGTTGGGAAATGCCGCGCAATCGGCCAATAAATTGGGTAAACGATTGAATATCAACAATCTTGTCTGAAAAGCCGATCGAAAGTTGGGTAATTTCACCACTGTTTCAGTCTCATTGAACCGCAACCTTGATGTTGTTCGTATGGATATCTTCCATTCTGGCCGCGTGCATGCGACGCAACGCTTCACCTGCCGCGCCGTGGCAGTGTTCCTGTTGCTGGTGTTCCTCCCTTCTGATTACGCCACGGCTTCAGCTGAGCATGCGTTACAGGCTTTCGACGCACTGCAGCAGAATTCTGTCAGCATTCGTTTTTTCAAGGATTCGACTGGTCGACGGTCTGAGACTGATGTCATCCATTTGCCGGAACATGTCTGGGGCGAGAGTCGACCGGACGGGATCACGACATTCGGCTATTCGACATCAGCAGTCTGGTGTCACGTCCGAATCACAGCGCCAGCAACCGAAAGTGTAGTGATCGAACTTCCCACCACTCGCCTTGATCACGTCCACTGGTTTTTGTTGGCAGGCGGTGAACCGGTTCTGCTGGCCAAAAACGGACTGCTGGACCAGGGGGGTGGGGGACTTGTACAATATCAATACCCCACCGTGCATTTACCGGCTGCACCGTCAGGACGATACGAACTGTATTTTCGCGTCACATCGGATTGTTCGCTTGCGATCCCTGTGAATGTGACAACGGCAGCGGGGTTGCAATCGATGGAACTGGCTCGGTATGCTCGCGGGCACCTTGAAATCGGTATCGCCGTGGCAATTGTGGCGGTCATTATTACGCTTGCAGTGCTGTTCAAAGACGCTGCTCTGGCTTTGTTGGCACTGTGTGGAGTATTCGTGATTGGCTATGGCATCTCGTTCGACACCGTTCTCTCCCTTCGCGGACTTCAAATCCCTGGTTGGCTGCCGCGCACTGGATGCAGCGTGTTCTGTGTTTTGCAGGCAGTCGCGATGCTGGCATTCGCTGCGTCTGAGGCTGGTGTTCGCAATTTCAGCCGTTTGGATTGGTTGTTGGTTGCGGCCGGCACTGCCGGAAGTCTGTTCTACATAATTCTGCACATCTGGCTGCCCTACTCGGCGCTGATTCCGTGGCTGAACGCCGTCTGCATTGTCGATTCTGCCATCAGCGTCTGGACGATCAGCCTTCGCTACCGCGCTAATCGGCAGTTCCATGACCTTGTGCCCGTTATGGTGCTCATGTTAGCTCATGTTCCCGGCTTGTTGTTGATTCTTCATTTCCATGGATTCACCCTTCGATTCCTTTCGCCGCAGTCATTGCGAATGATTGCCATACCGATCGTCTTCTGCGGCATGACATTTTCCCTGCTCCAGCGACGCCGTTTTGCCGATCAGTTGAAGCTGCACGCAGCACTGTCTCAGGCAGGTGAAGCAGACGCTCGCCTCAGTGCGCTCCGATACCAGCTGAATCCCCACATGCTGATGAATTCCCTGACGGCTATCTCCAGTCTGTCCCGAAGTTGTCCAGAACAGATTCCGGCACTGATCCAAAACCTCTCATCAATACTCCACGCACGATTGAAACCAGCTTCCGGTTTTTGTTGGACACTGCAACGGGAAATTGCACTGGTGCGAGATATCGTCGCCCTTGAAAAGGTTCGATTCGGTGGCCAGCTGGAATTCACTCTGCAGGTTGCTGCCGAGGCCCTGACGTGCACTATACCGGAAATGCTGCTGCAACCGCTCATCGAAAACTCGTTAAAATACTGCTCCAGCAGCACCGATATTCCCGAACTTCGTCTCGAGGCGTGGCTGGACCATGGGACGATGCGAATAAAAGTTGTCAACTCTATCGACTCAGAAGTTTCAGGCACGCCACCCGCAGGATTGAGGATTGGTCATGCAAATGTTCAGGAAAGACTTGCACTGATCTACCACGGAGAAGCTGACTTTCAATTTGCGATCAGAGATTCGGTCGCCTTTTGCGAACTTCAATTTCCTGTCAAACCAGGGGAATTCGGACAACAACCGTGCGATGCATTATTGTAGACGACGAGTTTCATTGTCGCCAGGAACTCAGATACCTGCTCAGTCTTCAGCCAGACGCATCTGTCGTGGGTGATTGCTCCACGATTGCTCAGGCTCGGCAACTGATCTCGTCGCTTCAGCCAGATCTCCTGTTCCTCGATATTCAACTCGGTGTCCAGACCGGCTTCGAATTGCTGCAGGTACTACCTGTGAAACCGCTGACTGTGTTCGTCACAGCCTTCGACAACCACGCAATCGAAGCCTTCCATGTTGACGCCGTCGACTATCTGCTGAAACCCATTCAGGCCGAGCGACTTACATCGACACTCAACCGAGTCAGGAAACGCCTGCCAGGCGACAGGCAATCTTCCCCAGGGGACGCCGAATACCATTCCAGCCCCGCAAATTCGCTTGTACCACTGGCGGTCAGCGGAAACGCAACTGCCATTCACGACATCATGATGATTGAAGCCATGAATCACCAGTCCCGCGTGACCCTGTCTTCAGGAATTGCATGCTGTGTCCGACGCACCATGCGGGAATGGCAGACAATACTTCCTGAATCGACATTCATGCATGTCGATCGCTCCATGCTGGTGAATCTCGACCACATCATCAGCGTCGAATGCAACTCCCGAGGCGGAAAGCTGTTCCTCGGAGTACAGCGACTGGCAGTTGAGATTGGACGCACTGGCTCCCTCAGGCTGCGACAATTTCTGCTGAATCGCAGGCCATCTTCAGGCTGAACTCGCCGTCATATCGACGCCGCTGCATCAGCCATGGCAAATCTGCGACAGATTCCGCGCAATCGGCGCAGTGCTCTGCGCCCTCTGTTTCGCTTTGTCAAATCAGCGGTTATAGCCTGTGCCCGACATGCACTACGTGCTCGGGGGATCGTGCGCGCTGCAAGCTTGCCACAACACCCGGTCCTGCTATTCACCTACGCAATAAACTGCGACACAGGTTCACTTATGTCCAAATCACTCTGGAATCGCCTGACAGCACACTTCAAAAGAGGTGCGTCCCGCCAGTTCCTTCCCTTCGGGACCGCTCGCAGGCAACGAACCGCCCGTCGCACCGAGCCACTCGAATCCCGCGTCATGCTCACATCGGGTGTCACCGAAATCTCAACGTGGACAGACGGATACACCGTGCCCTCCACAGGGCTCGAAATCGAAATCGGTGGGCTCACCGCAGGTAATCCCGCCGGTGGCTCCGATGTCGATGGTTTTGATCAGATTCGGGTCACCGGGGGCGCCACGGACCTTTCCACCGGATTCCTTGACGTCAAACTGGTGAATAACTTCGTCCCAAACATCGGTGATCGCTTCAACTTCCTGCAGATAGCGGGTGGTAATCCGCTCTCCAGTGATTTCCCCTCCGCCACCGGC
>CAIOKE010000139.1 GCA_903858815.1 uncultured Planctomycetaceae bacterium | reverse complement strand
GCGGGAGATCCGCCAGTCCGGTTCGGAGGGAGGGGGGAGCCGAACTCAATCGGTCCTCCCTACCCCTATCGGTTGTGGGTGAACCACGACGGTTGAGTAGTGGCAGTTGACGTCGGCGCGGAAGGAGCCTCGCCCTCCCGAGGGGGGGCTTCTGTGTGCACTGATCACTAACCACTGACCCCCGTGCCTTTTGGTGTTGAAGAATCACCAACACTCAGACGGCACAGCAACACCGCGTCCAGGATTTTGCGCGAAGCCGAAATACGAGCGGGCAATGAAAAAAGCCCCTGATTCTTTACCAGAATCAGGGGCTTTGAGACTGAGAGCAGCCGTACCACTAGAGAGCCTCGGCGGGGACAGCACCTTTGGGAGCATCCTTGGGCATGTCGGCAGGCGTGATCGCCTGTCCCGGCGGAGCTCGCAGCTCTTCCGGAACATCACTGTCAGCAGTGCAGCCTGGCAAGCAGATGCAGCAAAGGGTCAGCAGGCACAAAGTCAATCGCATGGTAGACCTCAAATCTGAAGGGATCACTCAAGACCTGACACAATCTGTCCGTCGGCGACGCCACCGAGACGCAGCAGGATGTCTGCATCTGTGCTGGTGGACAGGGCACGAACGGAACCGTCAGCCAGAGTATACTGCACAATTCCGGCGTGGCGACTGGAGAATTTGGCATCTTCCAGAGTTGGCCGGGTTCCGCCGTAGGAAATTCCGGCGAGGGACTTTGCGGCATAGTGCATGCCCATCGGGCCGACCAGCCATGAGAATGATCGCAGGCGACCAGTGCCTTTGTAACCGTCCATGAACGCTCCGGTCACTTCACCGAACATGACGGTGTTGGACAATCCGTCAGTCACTTCCGCGAACCGCTTCTGCTTGTTCATACGGAACAGTCCTTCATAGTCGTTGATTGCCTTGTAATCAGGGCTGGTGGCTGGAATTCCCAGTTCGTCAGCGGTGGCAGTCAGACGTCCGGCACAACCCATATAGCTTGTCAGGCCGTGGTTGCTGGCAACTGGGTCAGGATTCTCGTCGTTCATGACATACCCACCATAACGAGGACCGCCGGCCGTGCGGATCATCCACAGGGTGTAGTCCGTCGAGCCTGGTTTCAGGACGGATGCTGGATTGTCAGAGGGGCACAACAGTCCGGGGACCTGTACGCCGGTTACTGCATTGACAGCAGCGTACGTGTAATAGTTCTGCTTCATGGGGTCAGGGGAATTCTGCTGAAAATCCCGAGCGTCCATTTTCATAGCAGACGCAAATGGGCGATACATCGCATCCTGCTCAAGAAATGGCAGCAGATAAGGCATGGTGCCGACCAGCGTCACATTGTCCATCTGAGTAAAGTCGGTGTAACCAGCAAAGTCAAAAATCTGGCCGGGTGGCAACTTCTTGTAGGTGCCTTCAAAGTTGTGAACAGCGAGGCCAAGCTGTTTCAGATTGTTTTTGCATTGTGTTCTGCGAGCAGATTCGCGAGCCTGCTGCACCGCTGGTAACAGCAATGAAACAAGGATTGCAATAATCGCGATCACCACCAGCAGTTCGATGAGGGTGAATCCTTCGCGATCTTTCCGTGCCGGGGAATGGCCTGAAACGCGTGTCATCATCGGGGTATTCCTTCTTAGCTTCTTGAATTAAGACTTCAGGAAGTGTCCTTGCGCCCAGGATCCGCATCGCAACATGCGAGGCGGCGTTAAAGTTTTCCTGAACACCCTGAATACCTATGTCAAAAAAATCCGTCTGAGGGGATAAAGGTCCAAGTGTTTCAAAAAAGAGACAGGAAAGTTCACCGATTGCCCGAAATCATTAAAGTCGGCCACACAGGGGATTGATCCATGCAATTCCTACATTGAGCAGAGTTTGCCTGAATTACTGCGGGAACGGTGGTTTTAAAGGGGCTGAATGGGATCTGCTGTTGGTAGGGTGTGCGTCACATTGCAACAGCAGGTGCCATGCACCTAAACCCGCAACCGCAAGGCCCTGCAGGCACGCGGAATCTTTGTTTGAACCGGAACAATCCGCGTTCCTGGATTAACCCGTCAGTTGGTGAAGCAAATCCATGCCACGTGTCAGCCGCAAACAGATTTTTTCCGAAACCGATGTGCAGGTCTTCCATCTGATCAGTCGCTGTGTCCGCCGCAATCATCTGTGCGGCACTGATCGCCGATCAGGGCGCGATTATTCCCATCGAAAACTGTGGATCCGCGACCGGCTGGAACTGCTGGCCAGCATT